>CAMCMB010000031.1 GCA_945875845.1 Pirellula staleyi DSM 6068
TGCAACACCCAAGGAAGGTTCTGGATTTTAGCCAAGGCAGGTTTTTGAATCAGTACCAATTGCCAAGGTTGGTGGAATTTAACAAAACACCCACTCAGCCGCTAGAGAGCTTGCGCAATCATCTAAGGCCTACAGCACCATTCGTGCCAGGCACCTATTAAATCTTTCCCCGGCACCTATTAAATCTTTCAAGCAATCACTTTTTTCTGGGAACAATGGGGCCAGCCCCAAACCCCTGGATTTATCGCATTGAACAAAAAACAAGCCAATGAAAGGACGACCTTACCAAACGATCGAATCGTATGAGCAAGTAGCCAATGAGCCAACCTTGAGATGAAGCCACCCAGACCAGCTGACACTGGAGTGCACTCTATGAGCAAGCGAGCAAAACGCAAGCACACGAACGCCAGACACGTCGCCCTACCGATTTATGACGCCACAGGTGCCTTGAACTGTGCAAGAATATATGAGACGACACGACCCATCCTTGATGGCCCATGAGCGATCATGCACTGCGTGTCGATAACTCGAATAGTCGCATAATCAAGAAGCACTTGACCTACGAAACGAAAAGCTTGGACTGGTATTCATACGGAAAAACTATGCAATAATCCAAAAAGCATTCATTCCACAAAAAGTGGCGAAGGCCACTTGCCAAACCTAGCACTACATAGACGCTCGCTTAACGGCTTTGTAATCCTGGCGAGACACATCTTCTTTCGATGAATGCGAAACCGAACTGAACAACGATCGCCAAGACCGCTGCTGGCACCGCACCTTGCAATATGAGTGGGATGCTGGACAGTCGGATTCCGGTCAAAATTGGGGCACCATACCCGCCGGCTCCGATCAATGCACCGATGGTTGCGGTTCCCACATTGATCACTGCAGCAGTCTTGATACCTGCCAGAATGGACGGGAGCGCTAATGGTAGTTCCACCAGTCGCAATCTCGCACCTCGGCCAAGTCCAAGAACATCTGCGGATTCGATTGTTGCTTTGGGAATTTGAGTCAATCCAGCATAGGTATTGCGCACAATCGGCAGCAAACTGTAAAAGAACAAGGCCGCGATCGCCGGTACTGCCCCCAAACCAAAGAATGGGATCATGAACACCAACAGCGCCATCGACGGAAGTGTTTGGATGACACCTACCACTCCCAGAATCGTATTTCCAAAGGCCTCATTGCGTGCCGCTAGAATCCCCAATGGAATCGCGACAGCGATGGCCAAACCCAACGAAATGGTAACCAAAAACATATGCTCAGCGGTTGTCTTGGTTAACCTCCCAAGAAAACGCTGCCATTTGGCAAGGACACTCTCCGCCTCATAGGATATTCCGAGGTTCATTTTGTCGTTTAAAAACTTGGCCGCAACATTCGATTCTAGCTGGCGATCTAACCGGACTTCGGCGGTCATGGCCGACATGGATTTGGAGTCGATCGCATTTTCTAGCTTCATTATCGACTGGGCAATTTTGGGCGCTCGTTCCGCCAAGTCATCTCGCATCAGGACCATCGCGTAGTAAGTGGGAAAAAAACCGATGTCGTCCTCAAGCACTCTCAAGTGATAGTATTCGATCTCCGCATCGGTTGTGTAGAGATCCGTCACTTGAATCGCGTCATGTTCTAAACCGCGATAGGCAAGGTTGTGGTCCATCGTTCGGATATCTTTTTGTGGTAGCCGGTACTTGGCCGCCATTGGACGCCAGCCGTCATTTCTCTCCATGAACTCATCGCTAATGCCGAACTTCAGCGCTGGGTGATCTCGCAGGTCGCTGATCTTCAAGATTCCAAGTTTCTCTGCGGTGACTCCGTTCATGCCAAGCGCATACGTGTTGTTGAAGCCGATTCGATCGGACATGACCACATGCATCTTAGCCATTTCCCTGCGCATGTCGGCTTCGCTGTGGATTTCAACACCCGACTTGATCACATCGGCTAGAAGCTGCTCTCGAATGGTTCCGGTGTAGTCGACATACGCATCAATGTCTCCCGCAAGGAGTGCTTTCCATAAAACTTGCGTACCGCCAAGTTCCGAACGATGCTCAACTTGTGCGCCCGCATTGCCTGCCAAATGCGTCAACAGTTCGCCCAAGACAACGGATTCGGTAAAGCTTTTGGAGCCAATGGTGACCTTCGGTTTTGCTTGGCCGTAGACAAACCCAGAGTTCAACATCAGAGACAACACGACCACAAAGAATGTAGGGACTTTCATACTGTCGGTATCCGTTGTGCATTGATGAATCTTGCGACGTAAGCGTTGATGGGGTTTGAGATCATTTCGTCCAGACGGCCTTCTTGGACGATCTCACCCTCGCCGAGCATCATAACTCGATCGCCAAAGAATGCCGCTTCCCCCATGTCATGTGTCACCATGATGGCGGTCTTTCCGAGCGTACGAAATATTTTGCGCAAGTCCTCTTGGAGGTCGAATCGAACCAGTGGATCCAGGGCGCCCATCGGTTCATCCAACAAGATGACTGCTGGATCAAGTACCAAAGCACGCATAATACCGACACGTTGACGTTGCCCACCGGATAGTTGTGCCGGATAGCGATCGAGTGCTTCAACAGACAGTCGCGTCAACTCCGCAAGTTCGTCCACTCGCGCGCGAACTTTATCTTTGTCCCAACCCAAATGCGAAGCCAACAACCCAATATTCTGTCGAGCGGTCAAATGAGGAAACAGGCCACCATCCTGGATCACATAGCCCATTCGTTGGCGAAGCTTTTCGATATTTTTGATCGTAAGTTGTGTGCCGTCAAATTCGATCGTTCCTGAGTCGGGAGCGATCAATCCAACGAGAATTCGCAACAAAGTACTTTTGCCGCATCCGCTTGGTCCAATCAACACGGTGGATTCGCCCGTACGGAATTGGACGGTTGTCGGCTTTAGAACTTGCATCTTACCGAAAGACTTGGAGACATTTTTTAAGGAGAACATTTCAGTGTCAGCTTTTCCTTGCTCTTTGAGTATTCATTTCGTCGAGCATTTGTTGTACGCGTTGTTCGATTTGGTCGGTAAGATCGGCCGGAGCTAGTCGCTTGTCTTTTCCCATTGGCAACTCGATCGGGCGGTCAAAACGCACCAAAACTTCGCGTTCTCCATGAACCGTTGGGAAGTCGGCGCCGAGCGCATCTTCCTCAAGTTTATCGAGCGTTTCCGCCATGCGTTCGATGGATGGATTATCGAGGAGATAGTTGCCAGGGTAGCTGTAGAGTTGGGTAACTAAGAACATATCGTCCATGTCAGCGGACCATTGTCGACGTTGGTCCTCAGTGGCTGTCTCGGCCTCAGTTTCCCGGGCCGCAATGATCGTTCGACGCACTTCTTTGACTCGCTCTGGAATGAGGGCCTGTTTGGTTTTGAGACTGTAGCGTTGCTCGATGCGGCTCAATACTTCCGATGAGAGCTGTTCGATGCGTTCGCTCAACGAACCCGTGTTGGTGGTCCGAAGATACTCCAGTTCTTTCAGTGACAAGATACCTTGTGCGACATGAAGAATTCGCTCCGTAAGCGGTTTTTGATGCTGAGGTCTCCAAAACAATCGTTTTTCGAGCTCCTCGACGGTTCGAACTAAGCTTGGAGAGGGATCGTCAACGTACCAACGTTTGATTGCAACAGGAATGATCGAGATGGGGCGCTCGGACTTGCGCGCAGCCATGAGAGCCATTGCTGCAGCTCCGTCTCGGAACGGCGTGACACGATCGTTCGTGTGATAAACATCACCTTCAGGAAAAATCATCAAAGGATGCGGTCGATTTTGTAAGATATCGACAGCGGTTTTTATGGCTTGCGTGTCGGTTCCCTCGCGGTCCACGCTAAAACAACCACAGCGTTGCATAGATAGGCGTTGAAACCAACTGCTGGCCGCAAAAACTTGCCATGCCGTCATGATGTAAAACGGGATGCTAAGCTTTTCGGCCGCTGCAATGAGACAATAAGAATCCCAGTGGAACGAATGATTGGGAGTTAGTAAGACGCCATGTTTGGCGTTGATTGTATTTTGGAGGTGTTCCAGTCCTTGGGCTTGAATGCTCAGGATCTTTTGTTTGCGGAGGGCGTTACGACAAGTCGGTTTGGTGAGATGAAACCACCATGGGGTCATGATGGGTGGCCATTGCCCTTGAGGTATTCCGTAGGGTTGATTGTTCACTATCGTTTCGGACCACAACCAGCTCGTTTGGTTAATGAATAAGGTTCGGTAGCGGAACGGCACTAGCCGTCCGGCGAGTCAAATAGAATGAATTCGCAGCATACTCGAAAGTGCGCCGTACCCATAGCGGAGAATCTGTGATTTGATAACCCGTGCCCGTGACGGGCTGTTGATTTAGTGAAGTCGTTATCGGGTAAGGGCACAGCGACGGACTTCCAAGTCCGTCAATGGAGAATTTGACGGACTAGGAAGTCCGTCATACTACTAAATCAACAGCCCGGTGAGCGAGGGATTGCCGAAGGCTCCTTGCTCGCGCGTCGGGTTGTCAACCTGCCGCCGAAAGTGGTCCATCCAAAAAATTTTAGCCTCCGAGCTAATGTCATACGTCAATACGGAAACTAATTGCTTTCGCCCTTCGACGGTGGATCCGTCTTAGTTTCACTCGGGGAATCTGCCGGAGGGTTGGTTGATGCAGGTTCAGTGGTACCTGAATCGCTAGGATCTTCTTCAGGTGGTATCAACCCACCCTTGCTCGGGGTGCCCGGTTCGCCGGGACTGGATTTCACCCAGTCCGAAGTCGCTTTTTTCTTGGCTTCCGACGTATAGTTCTCCTGCCAGTACATCACTTGAACCATGATCTGCTCGCCATAAAAATAGCCGATGGCTAAAACAACCAGGCAAATAGCGATGAACGGTTTTGAAAGAAGTGAACGTTTTTTCTCGGGGGAATCACTGGAGTTATTAGACATAACAAGCTTCTCAAACAGGACCGGAAAATGGATATAGCAGTCCGATTGTAACGTATATGCAGGGAGAGCGAGGCTCCTGCCGAGCTGTTTACGCTAAGGTTTGGCAGGAGCCTCACCCTCCCAATTACGGTTTGGCAGGAGCCTCACCCTCCCAATTACGGTTCGGCAGGAGCCTAACCCTCCCAATTACGGTTCGGCAGGAGCCTCACCCTCCCAATGAGGACCAAGGTCGAATCGCTATCCGTCTGCCGCTCGCCTTAGTTCTTATTGGTCCCGGTAAACTTGGGTGCTTTCTTCTTTGCTGACCGCAACTGGCCTTAATTTGCTCTTGAGTTGGGCTCGGACCACGTGAGTCCCTTCGCGTGTATGTCGAACGGAAACCCGAATCGTTTGCTGATCCTTGGCTTGCATTTGTGCAATCGGCGCGAAGAGGATGTTGCGTTGCGATACTTTGTAATCCACCGGCGCATCAACTTGCTCTACGACAGATCCTTCTGGCAAATCGATGGCGAGTTCAACGTTGTTGTCAATTCGCGTTCCAATGTTGGAGATCTTGACGAGGTAGGTCGTCTTGCCCTCGGTTTCGATTGGGTCGTTGTCATCTTCAATCGTGAACGCGAGTTCGCTTTGGCCTTCCACTCGAACGGGTTTTTCAATCGGATCGGCGCGAATCGCGTCAGCTTCTGCTTGCATTCTCAAGACGAAGCTCCCTTCCTCGACAGGCAGCAGCGTTACCTCGGTGGTCGCTTTGCTTCCGGCAGCGAGCTCAGCAAGTTTCCATCGCACGGCATGCTGACTTGGAAGATAGGTGCCTTGGTTGATAGTGGAATTGAATTGAAGTCCGCTTGGTAGGTAGAGAGTGATTTCCACGTTGGTTGCTATCGCGGTTCCCGAGTTATTTATACGGACCGTGTAGGTCACTTGCCTTTCCAGGTAACGCAGGCTTGCTCCCTCAATGCTGGTTTCAAGCTTGGGTGAGACAACTTCGATTTGTGCGGAGGATTCGTTCATCGCAGCATTTTCCGAGATAGCGCGCAGAATGTTGGCGGCTTTGCCGGCCGAGATTGCGGACAATTCGATGTCCCGTTTTTCGGTTTCACCGGGAGCCAAGTCGCCGAGACTGAGCTCCAAAACCCGAGAACCCGTCGAGTGTCTCAAGTTGGCCGGTACGTCTTCTTGAAGCCGAACGTCCCGAGCTGTGCCGGTGCCAACATTGGCTACTTCGATCATGATGCGAATGTTCTCGCCTCCCAGCACGACCGGTTCGAATAATTGTTTGACAAGAAGCTTGGGTTGTGTGCTCATGGTTCGAACGGATGCGTGGGCTGCAAAATTGACGCTCGCAACCGAGCCTATTTCCCCTTCGGCTTCCGGGACGAGCTCGATGGTCAGGACTTGTTCGGAGCCTGCAGCCATCTCGCCGAGTTTCCAAACAAGTCCGTTGGGGCCATTGGGTTGAGCTTGAGGGCTCGTCCGAATCAGCTTGGCCCCTTTCGGTACTGAGTCAACGACATTAACCTCGAACGCAGCGGCGTTGCCAACATTCCGGACGAGCAACGTAAAGATCGCTGGTACGCCCACTTGGACTTCGCTCGGCGCGCGTTTCTGAATTTCCATGCTCGGGTTTTGCGAACCATCCAATTGCCGTACGCCAGGTGCTGGACTTGAAAACGAAGGAAGCTTTGGAGAAGCCGCAGGGGACGAATTGTTGGACGAATTGGTTGACAAATTGGTTGACGAATTGGTTGACGAATTGGTTGACGAATTGGTTGACGGATTGGTTGACGCGTACGGGGAGGTACTGGTCTCTGTGTTGAAGGTCGGTTGGGTGGGTGGAGCGATCGCCGCGGTTGGCGGTAGATTCGGTGGAATGTTGTTGAGCGAATTGGGTAGTGGAGTCGCGATGGGTTCAGGCGTGGTTACGGGCAGCTGGGGTGAAATCCCGGTCGGTGGCGTCGCACTGGGCACTCCAAAAGAGGGTGGATAAACGGGAGCAGATTGGAGCGTAGGTAGCGACGATGGCGGGGACGAAAACGGAGGGGACGGAGGGGAATACGTTGGCTGTCCGAAAGTTGCGACGGGTGGAGCGTTTGACGTATCTGAACTGCGATCCAACTCACCGGGTGAAGCCGGCATGGACATCGTGCGTCGCTCCTCCGGAATCGGTAAACTCGGCGGACTGGTAGTAAATTGACTAGGCAATTGACTAGGCAATTCACTGTTCAATTCACTGGGCAATTGGCTCGGCAACTGACTGGGCAATTGACTGGGTAATTGACTGGGTAATAAGGGAGGGCTACTGCCGCCGTTGCTTGAGAAGGAGGGTGGCAACGAGCTTAGATCATTAAACGGTGGCGGTTCGGTTAGCAGTTTTGGAGGAGACTCGTCGCGAAGTGAGTTATCGGGTGACGAGGCGTTGCTGGAATACGACGCAGCGAATGTGCGAGGCTGACGATTGAAATTCGTGGGTGTATCGCCCGAGTTGGAATCGTTTGCTCGCACGAAGGGAGCGGAAAATTCTTGGTTATCTGCGTCATTGCGCTCGGCCGAAATCGGTTCAGCCGGCTGGTTCGCGTACGGAAGATTATTTTTGTCGGTTGTGGAATCACCCACTCGAGCGTCGCGTTGCGCGATAGACATGGAAAGCAAAACGAGCGCACTCGTTAAGCCCGCCGCGCCGGCTACATAGACAAATCGCTTCATGGACCTGACATCCTTGTCCGGTTTACCTTAGGAATAATTCTTGAAAAACTACAACTGGAGGTCATATCAAATTTCAGGGACCGCATGGAAGCCCAATCAGGTGCAATTGATGCGAATGCATTCGCGAGCTAGAATTCCGGTTTCGTTTTGTCCAAAACGCTGATTTCAATACCAGCAAATACCCGCTTTTTGTCAAATTTTCTTCAACACTTTGTGACGGTTGTTTGCAACAACTGAAATCTAATGACCGAATTGTGCGACTTTGGCCTCATCGGCTTGGCTGTAATGGGTGAGAATCTGGCTCTTAATGTGGAGAGTCGAGGCTATCGCGTGGCGGTCTTCAATCGCACGACCGACAAAGTAGACGAACTGATGAAAGGCCGGGCGGCTGGCAAGAAGTTCGTCGGATGCCACTCGATTGTGGAGATGGTTAAAAATCTAAAGCGTCCCCGTTTTGTCATGATGCTGGTCAAGGCGGGTCCGGCGGTGGATGACCTAATCGAACAACTATTGCCCCATTTGGAACCAGGCGACATCGTGATCGATGGTGGCAATACACACTTTGCAGACACCGAACGGAGGACCCAATACGTTGAGAGCAAAGGGCTTTTGTACGTAGGAGCAGGAGTCTCGGGCGGTGAAGAGGGCGCTCTCAAAGGACCAAGCCTAATGCCTGGTGGCAGCAAGGCTGCGTGGGAAACCATCAAACCAATCTTCCAATCCATCGCGGCCAAGGTTGGACCGAAGAACGACATTCCGTGTTGCGAATGGGTAGGTCCTCGCGGAGCAGGCCACTACGTGAAAATGGTCCACAATGGTATCGAGTACGGCGATATGCAGTTGATCTGCGAAGCATACTTCTTGCTGAAGGAAGCGGCTGGCCTGACCAACGATGAGCTCTACACTGTGTTTTCCGAATGGAACACGAGCGAACTGCAGAGCTACCTGATCGAGATTTCGCGAGACATTTTCAGCGTCAAGGACGACCAGGGCCGAGACGGCTATCTTGTGGACAAGATTCTCGACGTGGCAGGCGCCAAGGGTACGGGGAAATGGATGAGCCAACTGGCCCTTGATCTGGGTGTGCCATCGACTTTGGTTACCACGGCCGTTTATGCAAGATCGCTTTCCTCGATCAAAGAGGCACGCGTGCGGGCAAGCAAGGTTCTTGCGAGTCCATCACTTTCCCAAAATAAGTTATTTGGAGCGGCCGTTAACGATTTGGTCAGCAACAAAAAGTTGTTCATCGAAGCGGTGAAGCAAGCTTTGTACGCTTCGAAGATATGTTCTTATGCGCAGGGTTTTGTTCAGTTGCAGGAAGCGAGCAAAGAGCACAAGTGGGAATTGAATTACGGCGACTGCGCCTTGTTGTGGCGCGGTGGATGCATCATTCGCGCTCAATTCTTGGATCGCATCAAGGAAGCATTTGATGCGCAGCCGGATCTCGAAAATTTGCTGCTTTATCCTTACTTCCAAAAAGCAATCGAAAAAGCCCAGGATTCTTGGCGGGCTGTGATCATGGCTGCAACGCATTTGGGGCTGCCAGCACCGGCGTTCACCACCGCTTTGGCCTACTACGACAGTTACCGTTTGCCACGATTGCCGGCGAATTTGCTGCAAGCTCAGCGAGATTACTTTGGCGCACACACCTATCAGAGAATCGACATGCCGGGCACTTTTCACAGCGAGTGGCTGGATCTGCGGAAAAAGCAAAGTTAGCCGAGCGGCAGACCGTGTCACCGCCGGAGGGCTTGCGACGAGCCGCTAATTGCCTCCAAATCCAGCCTCGCAATTGATTGTGCAGTCGCAATGTCCTACATTCAATAGGACACAGAAACTGTCCGCAGGGTTGGCTAGCGCAATTTGCATAGTCGGCATAATGCGTAAGATTAGTCGCTCGGCGGCCACAACCTTTTCTAATGATAACGGAATCTCATCGCGGTGCCTGAAAAATCCTCGTCGGAAATCCTCGATTCGGCTATGCCTCCACTGTTGGTTCGACCCACGGCGGAAGGCAAAGCGTGGAGTCCTTCGCAACCGCCACCCTTTCCGCCAAAAATCACTAGCGAAGTCCCTCCGTCGCCTTTCGAGGTCGGTGGGTTGAACCAATTTAATTTGCCCGTCCCTCCAGGCACTCCAGGCAAGTCTTTGCCCCCATCGTCCCGCGTTTCTCCAAGAACGGAAATAGGTCAAGCCGAATCCGATAAGGAGAGCCCGGAATCAACCGACTCGATTTATGAGCGCCTGGTTCCGTTGACGTTGAAAGAAACCCCGTCGTGGCTGATCAGCTTGGTCGTGCATGTCGCCTTGATTTTGCTGCTGGCGCTGATTCCACTGAGCGACCAAATACGAACAACCATCTCGCTGCTTGCCGGTATCAGTGACGAGCAAGGTCAGGACGAGCTATCGGTGTTTGAAACACAGTCCGATTCCGTCGAATTGGATCCCAACGAGTCTTTGTCGATGAACCTGGAACCCACGCTCAATGAAATAGTCGTTGTCGATGTTACCCCATCCATCAATTCACTGACAGACTTGGCTGTCCCGCTCACCATCACAAACGGGTTGCGTGGCCGAACGGGTGCGATGAAGGATGCTTTGTTGAAGGCGTACGGAGGAACGCAGGGGACCGAAGATGCCGTTGCGGCAGGACTGAAGTGGCTTGCAAATAATCAACGCAAAGACGGCTCATGGAGTTTAGTGGGCCCATATACCGACGGAGGGGTCAATGAGAACAAGCCCGCCGCATCCGCGATGGCATTGTTGGCATTTATGGGAGCGGGAAACACGCACCAATCCGGCGAATACAAAGAAGTTGTTAGAAAGGGAATTACGTTTGTAGTCAAGTTGCAGAACAAGGAAGGATTCTTTGCCGACCAATCCGCAGGAAATCAGCGAACTTACGCGCACGCTCAATGCTCGATTGCCGTCTGTGAGTTGTATGGAATGACAGGAGACAAAGAGCTGCGCGACATAGCTCAAAAGTCCATTCGGTATGCAGAAAAATCCCAAGGTAAAAATGGTGGTTGGCGCTATCAGCCGCGCGAGGCAGGGGATACCAGCGTAACTGGCTGGTACGTGATGGCTCTGATTAGTGCGAGAATGGCAGGGCTCGATGTGGACAGTGAAGTTCTTGAACGGGTCCATCAATTTCTAGATTCCGTGCAACGCCGCAATGGAAGCAATCGTCCCGATGCCGAAGGGGAGCGATACGCATATATGTCCTACTCAGCATCGACTCCCGCAATGACCGCTGAGGGTATGCTTTGTCGTTTGTACCTGGGCTGGGATACCAAAGACCCTCGCATCGTTGAGGGCGCTGAATTTCTTGTCAGCAACCCGATCGCAATGGAACCGGATCGCATTTCTTATTACTACTGGTACTACGCAACGACCACGTTGCATCACATAGGCGGACAAGCTTGGACAGCCTGGAATCAGTCGATGAAGGAGGTGCTTCCAAAGATGCAGGTTGCGAACGGAAAAGAAAGGGGAAGCTGGCCAGGGGACGACGATAATCACGCGAATGCAGGTGGCAGGTTGTATGCAACTTGTTTCGCACTCTATTGTTTGGAATCCTACTATCGCCATCTGCCGCTAAGCGAAATGGCACCCCAATAAAGCAATGATATGAGCAAAACCACGTTAGCAAGTTTAGAGGAATGGCTTCCTAAATCCGAGACGGCAGATGTCACCCTGCCGGATTCGATTGGCATTTTAGAAACGCTTGGCTGGACAGCCGCCATCGTTGCATTGGACCAAATGTCCAAGCAAGCCCAAATACAAGTGATCCAAGCAGAGTGGAACGATATGCTCGGCTCGGTGATCAAAATCGCCGGTTCGATCAGCGATGTTGAGTCCGCGTTGGAGATGGGCCTCAAAACGGCGACTCTCTTCCATCCCACATCCGACCCAAATGCTGCCCCCAAGTCGATGATTCGAATCATCAATCGACCGGATGAACAAGCATTGCGAGCTATACTAAGCCCAGACGAATACAATGTTTTGATCGAACAATCCGTTGTCAAACGCCCTTCAACCACGAACACCACCGCAGGAACCAACGAGATGGCCGAGAACAGCCAAGCACTGGGATTTATTGAAACGCAAGGCTTCACGGCTGTCTTTGAAGCCATCGATACGGCCTGCAAAGCCGCATCGGTGGAAGTGGTTGGCAAAGAGAAGCTAGGGGGTGGGTATGTCACCGTAGTCATCCGCGGCGACGTGGCCGCCGTGAATGCGGCCATTGATGCTGCCAAACCTCGTGTCGAAGGGCTCGGCAAATTGATTGCGTGCCACGTGATCGCTAGGCCATCCTCCGCCGCGCTTTGCTTGTTGCCGAAATAACAACCTTGCACAGGCAGCTGACTTGTTAGTGGCGTTACCTTTCGAAATTGCGGGCAATTTCACCGGGAGAGCGCGGCCACCCCTGGAAACAGGTTTTCCTCGACTTTGCCCAATCCATTCATTGCTGGTGAGGGTGAGGCTCCTGCCGAACCGTGGCGTAAATAACTCGGCAGGAGCCTCGTTCTCCCATTTTTCCCAATGAGTTACAGGGCGTATTTCCAATCGCAACTATTGACCCCACCACCAAATATAGCGATATTAGGCAATGTTACTGAATTTTGCTAAACCATACTAAGATCGCTAGATATGGACCCTCGAACCAATCCATATGCTCCTGGTGCAGGAACTCCCCCACCGGAACTTGCCGGTAGACAGGGGCTAATTGAATCGGCGTCTATTGCGTTGGATCGCATCCGACAAAGGCTTTCGGCCCGAAGTCTCGTGATGTACGGCTTGCGAGGGGTAGGCAAAACCGTGCTTCTCAACCAAATTCGCTTAAACGCCGAGGCTGCGGGCACCATCTGCGTCCCGATCGAAGCACCTGAATCGAGATCGTTGCCTGCGATCCTCTTGCCTTCCCTGCGAAGCAGTTTGATTCGGCTAAGTCGAGCTCAGGCAGCGAAAGCTGGGGTCAAGAGAATTTTTGGCGCGCTAGCATCGTTTGCCAAAGCCTTCAAAGTGAAATATGAGGACATTGAATTCTCCGTTGATTTGGAACCTGTCGAAGGAATTGCGGACAGCGGTGACTTGGAGCACGATTTGGCTGAACTGATTCAAATACTCGGCGAGGTCGCCCGAGAACAAAATACCGTAATCGCCTTGTTTATCGATGAGCTGCAGTATGTGGAAGAAAAACATCTGGCTGCGTTGATCACCTCCCTTCACCGAGCCAACCAATTCCAATTGCCTGTGACGCTCTTTGCAGCAGGCTTGCCTCAACTTCTTGGTCAGCTAGGCAAAGCAAAGTCTTATGCAGAGCGATTGTTTGATTTCCAGCCAATTGGACCTCTGACTCCGGAACACGCGAGAGAAGCAATCGTGATACCGGCAAAGAAGCAGCATGTCGATTTTGACGACGTTGCCGTCGAAGAAATAGTGCGTGCAACTGGCTGCTATCCTTATTTTCTGCAGGCGTGGGGGCAACATTGTTGGCAAATCGCTTCCTCATCGCCAATTACGGTTCTCGATGCCATCGCAGCAACGGAAGCTGCCATTGCGCAATTGGATAGCAGCTTCTTTCGTGTGCGCTTCGACCGACTGGCACCATCCGAGAAAAGATACATGCGAGCGATGGCAGAATTAGGGGCTGGTCCACACCGGTCAGGCGACGTTGCAGAGATTCTAAAGCGGCAAGTCAACAGCATTGCACCCACTCGCAGCGCGCTTATTCGGAAAGGGATGGCTTATAGTCCCGCCCATGGTGATATCGCATTTACGGTCCCCTTGTTCGATGGCTTCATGAAACGAATTTTGCGTTTGGAGGAATAGACGGATTTTCTTGCAACTATGCGTTTATTTTACTTACAAGGATCTTGTTTAAGACGCTTTGCAATTCGAACGGTCGAAACTTGGTGGCTTTCCCTTCGATGTCGTCGTGGATCAACGCAACATATCGCTCGAGCCGGTTGGCTGCGTTCGTATCGATGAGTTGATTGGAATCCGATGCGCTCATTTGCATCAGTATTCGTAGCTCAATGTCGCGCAGCGACTGCCTCGAAATCCATCGCGTCAACGTTGCGGCGCTGTCGGCCCATAGCCATACATGCATGCCCAAAGTTGGACCGTCTCGCATTAGGTCCGCCAAGACCGCATCCGGCTTCGGACTACCATCCCCAGCCTCACCAAACGAATACTCCTCACTTCGTCTGAGTTCTCGAAAACGAGATATATTGACGACCGCAACTAACATTGATGGATACGCCTGATCGGGTGCGGCGCTACGTCGGTCCAGTTCTAGCTTGATCGCTTCCATCGTGGTATCGATACTGCGTACATCTGCGATTTGAACAAGCCTTTTGTTGTTGGCCAATTGCCCAATCAGGATTCGCAAGGACTCATCTTCGTTTCGCGAACCGTCCATAAGCACAACCGAGGGTTGGTTGGAGGAACCATCCGTCGTCGGAGCCACATGCGAAAAACCTGCGATCAAGCTCGCCAGAAGTGCAGCAGCGCTCGATTCGTCTTGCCCCACGACCATCACATTGCGACCAGCGCTCCGCGACAAGGACTTGATGATCGGCGGATCGATCGAGACACTCTCGCCCAAAATCATAGGCAAAGATGCGTCATCCATGTGCAAATCGGCCAAAGCCATGGCAATACTGGCCTCATCCCAGACGGCTGGTTTATGTCCTTCGAAAACAACCTGCCTACCCAACGCGTTGGTGGTCGGCGAGTGTGGAACCGGGAATTTCTTGAGCCCGACCAAGCGTTCTACTTGAGCATTCTTTTCAACATAGGCGACTTGGAAATTCAAATTGCTTTCGAACCTTCCACCCGCGTCGTTGTAAATCGCTTGCCCAGAGTGCCTCAGTCGTTCTGCCGCCGTGTTGTCTTCGCTAAGTATCAACATGGCATCGGAGCTATCGCAATGCAATGCAATCCGCACCGCCATTTGCGAAAGCGTTGTGCGGGGCAACGAGTAGGCCCCGCCAAGCGTTTGTGAGGCCAATAGGAGATGGATTCCAAACGATCGCCCCTGACGAACAATCCGATCCATCAGCATCGAGGCCTGTTGAGAAAGCTTGTCATCCTCGACAAACAACTCTTGAAACTCATCGATGAGAACTAAGATTCGCGGCAAACTATGCTGAGGATATTTTTTGGCAAGGCTCGGTAGATCTTGCACTCCCCATTGCCGAAAAGCTTCCCCACGCGCATGCAGCACGCGATCCAAATACTCGAGCGTGCTGACACCAAACTCTCGCTTGCTCTCAATTCCGATAATATCCGCATGCGAAAGCATCGTCTCGGCATAGACTTGAAACTCCACCCCCTTCTTAAAGTCCAATAGAACGAGACGCAACTGTTCTGGCGAGTATTTCATCGCGGCACTTGTAATCAAAGTGTGCAACAAAGAGCTTTTCCCCGAACCCGTTTTCCCTGCGATCAGCACGTGCTGGGCTGTGCCCATACCCAGTTTCAAAGACTGAACGCGTCCCGCATCCGAAATGCCCAAGGGAATCGAGAGCCCCTCGGCGCTGGATGTCGTTTGCTGTCCGCTAGCTGGTATTTCAATCGATTCAAACGGGACAACACGTTTGCCCAAATTGAGAGTGGAAGCAACATGATGCTCCATGATCTCTTGGATTCGTTCCTCAGAGGGTGGCTGCTCGGGCAACACACGGCACATCGACAACTCGGGATGATCGATGGTGATCTCAACAGAGGGATCGCCGGCGATGGAATCAACGACTTGGCTTGGTATGGCTGCCAACTTGAGTCGCAAGCCAAATTCATTCAGTTTAGAACGGTCTGCGAATGTCGGCCAAACGTAGGAGTCGGAAACTTGCAGTATGACTCCTACGCCACACTTCCCACCGGATGACATTATCGAACAAAGAGATTGCCAGGAGTGGTCATCCAAACCGAATGGAAAGTTGGACCAGACGATGAGTCGGTAGGGAACCGCCATCGGACCAGCACTATTGTTGTACTCGATCAAGTTCGCATACCGATTGCGGAGACTCTGCTGAATGATGTCTTCCACATGCCGAGCCGTGTTTGCAAGTTGTTCGGAGATATGAAGTGGCTGCGTCCAAACTCGGTGGTTTACCAACGAGGGATCCACGTCCGCCAACGACATGATCCAGGAGAACTGCTTGCCCAAACCCTCGGGGTCAATGATCGTTACATTCAAGTTACCCGCAGGAACCGATGTTACCGCTCGAAGTAGAGTGTTGCGAACCATCCGATCCGAAGCGCCTTTGCATTCGGGATCTGTTTCCAAAACCAATGCACCATGCGACAACAAATCGTAAAAGATAGACCAAGGCTGTTCCAAAGCCTCGTTCGAAAAATTCGAATCGTTGATCTTGGATTGAAGGTGTTCGTGCGGTTGAATCTCACCGAGTTTCCAAGCCAAAGAATCGCTGATGCGTGGCCAATTGCCATCGGTATAGCATTGAGAATCCCAAGGAGGAAAGGCTCCAAGAGTTTGGTTCTGAAGGGCGTGCATTCGTCTTGCCGAACGATCGCAACCATTCAACCAGCGCTGCATCGAGAATTTCTGCGAACGCTGAAACTCATCCTCAAGGTTCGCGAAAAACGCTTTCCGGTCCCGCTTCCATGTCTCTTTGGACGTTTCGTTTTGTCTGGCAAGTGCGTCGAGACGAGGCTCTTGGTCCGAATCGGTTTTACGTTGTTGTTCTTTTCTATTGGCAGCGAAAGCACCACGTTTCTGACGACTTGAGGCCACGAGCGTCTCAGCCTGCAAGGTGTATTCATTCATGAGCCGGGTTCGATTTTGTTGATACTGTTCCTCCAGCTTGAGCTGGTTCGCAGAGTATTGATTTTCGAAGCGAGCCATTTCGTTTTGACAGTTGTTTTCTGCGATGCGTCCCCCTTGGGCCAGGATCAGATAAGCGATCTGCTCATCCTGGACAACCATTGGGAACATACGGCGAATCGTGCGTGTTACCATAGGCGTCGTCGTAAAATGGATGATGGCAGAAAAAACGATCGATCCAACTATGCCAACTACCGCGACTAGGATTGGGCCTACTCCCAGAGACCACGCGATGAATGCGCTTAGCGCGCCGAGGATCGGGCCGAACGCCAAAAACCAATACGAACCAAGCATCTTAGTTACCGGATTGGATTGCATTCGTTGAATGTCTTTAGCAAGCGATTTTTTTTGAATCTCGAATTGCTTGCCTACCTGATTGAGATCTAGCAGTGCCAAAACTTCCTTGGTGCTTTCGACCGAAAGACTGGCGGAGAGGTTTTGCAAGTCGACGGCGCCGGTTCGAATTCCAACCCATTCGCGGCACTCATCCATTTGGTGCTCCACCGCCATCCGTTCCGTTTCCAATTTGGCTTTGATACCATCTCTCGCACTCGCCAACGACGATTTCGTATCGTCGAGTTTTTTTTTCAGTGCGTTGGACGCATTTTCGTTTTCGCTTTTGATTTTCGCCTTGTTGTGGCTGAACTCGGACTTGAGTCGTTTCGACTCTTCCTTCTCGTCGAGGATATTTTGAAGTGTTTCGCGTTCAGCTATCGCCATCTGCTTTTCAAGTTGCGAATCCCAATGGGTGATGGCTTTGCGCCAGCCTTCAAAGTGTTCTCTCTGCATTCGACTTTGTTGAATCGAAAAGGCAGAAGTAGCCTCGTTGCGTTTCAATTCGAGGGAATTTTTGTCGACAGATCGAGAACGTTCCAAATGATTTAGCCGAACTCGCAAGCCTCGCAGCATTCGGATTTGTCTAGCAAACAATTGTCCGTTGAGATTCGTGCGCATATTCGTTACCCAATGCCAATCCGATAGCACCATCGGTGCGTGAGCATTCTCTCTGGATCCGATGCAGGAACAATCGCGATCGTCCGGTCAGCATCATCATACCTAAGCTGCCCGATGGTTGCGAGCAATTGGAGCTTGGTTGGAACGAATTCGCGTTTCAGATGGTTTAGCCCGATTTCAGAACTAGTCGCACTGGCGACAATCCATTCGGTCGAGACACGATATCTCGAACCGAACCCAATGGACTCTTTGGAGTTCTTGCACGCAACGTCGAATTTCAGCGAGGATGCATACTGAGATTCGATCGCGATCGACCAGTGTCCGTTTCCGGACAAGCCAACTCCCAAGAGAACGGGACACAAGCTCGCTCCGATCGATTCTTCGACGATTTGTTGCATGGGTGGGCTCACAGGCCATGCGTCCGCAGGGGTCCCTTCGATCGACTCGAGCACCGGATAAAACGAATCGCCATCCAGCGTTCCGATCTCGTGTGCTAGCCGATCACCGAGCCTCCGATAGCGAACGCACAATACGCCTGCCGACAACGAAGCCGTGCGGTTCATTCCTTGCTCGTTTCGCTGACCATTCGATATTTCAGAAACGCTTCCAGGAATCCTTGAATCTCGCCGTCCATGGCTGCGTGGAAGTTGCCGATTTGGTGACCCGTTCGCGAATCCTTGACCCGTTGATCCGGGTGCAAGAAATAATTTCGAATTTGGGATCCAAAGCCGGTAATCGTTTTGTTCTGGTACTTGGTTGCTTGTGCGGCTTCGCGTTTTTCTTCTTCGACGCGAGCCAATCTAGCTCGCAGCATTTTCCATGCTTGAGCGCGGTTCTTGTGCTGGCTGCGATCGCTCTGGCATTGAGCTACGATTCCGGTTGGAATGTGAGTCAATCGAATTGCCGAACTTGTTTTGTTGACGTGTTGACCGCCAGCACCCGACGCGCGGTAGACGTCTTCACGGATATCCTTTTCGTTGATTTCGATTTCAACTGCATCGTCTACTTCCGGCGAAACGTCGACCGCCCCAAAACTTGTTTGACGTTTGCTTTCCGCGTTGTAAGGACTGATTCGAACCAAGCGATGGATCCCTTCCTCACCTTTCAGATATCCGTAGGCGGACGGGCCGCGAATGATCACGGTCGCTTGAGTGATACCCGCTCCCTCGTTGTCCGAGCGGTCGACCAACTCAGCGGTGTATCCGTTTTTCTGAGCCCATGAGATATACATGCCGAGAAGCATTTCCGCCCAATCGTTGGCGTCGAGTCCACCTTCTCGGGCATGCACGGAGAGAATCGCTCCGCACTCGTCCATTGGACCATTTAACAAGGCCTTGAGCTCGAGTTGTTCCACAGCCTTTTCAAGCTTGCCAACCTCCGGCTCCACTTCCCCCGCAACGGAGGGCTCGTCATCGATCATGCTTGCAAGCTCAGCCAAATCATCGCATGATTGAATGGCTTCGCGCAACGGTTCAACGATCGATCTTAAACTCTTCAGTTCAAGGACAATTTGCTGGGCTCTGTCCGAGTTATCCCAAAAACTGGGCCCAGACATGAGCTCTTCTCGTTTTCCAATTTCTTCGACTTTGTTAGCGTAGTCAAAGACCGTCTCGAAGTGAGACCAAACGAACACGGACCGCGTCGATGCGACTTAACAGTAGATTGCTATCACTCATCAAATTTTAAAAATCGTTGGTGGCGGGAGCCCGGTGATTAAGCCCGGTGATTGAAAACTGGGTGCGAGTTCAAAATGCACTCACGCGGCAATCGTTCGGTTGCCGATAATAACGATTGTAGCATATCGTTGGAATTTTGGTCCATGGTGACGTCATGCAAATTCAGTCTTCGCGATTTGGGAAAATGGACATCAATCACTCGGACATGTTGCTTATGCCGCAGGGATTGATCGGTTTTGAAACCTGCCGTCACTGGGTTTTGCTTTCCAGCCAAGACAACGAAGAAGTGGCTTGGTTGCAATCGGTGGCGTTGGCGAACGTCGCCTTGCCGGTCGTCAGCCCTCGACGCTTTTCCTCCAGTTATCGTGTTCACGCAAACAGGCGGGACCTTGCTCTATTGCACCTGCATACCGAGGATCAGTTGTATGTGCTGAGCATCGTCAGCAAGAACGGTGGTACGTTGACGGCAAATCTGAAGAGCCCGATACTCCTCAACGCATCGCGTCATATCGCGATCCAATTGGTTGTCACGGACGATCAGCCATTGGCTTTGCCGCTTGGACTCGCGAACTCGGGTGCGATTCGCCGCGTTGCGTAATGATTCGCCAAGCTCGTTTCTTTCCAGCTCACCAAATTCGACAGACCTCAGCGGGGGACAATCGATGGAACTCTCGGCAGCCTATCGTTTCTGCCCTAGGTGTGGCAGTCCGCGTCAACCCGAAGCAGTTGATCGCCCTTTCCGATGCCAAGCTTGTCATTACACGAGCTTCTTTGGCCCGGTTACCGCTGTCGGGGCAGTCATCCTCAATGAACAGGGGAAAGTCCTGCTCATCGAACGAGCACGAGATCCTGGCAAGGGATTGCTTGGGATGCCCGGTGGCTTCATCGACCAAAACGAAACTGCGGAGATTGCTGTTCGTCGTGAGATTTTAGAAGAGGTCGGCATTTCAGTGGGTGATTTGAACTACCTCATGACAGCCCCCAATGCATACGTCTACCAAGGGATCATTAACCCCGTGATCGATATCTTCTTTCATTCCAAAATCAGCTCGGGCCAAGCGATTATGGCTGAGTCATCCGAAGTATCATCCTGGATATGGACGGACCTATCACCTGGGATACTTGAACGCATCGCTTTTCGATCCAACCGTTTGGCCTTGGAAAAATTTTTGCAGCTCAGCTAGCCCAACGGGCTTTCGCAGCTTAGCCCAGGGCTAAGTAGTTGGTGCCCCATTCGGGGCGTTGGACTCGTGTTGCCGAACAGCCGACAAAAGTCAAAGTAGTAGGCACATTCCATGTGCCGTCCACCTGGAATCCTGGTAAAAGCTTGACTGCGAACGGTACGGCGGAGCGTGCCTGCACCTTTTGTCGGCTGTATCTTCCTCGATTAATAGGTTGTTGGAACATTGGAGTGTCAAGTGACTGAGAGAATGCCTTCGCGGTCCGTGTGTCTTGGGCCTAGTGCGGGCCAATAGAACTTGCGATTTGGATACATCGCTTTCAATCTCGTTGATAACAAACGCTATGGACAGGCCGTACGACTGCGGCAGAACTTGTTGAGGAGCAAACTACAGCTACTTGGAAGGTACCACCCCGTATCTGTTCTCCCTGGTTTCGCCAGGAAGCAGCAATAAGACTGAGAGAATTAGCCCCCCAGCACCAGGAAGAAACCCAAGCAGTAACCACCATCCCGATTTCCCCGAGTCGTGCAATCTTCTAACAGCAATTGCAGGTGTTAGAAAAAGCAATGGGAGAATGAACAGAAATGGAAGAGGCCCGCTATCGGGAGCATCTGGACTCTGACTATGAATAAGAATGATAGAAATTATAAAGGGAATGAAACAGATGGCCAAGTTGATTAAATGGAAAACCCAGAATTTCAAGACGCCGATACGACCTGAAAATGTTGTGCATTCGCGAAGCGTTTGAAGATACCAGTGAAGATACGAGAAATGATTGGATGGGTTCGGCGACATGAAACGAGTGCCCACTTCTTGCTCGCATTCTGTATTCACCATAGCCGACGACTTCTTGAAAAATGCATTTGTTTCTGGTCTGGTTAAAAAATAGACTAACGCTCCGAAGAAGGTGACTGGCATCAAACTTTCCCATAAGATCGAGAATAAATTGCCAAAAAAGTGCAGCTCGGGCATAAAAGCCGGCATTAAAATTTCACGTACTTGCTCAAAAAGACCAAACAAAAAAACGATTGGCTGCAAACCAAAAAAGGCAATTCGCCCCCAGTTATTTCCACGCAGAAACGTTATCCCACAGAATACGCTAAGTATGGAGCGAGTCATCAGCACAACCGCATATAAGTCAACTCGCTGCCCCTCCAGTAGCCAATGAAGAATTGCCAACCCTACCAATAATAAATCGAATGCGCTAGCAAAAATCAGAATGATTGCGATTACCGTTACGCTTTGTGGTCGTTCAATTGACATCGTTTAGTGGTCCGGTTCTTCGCCGATTTTAGTGGTTCAATTCGAAAAATTGTTCGATTACTTGACAGCCCTTTTGTCGTTCCGCATTCTGCAAAAGTGAAGAACCTCGTCCTCTATTTTATGGATGCCATAGCTTGCTGGATTTCCAAGCGGTAATTCGCGCCTTTGCGCATGCTCCACCAAGAAAACTATCATCCATTTGCCATGCGACGTCGGTAATACTTTCCTGTAGCGCAATCGCAGATTCATAGTCACCATTGGCGGCCATGGCACATGCCTTAGTAATCATGGCATACGGATCCTTGGAATCTTCGCTTAACAGCTCATCAGCCAGCGTCATCGCTAAATCCGAATTGCGAACAGATGCATCTTTGGCGGTTGATAGAAGGAATGCTTTAGCAAGTCTGACGGGGTAAGATTTGGGATCGAGCCTGCTAGCATCGTCATAATCAGCCATCGCTCCCACGTAATCCTTTGTTATCAGTTTTACGCTTCCGCGACTAAGGTAACATTCCGCTTGCATTGGATCGAGCCGAATGCCTTCGTCTAAATCCTTGATGGCCCCCGCATAGTCATACAAGAAGACTTTGGCTTGGCCCCGACCGTGGTATGCAATTGCATTCTTTGGGTTTAGCCGAATAGCTTTATCGAAATCTTTGACCGCTTCAGCGTAGTTGCCCAAATGCTTCTTGACAGATGCGAGATTTGCGGTGGCAGCGGAAAACTTTGGATCTAGCCGAATGGCTTTCTCAAAGTCTTGAATTGCGGCGGCATAGTCCTTCAAATCTTTTTTTGCGATCCCGCGATTGTACGGTCCTATCGCATCCATTGGATCGAGCTGGATGTAATCGTCATAATCCGCGATGGCTCCAGCATAGTCCTTCAAATCGGACTTGGCATTTCCTCGCATGCCGTAGGCTCTTGCATACGTTGGATCGAGTCGAATCGCTTCATCATAATCATCGATTGCCGCGACATAGTCTTTCAATTCGGACTTGGCATCTCCACGGTACTTGAACGCAACTGCATCCGTTCGATCTAATCGAATGGCTTCGTCAATGTCCTTGATGGCGTTGTCTAAATCGCCTTTCTCCTCCCAGCAGACAGCACGTTGTAGAAATGCCCGAGTTGATCTTGGGTTCTTTCGAATTTCTTCCGCGTAGAAATCAATAGCCTCGTTCAATTGCATACATTCAGCTTTTCTTATCCAATAACGTCCTAGCCGAAGCAAGTCACCTTTAACTTCCTTGACTTCTCCAGGTAATGAAAGCACTTTGTACTTATCAATGACCTCTGTGCCATTCATTACGACTGCCGAATCCTTCCAAAAGACACGCTTGCCAAGCCATTCATCTTCGGAACGAATAGACGGTTGACAACCTGCTAAAAGTAAGAAAGCAATTAGGCGAAGAGAGTTTGTCATAGCCACACCCAAGTATTCCAAACGGCAAATTTGAAAGAAATCAACCTCGCTACATGAACGACCTAAATGCAATCGGCGGGCCGCACACGGAATTCCCCAGTCGAGATCGACGACTACTCACCAGTTCTTCTCGCCACGACTCGGCACTCAAAACAATGTCAATTAGCCGGGTTCGCAGCGATTTGATGCATTCCTGCGGATTCGCCTCGCCTCTCTCGCCTTCGCCGCTACCTAGCCGTAGCACCTGAGCATTGAGGTAATTTATTACTAGTAATACGTCCAAGGGTGAGACATAATCATCACCGTCAACATCGAGGTAGGGCGGTGGTTTCGGTCCCGCAGGTGTTTCGCTTGGCAATATTCGAGTTGAGAATTGGTTGATATCGTTCACAAGAACCAGAACGTCCAAAGGACTGATTAGTCCATCTTCGTCGACGTCATAACGATCTCTTGGATTTTGCCAACGATGCGGAGGAAGCTCACGAACAAAGACATCGTTTTTCCCGTTCCAGTCCCCAGCAATAAGGTTCGACGCCAAGCTCACAAATGCGACCCGGCTACCATCGGCGCTGATCGACGGCGAAGTGGAATCGCTATTGCCTTTAGCTGTACCGTCTTGATTGATACTTGCGAGATAAGTTGCCGGAGTGACGTCAAGTTCTCGAACGAAAACATCGAAAAGGTTATCGGTGTCCTGTGGATCCAGATTGTTAGATGCAGAAACGTAAACGACACGATTGCCGTCCGCGCTAATTCTGGGAAGGATCCCGCCACTATTTGCCTTTTCAGTGCCAGCTGCGTTCACGGTCACCAAGATGATTCTATCACTACCATCTAATTCGCGCACATAAACATCCGAATCGAAATTCCTATATGGGTCGAGTGGTACAAGGCTGTTGCCTGTTGCGAAGGCAACTCGCATCCCATCGGCGCTGATGCTTACGGAGTCAGAATCCATATTAAAAAGACCTGGCCCGCTGGCGAGAAATGTTGTGGGTATCGGCTCGAGCACGCGCACGTAAACATCGTCGTTTGGGTTACGATCGCGAGGATCCAGATTGGTGGAACGGCTCAAATATGCAACTCGCTTTCCGTCTGCACTGATCGTCGGAGACTCCGAAAAGAAGTCTCCCTTCTTGTCGCCAGCCGCATTGACGCTCGCCAAAATTGTCTTTGGAGAACTATCTACTTCCCTCACGAAAATGTCATAGAATGGATCTGTATCCAAAGGATGTAGATTCGACGCACTACTTGAAAACGCAATGCGAATTCCGTTAGCGCTAATCGACGGTGAATCGGAAGAGGAGTTTCCCTTCGTATTACCATCATCACTTACTGACGCAAGAATGGTTTGGAACGGAGCAATCAAGTCTCGCACATAGACGTCTTGAAGCAAATCCTTATCCATCGGATCGATGTTGGTAGCATTGCTCACAAACGCTACTTTTTCACCGTTAGCGCTAATTATGGGCTGCGATGAGTATCCGTTACTTTTAGTCGTTCCACTTGTATTCACGCTCGCAAGTAAAGTCGATGGAGTGCCATCCAATTCGCGAACGAAGATATCCGAGATATTATCGGTGTCTAAAGGATGAAGATTGTTCGCAAGGCTGCGAAATGCAATACGCGTCCCATCCGCGCTGATAGTCGGTGAATCCGAGTTTTGATTGCCTGCTGCGACTCCGTTGACACCTATGCTCACGAGAATGGTTTGGTGCGTGATCTGATCATACCGATACACCTGCTGGATCCCTTCTGGCACTACAATGCCAGCAACCAAATTTGCTGCTGTGCTTAAGAAAACCAGATAGCGACCATCTGCACTCCACATATGTTGGACGGAATTCGTAGGTGGTACACCTGACGATTGGATACTTGGATTTAGATCGGCACCTGGACCTGAGGTCAGTGCGGGGCGCATGGGGTTAGCCATTGATGCTAAATCCGATTTCTCTGTATCGACCGAATAGACTACGACATCCGAGGCTTGATTGAAGTCATTAGAAACGATATTAGAGCCATCACTTGCAAACGCAATCTTTGTTCCATCACCACTAATGGAGAGGCTCTTTGAGGAGCCGAAATCATTTTCAATTGCAAACGCAATCCCACTAGCAAGAACGGTTCGCGGAGTCACATCCAGCTCGCGTACATAAATATCGGATAGAGTATCTGAATCGCGAGGGTCTAGATTGCTGGAATCGCTCGCATACGCCACTCGTGTTCCATCATCGCTGATGACCGGATAATACGAGGAACGATTTCCCTTGACCGTGCCGCTGGAATCGACACTTGCCAAAAATGTTGTTGGAGTATCGCCGATATCCCTAACGTAAACATCCCAAAGTTGGTCAAGATCCAGTGGATCAAGCCTGCCAAGAGTAATGAAGGCTATTCGTGTTCCATCTGCGCTGATGGACAATCCAGAAGGCCACCAATAGCCGCCGGAATTGCTCTTGTAGGTGCCGTTCGCATTCACATTTACCAGCGTCGTTGCAGGGACGTCTATCAATGTTCGCACGTAAACGTCTGGAATCGGATCTCGATCGAGTGGATCGAAATTGGTTGCCGAGGACTCGAACGCCACTCTTTTTCCATTGGCGCTAATCACAGGTGATTCTGAGCTGCCGTTTCCTTTGACCGTACCCTCTCCATTCACACTGACGAGGATAGTCGTAGGTGTATCATCCAATTCTCGAACGTAGATGTCTGATCCATTGTCTTGATCCAGGGGATCCAAGTTGCTTGCATAGCTGGAGAAGGCAATCCGCTTTCCATCAGCACTAATGGATGCCTCCTGGGAAGTATTGTTGCCCTTGATTGTTCCATCTGCATTGACACTTGCTAGAAAGGTCGCGGGTAGTTCCAGGTCTCGTACATAAATGTCTGAATTCGCATCTGCGTCCCTTGGATCGATGTTTGATGAATAACTATGAAACACGACACGGCTTCCGTTTGCGCTAATCCTTGGATTGAACGAATAACTATTTCCCTTCGAGGTTCCGGCATTGTTCACGCTAGCCAAAATCGTGTTTGGCTGGTTTCCTAGTTCACGTACATAGATATCTGGGTAGTTATCCTGATCCATTAAATTGAGATTGGTAGCCTCGCTGCGAAATGCCACTCTTGTGCCGTCTGCACTAATCGTTGGGGAATCGGACTTGCCGTTTCCGCCATTAACACCATCAGAGGCGACGGATACAAGCACGACTTCATGATTTACTCGATCGTAGCGATACACTTGTTGCATGCCAGGCGGAAGTGTTCCAACAGCCACCAGATTCTGTGAATTACTCACAAAAACCAGATAGCGGCCATCGCTACTTTGCATTCGCAGGCTAGAGTCTCCCTGCGGGCTGTCCAGAATAGCTCCGCTCATCGCCGTGCGACTAGGCGAAATTAGCGGACTGACAATAGATGCCAAGTCCGTTGTCGCTAAGAGTTGCCGATACTCCAAAGATTCGAACATCAAATGTCGTCGGAATGCCTCTCGAGTAAATCGTCTATTTAGGTAGGCTGCTGAACGATGGCAGACACAAATATTCAACCAAGCACTCGTAATTGCCTTGTTTTGTAATTTTATCCCGATGCTGCTGGTAATCAAAACCAGAACTTTCTTTTTATCCGTTCGGTTCATAATTTCGTTCTGTTTCTGACATTATGGATTTTCAATCTGCGGTATCGTCTTGATGAACTCGCGGATGGGCTGGTTCTTTATGTAAACGTCTTCGATCACACCGATGCCTCCTTTTACGTGGACTAACGCGTATGCGTCTCCTTGTGTTTCGCCACGAAGATTTCCAAATCGTCGGTAGGCTTCCTCGGCTTTTGGAGCGGCGCTCTCTTCCATGAAGAACTTGTCGAAGGGCATACCGAAATAGCCTCTGCCCGGGTCGTTGAAATCAGGATATGCGAAGTACACTCGCAAGTAGTCGGCACTTGCTGGTGGCTCAAGGGACACCTGTTTGAACTGAGCAAATCCGTCCTCTCCCTCTGCCAGTTCTACATAGGCTGGCCCGCCTCCAAGCTTGTCCCCCGGCCGAATGGGAGCTTCTTCGGTATCGAAGTTTAGAAAGACGTAACGGCCTCGAAAGGCATCGTAAGGGTCTATGGGGGCAGTTCGGAATTTGTAGACGCGGCCCGTCTGCAAGATGTCCTCATATCTCCAAATTTGACTCACGGGCACCGCCAACTGAACCACGACCAACAATACATACAATCCAAAGATCCATTTGGAATTCACGATTGTGCGTCTCCTTTCCAATGCAACATCAACAAGTTCGTTGCCAAGAACCCAATACCGATCGCGATAAACGCCACACCGCGCTGTACGAAGCCAAGGTCGGCATCAAAGAACCGACACAAGATCACACTCGATAATACTGCCATCCCGGTATTGACCACGCTCAGCTTTCGCTGCTTCAACCCGATCACCAGCGTCCCGATGCCAAGAGCACACAGGTACAGATTGAATAACACGACTGCGATGGCTTTTTCATTGAAATGCGTCAATAACCACCCAAATAGTGACAGGATCGACACTGCGCCGAGCATCACTTCGTACCTCGATCGTTGAACCCAACTCCATAACCAAAGTGCAATTGACGTCACCATGATGATTACAACCACCGTCACTTCTGTTGCCAACAACAACCTCGAGTTGGCTATTTCTCTGCCGTCGTAAGAATAATATTGCCATGAGTCGCTGTAACTCATGATCAATGCTAGCCCGAATCCACCTACTGCGCCAACGGTCTGAAATGGTCGTTGCCAAACCGTTGATGCATCAGCCCACCAACGCGAGCCGACGAGCAAAAGCAGCCCAAACAACCCACCTAGAAGCATAGGTTCTGAATGAAATTCAAGACTTAGATTTTCCATCGAAATCGGTACTGCGATGCATAGAGTTATCGCAAGCACCCAGGCAAATAACACTGGCCGTGGATGATAATGACTAGTTCGGCTTGTTAGCCACAAGTAGGGCAAGGCCAAACCAACCAATGGAAAGTACCAAAGAATTCTCAGCCCGTAACGCTCGCTCGCCGTGGTCCAAACGGTGATTCCGATAAGATACAACAAGGCTGGCAATGTCGATCCCAGCAGGTATGCAACGGGCAAACCAAGTAGCGACCATGTCAGCATAAAATCATCAAAACTACCCCCGAGGTTGTATGTCTGACCAATCAACGAGATTGCAACACCAATGGAGATGGTTTGAAATGTCCCCACCCCTTCCCGCCAGGCCGTACTCGCCCGCTGCGTCATCAGTAACCAGCCGCCCAATGCTGCTGACACGGACAAAGGCAATACCGAGATCAACGCTCGCATCGGCCGCGAGAGCTCTTCCCAGTTGTGTGCCAGCAAAAGGATAATCCCACCGCCGATCAGGACTGCGCCCAGGATACTAAATAAGATAGTTGCCCAGCGTTTCGCCGAGCTTGCAAGGGCTTTCGGCTCACCATAGTGCTCACGGATTCTCTCCGCAACCTCTGGTGAAATGATCCCTTGGCTCACAAGCTCCGGTAATTCTCGGTACAACCACCCCAATGTCTGTCTGTTCATGCCTTATTCCGAGAGTTTTCTTGGGTATTCAGAAGGACCGAGCGATCGCGGCGACGTCTTCATATCCCTAGCTTAGAAAAAAGTCCGGGCTATCGATCTCAATGTTCTTTTCCATGGACGATTGGCAATTGTCTCTTCCCGAACCCGCAAATGCTGTGCCGCATCCTTGTAAATGCTGCTCGAAATACGAATTTCTAGTCTAATTGAGAGGGCGAACTCCGCCGCAACCTGCGGTACTTTGATTCGCCGAGATGGTTGGATTTGCTGAATTGAACAGAAGCGGGTTAATGTCGCACATCGTTCCCTGGAGAGATACAAGTCAGCCACCCATTTACGCTGCCGGTAGGAATCACGCCGACGCGAGTACTGTCAGATCGCTTGACTTGCACCATTTTGACACGTGCGTGTCACATGGGTGAGCAAGTTCCCTCGTTCGCGACATTGGAAAAGTTTAGCGACCCACGACTCAAGGTCGTGGGGGCTCAAACCACCTGCTCAGGGGCCGAGGAGCGGTTTCCGGAATATGGCGACTTCGTCGATTCGCCCCTCCCAACTGAAGTCTCTGCTTCCACGCCCGCCTAGAAACAGGTCGTCGACTCCCAATGGCAAATCAAACGGCATGTCGGTCTTGATCTCGGGTTCTGGATTGTCATTGAGATTGACTCGCACCGTGTTGCCATCGCGAACGAACTGGACCTTGGCCCAAGTCCATCGAGGAACGACCGTCTTGCCGATCACCCAATCGCGATTTCCCGATTGAAAGATGAGCTTGCCCGCATTCTCACCCTTGCCTACCAATCCCAATGCGTCACCCTGTGGCAGATGTCCATGATTGCGGCCACGACAAAACATCCAGCCAGCAACTTCGCGGCCGTCCAGCGGCATGCCATTCCAAATCCACAACGACACACTGTACTGGTCACCCAAATCCGACACGCGAGCACGCATGCGACCGCCTGCCATTTGGGCCGAACGGTTCACTTCGCCATCCAGACAGTGGTCCTGCGACGCGGGCCCCTCCAAGAAAAACACAACCCCGGGCTCATAGAACCCATCCAAATGATTGCCGGAAGAATCGATTGCTCTAGGGCCAGCGGTTTCGTCCATCCGCCAGTAGGCTGCCGGTTGCATGGAAAGAGTTTTATTGACAGCGATACCACGGCTCTGAATGTAGGATCTTCGTGGCTTCGCACAAGCATTCTCGAGTTGTTCAAGACACGCTTCTATGATCTTTGGCTCCGCTTCGACCTCAAGACCAGCCGAACGGGCCGCCCATGTGTTGTAGCCCCCGAGGACATGCTGTTCGGGTGGGGGGATGTATCCATCGCCACCGTTGGCAAGTTCGATCACCATCGTTTGAGTGAGCGGACTTTGTAGCTTTAATTTCATGCCGCTCAACGCATACGTTTCTGTCGGCGTGGTTGCAATCGCGATCGTACCAATACGAAGTGCTTGAACGACGACATCCGTTTCTTTTCGTTCGTCCAGGATGATTTGTTCTCGAGCGTAGACTTCCGCAGTCGTCTTGGGTGGCTGGCCAGCCAATTTCTCGACGATGGGTTTCGCCCAGTCCAGGCGTTGCTGATCGGGAACGCGGTACCTCATGTGCAATCTTGCTTCGCTCATCGCAAGATCCGCTTTCCCGTCGTACTCTATCTTGTCATATGCCTCGGCAGCGAGATCGACGAGCCCTTGGGTGTATTCCTCGATCTTGATGGTTTCAAATTCGATCGGCGTTTTCTTGGTGTAGTCCAACCGCCAAATGTCGCCGCTGCAACCATGCGACATGATCGCAACGAATGGAGGACGCCCCCCAGCGGGCTCCTTGGCGATCCGCGATTTCATGCCATCGCAAAAGCGACCGAAGTAGTCGGCACCCACAGGTTTTTCGCCACTGAAGTAGTGCATTGAGAAATTGGCCAGAAGCGCGATCGGCTCGCCAGCCTTGGATTGAAATGAAATCATGGAAAGATCCGGATCTTCTGGACCTGACTCGCCGGTGACATCTTCCCAGACTCGTCCAGCATGCATGTTGGCCCGAACGGTTTTGTTTCCGAATGGATCTTCTGCGATACGATCGGGTCGACGAATCCATCGACGCACGGCGGTATAATTGGCTGCGTTCCGCACAGCCCAACCCACACGTGCCGGTTCAAGTTGATTACTTGCCAACTCGATGGCTTCTACCAATTTGATTCGGAGGAACGGCAAATAGTTTTCGTCTGCGTCTGTTCCGAGACACCCCATGGCTGCCGGAACCGAATGGGCGTGCGTGGCGGAAATCAACATCCGATCGGTTCGAATGTTGGTTTTCTTGGAGGCCATCGCTTTGACTTCGTCCAGGAAAGGCCGAGAGAGCATGCAACTGTCTACGACGACGATAGCAATCCGTTCCAATCCGTCCTTGAGGACGATCGCACGTGCATGAATGGGCGTGGTAACCGACGTGGCTGTGTTGCTTGTCATACCTCCATTGATGAGGACAGGAAATGACACGGGCGTGATATCAACGACCGCTGCTCCTGCCATTAGATCGCCGTACCCCCTTTCAGTCGTAAAACCAATAGAAAGCAACAGTGCGGCCAGAAACCGTAGTGGTGGGAACATTTCGACTCTCTGTGAGGAAGTTAAAAAAGATTCAGGCTTTGGATCAGGAATTCGATACTTGGGAGGTTGAGGCTCCTGCCGAACCGTTGCGTCGCAAGCTCGGCAGAACCTCGCCCTCCCTTTGTTTTCGAAACCATTAGACAGCTATCGCTTGCCACAATTCTAATTGTTTTTTGATCTGGGAGTGCACTCAACAATTTGTGGAATTGGAAGCAATGTTCCTGTCGATTTCGCAATGTTCCTGTCGATTTCAACGAGCAGGTTGTGCTAAGCTCTCGCCATGAGCGCAATTCCGTTCGCAAATCCCTGTTTCCCCAGGACAAGAGCATGAAATTCGCTGGCTTGATCATCATTTGTGCGAGTAGCTGCCTGGCATTGATTTTACCAGCCATCGGCGTTGTCCATTTCCCGAAAGCCGTCCGATCGGCGAAGCCTTTGCCTGTTTCGCTCCTCCTGTCGCCTCAATCGCCTCAACAGCCACAAGCCTTGTTTGCGCCACCCGCATCGAGTGGAACGAGTTGGGCACCCGCAACTCCATCCGTCATGCAGACTGAACTGTTACCAAACCCAGCTTCACCATTTCCTCCGACGATGCGGTCACAAGACTCAGCACAGCCAACTTCAACCGAGGAAGCGGGGTTGGTCGAAAAATATCCTGCCTCCAAAATTGGGATAGGAGTTTGGCTATTGCTATGCCCCGTGTGCCTGATTGGTCTAGCGATCTGGTCGTTGTCGCCCAATCCATAACCGATGGAAAAAAGAGGGCTAGACCCGCCCGAGTCGATCAAGGGCTTCTTCGGCCCAAGGGCTTTGAGGGGAAAGTTGCACGAACCGGATCCAGTGACGAACCGCTTGTTCTTCATCCGCCATTTCATCCAGACACTTTGCTAAATGGTAATGGACATCCGGGTAACGATCGTCTCTCACGAGCGCGCCTTGAAACGCTGCGATCGCTAACTCCGTTTGCCCTGTTTCTGCCAACACGCATCCTAAATTCGCTCGCGCCTCAATAAAATCCTCATCGAGTTCGACCGCGTTATAGTATCGTTCGCGAGCGGCCGAGTTATCACCACTTCGGTATAACAATTCCGCAAGTTGAAAACAAATCTCAGCCGTCATTCCGTACTTTGCAAGAATAACGCGATACCATTCGATCGCTTGTTCGAAGTGCCCCCCGTCCTCCAACTCTTCGGCCACGTGGAGCATGTCATCGCGAGTCCAATTTTGTACGTCGTTGGAATTGGCATCTACGCCCGCGATTCCGAGCGAATCGCTGAGCCCCGAATCGTAGCTGATCCCCGTAGCCTGAAACGGCAAGGTACGCGTACCTTGTGATTCCAATTCCTCGTCTCGATCGAAATCCAAATGCAGTTGCCCGTTGGCACTAAGCAATTGCCCACCATGTCTTAACAACAATCTGCGACCATCGACGACCAGATCCAGTTCCATCAGAGAACGATTTGCGACCCAAGGAGCAAACTCGGTCAACTGGCGTTTGATGTCGGTGGGACGTGCACCGCGCGAGATCCAACCCGATAGTTGCCGAGCGTTTTGAACTTGCTCAAAGTCGAAATAGGGGAGACGATGCGCAACTTTCTTACTGGTAAGCAGTCCCATGCGAAGCCATCGTCGAATGTTCCTCACAGGCGTCTTGATGAGTCCGGCCACCATGGCAGGTGTGTAGAGCTGCATGCTGGACGATTCGTCCACCACACCTAACTGCTGCCAAAGATCATGCTCATGCACGAGCGTCGTACGGCCTTCTCGCATTCCCTTTCGAATCGAATCGCTGAGCAAATCCGAAAGATCTTCGGCTGGCAATTCGTCTGCTCCGATAATCACTAAATCGACGTCGCCAGCGACGCGTTCGAGAGGATTGCCTCCGTGCTCGCGAACGAGTTGCATGGCTTCTTTGCGAGGGAGCGCTCCGAGCTTACCGACGAACACAACTCGCTTGTTTTCCAGTATCGACGCGTCGTCGGTCATCGGATTCCTATTGCAGTCAATCCTGCTACGGAGAGCTTCCAGTTTGGCATTTTTTCAAGCAGACCATGCTTGGTCATATTGAATTGCAAAGGAGTCACGGTGATGTGACCGGCTGCTAAGGCGTTTAAATCGGTCTCATGATCGGTCGGCTTTGGCGGTGGATCATTGGTGGACCAGTAGTAGTTGCGGCCTTTCGGATCTTGGCGCTTAATGTAATGATCGCCGTACCGTTCGACACCCATTGGCACACAATGCACTTCCGGAGTTTGGCCAGAGCGAAAAACTTGGGTAGCAGCCGTGGGAATATTGATATTGTAAAGCTCGCTGCTAGGCCCTTGGTTTTCGAGGATCTGCCGAATGAGTGCAACCGCGAGCTGAGCCGCGGATTCGAAATCCGCATGAACATCGTGCTCGAGCGACACAGCAATACTTGGAATCCGAAAAAACGCACCCTCAATCGCAGCAGCTACCGTACCGGAATAGAGGACATTGATCCCAGCATTCAAGCCACCGTTGATTCCACTTACGATTAGATCGAGGGGCTCGCCAGCCAATTCCGCCACACCCAGTTTGACGCAATCGGCCGGTGATCCATCCACGGCCCATCCACGGAAATCGTCTCCGTCGAAAATCTCTTTGCAGGTCAAGGGTGTTAGGTACGTGATCGAATGCCCAACCCCACTCTGTTCTGTCGCGGGTGCAACCACCACAACATCTCCGAGTTGGACTAACGCCTCACGCATGGCTCGAAGACCTGGGGCATAAATACCGTCATCATTTGCAAGAAGTATCTTCAACTTTAGGTAACCCTCTATCTTTATTCGTGCCGGTTGTTGGATTTGTTGAATTGGAAATCAAGAAGCAAGAGCGTGCAACCCGAAAGTGTTCCGTTTTAGAGGACAAGTTATGCAGTACAATTTATGCAGTACAATTATGTTTTCGTTCGTTCGTCCAATGTTTGGGTAGAAACAGAGAAACGGTTATGCTGCGCACTTGTGTTCTGGTGATCGTCTGCGATTTGCTGAACCTGACGCAATCTTTCGGCCAACAGCCTTGGCAGAATTTCGACACAACAACCCGCGCTAGCCTGCGAGGACTGGCTGCGGTCAGCAAAGATGTCGCTTGGGCATGTGGTAGCCAAGGAACCATCGTTCGCACCCTGGACGGAGGATCGCGTTGGAATCGAATCTCCATTCCCCAATTGGACAAACTCGACAAACTCGAATTCCGGTCGATCCATGCTTGGGACGGCAACCGAGCGATCGTGGCCACGGCGGGTCAGCCAGCGGTTATCATGAAGACCATTGACGGGGGAAGCACTTGGTTGAAAGTTTACGAGAATCCGTCGCCGCAAGCCTTCTTTGATGGGATGAGATTTTTCAACGACCAGACTGGACTTGCGTTTAGCGATCCCGTTGACGGCGGCTTGTTGATCGTCAAGAGTTTGGATGGCGGTAATTCCTGGTCCGTTATCGAGCCTTCGGCAATTCCAAAAATGGAGGATGGAGAAGCTGGGTTTGCAGCCAGCAATTCGACTCTGTTCGTTTCGGAAAACAAGGCCTGGATTGGCCTGGGCGGAGGAAGCGCTGGTTCGAGTCGTATGTTTCGCTCGAATGATCGAGGAGATAGCTGGGCGTTCGAGCGGGTGGAACCAATCTTGCGGGGCGAGTCGGCAGGGATTTTCTCCGTTGCATTCGATGGCGAGTTCAAAGGAGTTTGCGTTGGCGGTGACTATCGGAAGGAATCGACCGCAGAGCACAACATCGCTCTCTCCGAGGATGGAGGCATGAGTTGGCGAAGTCCAAAAAAAAGTCGACCTCTCGGCTTTCGTTCGTGCGTCGTCTCGGCTCTTGTTCGTGCACCATCCGCTGCAGCGGAGTCGCCTATGTGGTTAACATGCGGGCCGACCGGCTGTGATTGGAGTTCCGATCGCGAGTCATGGCAGGCGTTATCGGAGACAGGCTTTCATGTGCTGAGCGTATCAATCGACAACGTTGTGTGGGCAGCGGGCTCAGACGGCAGAGTGGCGAAATTTTTAGGATTGCGCGATAGGCGATAACGCTAGCGCAGCGTCCTGTCTCTGCCCCAACGACCTTGTGTTGTTGGTCAGCAAGTTTGGTCCGCTAAACCCGAGTCCCACCGCCAAGCGGCTCCGGCCCCCATGCGCTTGCCACATGGGTGAGGAGAGTTTCCTCGGCCAGCAACGTTAGAAACTTCAGCGACCCACGACACAAGGCCCGTTAGGGGGCTCAAACCGTCTGACGGCGAATTGATTGTTAGCCGACCAAACTTTGCTGCTCATGACACAAGGTCATGAGGGGCAAAAACAGCCTGCTCTGCGGCTTGCTCAGTGATTCTGCTCGCAATCAACGTCAGCCTGCAATCAGTCATGATCGTTAAACAATTTGGTGAATTACTTTGCCTCGCAGTTGCGTTAACCTCTCGTTTCGTCCGAGATGTGGGTAGATGAGCAGATCTTGGTCAAGGCCCAACTGGTTCAAGATCGTCGTGTGTATGTCCCGAAAGTGATAGGGGCTTTCGACCGCACGAAGTCCGATCGCGTCGGTTGCGCCGACAACTTGGCCTCCGCGAATTCCCCCTCCTGCCATCCACATGCTGAAACCTAAATTATGATGATCGCGGCCCTTGCCGCCTTGGGCTTCCGGTGAACGGCCGAACTCTCCTCCCCAAACGACCAAGGTCGTATCGAGCAGGCCACGCCGCTTTAAATCGATCAGCAAACCTGCGATGGGTTTGTCGGTCTCGGCCGCCATTCGACAGTGATTCTCTTCGATGTCCCCATGAGCGTCCCACTGCGTGTTTCCAGAGCCTCCGCCAGACACAACCACGGTAAAGCGTACACCTTGCTCCACCATTCTTCGTGCGAGGAGGCAGCGCCGACCATAATCGTCGGTTGGCTCTGTTCCCACACCGTACAATCTCAGTGTCTCCTCTGATTCTCGTGTTACATCGAAGACATCTGGCGCCTCGGTTTGCATCTTAAACGCGAGTTCATAGGATTCAAGCCGAGCTGCAAACTCAAGGTCTTCCGAAGTGAGCGAAGACTCGTTGAGATTGCGAATGAGGTCCATGGTTCGACGGCGTTCGTTCAATGACACGCCGGCTGGCAGTTCGAGATTGAGGACTGGCCGTTCGCCGGGTCGAAACATGGTTGGCTGAAACGCCGCGGGCAAAAAACCATTGCCATACATCGGTTGCCCCGCTTCCAATGCGCCTTCTGGATCGGGCATCACGACATAGGCGGGAAGCGATTGGCTTTCCGAACCCAATCCGTAAATCGTCCAAGCCCCCATGCTCGGAAACCCGGGCATCACGCGGCCTGACAGGAGTTCATACTGGGCCGCTGAGTGGACAACCATGTCGCCATAACACGACCGAATGACCGCAATGTCGTCAATCATCTTCGACACATTCGGAAATAGGTCCGATACCTCGATGCCACTTTGCCCATGGCGTTGGAACTGGCGTTTTGTCCCGAGCAAGCGAGCATCTTTTTGGACGAACTGATACTTGGCATCGCCGAACTCCGTCGGTCGAACTTGGCCGTTCAGGGTGTTGAGCAATGGTTTAGGATCAAACGTTTCGAGATGGCTTGGTCCTCCCGCCATGAACAGGAAAATGACCGATTTTGCTTTCGCCGGAAGATGTGCAAGCTTGGGTGCCAAGGGAGACTTGGATTCCGCCAAGGACTTCTCCCGAAGCATCGCCGCAAGTGCAAGAGACCCAAAGCCGCAAAACGAGTCGCCAAGCATTCGTCTACGTTCGAAGCAGGTTCGATTCATGAATTCACCCTTTTATCGCACATAAAGAAATGCATTGAGGTTGAACAGCGCCAGAGCAAATTCTCGCGTTGAACCCTTCTCGAGAAATGAAATTGCAAACCCTCGCTCACCGTCGGTCGGCAATCGCCCCAAGGTCCATTCGAAAGCAAAGTCGATTTGGCGTGCGACATCGCTTCCTACCTCATGCTTGAGCCGTTCGGCGAATGCCTCGGCCATTTGATTTGCCATCGGACCGTTCAGCAGCTCAAGTGCTTGGGGTGCATGCGTGCTTTGTTGCCGTCCAAAACAACTCGTCTGCAAGGTGGGTTGATCAAAGACCTCCATGAACGGCAATCGCAAGTTGCGTTTCGCAAAGAGATAGACCGATCGTCGCATGCGATCACCGATTTCTGGCGTAACTTCCCATTGCGATGGCTTGTACAGTTGGGCCACAAGTTGCTTATCCACCGGGAGGATGACGCTCGGGCCACCGATTGCAAAATTGATCTGACCGGAAGCGATCAACATGCTGTCGCGGATCTCCTCCGCACTCAGCCGCCGTAAGGGATAATGCCAAAGCAGTGCATTGTCTGGATCGAGTGAGTGTCCGACTTCTTTGGAGATGGGTTGACTGGATTGCCGATACGTGCTGCTTAGAAGAATCAAACGATGGAGCGATTTGGCTTGCCATCCACCGCGCATGAAAAAGTCTGCTAGATAATCCAATAATTCGGGGTGGCTCGGCAGCTTGCCATTGAGTCCGAAGTCGTTCGGCGTAGCAACGAGTGCTCGGCTGAAGTGATTGAGCCAAATACGATTGACGAAGACCCGCGAAGTCAATGGATGCTTTGGACTGGTCAGCCATTGTGCTAGGGCGGTTCGCGGTTTGGCTCGATCGATTTGTAAGGGTTCAACGTCGTTGGAGAACACCTTGGGAATTCCTTCGGCGACGCGTTTGCCGGGGAGTGAGAAATCGCCTCGCCGCAATACATAAATGGGCGTTTCCTTTTCCAATTGGTTTCGTACCGTACTGATCGAAGGGAGCGCGGGCGGAAGTTCTTTTTCCAGTTTATCCATTTTCTTTCGGGTCAGCTTCTGCTCGTCGAGCGACTGCGTCGCGAGTTGGCTCTTGAGCTCATCGATTTGAGTCTGAACGGCGGTGTTTGCTTTTTCCCAAACAAGCTTTTCCGATTCGGGAACCATGGGTACGTCGACATCCTGGGAAGCCGCAAAGAACGCCTGAAGACGGTAGTAGTCCGCCTGAGAGATCGGGTCGAACTTATGATTGTGACAGCGTGCGCAACCCACCGTCAGACCCATGATCGCCGAACCAATGATGTCGGTGCGTTCTGTCAAGACTTCATTGCGGCTCCCTGCGACTTCTTGGTTGCCGGCATTGCGGCGCACCGCCCCCAAGCGATGAAACCCAGATGCCACCAAGCCCTGAGGTTGGTTGGAGTCCATCTCATCGCCTGCCAATTGCGCCGTAATAAACGCGTCGATTGGTTTTCCATCGTTGAAGGATCGAATGACATAATCTCGGAAACGCCAAGCCCCTTGGATCGTGCGATCGTATTCGAACCCTTCCGTTTCTGCGAACCGCACGACATCCAACCAATGTTGGCCCCATCGTTCACCATAACGTGGGCTGGCAAGCAGCTCATCGATCAGTCTCTCATAAGCGTCAGGCGCGTCGTTCGTAACAAAGCTGTGCACTTGGTCCGGCGTCGGAGGCAATCCATGAAGATCAAAATAGACCCTCCGAACCAGTTCCGATTTGTCGGCGGGCGGAGCTGGCCCCAGGCCACTGCTTTCCAATTTTGCAAGAATGAACGTGTCGATGGGCGACGTGGGCCACGACGTATTGAGAACCGCCGGAAATGCTGGCACCTGAATCGGTTGAAACGACCAAAACCCACTGGACTTTTGAATATTGGGAGTCGAGTCGGGCAATATCGCTGCCCCCTCCCGTGGGTCTGCTGCCCCCGTTTCAATCCAACGCTGGATGTTGGCAATCGCGGCATCATCCAGTTTGGCAACGGGTGGCATCTCAAGATCTTGGTAACGTATGGCCGAGAGCAAAAGGCTTTGTGCGGCATTGCCGGGAACAACCGCCGGCCCCGAATCCCCCCCAATTCTCAAGCCTTCCCGCGTATCGACCCTTAAGCCACCCTGCAATTCATTGGAGGACTCCGAATGGCACTCGTAGCAATGCTTGACCAAGACAGGACGTATTTTTGTCTCAAAGAAATCTAGATCATCCGACAATTGGGACGATTTGGGGGGATCGGAATAGGAAACTTCGGCAGAACAACTCGCGATGATCAAGCTCAAGGCGATGATTCGGTATTGGGTGATAATCCTTGCGATCCTGGCAACCATTGTTGAACAATCCGAAAGAAGTGAACGAACGAAGCGCGAGAGCACCCTAAGGATAGCCAACGTATGGCAATTTGCCCACCGAAATTGGGTGAGCCGAGGCCAATCGACACCGCCCGACGCGACCCGAGAGTTAAAATCCCAAAAAGACGAGCCGTTCCGTTAAATAGGGATGCCTCGACTATGCTAGAACGGCAGGAAGAACGAAGTCGACTCAACTCAAAATAAACTTAAAAATGGGGACCTGGCGATTCGTGGCCAGCGTCGATGGGTTAGTATATGGAGCCCAAGCTTGAGCTAAGCGTTGGTCAAAACTTCGCATCGCATTGGCTCAGCCCTATCCCCTCCCATTCTTTGGAATCAACACACACGTGTTTCAGTTTACTGCATCCCCTTGGTGGCCATTTGTTGTTTTGTCCGTCAGTGTTTGCTTTATCGTTGTTGCGATCAGTTGGTGGCGGATGCACGCGTTCGTTGCGTTGTTGCTCGCGTCGCTTGTTGCGGGTTTACTTACTTCACGTGCGTCCTGGGAAGTCATCGGCAAGGATGGCAAGGCTGTCGTTCTTTCTCATTGGGTAGGTGTCATCGAGCACATAGCCAAAGGACTAGGTGATACCGCTCGGGATATCGCCATCTCCATCGCGCTCGCGTCGATTATCGGTATGTGTTTGATGGAGAGCGGTGCGGCCGACAAAGTCGTACGCCGGTTCCTCAAAATCTTTGGCGAGAAACGTGCTGGTTGGGCGTTGTTATGGGCAACTTACATACTGAGTATTCCAATTTTCTTTGACACGATGTTCATGCTCATGGTCCCCTTGGCCAAAGCACTGCGTTTGCGGACCGGCAAAGACTACATGCTTTACGTTCTATGTGTCTGTTGTGGAGGGGTGATTACTCACTCCTTGACCATCCCTCATCCAGGTCCGTTGGCGATGGTCGATAACCTGAAACTCGACATAGGTGTTTCTTTGGCGGCAGGTTTGATCGGCGGATTGATTCCGGCTGTCATCGGCTACTTTGTTTGCGTGTTCTTGAATTCACGGATCGACGTTCCGATTCGCGATTCAAAACTGACATTATCGGAAATCGACAAACCTGAATCCGAGCTCCCTTCCCTTTTTTGGTCGATGGCACCGGTCGTTTTACCAATCATTCTCATCGGTTTTTCATCTTTGTTTCGAGTGATCGCAGACGGGGCAACCAAGCCCGACCAACAAACCGCTTGGTGCCTTGCCGCCTACAACGCACTCGGCGGTGAAGCGAATTTTGCTTCGGTGCGAGGAACGGTTGATTTCTTTGGCCACAAGAATATCGCCCTTTTGATCGGTGCCGGAGTCGCATTGCTAGTCATGGCGAAGCAGCGAGGATACAGTCGCGAGAAGCTGGAGCAACTCGTCGGTCCACCGCTTGAAACGGCAGGTATGATCATTCTGATCACCAGCGCGGGTGGGGCGTTTGGAGGCATGTTGCGAGTCGCCGGAGTCGGGGAGGCTGTCAAAGCAGCAGCGGCCGGTCAAGCGGTCAACTTGGTCCTCTTGTCCTACGTCGTTGCCGTTGTGATTCGAGTTGCTCAAGGCAGTGCAACCGTTGCTATGCTGACGACCGCATCGATCATTGCTCCGATGATGGAGCCATTGCTCGCGGACGGGACCCTTGGGGTTCACCCTCTCTACATCTACTTGGCCATTGGTTGGGGTGCAATGGGCTTTTCGTGGATGAACGATAGCGGTTTCTGGGTCGTCAATCGCCTGAGCGGTATGACTCAACGAGAAACGCTCCAGTCATGGTCGGTACTCGCGACGTGCCTGTCCATCTCAGGTCTGGTAGTCACCTTGCTTGCCTCGAAAATTTTGCCGCTCGTGTAGCGACCACTGGCTGGTAACCCGACGCGTGATTTTTGGAGTTATGCTATATGGCTTAGGGCTGGAGGCCCGACACATCCACTGCCGGTGTCGCAAGCTCAATCCCCGTCGCCATTCAAACCGGGGCTTACCAGCCCCGGCATTGGGTGTGCCGACCCTACGGGCCTAAATCGCGCAACGTCAAAACGCGTAAGCGAGGAGCCGACTGCAATCCCTGACTCACCGTTGGGTTACCATAGCGTGGCACGAGCGTCTCGCTCTTGAATTCATGAGGCGAGACGCCCATGCCACTTTTGAATACCCCGTGTCACAGTCCATTAAAGCAACGATCGCTCACGCGTCGGGTTGCCAATTCAAAGCCAATCCGCGAAAGATCGCATAATGAACGCTTCTTTTGGGGAGCAAAAACCGACGATGCTTTGCCTTGGCTATGAGTACAACTGAATCGCCTTGACAATCGCGTCCATGTCGTTTGGTACGGCAATCGCTCGGTTTGCAAACGAAGCGCGTGAAACTCCGCGACTGCCGAGCACGTCATTGAATTTGTCTTGGTCGGTTGTATGGTATGCGACGGTGGCAGTTGGGTCTTTGAGTTGGTGCCCTGTCAAGATACAGACAACGCGGTCGTCCATACCGATGACCCCTTGCTGCCTCAGCAATTTGGCTCCTGCAACGCTGGCAGCGCTCGCTGGTTCGCAACCGATTCCGCCTGCCCCCACCTGGGCTTTGGCATCGAGAATTTCCTGGTCAGAAACCTTGCGAACCACCCCATCGCAGACGTCCAATGCTCGCAAACACTTTTTGAGATTCACGGGTCGATTGATCTCGATGGCGCTTGCAATGGTGTCTGCCTTAATATTGCCTTTATCCAATTCATCGTAATACCAGCACGCGATTTCCATGCGTGGACGGCCGCGGCTCCATCGAAGATTGCGATGATTGTAGACCACGTCCAAGGTATCGGCTCCCGCTGCGTTGATGACCGCCAATCGAGGCACGCGATCGATCATACCCAGTTCCTTCAGTTCCATGAATGCTTTGCCGAACGCGCTGCTGTTGCCTAGGTTTCCGCCCGGCACGACCACCCAGTCAGGTACTTGCCATTGAAGCGCTTCAAGAACTCGGTACATGACCGTCTTTTGGCCTTCGAGTCGAAACGGATTGATACTGTTGACGAGGTAAATTCCGAGCTCTTTCGAAACTTCCTTGACCCGCGCCATGGCGTCATCAAAGTCGCCCGAGATTTGAACGGTCAAAGCCCCGTATTCGAGCGCTTGAGATAGTTTACCGTAGGATATTTTGCCTGATCCAATGAAGATGACGGCTTTCATCAACTGTGTAACCGCGCAGTACATAGCCAAGGAAGCGCTCGTGTTGCCAGTCGAAGCGCATGCAGCCCGCTTGGCACCCACCATGTGAGCGTGCGTAAAGGCCGCGCACATGCCGTTGTCTTTGAAGGAACCCGATGGGTTCATCCCTTCGTATTGCAAATAAAGTTGGCCGGGACGAATTCCAACATATTTCGCCACGGAGTTGGCCTGTTGCAGCAGCGTTTGGCCTTCACCGACGGTAATGACGCGTTCTTGCGGTGCGAACGGGAGCAGTTCGTGAAAACGCCAAACACCGCTAAATCGAAGTGGTTCGTGTCGGCGCGTCCACATCTGTTGAAAATCGCTCAATCGTTTTGGTACTTTGATGCGATCCCAATTGTAGGCAATATCCAGCAAATCCCCGCATCTCCCGCAAGACACAAGCACTTGTTCGATACCGTAGGTTGCACCGCAGTCCACATTCAGACAACGCTGATAGGCAAGATCCGACTTGACGTCAGTTTCGGCGGGCGAGAGTAAGGTTGCCATATTAAATGGGGGGCCGGAGTGGGTTGGTTGCGGTTTGCATCACAAGTCTTGGATGAAGTCGACTTATTGATATTGCCAAGCGTCGTCAATTTCGGAATATTCGGCAAGGTCCTTCAAGTCGGATATTCTGCCGGAATTCTCCAGGCGGTATAGTTTACCCCGTGTTTTAAGAAATCGGAAACACCAAGCAGAAAAGTCTTATGGAAGCCATCACCTCAATGACGGAATTTAACCAAGGTATCGCCCAAACAACGCGAGTTCCGGCAAGTCGCTTTTTCGTTTTTGCTCTGTTGGCTGTCGCAGGAACGGCTGCCGATTTGCTATCTAAGCAGTGGGTGTTCGCTTGGCGCGGGCTTCCTCAGGAGTTGCCCGAACCATGGTGGTTGGTGGAACCGTACATCGGAATCGAAACCGCCGTGAATCAGGGAGCTCTGTTCGGACTCGGTCAGGGCAAAGGTTGGCTGTTCGCAATCTTGTCCATCGTTGCATCGATCGGGATCTGCATTTGGCTGTTTGTTTTTAAGGCGTCCATGTCGAGATGGCTGACGGTTGCGATGGGGTTGGTGATGGGCGGAATTTTTGGAAACCTTTACGATCGATTGGCGATTCCAATCATGCCGGCCGAATTTCGGGGCGGCGTTCGCGACTGGATCCTGTTCAAGTACCAAGATTACGTTTGGCCGAACTTCAACATTGCGGACTCCCTGCTGGTCGTTGGCGCGATCATGTTGGCCATTCATTCGGTGTTTCTACAAGCCAAAGAACCGTCGCATGTGGAACGTTCTTAGTGCCGGTCCTGCAGAGTAAAACGATTGTCCCCAATCGTTTGGTACTGCGAGTCCGCCGAACGTAGTCAGCGTCCGAACGATCTGGGGCGATTCTACCAATCAATGCCAGGCCGAAGCGATTGAGGACAATCGCCCTAGTGCGCCTTTGAAGGCGTTTGATCCGTTGGGTGAAAGTCCCGACCAGGGTAACGTTACCACCCTGAATCCAACATGGTAACTGCGTTTCAGCGATGAAAGGTGGAGAGCAACCTGAGGAGAATAACCAGTCCGTAGCGAAAGCGAACTCGATTCGGCCAATCCTGTCGAGGAGATTCCTAGCGAAGCGCCCTGCGTGGGAACGACTTACTGGCGTGGCTCATGGGGCGTCGCTAGCACCATTAGCTCGCAGGTAACGACTGCCCTTTTCGATGCCGTTTGATAGCCTGAACAGCCAGTCGTCTAAGTTCGATTGCGTCGCCGACGTCCGAGGATAGGCTCGCCGAGCGGTTCAGAAGTTGATCCATTTGCTCAGCGGGCAGCCACAACAAAGTCACATCGGTATCCGCCTTCAAACTGATTGCATCGGTGGACGACCCTGCTGTCAAACTGTCCCCAAAACACTCTCCTGCACTGAGTGTCGACACGACCACCTCTTGACCTTCGTTGGACTGGGCCAACAGCGAAATCTGGCCACGGAGAATCAACGCCCCACCCTGGAATGGCTTCTTTGGGGAATGCATGAACTCCCCAGATGTGTACTCGCGTATGTTGAGTTGAGCCAGTTCGGCAGGTTGCAAGGAAGCTTTGAAGCGAGGTTGTTCGTTAAGCCACTGAGAGGTTGTTTTTTCTGGCTTGCCTGGATTTTCACCAGGACGATATTCCATTTGGATCGGGAACGGGATCGTCAATCCTTCGCGACGGGCCATATACCAAAGTCTGGTCATCACATCGTCTCGTGTGGCTCCGAGCGTTTCTTGCATTTCGACGGTGAAGATCATCCGATAGAGGATCGAAAAGTCGGAATAGTTGACCGTTCGAACAAGGGGTTCCGGATCGCTCTTGACCCCAGGGGTACTGCGGAGGACTTCCAAGAGTAACTCTTTGACTTTGCTGGGGGGATCATCGTAGCTGAAGCCCATTTCGACGACCTCAGTACGTTCAGGAGTCGGTCGCGAGAGATTGCTGAAGGCTCCTTTGTAGAGCGAGACGTTGGGTACAACCCGAACCTCACGCGTTGGGGTTTCGATGTGCACCGACCGCCAATTTATCTCGGTTACTTGGCCGATGACACCATCGACGTTCACCCAGTCGCCGACATTCAATGGGCGTTCGAGCAACAGCATCAACCCCGAGACGATATTTCCAAGGGGTTCTTGGAGTGCAAGACCGATCACGATCGAACCGAGTCCCAGTGCCGTTAGGGCTCCTTGGATCTCCATCCCCCAAACCTTGCTGTAGATGACCATGGCACCAATCGCCACGAGCAATGCCTGAGCCAAATCTCGAAAAAGCTTGGGCACACGCTCACCGATCGAACGCGCGCGACCCGTGCCAAAGACGATGCCGTTGACAAACCCTAACAAGGCAAACAGGAGTGCAACCCAAAAGACAGTCTCAATCCAACGCGATATGCTGCTTTCGCTCGGGAAATTCAAAATCCAGTTGACAAACAGCAGCAATGCAAGTGCCGGTAGAACTAGATTTCTGATGGTTCGCAAGTTTTTTGCAAGAGGATTCGATCGACGCTCCAGAGAGAGAATCAACTCGTTGAGGATCAGCAATCCAAGAGGAAACCCAATCGCCAGTCCAATGGGTTGCCAGAGAGGCAATTGAGTCAAATCGCTCAGGTCATTCATACCGACACCTGCCAAGCTTCGATGGGTGCTCGTCCCTCGAACTCGAACTGCGTAGGGCCTTCGAGCTGGAATTGTTCTCCGATACGGTCTCGTACCGATTGGGTGATTCGGATCGAAGAAGTGCCTTTGTCTACGGCGAGTTTCTTGGCGATGGTCACCGTGTCTCCCCAAAGGTCGTAAAGGAACTTGCGTCGACCAACGACACCACCGACGATCGGACCGGAGTTGATGCCGATCGCGATGTGGAGTGCCGCCTTAAACTCGCGGAGAGAGTGGGCGACGATACGCACGGCTTCTTGAGCAAACTGGGCCATCCTACGCGCATGGTCGGGGCGGCTGACCGACAAACCGCATACGGCCAAGTAGGCGCCACCGATGGTTTTGACCTTTTCAATCCCAAACTTTTCGGCTGCTTCGTCCAGAGACACAATCAGGTCCCCAAGCACACTCAGCGCTCTGGTTTCCCCAGCTTCGCGGCTGAATTCCTCCAAGCCGATAAGCTCGGCGAAGATGACCGACACGTCGGCGAATTGCTGGCTGGCACGCTCATCGCCGTCTCGACGCTGGGCGATGGCCGAGGCTGGCAAGATGCTCCCGAGGAGTTCTTCGTTTTCTCGGATTTGATGCTCGAGTTTTTCTGTTTGCGACTTGATGCTACGAGCCATGTTGTTGAAAACCGTGCCGAGCTCCCCAAATTCGTCTTTGGTGGCCACTGGAACTTGGACGTCGGTTTCTCCAGCCCCGAGGCGACGAGCACCCACGATCAACTGCTTGAGCGGTTTGATCAACCAATTGGAGAACAGTAACGCAAGCAAACTACTGAGCAGCGCCATGGCAGTAGCGGTTATGACCACTTTCTGTCCGAACTCACGGATCGGTCCGTAAGCCTCATCGGCATCGATTTCGACTAACACACCCCATCGCAATGAGTTGAGTTCGATAGGACCGTAAGCACTGACGACTTTCTTGCGGCGATAATCCAGCTCTTCCATGATCCCAATTTCACCGGCCAAGGCCGCGCGAGCCGGCTTGGTATCCACAGGAAGCACTCCCAACACACTTCCTTGTCGCTTGATTTGGCTAACGATAGGTTCTTGAAAATTGATGCTGCGAAGTTCACCGAGAAAGCTCTCGGGGTCTTCCATCATGAACCGATTGAGGCTCCGCATCGTCATGTCTGGTCCGACCAGATAGCATTCCCCAGTCTCCCCCAAGCCTTCGTCACGCCATTTGCCTCCGCCGGTAATCAAGGCATTGAAACTATCCGCAGGAAACTGGAGCACCAGGATACCGATCATGTCGGGCCCATCGAAAATAGGGCTAAGGGCAAAAGCCTCCTGTCTGCCCAGATTTGGGCGGTAGGCTTCAAAGTCGGCGATTTTGTAGGCGTCCCGGTCTTGCGCAAACTGCAGTTCCTTGGCTTTTCGGGCAAGCTTGGTGTTGCTGTAAGGCCCGTTTTCGAGGCTTGTTGCAAACTCGGTGGTTTTGGCGTAGCTGTAGACAATATTCATTGTTTCAGGATCGACGAGCATAATATCTTCGAATCCAAATATCTTCACCGCACGCGCAAAACTCGGGTGCATCTGCTCATGGACTAATCGGTAGTTGCTCGTGTCGCTTTGAGCCAATTGCAACAGCCCCTTGGATTCATACTCGTTGGGATTCTCAACAATGTAGTGGTATTGCAAATAGCGACCTTCAGGGCTCATCGGCAAGTACTGTTCGACGAGCGGTTGGGTATCGATGATCTGCCGCAACTTGGGAAGGAACGTGCCTGTGTAAAACTCCTTGATTTTTTCGGACTCAGACGGGCTGGTCTGAATCAACTTCAATTCGTTGTAGGCACTCTTAAAAGCTTTCATGCCCTCAATGGCTATGCGGCTATCGGATATCGATACAACTTGATCTCGGAGCGATTCGAGCCTGATACGCAAAGCCGAGGTCTTGGCAACCTGGATCCCTTTGAGTTGATTCTTGATGCTTTTTTCAATCGAGGCTTTCCCCGATGTGTAGCCGACCCAAGCCATCGCGCCCAAGGCGCTGAGGGCCACGAGCAGCAAAAGAAGGATCATTTTGGACTGGATACTCAGCCGGTTAAATCCAAGCATAGGGGATCGCGATCAAGCGTTTAGATGGGGCCTTGAAGTCTACTTGAAGTCTACTTGAAGTCTACTCGAAGTCTTACTGAAGTCTTCTCAAAGTTGTGCCCAAAGGATACCTTTGCGAAATCCTTTGGCTCGTAAGAATAACTTACCTAACCGATCTTTTTGGTCAAGGATCTCCGAGTTTACCGAAGCAAACGATTTTTCCAGGAGAGTCGGATCCTCATGTTGCCAGAAGCGACTTCGTGAACCGACCAAGGATCAACAGGCCAGCCACCCAGAGCAAGGTAAGCAAGCAAGGCGAGCCGTAGCGGATCCAACGCCGCCAATCGCCTTCTACATTTCCGGAATATTGGTCGCCGTTGGAACGTTTCTAATCTTGCCATTTACTAAATCACTCGACGATCTGAGCCTCGATGACTCGCTTGGTTTGCCAGCCGCCTTGCAAATATCGAAGCGTGAAGATGACGGCGAGGAGGATTACCCAAACGGTGATGACAGACCACCAATAGTAAAGCCCCCCCATGCCTTCCCACGTGCTAAATGCAATCCCGCCGATCAGTGTCGAGATCCCAGCAAAAAGGTGACCACCCAACACAAAGCGAGTATCACCAGCACCCTTCAATGCCCCCACGAAAACCATTTGAAACGCGTCAAAGACACAATAGCAAGCAATAAAGTAGAGAAGGGGTTTCAGAACGGGACGCATCTTTTCGAATCGTTCAGGTTCGGATTCAAAGGAGTAGATTGTCATCACCCAATCCGGAAACAAACCGTAAAGGATCACGAAAATCATGCTATAGGCAATCCCAATCAATAATCCACTGAACACCATGCGCTTGGCTTTTTCTACCTGCTCCTGTACCAAATACTTGCCAACCAACACTCCGACCGCCGTACCAAGTCCAACCAAAGGAATGAACGCCAGTAAGTTAACATTGAGCGCGAGGGTCGTGGCTGCGGCCGCCTGATCTCCCAATCGCCCTACAAGCACCATGATCGTGGTGAAGCACCAGGCTTCTGCCACAACCGACACACCCGCAGGCCAACCGAAATGAACAAGTCGCTGCATCAGAGGCCAGTCTCGCTTTAACAAATCTCGCACGCGGTTGCCTCGCTCCTCGACTGTTTCTCGATCTTGGTTCGCATGCATGACCCCGCTTTTTCGCCGAAAATCGCGACTTGCCATCCATGCGAGCACGACTAACTTCAGTATCAATGCAATACTGCTTGCTAGTGCAGCTCCTCGAACACCCATCGCCGGAAAACCGAATACTCCGAAGATCAATACGTAGTCCAAGAATCCATTGACGATAGTGACAAGCATATCGGTGTAGAGCAAAATCATCGACCGACCGCTTCCCGAAAAAAGTCCGGTCAAAGAGGATGCGATGATCGTTGCCCAAGTTCCAGGAATGAGCCAAACAAAGTATTGCGCTTCCTGTTCGGCCAAATGCTTCTCATGCCCGATAAGCGCAAAGAGCGGCTCGGAAAACAGCCCCAGCGTCAAAAGAAACGGGCCGCACATCAGGCCGAGCAAGACTCCCTGCCAAACGACCTGCAATGCACGACTTGGGCGTTTGGCGGACAAGTACTGGGCAACAAAGGTATTCGTGTAGCCGCAAATACCAATCGGCAGACAATTGATGGACCAAAGAATGGTTCCCGCGCCGAGAGCAGCAGCTGCCGCCGAATCGGAGAATCGGTAAAGCATCCATCGGTCTACAAAGAGCGTCACGGAAAACAAGCCGGTCGCCAGCATAAGCGGCCAAGCCGTCGACAGGACTTCCTGCAAATCTTTTCGCAATTGGGCAATCATCGGGCAAGTGTCAGTTCGAATGCGCGGCTATTGGAACTCACTGGATGCCCCAGCGGACTACGACCAATAGCATGATTGCCGGTAGGTAGATCAATGAACTGTGCAAGAGTTTTTTCGCCGTCAAGTTGTTGCGATCTTGTAAAAATCGAAGTGACGCGGCCGCTTGGCCTAAACACGACGCTGCACCTAAAACAGCAACTACCCAGGTAACGATAGATATCGGTTGCAGAACCCAAATCGAAAGAGGGATGAGCAAAAAAGCCGGAATGATCGCGTGCCAACCAGCCGCAATTCCGGTTGGCTCCTCCTTCGTGAGCATGCGGAAACCTGCTTGCTCGTATTGATCTCGATAAAGCCAAGCAATCGCCATGAAGTGCGGGAATTGCCATAGGATCACGATGGCGGTCAAGGCCCAGCCATCTAAATCGAAAACACTGCCCCCGGCAGCCGTCCAGCCGATCATGACCGGCAACGCGCCGGGCAATGTCCCAACTGCCGTGTTCCACCACGAGTAGGTTTTCATGGGGGTATACACCCAGCAATAAATCGCCCACGTCGCGACCCCGCAAAGCATGGCGTGAAAATTCGCTCCCAACCATAGATAGACTGCGCCAACAATTACCAGCAGCCAGCCAAACACAGCCGCCTCAATCGATGTCAATCGACCACTCGGCAGAGGGCGTTTTCGAGTTCGAGGCATCAGCGCGTCTCGTTCTTGCTCAAACCATTGGTTCAGCGTACTGGCGCTTGCCGCAATCATTCCCGTAGCAATCAACGTGTTCAAGCAGACCAACCACGAAACGCTCGTTCCATTCATTCGCGAGGCCGCTAACATTGCCACCCCGACGGTCAAGAGTATCATCAACATGATACGTGGTTTGGTCAGCGCCACGTAATCGTTCCACCACGTCACAGAGGCCTTCGTGACCGCCAACTCGGAAGACTCTTCGACTGTTAGACTGGGTGTGGAAACCGAAGAAGTCATACTGTACTTCCAACAGCAACTAGCTCTGTTGCCTTCTCTTGATGAATCGTTGTGTCATTGATCATGGGTTGAGCTTTTTCCGCTTTTTTCGTTCGCGTGGCGACTCGGCATACCATCCACAGTGAAAAGACGATTAACAACGAACCAGTCGCTTGATGGCCCGTGACAATCATCGATTCCCAAAAGCCCTTGCCCTGCAATGTGTAGTTGGCCAGCCAAGGTGTCAGTTCCACCCAAGGTGTGGCGTAGTTTGCAACCCAAGTCGCAAGTCCCAAGGCAACTTGTGCAAGCACGACGATCAAAAGCATGTTCGATGGCAGTCTCAATTCCATTACACGTCGATTGTGATCTGTGCGGACCAAGACGCAAATCCCAAAAATGCTCAAAGTGATCAAAGTTGCCATCAACAAATGGGTGTGTACGATCGAAGTGAAAAAGGGAGGCAGCCAAGTTGGCTGTGCATGTCGCAATTGAGCCCCCACAAATAGCTGCACAATCGACATCAACACGAGCAAATACGAAAAGCGTAGAAGTCCACGGGAAACCGGTATCCTACTGCCGTCTTGAGTCGCTCTACGCCAATCCGAAGAACATGCCATTAAGATAAAGCTCCCCAGGGCGAACACGAGTGGCCCCGTGCAACCGTGGATCATGGCTGCCGTCCGTGCGTCGAGAAGCACCCTAGCCCCCCCCAAAACACCTTGTGAAATGATGGCTGCTAAAAATAAAAAGCACACGTTTCTTACCCAAGTTCGCTTTTCATTGCGATACGCGACGACGCAAAGACATATCGCCAATAAACCAACGAGCGACGCCAAGAGTCGATGACCATGCTCCACGAACAAATCAAAGGGTCCATACAGCCAGGCTGACCACGGATAAAGGAATAGGTTGTATCCAAAGGTGCCGGGCCAATCCGGCACAGCCATGCCAGCATCATGCGTTGTCACGAGCCCGCCCAACCAAATGAGCGGAAAAGTTAGCAACGTGACCAACATTGCCCAACGATAAACCCACCGCGAAGAATCCTCATTCACTGGAAGCATGCTGAACCTCCTGACTCAGACTGATGTTTCTCGTATTTTCCGACAGAAAGTGAACGTATTCGACAAGGTCTCGAATATCCTCTTCTGTTAAGCCAGGGTTGCCGTTCTCTTTCTTGGCTACAGGCAGCATTGGGCTTCCCTCGATCCCTAAAACCAATCTCAAGTAGATATCCCCCCGTGAAGTTCCACCGCGGAGCGCACCCAATTTTAGATTTCGCGGTCGATCGATCACGGGTTTCAGAGCCCCATATTTTTTCATCGACTTCCACTCGGATTTGTGGGCAGGATCGATTCCCGCTCGAATCGTCCAGTCCTTGGTCCAATCATCGAAATCTTGAGACGTCCCATTTCCCGATCCGTCTACTCCGTGGCATTTTACGCATGCCGTCCATTCGCTTTCGAATAACGCCTTGCCGTTCGCAACCGACTCCATTCGCCCGTCTTCACTTGGGTTCGCAACCCACTCGGGCCGTTGGACGCTGTGGGAATCGGCGGCCAACCAATCGTTTGCCACTCGCGTCAAAATCGCCAACGAAGTTGACTCATCGACTTCTTGTTCCGACAAAGCGACCAATAGCCTGCGCTCAACCTCTCCTCGAATAGCCAAAAAGCGAACGTAGTGGGCCAGCGCGTCCACGTCGTCCACAAATTCCTTGGAATCACTAAGGGTTCCAAACGCTGGCATCGCGGTTCCCGGCAGGCCCTGTTCGAGAGTCCGAACGATATCGGAATGAGTTGGTTTCTTCCCAATGGGAGTTGATTTGAATTTGAACGAACCGCGACGAAAATCTCGTGGGTAGGGAGCAAGCAAAGCCGCAGAGGGTCCCCGCCCATCGCCCGAGATGCCGTGGCATTGAACACAATGCTTGCGAAACAAACCGCGTTCGACTTTCGATTGATCCCGCCCAACAGGCCCAGACGATCGTACAACTTTTTCCATATCGATCGGTGGCAACACAGACGCTGGCCAAGTCGGCAAATCTGCGGTCCCCAGCAGCTGTTCGGTCGCACCCTTGGCTCGATCCGCCAATTGCCTGATATCAGGTGGAGTCAAATCCATGGAAATGCTCGCGGCATGAAGCTGGTTGCTGCGAAACTCGATTTTTTCCGAATTGCAGCCACACAGCACCATCCCCAGCGCAGTGGAAAAAAGCCACAGGCTGGCTTGGAGGAAACGCGGAAAGCGGTGATGAATATCGAAAAACATTTCAAATTACTGCCGAAATCACGGTGGCTCAGACTGGATTAGATTCGTGGTAACCGAGCCGAGAGGGCGTTGAGCAACACTGGATTCTCTCATATTTCCGTTGGATTCGTAGGGGACAAATAGACGCGGTCCTCTATTCTGTCCTGCCAATACCTCGGAGCCAACAAAAAAACCTCAGCTTGAAAGCCGAGGTTTTTGTGATTTCCTTCGTTGCGCTTAGTTGCACGACGCTCCGCCGTCGTGATTACTGCGCTTAGTTGCACGACGCTCCGCCGTCGTGATTACTGCGCTTAGTTGCACGACGCTCCGCCGTCGTGATTACTGCGCTTTGTTGCACGACGCTCCGCCGTCGTGATTACTGCGCTTTGTTGCACGACGCTCCGCCGTCGTGATTACTGCGACGCGGAGCGTCGCACAACGAAAATAGCGTGCCTTAGGCTTGAAGGCCTAGTACATGTCGTAGTCGCCGCCGTGGCCACCGCCGGACTTTTTGCCGTGCCCGTGGTCATCCTTCGGCTTTTCGGCAATCAAAGCGTCGCTGGTCAACAACAGGACGGAAACCGAAGCTGCGTTCGCAAGTGCGGTACGCGTCACCTTGGTTGGGTCGATAACACCCGCCTTAACCATATCCTCGTAGACGTTGGTCAGTGCGTTGTATCCGTTATTGCCCTTGGATTCCGATACCTTGGCGCAAACAATGCCACCATCTTGGCCGGCGTTGGCTGCGATCATGGTCAACGGAGCACGGCAAGCACGTAAAACGATGTTGTAACCCGTGACTTCGTCAATGGTCAAAGTCTCAGCAGGCGAAACTTGACTTGCAGCGCGAATCAAAGCAACTCCACCGCCTGGTAAAATGCCTTCTTCGATCGCAGCACGCGTTGCATGTAGCGCGTCTTCAACACGAGCTTTCTTTTCTTTCATTTCGCTTTCGGTTGCGGCTCCGACGTTAACCTTGGCAACACCGCCGGCCAATTTGGCCAATCGCTCTTCGAGCTTTTCACGGTCGTAATCGCTTGAGGTGTTGTCGATTTCGCGTCGGATTTGATCGATTCGGGCCTTGATGTCACTCGCTTTGCCGGCACCTTCGATAATGGTGGTATTGTCTTTATCGATGATGACCTTTTTGGCGCGACCAAGGTCTGCCAGGGTCAACGCTTCGAGTTTCTTGCCGAGGGCTTCGAAAACAGGTGTTGCATTGGTCAAGATTCCAATGTCTTCCATCATGGCCTTGCGGCGATCGCCGTAGCCAGGGGCCTTTACGGCTGCGATTTGAAGAGTCCCACGCAATCGGTTGATAACCAAAGTTGCAAGGGCCTCGCCTTCGACGTCTTCGGCGATGATCAACAGAGGCTTGCCTTGTTGAACAACTTGTTCGAGCACAGGGACCAAGTCCTTGATATTGGCAACTTTCTTTTCGTAGACCAAGATGTAAGGGTCTTCAAGAACTGCTTCCATCGTTGCTGGATCGGAAACGAAGTAAGGCGACAGGTAACCGCGATCGAACTGCATGCCTTCAACGAATTCGAGTTCATCGTGAAGGCTCTTGCCTTCGTCAACGGTAACCACACCGTCTTTGCCAACGCGTTCCATTGCGTCGGCGAGCAAGTTGCCGATGGCTCGGTCATTGTTTGCAGCGATGCTGGCAACGTTGGCCATTTCGGATTTGTCTTTGATTTTGATCGACATCTTGCGAAGTTTTTCAGTGATGTCGGTCACAGCGGCTTCGATACCGCTCTTCATTTGGATTGGGTTGACGCCCGCAACGACAGCCTTGAGGCCTTCGTTGAAAATCGCTTCGGCCATCACGGTCGCGGTCGTTGTTCCGTCGCCAGCCACGTCGCTGGTCTTGGACGCGACTTCACGCACCATGCGTGCTCCCATATTTTCGTAAACGTCTTCCAAGTCGATTTCCTTGGCAACCGTCACACCGTCTTTCGTGACGGTCGGGCTGCCGAAACTCTTTTGAAGAATAACGTTTCGCCCTCGGGGCCCAAGAGTCACTTTAACGGCGCGGGCAAGCTTGCTGACACCGCGGCGAATCGCTTCGCGTGCTTCTTGATCGAAAGCAATAATTTTTGGCATTGAAAAAACTCCGTAAAACTGTGTTGCTAATGGTATTTAGTAAAGTGGCGAGAAATGGTTGGCGGCTCTAGCCGATCACTGCCAAAACTTCATTTTCGCTCATCAAAAGATATTCTTCTCCATCGACTTCGATGTTTTCGCCAGCGTAGCTTGTGAAAAGGACGTGATCACCGGCCTTGAGCTGCAACTTCGAGCGGCTGCCATTGTCCAGAACGCGTCCATCGCCAACGCTGATTACCTTGCCGCGAGTCGGGCGATCCTTTGCGGAGTCAGGCAAAAAGATCCCGCCGCTGGTCTTTTCCTTTGATTCTTCGCGTTGAACGACGATTCGGTCCCCAAGAGGAACGAGCTTGACCTTGGTCTTTTCTTTGGTGGCGGCAGCCATGTGACGGAACTCCAGTTGATAAGGGTTGTGATTCAGTTTTTTAGTTGGTTCGTGCAATTACGCCAAAACGGCACATCACGTGGTAAGACCGCCCAAAGAGCAATTGGCGTGCCACAAACCCTTTGCCGCACCCGGGCTGGGAACGCAAGCCATGGCCGACGGCCTTCTTCAACATAGCTAGGGGCAACGCCCCTGGAACGAGAACACCCAACGAACCGTTTGGCCTACGGCCATATTCAATCTCCTTAGACTCGCGCCGATTAAATTTGGCCAAAATAATCCTGTTTTTCATCCCTTCCTCGGGTGTTTCCCTAGGCTACGTTGAATATGGCCGTTGGCCAATGACCTCCGGTGTACCGGGACAGCGGGAATACGACCGGGCGTCAAGCGGTGCCATGGGAATAGTCCACAAAGAACTCGTTGTCAGAAAAACAATGGAATGACGTTGTTTCATGCCGGCCCTCGGTCCAGAATAGCGTCTGGAATCGCGTTGGAATTCGCAAATCAGAAAGTAGTTAGTATGCCGATCCGTGTTACCTGCCAATGTGGACATAACCTAAGTGTTCCCGACAATATGGCCGGAAAGTCAGGCAAGTGTCCCAAGTGCCAGCAAGTGATTAAGGTACCGGCTGCAGCTGCCCCTGCGAAATCGGGGCAGTCAGTTCCAAACCCCCAGAATGTCAAGGCAGCCACGTCCTCCGCTCCTGCGAACGCGAAGAGCACGAAAGCGTCCGCCGCGTCCGCCGTCGCTCCCTCAGCAGCAACCGGCGGTTTAGGCGGTCTGCTCGATGCGGCTGGACTTGTACAGCGCACAGGGAAATTTTGCCCTGCTTGCGACGCTCCAGCTGCAAACACGGCAGTAATCTGCATTAAGTGCGGTTTGAACTTTACCGAAGGGACCAAGCTCGAAGGATTCCAATCCACCGAGAAAAAGCGGTTTGGAAACAAACGGCTCAACGAAGCTGCGGACATGATGTCGCGGGAGCTAGAAACCGAAAAACGTCTGCTCAACACAGGCAGCCCATGGTGGTTCATGTTTGCGGGCTTGATGGGGCTGGTCATCTTTATCGGTGGCGCTCTCGTGAAAATGGATGCAACGACGAGCGGAAAGAAATCGACCATCGACTCTATTGCACGGATTCAACAGGCGGATTGGTTGAGTGTAATGAGTTTTTCTACCGGAACGGCGTGCGCTTTGATTGCTTCCTTTGCGTACATTGCCATTCTTTTCACCGCTTTCTTCGAATCGACCAAGCAAGGCTTACTCTGCCTCTTCGTTCCCGTCTTCTATCCGATTTACTACATGTTTTCTAGGATATCATCCAAGCGACTCTTCGGAACTGTTTTGATTTTTTGGTTGACTCTGATCGTTGCTGGTTGTTTGCTTGGCTACGCGTTACCGAGAATATAAGATGGACACAGAGTGCAGATCGTAACCCGAGCCCATAACGGGCTGTTGATTTATGCTTTCATGGTACGACGGACTTCCTAGTCCGTCGAATTCCACATTGACGGACTTGAAAGTCCGTCGTACCGCCCTTACCCAATAACGACTTCACTAAATCAACAGCCCGCGTAAGCAAGGGATTGCGGCCGCTCCTCGCTTACACGTCGGGTCACCAAACTGTCGCCAAAAAGTGATCCATCCCACGTTCCGTAGTTTGTTTAACAGTTATCCCGAGGCATACTCGATACCATCATGCAAAACAAATCGAATCCAAAACAATCGCGCAGCAGGTGCATCCAGAGTTTTGTATTTGCGATCACCGCGCTATTCATTCATCCCGCCGATGCTCAAGTCGTTCAACTGCCGACCACGGGTACGTTTTCGATTCAGTCCGGTGTGAGTGTTCCAGATTCGGGGTCCGCATACGCAGGAGGCTATCGATCGGGGACCGTCGGCAGTCAATCTCGGGGACCGTTCGAACGGCCTGCATACGGCTCGCAGATGTCCGCCGCAGCTGCATCCGTCCATGCAACCATCATCGATTTGGGCGAACTCGATCGAATGATTCGCTCTCAAGCGGGAACCAAGCCGGCCCAAGTCGAATTGGCAAACGAAGATACTCGGCCCTCGAAGTTTGTTCATGGAGCCAAAGCCTTTCCCGCTCAAAACGCACAGTACGAGTACTTGGCCGCATTAAGCCATGATGCAAAGGCAGCACCATCCCATGTGAGCGAAGACACCCGTTACTATTTGACGCTAGCGCAGGGTGCCCGACAAAAAGGACACTGGCACGCAGTCGAACTCTATTACAAACTGGCATGGGAAAGCCTTCCCTTAGATCGACGCGAGAATGCTTTGGTGGCATTGGCCAACGCGCGAAGCCAACCCGAGAAAAAAGAAACCAACCCATCCAAATCACGATAATCCGCAGACTTGCATTCCTATGAAAATCTTCTCCCAAACCGTGATCCTATTCGTCCTTGCTTCATTGTCGATTCCAACGGCTTTAGCGCAGCCCCCCGAACTCCCTTTACCGATTTGGCCTGATCTGGCACCGGGCGAATCCACGCGCGAGCAAGGGACCGCTTTGCCGCTCAGGTCTACCGACCAGCCCATCATTAAGCGCGTCGAAAACATCACTCAACCGACGCTGGATGTTTTCCTGGCAGAAAAGCCCAACGGAACAGGCATCGTCATCCTACCTGGCGGCGGATTCAAGTACGTCGTTCCCGATCTCGAAGGCTCAGAGGCAGCGGCGGCACTGAATCGCATTGGAATCAGCGTCTTCGTTCTTCGCTATCGAACGACTCCGGATGCGGCGGACAAACCTTGGGCTCGTCCCTTGCAAGATAGCCAACGCGTCATCCGCACCTTGCGTTCACAAGCCAAAAAATGGAATCTCGATCCACAAAAAATTGGGCTGCTTGGTTTTTCTGCCGGTGGGCAAGTTGCCGCAATCCATCTCACTCAAACGGAACCTGCCTACTCGTCCATCGACGAAATCGACAAGTCGAGTTTTCGACCAGACTTTGGAATTCTCATCTATCCATGGCGAATCTACGACGGAGCCACGGACGATCTCATTTCGCCTATCAAAGTAGGCAAGGAAACGCCACCGACCTTTTTGGTGCACACACATGATGATCAGTCCACGGCATTGGGCGCGGTCATGTTCTATGCGCATCTAAAGAAACAGAACATCTCGTCGGAGCTGCATGTGTACCAAAACGGAGGTCATGGATACGGCGTTCGATCCAGGCCCAAGTCCGCCATCGGTACTTGGCAAGATCGAGCAATCGAATGGTTGGAGCTGCGAGACTTGGGACGTGCAAGCGAATAAGGCGATTAGGCAAACGCCCCCTTTCGATCGAAATAAATGACGCAACCGTCACTCAGAGAAACCGAGAATAATCCGTCATCCGGAATAGAATTTGAAGCATCTCTGTATTTTCCGCTGGATTGCAAAGCAAACCACCGAATGAAACGTTCGGCAGTATCCGCGATTAGGTAGTGTTCGACTCGTTGGTTCTCGTAGAGTTCTCTTTTGGCACCGTTGTCTTTGGTTGCGGTCGACTCGCTAAGAACTTCGATGGCTAAAACAGGCGGTTTTTCGAGATGGCGGGTGGGTTGATTGCCACAAACGATCATCACGTCGGGTCGAACGACCGTATCGTGTTGGACAATCCAATCAAGCCCTGCGTAGACAGCACAATCGCATTTGCCGTTTGTTAACGACGAGTCGATTTGAGCCACAAACTTGGCCACCGCTCGTTCGTGTGGTGCAAATGGCGATGGACTCATTGCGATGGCAGTGCCGTACCATAGCTCCCAGTTTCCTTCCCAATGCTGGTAGTCGGAGACCGTGTAATGCGGTCGGAATTTGCGAACGGTGGACATGTTCAAGCTCGCTCGGCAGAGAAAAAGGAAGTGGAATACATCGTCGATTAACCATAACGTGGGATCGTTCGAGAAACAACCGGCGCAGTTGGACTCTAGAGCTTCTTGGCTGCGATGAGTCCGGCCATGTAGCCTCCCTTGAAACCGGCGTCGATGTTGACGACAGCGATATTCGCCGCACAACTATTGAGCATACTCAGCAAGGCGGATAGGCCTGCAAAATTGGCTCCGTAGCCAACGCTTGTAGGAACTGCGATCACTGGACATCGCACGTGACCTGCAAGGACGCTTGGCAATGCCCCTTCCATGCCTGCAACGCAAACGATGGCCGACATCTGCTGGAGTTTCGGCACCTGAGCCATCAAACGGTAGGGGCCGGCTACTCCGATGTCTTGGATGAGCTTGGTTGGCAACCCCATCCAGGCCAGCGTCTCCAGTGCTTCCAGTGCAACAGGCTCATCGGTGGTTCCAGCGCTCACCACTGCTACCATGCCGGGCAAGTTGTTGCCTTTCAAACCATTTTCGCTCGCTGTGGCTTCGATGCTCTCGGGTGCTAGTGGAGTTGCCTCTCGACCGATGCGCAGGGTGCGTGCTACATGATTCCAGCGCGTATAAGTGAACATTTCTGAGAGCGTTCGCACTTGTTCCGCCGTAACCCGAGTCACCAACAGTTCCGCGTTTGCTTTGAGCAGAGCTTCCGCTACTGTCCTGATGGAATCAGGAGATTTCCCGGCACCATAAATCACCTCTGGGTAGCCGCATCGCCGCGTGCGATCCAAGTCCGGCGTGACCGCCCCTTTCGATTGCACGGCTGCGTGCAAAATCCCTTGCCCCATTTCAATGGCGGACAGTTTTCCGGATTGAAACTCCGACCAGAGTATTGCGATTTCTTCGTTTTCGTTTTGCATGGATGCCGCAGTTATGCGATCGAGTTGTGGTGTTCGGACTCGTGGATCATGTCAAGAATTCTCCCGATGGCTTCGGCGGATTGTTCGCGGGGCATGGATGGGAAATCGCGTCGGCTGTGCAGAACTTGCTCTGGTGTTAGCGGCAGATGCAAGAAACCAATAGAACATTTCCGCCGCCGTATTTCATGCCAGCGATGCGAAAGATACATGACTGCATTGCACAAATAAGTCCCCGCATGGAACGATACCGAACAGGGAATTCCCGCCGATCTCAAGTTGATATTCCAATCATCGAGTGGGAATTGTGTTCGATAAGCGATCGGACCATCCGCCACCAAAGGTCCAAAAAAGTCGCCAGCAGCTTCCGTCATGCCCGCTACGTTCAACGCGATCGCCTCCAATTGAACCCGGCTAATTCCGGGGGCTTGGCCCAAATGCAAAATCGCGTCGAATCCCAGCTCAAGATCCTTATCAAGGCGAGCTTGCAGTTTTCCCAGATCGACGGGGTATCTCCGCGTGGTCACCCCTGGTGCTATGCCTCGATCGTGCAAGTAGGTCACGAGAGCTTCCCAACTGGAATTCTGCTCCCAGGTATCGTAAGGTTCAAAGGCCGTCAGCAGGACTCGCAATTCGGATCTCGTATTTTCGTGGTTTGCCGCGAAACGGACAATTCTCAAACTATTTATACCCCTTTTGTAGTCAAAAAACTTGGTTGTGCATCCCTCCACTTGCCAACAAGTCTGGAATTACGCAGATCGTTGAGATAAAGTGGAGTGATGAGTTGTGAAGTCACTCCTACCCGTGAACACTTTTGGAAGGCGATTTTGGATGATTCGTTTGGATAGTTCTCTCCGTTGTGGCTTGGCTGCGACTATGGCAATTGCTTCCCTTGCGGTTCAATCCCTCGCGATTCGGGCAGACGACCTATTCCCGGATAAAAACCTTGAAGCAGCAGTCCGACGCGAAGTCTTTGAAAAACGGTACAACACCGAAGCGTTGACGGCCGATGACGTCAAAAATATTTCTCAAGTGGTCGGTAAAGGCAAAGGAATCAAAAGCCTAGAAGGACTTCAAAACTGCAAAGCCCTCATGAAGCTCGATTTAGAGAAGAACGAAATCGCCGACCTGGGGCCCCTCAAAGAACTGAAACTTTTGCAATCGATCGACTTGTCCTCGAACAAAATCGAATCCATTGAGCCCATCGCCGGCCTGGTTCAGTCTCAGTATTTGGAACTATCCGAAAATGCGATTGTCGACTTGGCCCCGCTGCGAGAAATGTCCAACTTGCGATCGCTTTACGTCTCGGACAACAAAATCAAATCGCTCGAACCACTCGTCGGGCTGAAAAAAATGTGGACCCTCAATATTGCAGGTAATCCAATCGAGGACCCCGCTCCCATCGCACAGCTCAAAGGCCTCGACTCAATCAACCTCAAGGGGTGTGGAATCAAGAGCGTCGAATTCATTCGCAACTTGACTCCGAATTTCCTAATGCTCAACGGCAACGCCATTGCGGACCTCGGACCGTTGGCGGAATCTTGCGAAGCGGATTCCAAATCGGATCGTCGCTTTGCCCCTTTCCTCAGATTGTATTTGGATGACGCATTCCTCAAGGAACCCAACCATGCTGCTGCCACCGAACGCTTGCGCGTCGCCGGCGTGCGCATCAACCCAGCGAACAAATAAATTGTCAGGAGCAATCGGCTCCAAATCCAAGAGTAGCATCAATGAAGTCGTCCATACTCAAGTTTTTTTCAGTAGGTAGTGTTTTTTTGTCGTTCGGAATAGGCAACTATTCCTTAGCTCAAACAGAGAACGGAGAGCCCGCTTTTCGACCCCGAAGTGATTCGAGTGCGATTCGTGACACCCAAGCGTTCCGCGATCAACTCAACAAGATGAAGGACTCGCGAGGGCCCATCAATCCGCTGGGGGATTTTCTTCAACGCAACTCGCAGACAGTTCAAAGCCAACGAGGCCGAGACACGGAATCGGAGCAAAAACCCACACTGAGAAACAGTTCGGATGACTTTCGATCGTCTGAGCCAACTTCAGAACCAAAACGATCCAAGGGAATCGTTTTGCTGCCCGGCCCCAAGTTCACTATTATTCAACAAGCTAGTCCATCCCCGGCGAGCTACGCTGCGCTAGATGCCTTTCGACCCGCAAGATTTGTTTCCGACTCGGAAGCTACCAGTCGTCCCACACTTCAAGCCCCCGTTTCGTTTGCGTCCGCCGAAGTTCCGGTCGTCGAAAAATCCATACCGATTGCTGCCTACTATCAATTAGGTCCTGTATTGCCAGGTGGCAATGGAGGGCCAGCGCCCCGTCCCACATTTCCCAGCGCAGTACCTTCCACGACTTCAGCTCCTCCTCCGGGGTACGTTCCTCCGGGGTACGTTCCTCCTACAACGTATGCCCCTCCTCCTACGTATGCTCCTCCTACGACCTACGCCCCGCCTCCTACGTACGCTCCGCCGACGACGTATGTTCCTCCGACGACGTATGTTCCTCCGACAACCTTTGCTCCTCCTCCTACGTACGCTCCTCCTACGACATTTGTTCCTTCGCCTACGTTTGCTCCTCCTACCACCTTCGCTCCACCTCCTACGACGTATGTTGCTCCACCGACAACGTTTGCTCCTCCACCCGCGACTTACATTCCCCAGTCCTTTCCGCAAACGAGTATTCCGCCGGGTTTTTCGCCAAGCAACCCACCGCCGATGACCTCAACGCCGATAGGGGGTCTAGGAACGACTGGAGGAATCCCCATGAATCCAGGCACTACGTATGCGGCACCACCTCCGTATTACCCTGCGAACCCAACGAACCCTATGCTTGGTGGAGTTCCGACCCAAAGTCCGAGCGATACCATAAATCGCAACCAGCCGCGTCCGAACACCATCAACGGCCCTCCGTTTGTCAGCGCACCTCCGTGTCAATTCGATGCGGATTACATGGTCTCCTCGAATTGTCGTCCATCGGCGGATCCCTGCGGACCTAATCAAGGTGATAAGCGTTCCGAAGGGTCACCGTTTTCCTATGTCCCCCCAACTTCGATGACGTCTAGGTACCGTAATCCACCTTACCCAACGCTTATCGGATTTGGTCAAACGCTGGACAATTCCTATGCCAGTCGGGGTATTGTCGGCCAGCCGAAACTTTACAAAGATGGTCAGCCGGTTCGGAATTTCGTACGTTACCTTACACCCTAAATTAGGCCGATCTGATTTGGAATCAAGTGCCCGCTATTATCTGGATCATGCCGCAACTTCATGGCCCAAGCCGCCGGGATCTTTGGAAGCGTGCATCGATTTTCAGATCAACAATGGGGCTTCCTCAGGTCGAGGTGTCTACCATTCGGCGGAAGCCTCGTCGCGACTCGTGCTTACCGCCAGGCAAGCCGTTGCGCGCTTGATCCATGCACCGAGTGAACGCCATATTGCCTTTTGCAACAACGGAACCCATGCGCTCAACGCTGCGATCTTGGGCCTCCTTCATTCACCCACACTTCGAGGCTGCCACGTCGTTACGACCGCCACCGAACACAACAGCGTATTGCGACCGTTAGAGCTCGCACACCAAACGAACGGAACGACTTGGACCGCTGTGCCCTGCGATGACACCGGCATGGTCGATCCAAACCGCATCTTGGAAGCGATGACACCCGGCACGCGACTGGTTGTGGTGAATCATGCATCGAACGTCACCGGTGCAATCCAAGACATTCGAACGCTGGCGGGAATTGCAAAGTCGAAGAACGCGATCTTCGTTGTCGACGCAGCACAATCGCTTGGCTACCTACCTATCGATGTCCTCGAATGCGGAATCCAAATTTTGGCCGCACCTGGTCACAAAGGAGCGGGGGGAATGCTTGGAACGGGAATTCTCTATGTCGATGAACATGTACAGCACTTGATCGAACCGATCTGGATTGGTGGGACAGGTTCCCAAAGCGATTCGATTGCAGGACCATTCGATTGGCTTTCGGCGGTCGAATCGGGGAACGGTAACTTGCCCGGCATCGCATCGCTCAAAGCGGGCATCGAGTGGCTTGAGAAAAGACCGTTGTCGGCTCAAACGGACCGATGGGCTCTACAAATGATCGAAGCCATTTTGGAGGAGCCCTCTTTGAAACTGATCGGTCCATTAGAAAACCGCCTACCGGTTATCAGTTTGATCCATCCGACTTCGTCCTGTCATGAAATGGCCATGATTCTGGACTCCGCCTGCCATGTTGAGGCGAGGTCGGGCTTTCATTGTGCCGCCTTGATTCATGAGTTCCTTGGAACACAAACGGCGGGTGGAACGTTGCGACTGAGTCTTGGGCACACGACCGTGGAAGCGGATGTAGAAGCCGCGATTGAAGGAATTCACATGCTCGGAAGTCTTCACCCATAGGTGGCAGGATAGGCCTTTCATCGGCGACGCAACATTGGATGATCAATGTTGTCAAAGAAATCCAAGAAGTCCACTCAGGATTTTCCAAATCGCGTCAACCAGACCATTAGGATCGCGTCATAAATCCAATGAGCAACGATCGGCACCAACAAATTGTCGTAGTACCAGTAAAGCGTTCCGAGAATGACACCCATCAGGGTTGCCAGAATAATATACGTGACGCTCATAGGATGCGCAAATCCGAATACCAACGAACTGGCGAGGATCCCGAAAAAGATCTCTTGCTGAGTGCAATACGCCATGTCACCCGTTAAAAACTGCATCAGCCAGCCTCGAAAGAGCATCTCTTCACCTACACCCGCCGTCAGCGCGACCGCAATCAATTGAGGGATCGAAAGGCCCCGCAGCAACTGCATCAACTGATGCGTCGAACGGTCATTGAGCGTACGAATTGCCTCCAACGGAATCCACTGAGCCAGCAGCATGCCTCCTGCCAACACGCTACCCGCCACAACTCCAATCCCCAATCCTTGCGCAAGACCTGCCCAATCGAAAAAAGAAGGGATCTGATTGCGAGGATCTGGACCTAGGACTACGCCGAGCGCAAACGCAAGACAACCCAGTCCAAGTTCAAGTGAACACATGCTGAGAAATTTTGCATCATCGCGGTGGATCGGAAAAAAACCGGACGCATTTGTCAACTATGCACCACCTAAAACCTCGAACTGAACGTTTGAGTCTCGTCCCCTTGAGATATCGACTTTCAGCTCTGGCGATGCGTTGACCGATGGTTCAATACGAATGGTGATGCGATGACGACCGGGTTCCGCCTGGACTTCGAATTGAGTTTGCGAATCCATCGGCTGATCATCGAGCCATACTTGGAACTTTTCGGATGATTTCAATGCAAAGGCCAACTTGCCACCCTCGTTGACTTGAATGTCCCCTTGGAGAATCATCGCGCTAGGGGATGGACCTGCCCGCAACTCGTCCAGTGGCAACACGCCCGAAACCTTACCATAGGCGCTCGCCCACTGCTCCGGCTTGCTGTTCAAGACCAATTCGCGAATGAACTCCAAGTGCGGAACTTCGTCCGTCAGTTCCTTGGGTGGATTGATCATAACGTGCCAGCGTTGAATGCTCGGAATCTTGCGGATCTCATAGGGACCACTCTTTCCCAGTTCGGAGATAAATTTGGCCAAGTCGATCACCTCGTCGTCGGTGAGAAACTTGGTCAGCCCCTGTGGCATTTGCGACTTTCCTTCCTTTTCGTTTTCGATGTCCGCAGTGGCGATCGTAATCGTCTTTCCTTGAGAATCGCGTATCAGGACACGATCATCATCGCGATCGATCACGACTCCGCTAAAAACATTACCGCTGTCCAAAAGAAAAACGGTGTTGACGTACTGTTCCTTGACGGCCAGATTGGGGTTCAGAATCGAATTGACAACGTAGTCCACGGGTGAGGAAACACCAATCGCACTGAGATCCGGCCCAACTTGTCCACCGGCTCGATTGATGCCATGGCACTTCATGCAACTCAATTCGCTTCGGCGAAAGATACTCTCTCCACGGGTTGCATCTCCCCTTGCAATCACCTGTTCGACAATTTTTGCAACTTCTTCTTGCGTTGGAGGGGGTGGGTCGCTCGCAACACCAGCCGCCTTGCTGAGGACGTCCGAAAGAGACGCGTCGCTTCGGCCAATCGAGTACATAAATCGCAAAGCCATCTTCGCGACATCCACCGTCAGCTTTTGGTCCTTCAGCGCAAACGCCAATCGATCCGAACCGTCTCGTCGATCGAGAAAAGCAGTCAGCATCTCCTGGGGCTTGTCGTTGATTGTTGCGTCCGCGAGTAGATCAGACGCTTTTTGACTCGCGAGCTCTAAATCCAAGCTCACCAAACTAGTCACCGCCTGGATTCGGATCGGCATCGGTCGACTGCGATTCGCCAAGTCGATCAACGTCGTTTTGCTGTCCTCCCCTTCGATCGCAACTAGTCCACCGATTGCCGCAATCTTCAGATCCAGTGCAGTTTTGTCATTGGTGACGATCGTTTGCAATGACTTCGCAACGCTTTTCAGCTTCCAAGCGGAGGCTAGGCGTATTGCGGCTAATTGCAAGGATGCGTCCGAGTTTTCCATAAGCTGGCTGAGCGAATCCAGATCGCCGGACGGCTTCACTTTGCGAGTGGACGCCGCCGTGGCCAACCAGCCGAGTGTCTTCAACCGTAATTCGCTTGAGAAGCCCGATGCCTGGACGAGCTGATCGAATACGACTCGCAAGTCGTATTCGTTGCCTCGATTGCAAATCATTTCGACAACCGCACCCTGTCGTTCCGGAGGGAGACGTCCGCTCTTGAAAAGCTTGATGACTGGCCCAACGGCGCTCGGAACATCTTCGGCACTCGCAACGTTTGCGAAGGCTAAGTGAGTACAAAGTACCCCCGCAGAAAAACCACCGAAAAACAAGCGACGCAAGGAATGCAACCGACTCATGGCCAACTTATCCACTCTTAAAAACTCTCTGATTATTGATTTGTAGCAAGCAAAACATTGTCGTCTTTTGCTCCTCAAAAGGTGCGTTAATCACGCATCTTTCGCGGAGAGGCTATGAATTTATCGTAGCAGGCACATTCCATGTGCCGTCCGCAACGCAAAAACCTTCGGTTTTTGAGGCTACGGCACACGGAGTGTGCCTGCTACTTTCCCAGCGATTTACTAAACTCACAGCTTCTCCGAGTGCCGGCGACCTTTGCCAGCGGAACAGCGCGAGCTGTCCGGTGAGAACTAACGAATCACTCCGCAATTCACCGAGCGGCTTGCGCCGCTCCGCTATCACCACACTTGTTCGAACCGAAAACGAGTGCCGGAAGGCAACTATTTTGCAGCCGAATCCTTTACCTGCTTGATGCGACGGTCCAACGTCTTGTTGGTTTCGTTCAAGGTGTGCTTGATGTACTCGTCTTGATCGTAAACCAACGATTCGACCGCAATCTCCGATGCCTTTTCTGCGTCAACACCCGAGAAGTAGCTGAGTCCCCAAATGGCTTGAAGCCGAACGCGGCTGCTTTCGTCGTTGACTTGCACTTGCAGTAATTCCAGCGGCTTGGCAACTCGGTCGCGCCAGTAAACCAAAACGCGAGTGGCTGCCATTCGCGCATTCGGCTCTTTCGCTCTCAACATTTGTCGCAGCAGATCCTCGTTGACAATGTTGTGGCTTTGATGCAACCAAAGGGCTTCCATCAGGTGATGCTCATAGTCAGGATCCGCTTTGTCCAGTGCGGACACCCAAGTTTTTGCTGCGGCAATGACAGGAGCACTTGCTTGTCCGGAGAGTTCGATTCTCGCGAGGTGACGCACGCGATCATCCTTGGACTTGAGCAGACCAAGCAGATCGTTGATTGGCTGACCGGCGATGAGAGCCGGCTTGAGCAAATCTCGCCCTTCGTATCGAACGCGGTACACGCGTCCATGGTTGCGATCTCGGCTCGGATCTCGCAAATTATGTTGCATGTGCCCAATGATTGGATTGTGCCAATCGGCGAAATAGATCGATCCATCAGGAGCGACTTCGATGTCCGCCGGACGGAAATTGGGGTCTGACGAGAATAGGATCGGCTCGACTTCGGTTGCGCCAAAGCTCGAACCTTTCTCTTCCAATTTGTACTGCAAAATGCCTTGAAAACCAATCACGTTGAGCACGAGCAAATTCCCGCGATGTTCTTCGGGAAAGTGACTGCTGCTGAGTACTTCGACTCCGGCGCATGGTCGTGTTCGCTGTTTATAGAGTTGTGGCGGGCTTGCATGTTTGTTTGGATAGTCAAGGTCACCCGAGAAGAGCAACGCATGATAAGGCTGTGCGCCTGTACCGTCATAAACAAAGTCCTGGCCCCATCGTTCGAACGCATGTCCGTGCGGATTCGCGAAACCATGTGAAACGTAAACGTCGAACTTTTGAGTCCGAGGTTCAAAACGGAAAACAGCTCCATTGGCGACTCGGCGGGGTCCACCCCAAGGGGTCTCGACTTGTGTTTGATGAAACGTACCCTCCTGAAAATAGACCGCACCACCTGCGTCCAATGCGAAACTATTCGAAGTGTGGTGCGTATCGGCTGTATCCAACCCATGGACGATACGCTCTTTCACATCGTATTTGTCGTCACCGTTGGTGTCTTTCAGGAACAGCAGATCCGGCCCTTGAGCGACCAAAACGCCACCGTTCCAAAACTCAAATCCCGTAGGATTATGAATATCATCTGCGAAAGTCTTGCAAACATCGGCCTTGCCGTCTCCGTTCGTGTCCTCCAAGATGATCAACTTGTCCGCCATCGGTTCGGTAGGATTCCAGTGCGGATAGGTTGGCCATACCGCTACCCACAACCGGCCTTTGGTGTCGAACGCCATTTGGACAGGATTGACTAGCTCAGGGAATTTCGATTCTTCGGCGAATAGTTCCACCTTCATGTTCTTGTGAACGGTCATCGCCGAGATGGACTGCTCACCGGTTTTAAACTCGTGTTTGCCCCCTTCCAGGGAACCCGGCTTGTTGGAAATAACCGGTATCAAAGCGGGAATGTTGGAATCGTCTGGCTTAGCTGTTTTTCCTTGAGCAATCGCCCACACGACTTGGTCTCGATTGGAGGTCTTTACATCGAGAATATCCAATTCACGTTGTCCGACGGAATAGTTGGACAGTCCGTCGCCATAGCCCCCTGGCCCCTCGGAGAACTTGAGGAAAGCCCGGTCACCATACGTGGAAAATCCGTCGGTTACACGATATCGGTTGAACCAATAGAAATTCTTGTCGTTCACGGCTTTGCGGAGACTGTCAGGTGTTGTGGTCGAATTCGAAATTCCGAACAGCCCCTTTTCGCATGCGGCTGCGATGGCCATGTCTCCCTGGAGATTTTGATGCACTCCATTGATCGTAAAAGACTTTCCAACTGCTCGTTCACCCTGGAGCGATGACAGGATATCGACGAACGGTACGCTCTTGGACTTTGCGACTTCGGCCATCGCATCGGAATACATGCGAAGGACTTTGTTGTGTTCCGCAACCAACTCCTTGGATGGCAGGTTGTCGTCCAGGATATGCTCTTGGCCTGTTGGTGAAAACAAAACGAGTCGAGGAGCGGATTTGCCGTTGTACTTCTGGGCGGCCACATGGTCGATAAAGGCAGCAAGATTCGCCTTGAATGCACCCAAGCCCGCTTCGCCAGCAAAGGATTCATTGTAGCCGTAGAAAGCGAAGATCACATCGGCTTTGGTGTTGGTCAGTTCAAACCGATTCTCGCGAACTTTGTCCTTATCGCGAGGGGAGAGTTTGTCCGGTTGTGGGCAAGGAGCCGAGCCTGCTAACCACTGATCAAACGTTCCGAAATCCTTCGATCGCATTCGTTTGTCTTTGTTGCGAAAGCCTTCGACCTCATCTCCACTGTATCCCAAATTTCGAAAGACTAGCTCGCTCTGCGGATAGCGCGCGTGGATGAGCGTTTCGAGCGAACCATAGTGCTGCATGCGTTCGGCTACGGTACCGCCCACGATGCACACATGGTCTCCCTTTTTCAGTTCAAAGTCGGCGGCATGTGCGAAACCGCTTAAGAGTACGACAAGCGATGCAAAAATCGTCAATTTCATGGAGAGTGTCCTGCGGAAGGTGGAGTGAGCGAGTCATCCGTTGTGGTAAGCGTTCGGCAAGAATGACAGCCGACGTGCCCCTAATTCTACTCATGTTGCAACGGAATACGAGCGGAGGACTCCCCAACATTTAAAACGGAATACCGCGCTTCGTCCTGAGTGAGTCGAAGGATTGCCAAAAAAACAACAGAAAAGTGGGGCGTTTTAGGCCCTTAGCAACCGTCAATCCTTTGCGACGAATTGAGCCAGCCATGATTCTCCCATAACGTCGACGTTTGCCCTCAAAAGTGGCAAAACACCGGAGGGCTCGCGCCCTGCCGCTATCATTTTTAGTAGCGGAACGGCGCAAGCCGTCCGGTGTTTTTTAGTCGCGGAACGGCGCAAGCCGTCCGGTGTTTTTTAGTAGCGGAACGGTGCAAGCCGTCCGGTGAGTTCCTCAAAATACTCTACCCCCTATCCGCAAACCTGCATCCGTGGCGCGACCTTAATTCAAACTGACGATGTTCCACAACGCGTACCATTCTGCATAGCCGACGCAAGCAAGCAACTCGCGATCCTCCTTGCTCAGCTTCGAATTGCTGCTTGCCTGCTCGCAAGCAGTAACGAACTCGACAGGCTGAAATTGGCTCCCCTTAAGTATGCCCATTTGGGATGCCGCATCGGCCATCCCATTTTCAGCCAAATATTCCGAGACAAACCGACTGATGGACGACAACACGGCAACATCACGCATTTGTCGAAACCAGTACTTCGAATTCCAAAAATCCTGTTCCAGCCGATGGACGACTCCATGAAGATAGCTACCGAGCGGACTTGAGTCATTCTGCACAATGGCATGTGGCTGATCGATCTCACCGATTCGCAGTCCGAGCATGGCTTTTACTAGCGGATCGCTGGCTAATGTTGCGTCGGACAAAAGCACTGTCAGATCCTTCTCCTCGGCCGGATGTTTCACGGCGGATAACGGCATGGTTTTGGGAAGCGTGTCCAACCATTGCTTGATTGGCGCTGCGATCGGTGTTGGGGAGTTTGCGCTCATTCGATGTCCAGTTCTACACGTTTCAATCGGGCGATTTTGCCTGTCTTTGATTTCGAGGATTTCCGACATGTCAATGAACTTGGTTCAACTTCTTCAGCATCGACTCGGCCGCAGTCGCCGGCGATTCCGCTTCCCAAACCTCTTTGCTCACCGCCACGCGACGGAACCCGCAATCGATCACTTGCGTCACGTTCGAAAGGTCGATGCCGCCGATTGCAAATGCCGGCAGTTTCGCATTCGGAATCAACGCAGACACTTCCTTCAGAAAATCTAAGCCCGCATACGAGTCAAACGGCTTGGTAGCGGACGGAAAGGTGGGCCCACATCCAATGTAATCCACTCCCGATGCGACTGCGTCTTTCACTTGATTCACGTCGTGGGTCGACAACCCGAGAACGCAACTCGCAGGCATCAACGAACGCGACTGCGATACGGACAAGTCCGTTTGTCCGACATGCAACCCCCAAGCGTCAGTGCACTGGACGATATCCGCTCGGTCGTTGACGATGATTCGCGTTTGGTGTGAATCGACAACTTCCATCGCGGCTCGTGTGTACCCAATCAAGTCTTTGGCATCCAACCGTTTATCCCGAATTTGAATGATGCTAACGCCGGCGCAGCTAATGTCTCGAACTCGCTCTTGAAAAGCAGGAATGGGCATTTGGCAATGAGCCAAAACGTACAATTGAGCTTGATTCAAAAATACGAGATCGCGTTCAAGCGAAAGCAATAGCATTGCGTTCAAATCGTAGGCTTGATAGCGAGTGGATTCGATGGCAGCCGAACTGTCGGGATATAAAAATTTTGCAACTTCTTCCAGGCAACGCAGCGATTGTTGGACACGTTGTGCCGCAGCTTCGCAAATGTCCGCAAGTCCGCCCGACCGCAATGCTTCCGAGGCAGTTTTTGTCTCTCGCCCCACATCTGCGTGTGCATTGCGGCTGGCCAGTAACAGCTCATTGTCCCATTGTGACGAAGCCGTTTGGAGTTGATGGCGAAGTGTTTTGTAGTTTCGCTGCAGTTCGCTCTGATCGCGAAAGCGTGCGACATCCTCAAGCGTACGAAGGCCTTCCAAACAACGGTTTAAGTTGGCATCGAGCATGCGATGCGATGCAAGCAGTTCAGATCGATTGATTGGCAAGCCTTCGCCTTTCCTAGAGGGTAAAGCAACGTGCGTCATTAACGTTTACTCCCCGCGCCCCTGAAAGGAGAGAGGGGTTGGGGGTGAGGGGTTTTGCACTGGCACTAAGCATAAGCGAGTTCGGTTATTAGTGAACGCACTTGTGCGTGAAGCAACGGGAGTTGTTCCTCGGGTGTAGATGCGTCAATGTCATGTATATCCCAATATTCGACGCGGTCGGCAAACGTTTCAAAGCGTTTTTGGACAATCGGATGGTGCTCGGCTCGTTTGATGGCGATGACGCGATCTGCTTTGGCAAAATCTTCTTCGGTCGCAGCCATCGGTTTTCGAAGCCTGTCGTAGGGAATGGCAAGTCGGGCTAGGTAGTCGACCGTGTATAGGGAAATGGTGTTGGGAATGGACTCGGGAAGCGCCAAGCCGCGCGAGTCCGCTTGCCAATCGATTTTGGCAGCGGCGGCTTCCCAGTTGAAATAGATCTCTGCGAAGCGGCTGCGGTAATAGTTCCAGGTGCACAGGAACAGAATTTGGCTTTTCGGTTCAATACGTTGGGATATTTCGTTGGGTCGTGCTTCGGATTTGCGTTGCAATGTGACTTCCCTTTTTTCTTGTTTTTTGGCGGCCAGTTGGTTGGCGTGTTGTTCGATGGACAATTGGTGGCAAACCGACGAATTGTAAGCGGAAAAGGGTGCGATCACAACTCAAGCGACGGAAGACGGACACAGCCGACAAAAGGTGCAGGCACGCTCCGCCGTGCCGTCCGACAAAAGTATCAGGCACGCTCCGCCGTGCCGTCCGCCAAAAGTACCAGGCACGCTCCGCCGTGCCGTCCGCAGTCACGCTTTTGCAAGAATTCCAGGTGGACGGCACATGGAATGTGCCTACTACTTTCACTGTTGCCGGCTGTGACAAGAAGACGGCCATTAGAAGGAAGGGCAGCCGAGAGAAATGAGGGCAGCAATAGACGAACGAGATTGTGGCGGATAAACTACGGGAGCGGTTCGTTGCTTTGTATTGAGCGACGAGTGAGCATGTCCCAGTAGCTCAGTTGGATAGAGCGCGGCTTTCCTAAAGCTGAGGTCGCAGATTCGAATTCTGCCTGGGATATTCGGTTGTGTGGGTTCTCTGCCCAATCGACGCTGCTGTCCACATAAATGGGCGCCACGCTGTTTGGCTGGGCTGTTCATGGTTGCACCTTAGTTGGACGACGCTCCGCGTCGCTCCTTTCTTTTCAGTGCCTCTTGGTGGGGCTGTTCATGGTTGAACCGTCAAGAAAAGGTTCCAAGTTGTCGAGGCTGTCCGTGGGCGCTTCAAAAGGGGCCATTAGTTGATTTTTTGATTGCTACCTAAGACTTGGCCCCATTTGATGCCTTGTCTACTGTCTTTGTATCGGCATCGGACCCGATGGGCGCTTTGGCCCCTTTTGAATTATTTTCACTTGATCTCAAGCGATAACTTCTACCCGTTCACTGAAACAGCTCCGATCGATGCAGAAATCGGTCCAAGATCGCTGTCGCACTGGGCACATCTCCGATCAATTTGCCCCAATCTTCTAGTGGGTCTCAATCGCAGCTAAGAATCAGCCATTTTCGCGGAGTGGCTGATGTGCTTAACGCCTTTCGGCATCAACGGATAAATCACTACGACGGAAGAGTACAAAGCTTTTACTAGGGTCAAGTGCTCAATGCCTTTCGGCATCAACGGATAAATCGCAGTTCGTTTTGAACTATCGTAATACTTTTTCCTTCTGCGCTCAACGCCTTTCGGCATCAAAGTCGCGTGGGGACACCACTAGTCGCGTGGGGACACCACTTGTTTTAGTCGCGTGGGGACACCACTTGTTTTTGGAGGGTAGTTGCAAGCAGGATTGAAGATTTTTATGCTGAAGCGATTCTGTACTTTCTTGGTTCGGTCATGCGAAGGAGTGAATCATGGCGAGAT
>CAMCMB010000032.1 GCA_945875845.1 Pirellula staleyi DSM 6068
TCCAAATAAAATCGTTGACCCACCGAGGCGGTAAAACGATAGGCGTCGACTTCGGACGCTGGATTCAGTGTGCCCGTGACAAGCGAACCGGGGGTCAGAACCGTGGCTGCTGCCAGATCAAGCATGCGGAACGAATAGGCTCCAGTGGCTCCCGAACCTCCATTGATACGGAGTTGATAATTCCCAGGAAGCAAACTCAAGGTTGAATTCGCGATATTGGCCCAGTCGTATTCCAACGGCCGCGTATTGACCTCAATCCCAGATGGTCCTTCGAGCGTCCAATTCAAACTGCCCGCAGTTGTCAACGTATCGAAACTAAGCATCTTGTTCGTCCCCAATGTGAATGTGTACTTATCCACTTCACCTGCGAGAGAAATATCGCTGCTGACGGTCGAACCAAGCGTCAACGCCGTTCCTGTAAAAGGAGGAATTGGCGTATTCCCTAGAAAGATCACGTTGAATCCATAGTCGACGGTACCTGGATCACTGAAATAGCCTTCCACCAACAAACGATACGTGCCAGGCAGGGCAAAACTGACATTCGAAACATCGTACGACAGGGAAGTATGGAAGACTTCGCGATTCAACGGATCAATCAACCGCCAATTGGCATTCAACGGGGTCGCAGTGGAGGTATCAAAGGTAAAACTATCCCCTGCATTGACCGTCATGTAATAGAGATCGGTCTCGCTAGATGGATTCAAAGCATTGTTGACAACCACGCCCGGCGTAATCGCACTCGCCGCCCCCAAGTTCAACAGGCGAAAGGAATAAGCGCCTATCGAATCATTGCCTGCGGCAAATTCGAGACTGTAGTTCCCTATCGCTACATCGGTAACAGGGGATGCAAGCTGCATCGAAAAACGATTGACCAATATCCCATTCGCGTCGCGAAGCGTCCAAGCGGTGTTGCTGTTGTAGGTCGAAAGCGAGTCGACATAAATTTTCGTCGGCGAGGCAACCGAGAACTCAAATAGATCGCGATCGCCAGCGGTTCCAATCGTCTCATAGATGGTCTGACCAAAGGCTATCGGGGCCAACATCGACCGCTCTTCTAAGCTCTCGATTTTCAACTGGCTTGTCCGAAGAGTCTTAGATCGACGCGCTGGTAGCAGTCGATTCTCGCTGACAAAAGACCTAAATCCACGAATGAAAAACGCGCGTTGTTGATCTGACATTACCTGCTCCAGATATCGTAAATGAACTAGGCTGAAGGCGTGAGTTGAGTACAGAGTGTTGACACCCCGCAGGTCGTCAAAGCTCTATACGAGGTAATATACCAGGATCCTCCGGGCAAGAAGACCTGGATGCATGGACAACCTGGATATGGTACAAAGTGCAAATCTAGCCTGCCAACGGGCTTCACATCGGAATTTGCCGTGTGACTCGCGATGAATCCTGTCAGCCGGAACGCGCCATCGGCTCGTTGCTTTAATGGTACGACGGACTTCCAAGTCCGTCGAATTCCCCATTGACGGACTTGGAAGTCTGTCATACCGCCCTTAACCAATAACGACTTCACTAAATCGACAAGCCGTTACGCGTCGGGTTTCCAGCGGGGCGAACTGACCATTCCTCTGTCGTCCGGAACCATTCGTTCGTTCACTATCGGTTCGCAGGCTGGTGGGGACTCCTTGCCCGCCATCGTCGAAACACCATTGCGCAACCAGATGTTCCCAAAAGCAGCAGCAATGTGGTCGGTTCCGGTACTGCCGCAGCAGTGATCTGAAAGGATACCCCTGCACCCGTCGATGCAATCGGCCCTAGAACCACATCATTAAAATTCAGATCACTCAACGTGATGTCAAACTTCGATCCCACGGCTAATCCCGCAGTGGAGAGCACGACGCTTCCAAGCTGAACGTCCGTGGTCCCGACGGTAATAGGGGGATTTGAGGCGTCCGAAGCACTCGTCGCGAATGCTTGTCCTGGCGTCGAGGTGAAATCAATGGTACGACTGCCTAAAACGATTAGACTTCCACCAGTAAATGTTCCTTGTGAGCCATTTCCCACTCCGGCAAGCAGATTGAAATCGAATCCACTCATCGTCAGGGTGCGAGAATCACTGGGATCCTTGTGTACGTAAATGTCCAATACGAACGTGCCACCTTCCGAAATTTCAATGATGGCTGGCCCGCCGGTTCTGCCAACGCTGAAAACGACATCGGCATGGGCTGTCTGGACAAGACTCAATGCAACGATTGCAAGAAAAATACTTTTCATCATTCCGACTCCACAATTCAAGATTCTAAATCTGCCGATTCGCGACTTCGCAGCCAAAATCGGCAAAAACACGATGTAGTGGCCGTTAATGGTAGCTAACAACATGCTCATCAATCAGACCCTTTCTTTGCAAAACCTAAGAAAAAATCGTCATTGACTCCAATATTAGGATCGTTTTCCGGCGTTTCCTTCAGGTCCTCTCTCCATCGGACCATAAACGAACTCTTTCGACCTCTCGGAGCGACGAAGTTCATCCACCGTCGTTGCTGCATCTCTACGTGCTACAATGCGATTTCCATTGGGCGGACAGCTACACGTCGAGTTCGTGAGACTTCGAATGCGAGCCTAAGCTTTCTCTTCGTTATGCACTGTGAAACTCTCCATCCTAATCGCCCTCGAAAAGTACCACGATCCAAAGATCGAAGGTGTTTCGTTTGCCGAATCCAATGCCGTCCGATTGGCGGCAGTCCTGGAGCAACATGACTTCGCCCCAGAGGATCGCATCCTGCTCATCAATGAACAGGCGACCAAAGCGGCCATCGAATCCCGGGTTCGCCGAGCCATTAAGTCCTGCCTGGATGACGATGTATTGTTCGTTTATTATGCGGGACAATCCTTTTCGCAAGATTCAGTCAACTATTTGACTTGCACCGACAGCGATATCCATGACCTCGACCATACGACCATTCGACTCGATTGGCTGCTCAAGCAGTTCCGTGAATCCGATTGCAAACAAATCATCTTTTTGATGGATTCCAGTGAGAAGCCCCTCGATAGGAGCGACGCCCTGCCAAATATCGAGTGGTTGGACGACACCGAGCTCACGCGATTTTTTGCAACGAGTACGAACTGTGTCTGTTTTGCCGCGTGCAAACCCGACGAGATATCCCATGCAAGTCGGAAACTCAAAAGCGGCATTTGGGTTCATCATTTGACCGAAGCACTGGATGGCAAAGCGTTGTCCGCCTTGGACGATGGCTTGCGTTTAACGTGCTCCTCGCTCCAGGCTCATCTAATGCGCTCTGTTGCTATCTCGTTAACAACCACCTTTTCGAGCAAAAAGCAACAATCGCCATGTCTTTACCGCAGTCACGCGAATGACTTTGTTTTGATGAAGTTTGCCGAAATTTTTGCAGACCGAAAAGCGACCTCAAACCCCTATTCGGGACTTATCCGCAGCGTCGCTTTTTGGGCTCACGAATCGACAAGCGTGAAGGGGCTATCGGGATTCAAGAAGGGGTATGCGATTCCGGATCGCGTCAATATCGCATCGCAGACGTTTGTTGCGAAACTCGCGCAGGAGCAGGTCAGCCAAGACCTTGATTCCGTCTTTAAGCAATTGAAGAACGCGTTCAAATTCAAGCGAACCGAGATCCGAGTTACGGACCAAGGGGATGGGACCGGCACCATCATCACGCCTCATTTCAACTACTCGATTGGCGTCGGACAAGATGCGGAAAATCCTGCCAAAGTTGTTTGGCATCGCACCATCGATTCGATCAAGGACTCGGAGCAAATTTTCTCAGACGCGTTTGCTGCCTTGTTTGAAGGCATCTTTACCACCGTTGAATTTACGACCCAACAGCCGGTCGATCTGGATGCGTTGATCGATGCGGTGGAAGCTCTCGAAGACGAACGCATTGCAATCGAATACGACCACAATGCAACACGATGTGTTTTGAGAATCGAAGGTATTGCCGGCGAAATCCAGGTGACGCAGCATACTTTGCGAATCGTTCATCCCAAGCCAGAAGCACCAAGGAATCTGCTTAGGTCGTTCCTGGCGATCCAAACAGCGTTGCTGGGTCCGGATGGCGTCAGCATGGTTTCAATCGAAAGCAATCAGGGTTAACTCATCAATTGCGAACATTGGATCATGATCGCTTGCGGCCGTTGACGAATGTGGCCAGCACCATTCCGTAGAGCTCGGTGCCATTGAGCGGCGTGTTATAGGACTTGCTCTGCAATGAAGTCGCATCGACGGTCCATTTTCGATCGGCGTCGACAATGATAAAGTCGGCTGGTTTACCGACCTCAAGCGTTCCGCCTGTTTGTCCAATCAGCTTTGCGGGATTCCAACTCAGTTTTTCAATCGCTTCGCACCATGACAAGACACCTGGACGAATCAGATGCGTGATGACTTGAGCCAGTGCGGTTTCGAGTGCGATCATTCCAAAAGGGGCCGCATCGATCTCCAACATTTTTTTCTCGAGTGAACAAGGCCGATGTCCACTGCTGATGATGTCGATCGTGCCATCGCGCAAACCCTGTACGCAGGCATCGACATGCTCTTGAGATCGCAATGGCGGACTGACTTTGCAGTTGGCGTCAAACGACCTAAGCATCGAATCATCCATGTGCAAATTTGCAATATAGATTCCAGTGGTGAAATGAATACCGCGAGATTTGGCTCGCCGGCAAATCTCAATACTGCCTGACGTACTGATGCTCGTCAAATGCAATCGTCCACCGGTGGCTTCCACCAATCGCAGATCGCGTGACGTAGCCAAGTCTTCTGCCTCGGCAGGTATTGGCGAGAGCCCCAATACCAATTGTTCGAGCCCTTCATGCATCACCCCGCCTTTGGACAGAGACGCGATTTCGGGATGATCGAATACGACGCGGTCAAACATCCCGCAATACTCCAGAGCTCGGCGAAGGAGTCCTGTGTTCTCGATCGGTCTAGGACCATCGCTGAGTGCAACCGCTCCAGCTTCGACAAGCGAGCCAATCTCAGCCAATGATTCTCCAAGCTGTTGTTTGCTTACGCAACCCAATGCGTAAATTCGACACTTGTCGGCACGAGCACCCTTCTGGTGGATGAACTCGACACTCGCTGCTGTGTCGATGGGAGGCTCCGTGTTGGAGGAAAGTGCGATCGCAGTGAACCCGCCAGCTAAGGCAGCGGTCGTTCCGGTAACGATTGTTTCATCCTCCTCACGCCCCGGCTCACCAAATTCGGTCGACAGATCGCATAGCCCTGGAGCCAAAACACATCCCAAGGCATCCCATCGCTGGGCAAATGCTGGAACATCGCCATCGCTCGTGTCGATGCCGGCGAAACGACCGTCCACGACCAGCAACCGACCGATCCTATCAAGCCTAGTGCTCGGATCGATGAGCCTTGCGTTCTCAATCAGCCAATGACAATCTGTTTTCATACGATCGCTATCCCCTGCGTCCTAGCAGCAACCAAAGTGTTGCCATGCGTATCGCGATGCCATTGGTTACTTGTTCGAGGATGACGGAATGCGGGCCGTCAGCAACCTCGGGTGTCAGTTCAACGCCTCGATTGATCGGGCCGGGAGCCATAATCAAGATATCTGGCTTGCTACGTCGAATGCGTTCTTGAGTCATTGCGTAGAGCAATGTGTACTCATGAACCGATGGAAAGGGACGGATCGCCTGGCGTTCGAATTGAATTCGCAATAGATTCAAAACGTCGCATCGTGGCAGGATCTTGTCGAGGCTGTAGGAAACTTCGACGCCGAGCTTTTCCCAATTCTTAGAAACAAGCGTGGCAGGCCCGCATACAATCACTTTCGCCCCTAACTTGAGCAGTCCCCATATATTGGATCGTGCGGTCCGCGAATGTGCGATATCGCCAACCATGGCCACAGTCAGGCCGGCAAGCGAACCTCGGTGTTGGCGGATGGTGAGGATGTCGAGCAAACCTTGAGTAGGATGTTCATGGGGTCCGTCTCCTGCATTGATTACGCTACAAGCGAGATGCTTGGCAAGCATGTGGGGCGTGCCAGGCGAGCTGTGCCGAACAACGACCGCGTCTACAAGCATCGCTTCAATGGTTTTGGCGGTGTCGATAAAGGTCTCGCCTTTGGCGACACTCGACCCGCTGCTGGAAAACTCAACCGTATCCGCACCTAACCGTTTGGCTGCAAGCGAGAAGCTGTTGCGTGTGCGCGTGCTGTTTTCAAAAAACAAATTGGCGAGCGTTCGTCCCTTCAACAGATCCAGTTTGATTCGGCCGTTGCCAGTTGCTGCATGTAAGGCTTCCGCAAAATCCAAAATCAAGGTGATTTCGCTTGCAGTAAGGTGCTGCAATCCGAGCAAATGCTGATGCTTCCACGTGTTGGGAATCGGGGGTGCGTCGATCAAGCTGTGGGGAACAGGGACCGTCAATGCGGATGGATTAAACATGAACTTACTCGCATTCTACGAACGTATTGGTTCCTAGATTCTAAAGTTCGATGCTCTTTAAGGGAAGGAGAACTGACGCGATAGCCACTCGTCTTGGATTCCACAAGGAGAGCGGCGTATCGTCTAAACCGGGAGGGCGAGGCTCCTGCCGAGCTTACGACGCCATGGTTCGGCAGGAGCCTCAGCCTCCCAAGCAAGGAATGGATTGGGCAAAGTCGAGGAAAACATGTTCAGAGGGGTGGCCTCACCCTCCCGATCTCCCACCGAAATGAAATGCCGCTTGCCGTTCCTCTAAGGGGAAGTGTTGCCGGGGTTCGGACCGACACCGGGATTGGCACCGTTACCAGGATTGGCACCGTTACCGGGATTGGCACCGTTACCGGGATTGGCGCCGACACCGGGATTGGCACCGTTACCGGGATTGGCGCCGTTACCGGCAGGACCAAGTTGTCTAAAGGCGTCTTCAATCTCGGCTTCCACCGTGCTCTCACCCAACAAATCGAGGCAGGTCAAACGAAGTTCCTTGCTGGACTTCCCTACTGCTGTGATCAAAGTCGTAAGGTCCCTGACGGCTTCGTCGTTGAGGTCGGTCTGCAAAATCTCAATTTTTTCCAAGAGACTTTTCACTTTGGTTTGTTCCTCTTCAGCTTCGATTAACTTCATCAGTCCCTTGACGTCCGAGCCTGCGGCGTTAGCCAAAGGTTTGCGATAGGCACCGTTGAGAGCAAAGTGGATTCGCTCGAATCTTTGATGGGCAATTCGACGAGCATTCTTAACCTCCTTGGGTTGAGAGTCGAACACGCTCTTTTTTGGCTGTGTGGCTCCACCCATCCCACCCATGTCATAGCCACTACCCGAACCACTGCCACCCCTAGCCCCTCCGGCACCTTTGCCCGAACCACCAGATCCTCCCGAACCGCTAGAAAGAGCTCCGCCTTCGTACCCATCTCCGGAACCGCCGTAATCTCCCATACCACCCATGGCACCCATGCCGCCCATGCCGCTACCGCCTGCACCGCCGTTCGACTTGAAGATTCGAAACTTCCATTCTTTCAGCGATCGTCTTGCGAACTTCACCAACCCCATTTCGAGCTTGGATATATCTTCCGGCGTGAGGTTGACCGGAGTGATCTTGCCTAGACTCAGGCACGCGTTCTCCAACAACCATTCGGACTCTTCCGTGTCGAAAAGCTTGACAAGCATTGGCGACAAAATTTCCGTGGCTTGCTTGGCTGGTTCCTTATCTCGTTCCAGCATCGCAACGTAGGTTAGGCAATCGATGACTTGGCCGGTGAGATATTTATGCGCCTCGGCCGATCGGATCACTGGCTTGGGAGCTTCGATAAATTCTTTGAGTTTTGCGACGAGCAGCTTTCGGTCGCTTTCTTTGACTACGTTATCTTTGACTGCCCCTCGTCCAAGATGGCGAGCCAGACTGGTGAGCGCGGCACTAGATAGTCCATCGATTTCTTTTGAGTCGATGAGCGACAACAAAACGGGATGAATGGCAGCATCTGGAACGGGAGCGCCCGAACCAGACTTTGGGACGGATGAGTGGAGACGTCCAAGAATGACTGCGGCGTTGATTCGCGTTGCAGGTGCGAACGTTCTCCCTTTGGCGTCACGATTGATCAACCCTGTCATCCACTTGACCAGGCGATCATTGAACGGTCTCAGTAGGGCTGGGTTTCCCTCGATCGTATTGATGTCGTCAAAAATGTCAAAACGAGCGGCGTTGATTATTTCGGGCTCTTGTTGAGTCAAACGAGGCAACATGTATTCGAGATAATATGCATCGATCGGGGCCAAATCGACCTTATCGGTTTTAACCGACCTTGCACGGTCCTTCTCCTTGCGCTTTTCGGAGATCTCTTTGTCGGTCTTCAATTTTGGTTCGAACGTCTTAAATTCCGATGGAGCTTCCTGAGCAAACAAAAAGGAATCAAACCGATTTTGTGTTCCGGCGAGCACGAGTGCTGCCAAACAGGTTTTCTTTACCAAGGAAAGAAGCATGGTTCGTGGGCTCATGAGGCCACCTCGGAGTGGATTGAAGGGAGCAGCGGGACAAGAAATGAGTAACCGGCAGCGACGCTCTCGGGCTGACGATCTCTATCTAGGGTACGGGACCGCAGTAGGAAGTGTCAACTTTTCGCTCGCAGAAACAGCAAATAACTCAGAATATTTGCGGGTTTGAGTCGTTGATTGGGCTTACGCACCCGTAAAATTGCCTTCATCGTCGTAACGCACCAAGGCGAAGTAGATGAAAATTACAAGGATCAACGGCAGAACAGCCAAAAAAACGGGACTTATTAAAAAAATCAAGGCAACATTGACAATCAAATAAAGCGTCCAAAGCCACCAGGTTTGCTTGAATAAGGCGTAGAACCGTTTCATCGAATGCCTTCCATAGCTCCGATAGCTGCATCCAAGTCCGCGATCAGATCCTGGGGATCTTCGAGACCAATGGAGATCCGGATCAGGGAGTCCGTGATTCCAAACGCAACTTTTGCTTGCGGGTCATAACTTGCATGCGACATGGATGCGGGTTGTTCAATAAGCGACTCCACCGCTCCTAGACTGACCGCCAATCCGAAAAGTTTTGTCGCTTGACAGACTTGCTTGGTCATCTCAAGGTCGCCGTCGATTTCAAACGAGATCATCGCACCAAACTTGTCCCCCATGTATTGGGTTGCTCTCGCATGATTGGTGTGACTCGGCAAGCCAGGGTACAAGACTCGTTTTACTTTAGGATGAACCTCAAGCCATTTGGCGATTTGCAATGCGGACATGCACTGCTCTCGCAATCGCAGTTCCAGCGTCTTGATACCGCGTTGCAGCAAAAAGCACTCGAGGCCACCAAGCACTGCCCCAGTCGCATTTTGGACAAAGTAGAGTTCTTTATGCAACTCCGCATCGCGGGCCGCTAAGACGCCAGCTAGGCAGTCGCTATGCCCGCCCAAGTATTTCGTAGCCGAGTGCATCACAAGGTCTGCACCCAATTCGAGCGGTCTCAAAATCGCCGGAGGCGCGAAGGTGCTATCCACCCCAAGCAAGGCACCGCCCGCATGAGCGATTTTGGCAATTTCGGGAATATCCGGAATGGTCATCAGGGGATTGCCAATGCTCTCGATCCAAACCATTTTGGTGTTGGGCCGCATGGCTGCCTTCACTTGATCGGCATCATCCGCAGGAGCAAGCGTCACCGCTACCCCGCTGCGGTTGCAGATTTTGTGCAGCAACCGAAACGTCCCTCCATAAATGTCGCAACCCGCAACTACGTGGTCACCTGACTTGAGAAGCATGGTCGCACAGTGGGTCGCCGCCATTCCTGATGAGAACGCAAGTGCGCCTGCAGCGCCTTCAAGATTAGCTAATGTTCGTTCGACGGCAGCTCGCGTGGGTGAACCGCTGCGGGAATAGTCGTATTGCCCCCACGTTCCAGCCCCTGGCTGCACAAACGTGGTTGCGAGATGGATCGGGTTGACGACGGCCCCTGTGGATGGGTCCGGTTCGTTTCCGACATGGATGGCGCGCGTTCGGAACTTCATGCTTCCAACGCTTGCTGGAGGTCCGCAATGAGGTCTTCCGCATCTTCGATCCCACACGACATGCGAATCATATTGTCATAAATCCCAAACCGCTGACGGTCCTCTGGCGAATAGTCAAAATAGCTCATCACCAACGGCTGCTCGATGAGGGACTCCACACCTCCTAGGCTCGGTGCAATTCGTGGAATCTTGCAGGCGTCGATTACAGCGGCTGTCTGTTTCCAATCCGCATCTCGAACTAAGAACGTGATGAGCCCCCCAAAGCCCTTCATGGTTTGCTTGGCAATGGAATGACTTGGATGCGACTCGAGGCCTGGATAGTAAACCCGTTCGATCCGGGGATGTCTCTCTAAGAACTCGGCTATCCGTTGTCCGTTTTGATTGTGCCGTTCCATTCTCAACGCAAATGTCTTCAAACCGCGTTCGAGTAAGTACATGTTGTGCGGCGAATTAATCCCTCCCAAAATTCCCCGAAGCTTGCGGACATCTTCCAGCTTTTCTTTCGAACCGCAAATGACACCCGCCAATAAATCATTGTGCCCCCCCATGTATTTCGTCGCGGAATGCCAGACGTAGTCCACACCATACTCGATCGGTCGGACGTTGTAGGGGGTCGCCAAGGTTGCATCGATGAGTGTTTCCACTTGATGCGATTTGCCGAGCGCGACGAACTGCTCTAAATCGATGGCGGTCAAGTGTGGGTTCGTCGGAGATTCGCTAACGAGCATCTTGGTACGCTCATTGATTGCGGCTTCCATCGCCGCGAAATCACCTGTCTTCACTTGGTGCGTGATCACGCCAAAACGAGCCATGTGCTTCGAGCAAAACTCGCGGCTGCGATGATAGCATTGGTCGAAGAAAACAATTTCGTCTCCCGCATTGAGTTTTGCCATTAGCAGTCCGACGATGGCTGCCATCCCGCTTGAATAAAGTATCGCCTCCTCCGCCACATCCAAGGCAGCCAATTTTCTCTCGACCACTTTTTCATTTGGGTTGCCGTAGCGACCGTATTCTTCTCGGTCATGTTTTTCATGGATGTAGTCCAGAATGCTCTGCGTGGACTCAAACGTAAAAGTGCTGCTGCAGCAAATGGAGTCCGTTATCGCATCATTAGGTTTTTGCCGAGCTTCGCCGCCATGCACGCTCGTCGTGCTAAAGCCAAGCGATTTGCCATCGGACAAGGTGACCTTCAACTGCGAGGGATAAGAAGAGTTGGATGGCTTATCCACGATGGTTGCATGTTCCATAGGATGGTTGGTCATTTGAAGAAGGAATCGTGACTCTTTCAGAGACGCGATTTCGTAGCCAACCACACTAGAAACGATCCTTGCCATGATGGCAAAGTGTCGTGGCTATTTAGCAGTACTAGGCTGCAAGCGGCCGCAAATCCCTGAACACGATCAATCTTAGCCTCGCCCGACAAGTCCTTCAAGGAGTTTTTCCAAGACTTTGAACCAGGAATCGATCCAAGATGTTAAGATGAAAGTCGTGAAAGTCCGATTTGTTTCGTTTTTGCCATCCGCATGCCCAACCATTCATGGTCGTCTCCTACCCTTAGAGCCCGTTGCATGAGCACCGCAATTGCCATTCTCACGCGTTTCTTTTTGGTCGCAGGGGTCGTCTGTTTCGTCGAATTCCTCCCGCACATTTCCGCCCAAGAAACGGATTCATCGACACAAACGGAACTGCTAGAAGCGCTCGTTGCAAAACTCTCCAGCGATAAATTCTCGGTCCGTGAGGATGCGACCGAACAGTTGGCCTTGCGATTCGACGATTCCATCTTGTCGCAAATGGATGCGATTGCCATAACGCTTACCGATCTGGAAGCCCGAGTTCGCTTGGCGGGAATCATCAGCAAAATCCGATACGAACGGCTTCAAAATCAAATACGAAGTTTCGTCCGCTCGCGCGACCCGAATGAGACTTTCGGCTTCGAAGGTTGGAAGAGCTTTTCCCGCTATAGCGGCGAAAATCGTAGCTCAAAAATGCTCTTCCTCAAGTTGCTCGATCGCTATCCGGAATTGGTCGAAAAGGCTTTTGAATCCAAGCAAGCCGCAGTCGACCGAACGAAACTTATCGCGGCACGACTCGGCGAAAACCGTGCGCAACTCCGGTACTCCGAAATTGAAGATGGGCTGGCGCTGCTCTATTGTATCAATGCTTCGGAAGATCTTTACGATCTCCGTTTGGAACGCATAAGCCTGTCGACTTTTATGGTCGCTCCTTTTGGTCCTTTTCTCAGTGAACCACAATTTCGCACTCCGCTCGAGAGGTTGCTGTTTGGTTGGGCAATGAAAGTCACCGAAGAGAAGCAAGGCTGCTTAGCGCTTTTCATGGAAAAGAATATGTCGCGTTCGAGGGAGTTAGCTTTAGGAATTCTTGAATCAACCACTGCGGACGAAGATCCAGATACCTACTTGTTGGCCATGCATGCCCTGTATCGATTCGGTCAACGCGAGGATTTGCCTAAAGTTGAAAAGTGGCTGGACAACCAAGTCGTATGTTTTGAAAGGGAAAACGCGGCAGGTGAGCGTTATACCATTGAATATCGCGACGTCGCGTTGTTGATCGCTTTTCGACTTGCCGGCGAAGACGCAAGCGATGACTTTCGGCAGCTTCGACTGCACGAAAATCAAGGCTTCCAGAACGAATCGATCCTTACGCCGGCCATGGCGACTCAATTCCGAACCGATCGTATCGAAAAGTGGCGAAGCAAACGCAAGAATGAAAAACAACCCGGTGCGTAAGAACATTTGGGATGTGAGTTGATCGATCGTCGCCTCTCGCTCCGAGGCTGTGAATTTTTGGATGGACCACTCTTTGTCGGCATTTTGGTAACCCGACGCGTAACGGCTCGTTGATTTAATGAAGTCGTTATTGGGTAAGGGCGGTAAGACGGACTTCCAAGTCCGTCCATGGGGAATGCGACGGACTTGGAAGTCCGTCGTACCATTAAATCAACAAGCCCGTAAGCGAGGAGCCGACTGCAATCCCTCGCTTACCGGCTTGTTGCTTTAGTGAAGTCGTTATTGGGTAAGGGCGGTAAGACGGACTTCCAAGTCCGTCCATGGGGAATTCGACGGACTAGGAAGTCCGTCGTACCATTAAATCAACAAGCCGTTACGCGTCGGGTTACCATTTACAAGCTATCCGCGAAGGGTCGCGGCATTCACGCATCTTTCGCGAAGCGAAAGGCGACTATTGACGTTTATGGTTACCAAGCAGAGCTTGGTAACGAGGACTTCACTTTCGTAAAACTATTCTTCAACCAACCGATCTCCTTCGCGATTCCTCGGCTGAGGCTGGTCTCGGAAATTTCTTCTGGCAACACGCTCCAGGCATACGTTTCCACTTCATAGTGCCCGGTGAAATTGGGTCGCTTACCACTTGGTCCCTCGAGAATAGCGATCAGTTTTTCGATTTCCGGTTGTGTTGACTCCAGCAAACCAAAGGACTTCAAGAAAATGGGAACATGGAAATGGACTCGCCATTGCCCGACCAGATCCTCCACCGACTGCACCGTCGACAAAGCAACGCCGAGATCTTCTGATAATGTGATTCCTTGTGAAGCGTGTCGTTGGATCGTCGTTTGGTGCAAATAGCGATCTTCTGCGAAAGAGCTCAATTGTTTCCACGCCACAGCGCGTTCCTCAAGTGATTTGGACTGCCAATCGATGCGAATCGCAGCGGACACTTGAACCTTGCCTATCCCAATTCCGTCCCGTTCCAATTGGTTTAATTCGTGCACTTGGTCTTCGAACATGACGGCAGCATGACAGATGTCATGGCACAGCGTGAGATACTCACGCGCCACATGCGATTCATGACTCGTCAAATACGGAGCGGACAAATAACGATTGAAAAACGCACGGAACGATGCGCTGTCTGTCAAGAAACAACCTGGTTCTGGCTCGATCGCCAAAACGATTTTGCGGCCCGTGCGTTCAAAGAGTTGGTGTAGCGCCATGGCAATCTCCATCAAATGACCTGTGGCCTGTGCCAGCTCATCGTTCTTGGGCGCCGGGATACTCCAAGCGATAGGCAATGTCGAAATCGATCCGACCTCTCCTGCCGGCAGCAACGCATCCAGAATTCGAATCAAACTCAGCGTGTAGTCACAGCGTTCCCGTTGCCACCAAGTAGGTTTATAGACTCGATGCTTTACGATTTGACTGTGGAAATCCCCCTGTGGGAAACCGTTCAGGGTAAACGGAACGAGTTGGTACTCATCAAGCCGACTCCTGAGCAAATGCAGGTTCTCTGGTACGATCGCCTGCTGCGCCGAAACCTCAGAAAACCATAGCCCAACACCCATGGAGGACTCCGGCGATGCGACCTGGCGGATAGGCAGGCTGAATTGCAACAAATTGTCCAAAACGGCCGGAAGGTCTCGTCCAGCATGCACATTCGTGCAATATCCGATTCGTAATGGGAGTCGCTTGGCGTTGTTTTCTTGGTCAGTCATTTTGTGGAGGGATCGCTCGATTTGGGACTGTGTTCTTGAGGGAGGGTCAATTGCGGCTTGGCTTGACGCCTGGGTCAACTAGAATAGGCGTTTTGTAGTTAGACCTCGGAACGAACCACGACCCTTTTATGCTTCGATATTGGACCGCTGGAGAATCGCACGGGAAAGCCCTTCTCGCACTAATCGACGGATTTCCAGCAGGATTGACAATCGATCAGAATCTTATCAATCACGAATTGAGGCTCAGGCAAGGCGGATATGGCCGAGGCGGTCGGCAAAAGCTGGAGCAGGATACGGTCGAAATTCTTACCGGCGTTTGGCAGTCGCAAACGTTAGGTTCTCCGATCGCTCTTCAAGTTGCCAACAACGACTATAAATTAGAGCGTCTCAAAGAGCTGGAACGGCCTCGGCCAGGACACGCCGATCTGACCGGCGCGATCAAGTACTTGGGATCCATTCGAGGAGTCTTGGAACGATCGAGTGCCCGTGAGACTGCCGCTCGAGTCGCCGCGGGTGCTTTGGCTCGCCAACTCCTCTCTCAATTTGGAATCGAAACGATCGGCTACGTGGTTGAACTAGGCGAAATGCCTATTGGACGAGGCGATTCCTTGACGCAAAGCGTTGACGTTGTCCGCAAGCTTCGCGAATCCAGCAGTATCTACTCCGTCGATCCAACTCGCGACAAAGAAGCCGAGGAGTACATCGATCGAATGGCAGATGAGGGGGATACGCTCGGGGGGATCATTGAGGTACGGGTCGACGGACTTCCATTTGGATTAGGGACCCACGCGCAGTGGGATCGCAAACTCGACGGAAAACTAGCTCAAGCCGTAATGGCCGTTCAAGCCATCAAGGGAGTCGAGATCGGCATGGGGTTCGAGGCCGCTCGCACGCGCGGTTCGAAAGTGCATGACCCGATTCATTACGATGCTTCTCAAAGTCATTTGCCAAACCTTGGATATGTTCGACCAAGCAACAATGCCGGTGGACTCGAAGGGGGAATGACCAACGGACAATCACTGATCTTGCGAGCGGCAAAGAAACCGATCAGTACGCTTCGAAAACCGCTTGACTCGATTCGTATGGAAGACAAACAACCCCATCGCGCTAGCTACGAACGGAGCGATGTGTGTGCGATATCGGCAGCCGCTATCATCGTGGAGCATGTCGTTGCATTTGAACTTGCAAGCGCGTTGGTCGACAAGTTCGGGGGGGATAGCTTGATCGAGATGAAGGCCCGTTACGAGTTGTTTCTCGAACTTGCAAGGAAGCATCCCGCCCCGGAATAGGGAACCGCCGCAGCCCACTGGCGGCTTATTGATTGAATGGTACGACGGACTTCCTAGTCCGTCGAATTCCCCATTGACGGACTTGGAAGTCCGTCATACCGCCCTTAACCAATAAGGACTTCACTAAATCAACAAGCCCCTGGCCTGGCTCCACTGGGTCTCATCCATGGTTTCAGACGCATGCCATCTGGCTTTACACGCCTTGGGCCAGGGGACCCAACAAATCATTGGAAAACAATGGGAATTGCAAGCCATTGCAAAAGTGAAACGACAAAGTCAGCAGTCTCAATGGGGGGGAGGTGGAATAAGTGTTTCCTGCGGTGACTTCTTCGGCACGTAGATAAAAGCCAGCACCAGAGCTAAACCCAGTATTGCGGCAGCGAGAGCAAAGGGAGCTCCTGGCCACACGTTTGGAACGTTGGGGTTATTTGTCCAGCTATAGACTTGGGTAAATAGGAATGGGCCAATCATCCCGGAGATGCCATTGAGCGAACTGTTTGCGCCGGACAGTTGGCCTTGTTGACCGGGTTCAAGTTTTTTGGACATGACTCCTTGAATGGACGCACTAAAAAATCCCATCAAAGCAAAGATAATCGTGCTAGCGAAAAACATTGCACCGGTCCATGAGATGGAGTATGCAAGAAAACCGAGGATGCCGCCAGTCAATCCGACGAAGATCAATAAACGTTCTCCGAACCGCTTTACGGCAGGCCGAATCAGTCCTCCTTGCACGATGAAATTCAAAATTCCGACAGAGGCTAGCGTTCCTCCCTGCATCGCGCCCGACCAACCAAAACGGTTCAGCGTATAGAGAATGAAAACGTTTTGAAACACTTGATGAGCAAGTTGATACAGGAACAGAGTCATTGCCATCGGCAGCAGTCCTGTCGTGGACCGAAGCAGTCTCAATGAGCCGAGAGGATTGGCACGAGCCCATCGAAAAGGACTTCGCTTTTCGATCGGCAAAGACTCCGGCAGAATGAAAAATCCGTACAGGGCATTCGAGAGTGTTAGGAAGGCAGAAACCCAGAATGGCAATCGCAAATCAAAGTCACTGAGCCATCCGCCCATTGCAGGCCCAAGGACAAAGCCCATGCCGAAGGCCGCTCCAAACATGCCATAAGCTGCGGAACGGTCCTCTGGTTTGGTCACGTCGGCGATATACGCCTGAGCCGTTGAAAAGCTTGAAGCGGTGATCCCGGTAATAATTCGGCCCAAAAACAGCCAGGCCAAATTGGGGGCCCATGCAAGCAAGATGTAGTCCAATCCCAGTCCTAATCCAGATAGGATGAGAATCGGTCGACGACCAAAGCGATCGGACAACGCTCCCATGATCGGGGAACAGAAGAACTGCATCAAGGCCCAAGTGGTACCGAACAAGCCGATGTAAAAAGCGGCGGTCGTTTTGTTACCATCGACCAGATCCAAGATTAACCTGGCCCCAACAGGGATAATCAGTCCCAAGGACAATACATCGAGCACGATCGTCACCATGATAAAGGCGATCGCTGCTTTTTTTGATTTCGTTGCGATGCTATTCACTACTTCGTTTGTTTTCGTTGAGTAGGTTGTTTCATCGCGTTTCTGATCATTTCGTCGAAAATCTCGCGTTGTTGCTTCATGGCTGCAAATTTATCGGACGGATCCGCGCGGGCTTCCAGCAGCACCCAGCCAGCGTATTGAGACGCAACCAACATATTCATCAGTTCTTGATAGGGATAGTCCTTCGAGTCCAATTCTCTCGCATGAAGTGTATCGCCGAAACGGTCTCGCACCATCTTAAAGTTGGCTTCGATGCCGGGTGCCATTAGGTCTTCGCCATTGCAGTTCCAGCATACCGTCGCATTCTTGTGGTCCGCGACTTGGAAGATGTCTCGAACGACACTGAGTTCGCTGGTGTTCTTGCCGTGGACTTCCAAGCGAATCTGCTGACCAAAACCTTCGCCATACGCAGCGAGTTCATTGAGTGCCTTGCCAATCTGTTCAATGGTCTTCTCGTTTGGGACGTTGGGTGAAAATCCATTCGGCTTGACTTTGACGCCGCTGCCACCGCAATCGTGCATCAAATGAATGTACTTTTTGCATTGTTCCATGTTTTCGGCCAGCACTTCAGGCTTGGGTGAATGGAACTCGCAGTTGGAACCGTATCCGATGAGCTCGACGCCGCTATCTTCGAATTTCTTTTGGACGGTTTTGCGGTCATTCGCGGACAACGCCGGTTCCACAGCATGCTTGTGTTCGGTTCGAAGCTCGACACCGCCCATCCCAGCATGCTGACAGGCCTTGATCACCGTGGACAAATCCATGTCCTTGCCCCAAAGGTACGTCACCAATCCAAATTTTGGTTCCCCAAACGAGGGAACGCACGAAAACGGTTCCGCGGCCGAGAGCGGTTTCACGGATGGAAGAGCCATCACAGCCGTGCTGGCCGTAGCCGCAATCAGCCAATCGCGCCGCGGAATAGATGGGGTAATCGCTGGTTGTCGTTTTGAGGACAGGTTCTCAGATCGAAGTGAGGTCATGTGTATCCCTTGGGGAACCGAAAAAATCATTTGGGCACGAAAAAAAGGATTTTGCGACGGGAATGGGTACTTTCATCGTCGGGGGCGCACTATAATGGACTTTCCCTCCCGGCACATCCATCCTTGGTAAGCCGACCGCAAATTTCCCACCTATTTGAAGAGATTTCCCCATCGCGAACAGTCGTTCGACTGTTCTGTTTCAACCAGCAATTGTTACCCCCTCTGGAGTTCACCAGTATGAAATGTCTTGGCAATCCTCTTGGTCGTCGTGGTTTTTTAACGGTAGGTGCTTTTGGTGGTCTTGGGATCACAATGGGGGATTTGTTCCGTTCACAGCAGGCGATGGCCGATCAAAAGCATTATGACTTTGTTGAGGCAAAAGCCGAGAGCGTCATTCATATTTACCTGCCAGGCGGGATTGCCCATCAAGAAACGTTTGACCCAAAGCCATACAGTCCACTCGAATTCCGAGGTGAGCTGAAACCGATCAAAACCAAGACTGGGGACATTTTTTCTGAGACGGTTCCCAAGCTTGCGGCCATTTCCGATCGGTTGACAATCCTGAGAGCCATGTCGCACGGCGAGGCCGCTCACGAACGGGGCACGCATAACATGTTCACTGGCTACAAGCCATCGCCGGCTTTGATTTTCCCAAGCTTTGGCTCGGTGGTAAGTCACGAATACGGTCCACGAAACAACTTGCCCCCGTACGTGGCAGTTCCAAGCCAAGCCAATGAGTTCGCGGGCACGGGTTACCTCAGTTCGTCCTTTGGGCCATTTAGCCTGGGGGCGGATCCCGCCAACAAAGGATTCAAGGTTCAAGATTTGAACTTGGGCGGCGGGGTGGATACGGCCCGCTTTGAACGCCGTCGGTCGGCTCTCGATGCGGTGAACGCGCATTTCTCAGAAAAGCAAAAGTCGGACAACATCGCGGCCATGGATACCTTCTATCAAAGAGCGTATTCGCTGATCAGCAGCGACAAGGCCCGCGAGGCGTTCAATATCGAAGCGGAAGATAATGCCCTGCGCGACAAGTACGGTCGCAACGCAGCCGGACAGCGCCTCTTGATGGCGCGACGCCTCGTCGAGTCGGGTGTTCGTTTCGTTACCGTAACCTATGGCGGTTGGGATATGCACGCACAAATTTCGGCTAGCATGCGGCGCGATATGCCACCTTTGGATCAAGCCCTAGCAGCCCTTATCGAAGATCTCGAATCGCGTGGTTTGTTGTCCAAGACTTTGGTCATGGTGAGCAGCGAGTTCGGCCGTACACCCAAAATCAACAACGACGCAGGACGAGATCACTGGCCCAAAGTTTTCTCGGTCATGCTCGCAGGCGGCGGCGTGAAAGGTGGAATGGTATACGGCGCATCGGATGCAACTGCGACCGAGCCGGAGTTCGACAAGGTCTCTCCGGAGGACTTGGCTACCACCATGTATCAACTGCTCGGTATCGTTGCCGACAAAGAGTTAATGTCACCCGGTGATCGCCCTATCGAAATTTGCGATGGCGGAAAAGTTATCCAAGATATCTTGGCTTAGTGAGATAGGCTTCCCGCCCGTCCAACGGAAAAGGATAGGCCAATCACTCGCAACATCGAAAATCGAGCAATTTACATGCAAGCTAAAATCTGGCGCAACTACTTGTTTCCAATATTCGCGTGTCTCGGAATCTGCGTCTCGGCGTTCGCGGCGAATCCAGAAGCGAATTCGCTGTCGCTGGTGGGACTCCAACGCGGAACCTCCGTCGAGCTTACCATTTCCGGTGCGCGGCTCGGTGACGCTCATTCCTTGTTGTTCTACTTGCCCGGCCTCACGGCGACGGGCATTACGAAAGTGGACGACAACAGCATCAAGGCGACGATTACGGCCGCCGCCGATGCCACCTGTGATCTTTATCCCTTTCGTGTGATCACCAATACCGGCATTAGCAACATGCGTTTGCTAAACGTTTCTGCGCTCCCTTCGGTCGCCGAAATAGAACCCAATACTGAATTTCCTGCGGCTCAGGTCATTGAATACAATTCGACTGTCAACGGGGTCGTACTCAACGAAGATGTCGATTATTACGCAATCGATCTGAAGCAAGGGCAATTGCTCAACGTTGAGCTTGAGGGTCTTCGTCATTCCTACCTAAATGACTTCTTTGATCCGTACGTCGCAATCTACGATGCCAAGCGATTTGAGATTACGGCGAGTGACGATTCCGTATTCTTGCAGCAAGACTGCTTGTGCTCGATGGTCGCGCCTGCGGATGGGCGTTACACCATTGAAGTTCGCGAAAGTAGTTTTGGTGGAAATGAACGCTCTCGTTACCGACTTCACGTGGGCGGCTTCCCGCGACCGGTGGCGATCGTTCCGAGCGGCGGACCTGCCGGGCAGCCATTGGTAGCGACCTGCATCGATCTGCTAGGCAATTCGTGGCAAGAAACGTTTGACATGCCTGCCTCCGCGACGGAGGTTCATCGCGTTTGGTCCAAGAAAGATGGTTTGCAATCCCCTTCGCCAAACTACCTTCGTGTCAACGCGCTGCCAAACGTATTGGAGGCCGAGCCGAATTCGGATCACAATGCCATCGCAACTACTTCTCCAATCCCCGTGGCGTTCAATGGAATTCTAGAGTCTGAGAAAGATAAAGATTTCTGGGTGTTCGAAGCCAAAAAAGATCAACAGCTTGAAATTCGAGTGCATGCTCGCGTGCCAATGCGCTCCAACGTGGATCCCGTCCTCCAGATCTTTAAGGTGGGTGGTGGGGCTCTCGCTAGTAACGACGATAGCAATGGACCGGACAGTTATCTAAGCTTCAAGGTACCAGAGGATGGCAAGTTTGCAGTTTGCGTCTCGGACCACCTTGGCCGCTTTGGAAAGCACTTTGCATATCGTGTAGAGATACAGTTGCAAACACCCGAAGTTGGTACAACCGTCAACGAACAAGATCGCTATTTTTCGCAAGTTGTCGGTGTGCCACGCGGTGCACGGATGGCGGTCGAGGTCAATGTCGTTCGCAAATTTGTGGGGGGCGAAGCTCGCGCAACGGCTGTCGATTTGCCGCCAGGCATGACGCATTCGGACGGAGTTTGCGCTGCAGACCAAGGAACCATTCAAGTTATGTTCCGCGGCGATGCGGGAGCTCCTAACGTTGGAAAACTGGTCGATCTGACGGCCACCATCGCGACCTCACCGGGAAACAGTTTGGTGGGTCCACTAAAACAACGAACGCAACTCCTTCGCGGTCAAAACAATGTGGATGTATGGGGGCGGACGGACAGTAAATTAGCTGTTGCTCTCCTCGATCCCGTTCCGTTCGATATCGAAGTCGTCCAGCCGCAGGTCCCATTGGTTCGCAACGGCTCACTCAACTTAATCGTGAACGCCAAACGCAATCCCGGATTCGATAAGCCGATTGTTCTTCGGTTATTAAATACGCCTCCTGGAATGGGGTTCTCGTCGGTTACGATTCCAGGCGATCAAACCTCGATTGCCTTGCCTCTGACTGCGAACAATGGAGCGACGATCCGAAACTGGCCACTGGTCGTGATGGCGACCTCGGATTCCGGCTTCGGCCCGATCAAAATTGCGTCCGAGTTCGTGAACGTCGACGTCATTGATTCCTTGTTTGACTTCAAATTTGCCAAGACGATGTCGGAACAGGGGAAAACCGTCGACGTGGTAGTGGGTGCCAAGTTGAAGAAGCCAGTCGAAGGAACCGTCGAGATCGAAATTCTGGGAATACCTCCAGGAACGCTGACCGCGACACCCAAAATCAGCTTCGCTGCGGATGCGACACAAGCGGTTTTTCCCTTACAGGTACCAGTTGAAACGCGGGCAGGGAACTACAAAACGATTATTTGTCGAGCGACGGTGACGAGCGACAAAGGGGTAATTACTCAAACGAACGGGAATGGCGAGATTCAGGTTGACGTTCCAATCGCCCCACCGGCCGCGCCCACAGTCGCGGCGACTCCCGCGCCGGCGGCAGCCCCTCCGACCGATCCTGCTGCAAAGCCGCTTTCACGACTTGAACAACTTAAGCAACAACGAGGCAAACAGTGATTTTTATCCGACTGGTAAATGACATGTCCACAAAATTCCGTTTGCTCGCATCGTGCTTGTTTTTGGCAAGCCCACTCGCTGCTCCATGCGCGATCGCGTTGGACGACGCGGTACCGCCCGTTGCAACTCCCGCTGCAACGACTGCGGCTCCCGGAGAATGGCGATCGCTGGCGGTCTATCCTCCGGTCATCAAGCTTTCCGCCAAATCGGACTCTCAGCATTTGGCCGTCGTTGCGACTCGATCGGATGGAATCACGCAAGACGTCACCGACCAAGTCCAGTGGGCCTTTGCGAACGCGGACCTCGCTCAATTCGCCGATTTCGTCGTCTCTCCCAAGGCGGATGGAACAACGCAGTTGACAGCGCAGTGGCAGGGTCTATCCGCTACAGCATCGCTTGAGATCACCAACTCGCAGCTAGAACGCACGGTCAGTTTCGAACGCGACATTATGCCCGTTCTGACCAAAGTCGGTTGCAACACTGGTTCATGCCACGGTGCAGCGCGAGGCAAGGACGGATTTCGCTTGAGTTTGTTTGGATACGACCCAGCCGGCGATTATCAACGCATCACGCGAGAGATCGGCATTCGACGAATCAATTTGGCCGTTCCGGACCAAAGCCTCATGTTGTTGAAGGCAACGGGTTCGGTGCAACATACCGGCGGCAAACGAATTGAGGTAGGTAGCAAACACTATCAAACACTTCTGTCTTGGTTGTCCGCCGGAGCGCCTGTCGATGCGGTCAAGACGCAGGCCGTTACCAAAGTCGATCTTTATCCAAACCAAGCTGTAATCGAAGGAGATGCAGCCAAGCAGCGGCTCATTGCGGTTGCAACGTACGCCGATGGTACGCAACGCGACGTGTGGGACCTTGCGTCCTTTACGACGAACAACGAGCGATCCGCAGCAGTTGCCTACGATGGTCAAATCACAAGCGGTGTTCGAGGCGAAGCCTTCGTCATGGCTCGTTTTGATACGCACACCGTCGGATCTCAAATACTTGCTTTACCGGCCAAACTACAATATGAACTCGCCAGTGAAGAGGGCAATTACATCGATGGACTTGTGGCCGCCAAGTTGAAGAAATTGCGACTGCCAGTCAGTGGAATTTGTGACGACCAAGATTTTGTTCGGCGAACGGCCATCGATATCACGGGCTTGTTGCCAACCGAGGAAGAAACGGCAGTGTTTCTTTCCAACACGGCAGCCGACAAACGTGCAAAGTGGATCGACACGCTCTTGGAGAGAAAAGAATTTAGCGAGATTTGGGCGATGAAATGGGCCGATTTGCTCATGATCAAAAGCAAGAATGATGTCAGCTACAAGGCCGCCTATCTCTATAATAATTGGCTTACCAACAAGATCGCTTCGAACACACCCATCGATCAAATTGTTCGCGAGTTGCTGACGGCCACAGGTGGTACCTTCCAGAACCCTGCCACCAACTTCTATCAGGTGGAATTGGACCGGTTGAAGATGGCAGAAAATGTTGCCCAAATCTTCATGGGGATTCGAACTCAGTGCGCTCAGTGTCACAACCATCCCTTCGACCGTTGGACCATGAATGACTATTATGGATTTGCTGCTTTTTTCTCCCAGGTTGGACGCAAGACAAGTGAAGATTATCGACAACTATTGGTCTTCAATAGCTTCGGCGGTGAAGTCGCGCATCCTGTAGGTGGAGCGGTTGTGCCTCCCAAATTTCTAGGTGGCGCGGCCCCTGATACCAAGGGCAAAGATCGTCGCGAAGTATTAGCGGATTGGATCACAAGCAAGGACAACCCTTACTTTGCCAAGAGCATTTCCAATCGTATCTGGGCTCACTTCACCGGGGTCGGAATCGTCAACCCAATCGACGATTTTCGTGCCAGCAACCCCCCTAGCAACCCAGAACTTCTAGACGAATTGGCGAACAAGCTCGAAGAGTACAAGTTTGATACGAAACGCTTGGTGCGAGACATTTGCAACTCGAAAACCTATCAACGTTCCTGCACGCCGAACGGGGAAAACCAACAAGACAATCGGAACTACTCGCGGGCTGCGGTTCGAAGAATTCCGTCGGAAAGTTTGCTCGATTGCATTTCCGAGGTCACTTCGACCAAAGAAAAATTCCGTGGGCTACCTATCGGGGCTCGAGCAGTTCAAATTGCGGACGGTTCGACCAGCAACTATTTCTTAACCTCATTTGGACGAAGCCAACGGACGACCGTATGTGCGAGCGAAGCCACAACGGACCCCTCCCTGTCACAAGCATTGCACTTGATCAACGGCAGCGCAACCAGCGGCAAAATTACTCAAGGTGCTTTGCTCAAACAATGGAAAGAGTCCGGCCTCAGCAAAGAAGCCATCATTGAGAAACTTTATGTGCGATGCCTTAGCCGCCAGCCCACCGAGTCGGAAAAAGGAAACTTGATCAAACTCATTGCAGACTCTCCGAATGAAGAACAAGGATTGCATGACGTTTTCTGGGCTATTATCAATAGCCGTGAGTTTATATTCAACCACTGATGAAACACAAATTGACTTCGATGAAACGCTGTTATCTGAAACGACTCTCTGGGGCGGTGCTCCTTGGCATCGCGCTGTCACTATGCCCTGGTTTAAGTGGGTTAACACCGTTGGGCTTCCAGTCTTCCTTTGCAGCCGATGAGCCTGCCAAGATTACCTACGAAGATCATATCAAGCCCATTTTTCGTGAGCATTGCACGTCTTGTCATAACGCAAACGATAAAAAGAGTGGCCTAGCACTCGATACCTATCAAGCCGTTTTAACAGGTGGTAGCGGTGGCGAAGTGGTCGCTGCGGGTGACTTGGATTCGTCGCGACTTTACGCACTCACGGCTCGCAAAGAGCAGCCGTTTATGCCGCCCAACCAAGACATGATTCCGCAAGCCAAAGTCGACTTGCTGAAGACCTGGATCGAACAAGGGATGCCGGAGAACAGCGGTTCGTCCATCAAGAAAGCGACCGCAAACTCGGCGGCCCTGGGTATGGTATCTGCGAGCCGACCCGAAGGCGCACCTCCGATGCCGATGTCGATGTTAAAGCAGACGCCATTCTACACGCCGCGAGCCGCAACCATTTCCGCGTTAGCCGCCAGTCCTTGGTCGCCGTTGGTGGCCGTTGGCGGTCAGATGCAAGTCTCGCTCTACAATAGCGAGAATGGTCAATTGCAAGGTGTCATTCCATTTCCGGAAGGTGAACCGCAATCGATCACTTTTTCCCGAGACGGAAAATTGATTCTGATCGCGGGGGGCCGCCACAGCGTCTCAGGTTTTGCGGCATTGCACGACATAACCACCGGGAATCGTATCGCGCGTGTCGGGGATGAGCTCGACATCGTTTTGTCCGCCGACATCAGCGATGACAACCAATTGATCGCGTTGGCGGGTCCACAGAAGATGGTGCGAGTCTTTGAAACGCTAAGTGGTAAGCTTAAGTATGAACAGAAAAAACATACCGATTGGATCTATTGCGTTCGGTTCAGTCCGGATGGATTGCTGTTAGCTACCGCGGATCGCAGCAGTGGACTCGTCGTTTGGGAAACGCAAACGGGCCGGCTCTTCTTGGACTTACCCGGGCACAAGAACGAAATCCGGACGATCGCTTGGCGTCCCGATTCACAAGCCCTCATCAGTGGTTCCTTCGATGGAACATTGAAGCTTTGGGATATGAACGAAGGGAAACTGTTGAAATCGTGGGATGCGCACGGAGGTGGGGTGGCTGCCGTTGCTGTTTGCAATGATGGAACGATGGTTTCCACAGGTCGCGATAATAAAGTCAAGGTCTGGGATGGAGCCGGGAACGCCGCCGGCGAAATGCCTGCCTTAGCGGAAGCTGGCCATGAAATCGCAATCACGGTCGATGGCAAACAGATTGCGGCTGGTGACTGGCTCGGGAACGTGCGATTGTGGCAACGAGCGAAGCCGACGGACGAAAAACTATTGGCCGCTAATCCACTGCCGCTAGATCAGATGCTAGAACGCACTCAGCAGCAACTTGGACAGGCAACCGCCGCAACTCAGGCCGACCAAGCCGACTACGCTGCAAAGCAATCGCAACAAACCGCGGCGCAGCAGCAAATAACCGACCTGCAAACGCTAATCGCAACCTCGGCGACACAAATGCAGGCTGCAACCGAACTAGCGAAGCAACTCAAGGCCCAAGTGGAACAGTTAACAGCTCAAGCGACGACCAAGAGTGCCGAGTTGGTGACGATCAAGGCGAAGAGCACAAGCAAGACGAACCTTATCACCACGATCAGCACCACCAAGAAGCAGTCGGACGAAGCGATCATTGCGTTGCAAGCGTTGAGAGCTGCTGCCGGGGCTGACGTTGCGGCAATCGACGTTCAAATTGCTGCTCAAACGGCCCAAACCCAAATGCAAGCTGCGGCCATGGTTCAGTTGCAGGCCGACTCCCAGGCCATGATTTCCGAAATCGCAGCCATGGAGAAACAGATCGCAGAATGGATGGCTGCCATTCCAATCAAGAACTCAGAGATGGCCGCAGCGATTGCCAAGAGCACAGAGTTAACGGCCGCTAAAGCAGCCGCCGAACAAAAGGTAGCGCCCGCAACAGCAGCATTGAAGGTAGCGTCAGACTCGCTGGCGGCATCCCAGGCCAAGTTGGACGTGTCGAAGAATGCGGCCATGGATTTTCAAAAGCAAGTGGAGACGTTGCAAGCGGACATCGCCCGTTTCAACGCATTTCCAGTGGAACTTGCCGCCAAAAAGACATCGATCGAACAAGCATTGACGACGGTTCAGTCGCAGTTGCAACCGGCCGAAGCGATCATCGCAACGTCGAAAACCCAGCTCGACTCCGTTGCCGGCGAAGTCACCAAGTTGGAACAGCAATTGGCGGCATTGCAAGCCACGATGGTGGCCGAGCAGGCCAAGCGTACCGCCTTGCAAGCGGAGATGGCGGACAAACAAAAGGCGCTGGAAGCTGTTCGTACACAAGTTCAACAGAGCGAAGCCGATCTCGGAAACATAGCTCTTCAGCAACAGCTTTTTGAACAAGCCTATCGCAAGAAATAAGGCGACCGTTACCTTTACGCTAGGTCGAAGGTCAAGTACCACTGGCGTGAAGCCAGTGGCATGCATCGAATGCCCCTGGGTTCACCCCAGGGGATCGTTACCTTCAAGCTAGGTCGAAGGTCAATTACCACTGGCGTGAAGCCAGTGGCATGAACGAATGCCCCTGGGTTTACCCCAGGGGATCGTTACCTTCAGGCTAGGTCAAGCCACGCTTGAACGATTGCGTGCAGCCCGGCCAACGCGTCACTTTAGTAATGTCAACGGATTGACTCGCGTCACGAGTGGGAATTCGATTGCAGTACCCACGCGATGAGACTCGAAAACGGCTGAGATCATCTCGACGATGGACCTGCTGTCTTCGGCGGAACACTTGGGAGTGGCATCTCGTTTAACACTGTCGATCAAATCGTTGATGGCAGCAATGTGGCCACCTTCATAGCTGCCATCGTTTCGAATCTCAGGTTTACCGATGCCTGCAGACGTGATTCGTTCCCAGTTCTTTCCGGAACGGGCGGGTGACCAGCTGCCATCCTTTAGAATAGCGGCAGGTGCCAGATAGCCACTTTCCATTTCGATGATCCCTTTTGAGCCGAAAACTTGGATTGCAAACCGACTTGGATTTCCGGCCATTTCTCGTCGCGAAGCAAAGTACCCCATCACGCTGTTGGGAAATGTGTAACTCGCTTGAACGTGATCGCCAGCGAGGGGACCTAGTCCTTCTGCGCCGAGCGACACATCCGATTGAGTCACCTTGTGCCCTCGAGTCGTTACCATGGAGGAACACGATATCGGATTGCCTCCTGCGAGAGAGCGCATGATGCCCAAGACGTGCGAGCCGAGGACCCACAAGTCTTCGCCACCACCGCGTCGATCCTCCTTGCCGCGTGAACGTATCTCTAGTACTTCACCGATTTCGCCTTGCTTGATTATTTGTAAAACAACGTCGAGCACCGGAGAATATTGACTGATGTGAGCGATCCCAAGCTTGAGGTTCTTTTTTTCAAGTTCCTTGATCGCACTGTCGCATTGTGCAAGTGTTGGGCAAAAAGGTTTTTCCATATAAACATGACAACCTGCTTGCGCCGCTGCCAAGATCATCTCATGATGCTGATCCACCCAACGGGGGCAGATAGCTACGATGTCGATTTTCTCTTGGGCGAGCATTTCTCGATAATCAGTGTAAGTCTTCTTTGGATTCGTGCGTTTTTTAGCGGCTTCACGTCCCGCTTCGTTCTCATCCGCAAGTGCCACGATTTCGACATTTGGCATTTTGGTAAATGCGACATCGATACCATGGCCGTAGTCCCCTTTGCCGGTCCGACCAATGATCCCAACCCGCATTCGCTCGTTGGATGCCGAACGAGCGGCAGGTCCGAATTGCGTAGACAATACACCAGTGGCAACGGCGAGCGAACCGGTGCGCAAAAAACGTCGTCGAGATCCTTGTTTCATCATCCACCACCCCTCTAAGTTCCGTTGCATCGCGGGACCCAACCGAAAAAGGTCTCGCCTCACTCCCTTAGTCTACCACAGCGGAGTTTAGGATCGCTCGATCAAGGAGTGGGGGAGGCTTCGGGGAATGTCCATTTCGCTTGACAGGCTGGAAGCCTATCCCACGGCAGGAATCGGACAGCGATCAAGCGTACCGCAAAAAGAGAAGCAATCCGAACTGAAACAAGGCCAGCGGCACCGCGATTGCGATTCCAAAGATTGCATTCTTGCGATAGGTCACCATCAGACATGTGGACGCAAGGATGGTCCCCAACGACTTTGCGGACAAGAACAACCAAACTCTCCCGCCCGCCATCGCCAGCATTGCAATTCCTGCTGGATTTTGTTCTACATGGGCTATGACAGCTCGGAAATACCACACCAAGTACCCATCCACAACCGAGACGAGGATGATGAATATCCAAGCGAAAGTAAATAGTCCATTCAGCGTTTTGATTAGAGATGGAGACATTATTGTTTTAACTCGACTTGTTGTACGAAAGATGTTTTATGGAGATCCCAAACACGCAGAATGTGGTCTGGGCCCCACGACACCACACGATTGTCGTCCAGGAACTCGCAACCGAACATCATGGTATTTCGATCGTGAACATCAAACTCGTGTTGCACCTTCCTCTCGGCAAGATTCCAGACTACGAGCCTATCGCCGTCAATGTTACTTGTAATGAGCATAGATGCGTCTGGAGAGAAACGAGCGATGAATGAGCTGCCTGTACGGAGTCCAGGAATAACGTAACTCGTCCATAAATCGCTCGACAACGGTCGATGGAAAAGTAGGATTTCCCCGGATTGCAACAAGGCAACGAGGAACTGCGCATCCGGGCTGATTGCCAGCTTTTCAACGAGCGAAGGCATTCGTCCGATGATCGATTTGATTTCACCTGTCTCAATACTGAATTCGGCAAGCTCTGTTTGACTTTGGATGGTTCGGCAGCAGACTCCCGTCTTGGAATCGGGAAGGATCGCGAAACAAGAGACTGGCTCACTCGCTTGATTCCAGCGTTGGTGTCCCTGCTCGAGCTCGTGATCGCCAACTTCAACATTCCATGCAGACAGTCCAGTCAAGTCGAGCGTGACGAGTGTCTTGCCATCTAGGGAAGAAGCCAATCCTAGCGGGTAGCCACTTATAACTCTGTCGCGAAGCACCGTGATGCTTTTTGTTCCATTCAAATCGATGGAGTACACTGCGCCGTCTGCATCTCCCACGAACAGATTCGCTCCATTCGGTGCCACATCCACGCAAACGGGGTTGGATAGCGGAAAATCAAGGCGAGTGGGTGGAAGCTCCATCGAGAAATCATACTTCACCAAGTGTGTTTTCTGTGGACTTTCAAAAGTAACTCTAGGTGCAACGATAGCGATCATCGATTTCCCGTCATGCAGCGAAGTGCAGGTGGTCGGGAATAAGAGTTGCGTTGCTCGAAACTCTTTCATTTCATGTCTCAGCATCCATAAAATAACGAGCACGAGACATAGTAGCAGTGCTGCAAGAGACTCGAGGAAAGCTCTAAGCCACAGTGACGATACCGGATTCGTTGAGGACAGTTTTGGATGGTCCTTTAAACTTGCATTCCACGTTTCTCGATCCGACGAAAGTTTTAAAACGATGCGCTCGTTCCAGTCATTCGTGGAGTAAGTCTGGGTTCCGGATTGCAACAATCTCGTCAACTGAATTCCTTCTTGCTGGTGGATGGACTTCCTATGTTCGAACCTTCTTTAACCCAGAAAAAGCTAGGAGTTTCTGATGCCAAGAAAAAGAATCGGAGAGACATCAGAGTCTGTTTGCTTATTCAACAGAGTTGCCTATTAGGCATCGCTACGACTCAAGGTGCTCTTTGAGATGATCTGGCTCGCAAAAGCCGTAGACTTTCCAACAAAAACTCATGCTCAGAGAGGAAGCGTCGTCTAGCGACCAGCCATTTTGTCTGGCTGGCAACTAGACATGCTAGGGTTGAGTGCTCCCGTCTACACCGGCCCGGACTAGGCCGTTGGAGTTTGACGTTCGCCGCTGATGATTGGTCGTTGAGGTGGGGTTTGATGACCGAATCGAACATATATAAGCGACCAAGGAACCAATTTCCTCATGAGTACCTACCAAGGCAGGATGAGGTGTTCCGGGAATACCCAATGCAATTCGCTTGTAAATCTCATCTGGTTCATCACCACCATGCAAGGGGTCCGAGCTGAGATTGGGTGCACGCATTCGGCGACCAAGCGAATCAAAGAGGTTGATCGTCACCTTACTCATCTCGTCGTTGACTACCTCATCATCGGTGGTGTGGCAACTTATGCATCTTGCTGCACGGAATAGCACTCGACCACTCGCGGTTGAGTCCGAATTGATTTCTATTCGTGGAATGGTTAGCGGCGCACTGGGTTGGGATCTGGCCTCCACCCATGGCAATTGCGTAGGATTTGTCCCGCCGGGGCTGATATCAGATTGGTTCGCGTATTGCTGATTGAGACCAACGACTTGAAACCATCGCAATGTTGCGACAAGCGAATTCAATTCGGACTCGGATAGTTCGTTGAAGGCCGGCATGGAAGTACCAGGTTGGCCTTGCAGAATGGCGCGTTTTAAATCGAAGTCTGTTGCCAACCGATTGGTTGCTGAGACCATTCGGTTTGGTTCGTAAAGGAAATTTCTCGGAGATGGATAGAGGTTGCACGCAGCCGGCCCCGTACCATCTCCCTGACTACCATGGCATGCGCCACAAAGCTTGATGTAAAGCGCGAGGCCGGCAGGCGGCTCTGGAGTTGTGGGAGAGTCGCTTTTCTCGAGTCGAGGAAAGTTGGGTGTGAATGAGGGCGAATCGACAGCATTCCATTCGTCTACCACCTCTTGGTTGGACGGAAATAACGACCGTTTGACGCTCAAATCTTTCAATCTCCCAAGGCGGGCAATTCGATCGCGAGCACCACTAAAAATGGCAGTTGCTGTCGATGGATCGCCAGATAATGCTATGGCAGTAGCACCCCAACTAACCAATTGCGCTAGCTGGCCTGCGGAAGACTCATTGCCTTGGCGGGTGGCTTGGAACGCACTTACGGTCAGTTTATCAAAGTCGTTGGATGTCCCGAGATTCGCCATTGCCAAATGGTTCACGGCTAGAGAATAATCCCCTGCATCGGAAGCAATTTTAGCCAATTCCAAAACTTCCGCGCGTGAATTTGAGGACAATCGGTCCGATGTCATTGGATCATTGCGGCCTAGTCGTCGCTGGACTCGCGCCAGTCGCAACGGACCTTCCGCATTGTCGACGAAGAGCTTAACGAAGCGTGTAAGCAATGCTTCTGCCTGTTCGTAGCGTACGTTGGGGGGCCGCAAATACAGGTCGGCTAGCGCAAGCCAAGACAATTCATGCCGCGGATGGTGAACAATCGTCTGGATGAATTTCGACTCAGCATCTTCTGGCGTGCCCGTTATGTTTGTGTAAACTGCGTTCAAGTACTCCAGTTGAGCGGAACCTGGCTGCTCCTGTTGCCATTGATCAAGCAGCAAACGAGCTTCGGACATTTTATTGGATGCAAAGGCACATTGGACAACCACGCTGCGAGCATCGGAGTCGACTGCGCCCGCATTTCGCAAAACACTAAGCGATTCGAAAGGAGAAACGTCAACCTGCGCAAGTTGAATCCGTTGCATCGCCAGGGCTAGATCCACTTGATCCTTAGAACCATCGATCCTTCGAGCTTGTTCCATTTTTTCGGAGAACAACTTTTGCTGCCCAAGCTGTCGATAACAATTCGCAGCCAGCATCAAGGTTCGAATATCCTGGCTGGGAGCGAGCGCGAGCCTACCATTGGTTTTCGACAGATCTCCTGCAAGGTAATCGGACATCGTTGAGTCCGAAGAAGGCTTAAACCTGTTGACCAATAGGAAGACGGCCATCAAGATAGAGATGGTGGTTAGCCCGAAAAGTGTTTGCTTCAACGATTCACCATTTTGTTGACTCGGATCCCAACGATTGGCTTAACAACTTTGCAAATTTATTTCTGTCGGACCAGTAACTTTCGACCAGTGCTCGATGGGTATATGCCAACATCGTACATGAAAACCTTCGTTTTTGCAGCGATTGCAAGCGGTCTAGCTCTTTTTTCGGCCTGCTCTCGCAATCCGAGCGGAATCGAATCGGAAATTGCAAAGGAGTTGGCGACCGAATTGGTACGGCTGAATGCCATTCCTAACGACGGTTTTTCGGCGGTTGATGCCGTACCGGCTGAGATTTCCCAATTTTGCGGCGACTGCCACAAGTTACCTGAACCGAGCAGTTTTGTGCGAGAAATCTGGTACGACGAAATTGAAAAGGGATATGAATTCTATGCAAGGTCAGGTCGCACGGACCTAACGCCTCCTCCGCTTCAGAGCGTGTTAGCATTTTATCGTGAGCATGCTCCGGCAAAACTCAACTTCCCACAGCCAGCCGAGGTCGACAAGGAGTTGAGATCGCGATTTGAACTTGAGCAAGTCGATTGGCAGGATGGCCCTCGTTTATCGCCGGCCATCTCCTGCATTCGCTGGGTCGATTTCCAGCCCGAGGGAGAAGGGCGACTGATCATCACCGATATGCGCGATGGGAGTATTAGCATGGTCAATCCGAGTCCGAAGCAGACGAAACGGCGACTTATTGGGCGCGTAAGCAATCCGGCGCGCGTCATCGCATGCGATTTGAATCAAGATCAACGAACCGACTTGGTTGTTTCCGATCTCGGTAGTTTTAATCCTTATGACCATGGCTTTGGAAAAGTCGTTTGGCTCAATCGGGAATCGAGTGCCAGTGAATTTCGACTCACCACTCTCGTCGAAAATCTCGGGCGTGTTGCCGATGTTGCCGTAGCGGACTTTTCGGGTGACTTGAAACCGGATTTATTGATTGCCGAGTTCGGGCATCGGCTGACTGGCAGCACTCGACTCCTGGCGAACGAGACCGCAGACAAGCAGCCCATGCGATTCCAAGAAAAACCAATTCTTATTCGTCCTGGTACCATGCAGGTTTCCGCACACGACTGGAATCAAGACGGTGCGATGGACTTTGCATCGATCACGAGCCAAGAATTTGAGTGCGTGGATGTATTCGTCCATGCGGGCGACAAGTTCGATGCGGTTCGAACATGGCAGGGAGGTGATGTCACCTTTGGACTGGTTGGATTCGAGTTAACGGACCTGGATCAGGACGGTGATCAAGATATCTTGTGCGTCAATGGCGATAGCTTTGATAACAATTTCGCCAATCGCTCGCATGGCGTACAGTGGTTGGAGAATATAGGCGACGTCCAATTTCGGTACCATCGTTTGGCAGAGCTACCAGGCGCCTACCGTGCGGTTGCCGTCGATATCGATGGAGACAACGATCTGGATGTGATCGTCGTAGTCAATTTGCCCACCGACGTTTATCCGCGTTCTCTACTAGAAATGAATCCCGTTTCGCTACTAATGCTTGAGCAAGTGGCGCCCGGTGACTTCTCGCCGAGAGTCTTGGAGCGAGGAACGCCACGGTACGCGGCGCTGGAAGCCGCAGACTTCAACGGCGATGGTAAAGTGGACTTGGCGGTCGGGGCACAACTCTTTGACACCGATCCACCGGGTAGTGCTGCATCGAAATTACCGCGATTAACATTGTGGTGGCAAAAGTAAGGATCAGCCCGAACGCGCTAGTGGCTTGTTGCTTTAGTGAAGTCGTTATTGGTTAAGGACGGTATGACGGACTTCCAAGTGCGTCAATGGGGAATTCGACGGACTTGGAAGTCCGTCGAACCATTAAATCAACAGCCCGCTAGCGTCCGGTTTAAATTAATTACCATTTGGCTGATGCAACATTACGCCACTGCATTACTTTTTAAGCGATGCGTCGATGGCTGCAACTAGGCCTGCGGCCTTTGTCCAGGTCTCTTCTTCTTCCTGTTCTGGCTGGCTGTCCGCCACGATGCCACCACCGACCTGAAATTGCCACCAACCCCGCGATGCGGTTAGAGTACGAATGAGGATATTCCAGTCCATGCTGCCATCGGATCCGAAGTAGCCAAGCGATCCGCAATAGGGACCGCGCACCGTTGGCTCGAGTTCGGCAATGATTTCCATCGCACGAATTTTGGGCGCTCCGGTGATGCTACCCCCTGGGAACATGGCCGCAACCAATTCGCTTGCGCTGGCAAGGGGCCGCAAGTGAGCTCGAATCGCACTGACCAAATGAAGCACATAGGGATAGGCCTCAACATCGCAAAGCTGTGTCAATTTTAAGGAATTCGCTTCGCACACCCGCGACAGATCGTTGCGCAATAAATCGACGATCATGACGTTCTCGGATCGGTCTTTCTCGCTTTTCTTCAGTTCGACTGCAGCGGCTTGATCGAGTCGCTCGTCCCCGGTACGGCGTCGTGTGCCTTTGATGGGACGCGTTTCAATCCAACGATCACGCACTTGGAGGAATCGCTCGGGAGACGCGCTAATGATTTGGGACTGTCCAAGATCCAGATAGCCTGCAAACGGTGCGGAATTGACTTCACGAAGCTTTTGATACAGGGACTTGGAATCGCATCGAGCCGGGCACAGCAAGCGTTGGGCTAAATTCGTTTGGAAGATATCGCCGGCAAAAATGTACTCTCGAGCTTGAATAACGGCTTTTTGATAGCCTGCGCTGTCAAAGTTGCCCAGCCATCCGCCCCCTAGTCTTGTTTCGAATTGAGGTGCCGTGAGACCGTGGGCCATAGCATGAACGCTGTGCAACGAGATTTCTTTCGTTGATTTCTGCTCGTAAGTCTCCGAGGTGAGTCTTCTCAGAAAAGTCGCACTTCGCAACTTAGCTTGCTCAAGTCTTGCCGCAATCGAGGAACTTTCAGGAAAGCCTTGGGAAATGATCCAGCCGTTTTTCGACTGATGGTCCCAGGCTAGTACGACGTCGTACAAGGCTAACGACGCCAACGGCAGGCCGAATTCATTGTGTTTTGCGGCTGGGACACGCTCAAAGCAACGGCCTAGTTCATATCCCATAAAACCAGCAACACCGCCTTGAAACGGCGGCAAACCCGGAAGTGTTGCGGATCGAAATTGCTTCAACCATTTTTCCAGTCGGGCCAAGGGATCTGCGACAACACGGTCCACCGAGAGCAAAGCGATGGGGTCCGCAGCCAAAAAACTGTAGCGACTTTGAGGGTCACCCACGAGCGCACTGTCGAGCCAGCAGCAGTAAGGCAATTGACTTAGCCGCTCGAATGCCACCGATGGAGTGAGAAAATCGGGGAGGAGCTCGACATGTGGGACGGTAGGGGAATCAATCATGGAAACTCTTAAACGCTGGGAAACAAAACGAGATAGCAGTATAAGCATATCCGCATATGTTTTTCATACCAATTAGCCGTTGGGCGATGGCCCCGGTTTTCCAATTGCTCGACATTCGTCGAGAACCGGGGCTATCGCCCTTCGGCTATCAGTTTATTTCACTCGAAGACTCATACCGTTATGCTTAGTCCTATCCTTGTCCAAAATGGATGAGTCCGATGAGTCCCAAAGTCGGCGCGATTTTTTATCATTCGAAGTGAATCGCTCGCTTGGGCGGTGCTCGTAGCGGTGAATGGTCGCTACAATCGTGGTTCTTGAAATAACGATTTTCGGAATCGCGGGCGTGTTATCGCTCGGAAAAACAACTCGAATCGAAACGCTTGAGAAATGAATTTAGATTGGGATGGCCTGGTTTCGCTGATACGCAGCCACGATAATTTTGTGTTGACCAGCCACATTCGGCCGGATTGCGATGCGTTGGGCAGCGAACTCGGGATGGCCGGAATTCTCCAGGCCATGGGCAAAAAGTACACGATCGTGAACGGTCATCAAACGCCACCGATCCTTACTTTTCTGGATCCGTCGCAGAGCATTAAGGTGATCAGCGAACACATTCGAGCGGAAGACGTTTTTGGCGATTGCCTCATTATTTTGGACACAAGTGCTTGGGCTCAACTCGGTCCCATGGCAGAAGTCCTGCGAAGATGGACTGGCACCAAAATCGTCATCGATCACCATGTTGGCGAAGATGATTTAGGTGCGCAGTTTTTTAAGGACACAAATGCTGAGGCGACTGGCCACTTGGTCGCTTTGTTGGCACAGCACGCTGGGGTGGAAATCACGAAACCGATGGCCACGGCCCTTTACGCTGCGATCGCAACCGACACGGGTTGGTTCCGTTTTGCATCTACCACCAGCGACACGTATCGTATCATTGGGGAACTCGTCGATTTTGGCGCGTCTCCCTCTTCGATTTACGGCGACTTATATGAACGCGATACCATCGGACGCGTTCGCTTGCGAGGCCGGATTCTTGCTCGCGTTCAGTCGGAATCGAATGGCGAGCTGGTACATACCTTCGTTCGCAAGGAAGATTTCTCGGAATCGGGAGCACTGCCGAGCGACACCGAGGATGCGGTTAACTTGGCACTTGCCATTGAGGGAACCAAAGTGGCCTTCATTATGATTGAACAGATGAAAGGTGGCTTTAAGATCAGCTTTCGCTCGCGTTGCCATGTCGATTGCAACGACCTCGCCCGGCAGTTTGGTGGTGGTGGACATCGCGCTGCTGCCGGTGCCTTTGTCGAAGCGGAATTTGGTGAACTACAAAACCGCGTCCTTCAAGCAACGCGTGCAGCGCTTGCCAAAAAACCTGTCTATGCTTGATCTGCTCCGATTTGCTATCGCAATCCTTCCTCTCGCGGCGTACACCAACGTCCTCGGTTTAATGCGTCTTCGGTCGCATCCGACCGTGCTCAGTGGTGCGATGGACTTTTTGATGATGGGGTTAGCTTTGATCGGCTTGATCGCCATTGGGCCCATCGAGCTTTTCTTTCCACGAGCGGCTTATTCGTTGCTAGGCGTTTGGGTTTGGATCGTGTTGATCGCTTTATACTTCTTTGTCGTTATGCTGATCGCGTTAAATAGCACACCCAAGTTGATTGTATATGGATTGAATGCGAGCGCATTAAAGGCCACTCTATGCGAATTGCTAAATGAAAACCAAGTTCGATCGGAATGGCTTGGAGACGTTGTCGTGCTTCCGGAACTCGGCATTCAAGCGTGTGTGGAGCCAGCGGGCCGCACAGCGGTGTCGCAAATCCATGCCGCAGGAAAGGAACAAAGTCTATCTGGCTGGCTGACTCTTGAACGAATGCTCGTTCAAAAGGTATCCACTCAACGAATCGACCTAAAGCGCCAAGCGATCGTCTGGTTACTAACCAGCTTTTCTTTGTTTGGGCTTGCAACTCTTTTGGTCAGCAACGATTTGCCCCGGCTACAGCAAGCAATGTCGATGATGTTCGATGGCGATTCGTAGTTCAGTCGGAGGGGAGATCGTTACCTTCTCGCTAGGGCGAAGGTCAAATACCACTGGCGTAAAGCCAGTGGCATGATTCGAATGCCTCTGGGTTTATCCCAGAGGATCGTTACCTTCTCCCTAGAGCGAAGTGGTTTTGATTTCGATCGTCCTTGGAATTGGCTTGGCTTGCTTTGGCAATACGACGTGTAAAACACCGTTGTCAAAGCGAGCCTCAATTTTCTCTGCATCCAGTTTTTTCGGTAACCGGAGGGATCGCGAAAACTTGCCAGCCGTTCGTTCTTGACGATGAACGCTGAGCTTTTGTCCTTGTACTGCCGCATCCCGTGTGCCGCTGACAACCAAGCGTTCGTCCTGGATTTCAATCTTGACCGCATCGGGTTTAACGCCTGGCAAATCCATATAGACATTGTATTGCAACTCAGTCTCATAGATATCCATGGGTGGCGTGAAAGAGACGTTCGCTTCGCAGCTTTCGCTAGTCTGAGCGCCGTTTTCGTCCTTGGATTCACTCTTATGAAATACTTGGTCGACGATTGTTTCCATTTCGGAAGCAAAGTCCTGAAGCGCTGAAGGGAGTTGATCAATTGGGAATCGGAAATGAACCATGTTCGTGATCTCCTGGAACAAACGGGAATTTGATGAGGTGCTGTCAAACTGACAGAACTACCATTCTTGTGATACTCACTAGTAGCAACATCCGTGCCAAGAGTCAGCCATGGGCTTGGAGGCGGGCTCGCTTTTGACCCCAACGTCCTTAGGGAAAATGGGAGAGCGAGGCTCCTGCCGAGCTATGTACGCAATGGTTCGGCAGGAGCCTCATCCTCCCCAGCAAGGAATGGATTGGGTAAAGTCGAAGAAAACGTGTTTACAGGGGTGGCCTCACCCTCCCGATGAAATTGCACGCAATTCGGAAAGGAAAGCGAGACGGCCTCCTTGAGCATGGGAGCTTTACGTACAGTGCAAGGTCACCCTCGGCGAGCGACCTATGGTCAGCCAAGTCATGGAACACTGCTCACTGCAAAAGTTCGACGGCACCGCTTGCCATCGTCAGGATGGCTGTTGGCAACGCCAGGTCGATATCTGGATAAAAGTCGGGTGCATGAAGGCTTAGGCTGGTTTGTCCCCGCTTTTTCAATGCTTCCAAGCGTCCTGATTCGATCACTCCAAGTCGATACATGACGCTCGGCACTCCCGCCAGACCGTATTCGCTAAAGTCCTCGCCCCCCATGACTTGTTCTGCTTCGCCCACGCGATCGATTCCTACCGTATCGGTAAACGTCTTTCGAAGCCTCTTTGAGAGAGACACGTTGTTGAATAGCGCAGGCGTTCCGTCGGAAAGCGATATCTCCGGTGGCTCAGCGCCATACGCCGCAGCAACCGCATTGGCTCGGCGACGGATCGAACTGATGAGCAACTCTCGCACTTCAGGCGTATAGCTGCGAACCGTCAATTGGAGATCGCACCGATCGCTGATGATGTTGTGTTTGGTGCCGGCATGGATAGCACCGACGGTGATCACCGCTGGTTCCGTTGGTTTCACTTCGCGACTGACAATCGTTTGCAAACTCATCACGAGTTCTGCGGCTTGAACGATTGGGTCGATGGTGGTGTTGGGAGCGGCACCGTGACCACCGCGTCCTTTGATGGCGATATCGACACTATCCACGTTGGCCATCATGTACCCTTCTCGCATCGCGATGCAAGTTGCTTTGGACGCTTCGCAATGGAGCGCAATCGCAAAGTCAGGTTTTGGGAAACGAGTAAAGAGCCCGTCGGCGATCATTTTTTGTGCTCCGCCACCTCTCTCTTCCGCCGGTTGACCGATCAGCATGAGGGTCCCTCGCCAACGCTCTTTGTGAGAAGCCATCAATCGCGACATAGCGATGAGATTGCTCATATGGACATCGTGCCCACAAGCGTGCATGATGCCCGCCGGTGCACCGCTTGGCAGCGTTGTTTTCTTCTTGGATGCTCGCGGCAGTCCTGTCATCTCGGTGACCGGCAGGGCATCTAAGTCGGTCCGCAACATCACCGTTGGTCCGGGTCCATTCTTAAGCAGCGCGACCACCCCGAAGCCTCCTACTTTGGTCGTCACTTCAAAGCCTGCCTTGCGCCAAGCATCGGCTAGATACTCAGACGTTTTTTCTTCTTGATAGGAGAGTTCTGGGTTCTCGTGGAGCCACCAATAGTCCTCGACGACGGCCGCTAAATTGGCATCGATCCAAGTCTGAATCCAAGAGTTCGCAGGGGGGGGGGGTCGATTGAGTTATTGGACTGGGCTGGCGAGTTCTGAGGCGGTACGAATACGCACAGTAAGAATCCAAGCCAAAGGGAATGCCGTCGAAATGCCATTGAGGAACCTCTTGGTAAAAAGCGAAGAAAGCGAATTCGTGTTTCTCTCGACATCATAGCATTAGGCAATCGTGACGGTTTGTTGTAGCATTGAGGTTATGAACGCAATTACCGAAAACAAACCGATGTCGCCTGCAGAGTTGGCGGACGTCGCATCGCAACGGAAACCTCTTTGGATCGGGGACTTGCGCATCGATCCTCCCATCTTACAAGCGCCGATGGCAGGCTACACAAACTACGCGTTTCGACAAATCGTTCGGGAATTCGGCGGTTCCGGCTTACAAGCCACGGAGATGGTGAACGCGCGAGGATTTGTTTGGCTTGACGAACACGATTGTGAGCACCCGGATCGCTTGTGGGGGGTCAAAGATGAGGCTCGGCCGCTTGCGGTCCAAATCTGGGACAACGATCCGGAAACGATGGCCAAAGTCGGAAAGCGATTGGCTGGCGAGTATGGAGTCAGTGTCGTCGACATCAATTTCGGCTGCCCCGTGAAACAAGTGACCGAAAAGGCACACAGCGGCTCGTATCTTCTGCGTGATCCCGAACGCATGTACGCGATCATTTCCCGACTGGTGGAAGCGTGCTATCCGACTCCAGTCACGGCCAAGATACGGCTTGGTTGCACTCGAAATACGATGAATCATGTTCAAATTGCGCAAACGGTCGAGCGCGCCGGAGCATCGGCTCTCACCGTCCATGGACGCACTGCAGAAGATTTCTTTCGAGGGTCGGCGGACTGGTCCAAAATTGCTGAGATCAAGCAGCATCTGCATCGCATCCCTCTGATTGGCAACGGTGATTTGCAAACCCCGGAACAGGTCGTCTACGCCTTTCAAAATTACCATGTCGATGGAGTGATGATTGCGCGGGCCGCGTTGGGACGGCCATGGTTGTTTTCGCAAGCGGCTGCGGCCTTGGCGGGCAAACCCATTCCTCCGGACCCGAGCTTGGAGGAACAAAAAGCATGCATGCTCAGGCATTATGACTTGGTTGTCGAACGGTTCGGAACCAAGAAAGGGACGTTGCTCATGCGGAAATTTGCTTGTTGCTACGCCCAAAGCAAGCACGGGGCGAGGCACTTTCGCACGCACGTAGCTCACGTGGAATCGCCCGAACAGTTTTACGAGGTGGTCGAAAAGTACTTTCCCAGGTTCGTCGACCCGGCGGGGATTGGCGAACCCGACACGGGGTTGGATGAAAGTTGTTCGTGTGAATAAGTCTTAACTAAGCATCCAAATTGCGGAGTTTGCATGGTGTACCACGAAATTGCCAGTATTTATTTGCACTCGGCACTGTCTCAAGTACGATTTATTAAATTCGTTGAACATAAAAGACGTCGATAAATGGGCTCCTCAGGGGAGAAAATCGGCGTGCCTGGAAATTTCGTTTCACAAACCTGGGTCGATTTAAATGCGAATGCAACCTCTTTTCCTTCTTTTCACGCTTGTCACGTTTTCGGTCACCGGTGCGGTCTCCGGTCAGGACCCGCTCGATGAAATGTATGGACAAGCCGTCCATTCTTACTTTCGCGGAGATTTAGAACATGCAGAGGAGTTGTTAAACGAAGTTATCGACGCCGGAAGCATGGATCCAAGAGCCTATTTCTTCCGAGGTCTGAGCCAATGCTGCTGCGGCCCCAACCCCGATTTCGAAACCGCTGCAAGGCTTGAAATCGAAGGCAAGAAAGTCGTGAATGTCGGCAAAGCACTAGAGCGAATACAAGGGGCTTGTCGCGTTGAGATCGAGAAAGCCCGATCCAGAGCTCGCTTGAATTCGCGAGCTCAATTAATGGAAATTCAACGAACCAAATACGAGCAGATGCAACGTGGAGGAAACGCCACCGGCGGAATGATCGTTCCACCTCGCGTAGGCGATCCAGCTCCAGTACCCAATGCACTCGCACCCAACGATCCGTTCAACGCTGGAATGACCAAAGGCGAGCCAAAGGTCGTACCGGGAGAGCCGAAGACCGTTGTTCCAGGCGACGAATTTGGCACGGTAGTTCCCGAGCCTGCAATGCCCGAGGTTCCGGTCCCAACACCACTGGATGACGATCCGTTTGCAACCAAACCGTAGTGGATTCGTTGCACGACGCTCCGCGTCGTGATCCAGCGACACAATACTGAACATCCTTGCGACGCGGAGCGTCGCACAACTAAGCGTCGCACAACTAAGCGTCGCCTAACTAAGCCGCGCGTCTGAGCGTTGCTGAAGAATAAAACTTCTTCAAGCTCGCGACCACCGCATCTTGCTCGAGCTCGGTCAGGTCAGGATAAATCGGTAAATGAAGAATCTCTTTGGATGCTTTCTCGGTTTTAGGCAAGCATCCTAAGGAATAGCCAAGGTCTTCAAAGCACTCTTGCAAATGCAGTGGCACCGGATAATAAACTTCGTTGCCGATCTTCGTGTCGTTCAGATGTTTCCGTAGCGCGTCACGCAAGCCATTGGTCACTCGAATTCCATATTGATTCCAGACGTGGGTTGCCTCAGGTGCATGATGCGGCAGTTCGATCCACTGATCCAATCCTTCTGCTGCAAACAATTCGGCGTAACGGTTTGCGTTTCGTTGCCTTGCTTGACTATAGGATTGCAAGTGCGCGATCTTGACGTTGAGTATCGCGGCTTGGATGGTGTCCAATCGACTATTGATACCAACGACTTTATGATAATAGCGTGGTTGCATGCCATGCGAGGCAAACAGCCTCAGCTTCGCGGCCATTTCATCATCGTTGCATACCATCATGCCTCCGTCACCCATCCCGCCGAGATTCTTGGTCGGATAAAAGCTCAGGCATCCAATATCACCCCAAGCGCCCGCCGGCCTGCCCAAATAGGCGGCACCGATGGCTTGAGCCGCGTCTTCAATGACAAAGATATTGTGGCGTTTCGCGATCGCCTCGATCTTGTCCATCGCTGCGCATTGACCGAACAAGTGAACGGGAATAATTGCTTTGGTTCGCGAGGTCACGTTGGCTGCGATTTCGTCGGGCGAAATATTGTAAGTCAGTGGGTCGATGTCGACAAAGACGGGAATAGCCCCTAAACGCGAAACTGCGGATGCGGTGGCAAAGAAGGTGAAACTTGGAACGATTACCTCGTCCCCTTGTTGGATGTCTAACGCCATGAGTGCCAACAACAATGCATCGCTCCCCGATGCACATGCGATCGCTTGCTTGGTTTGGCATATCCCTGCGACCGTACACTCTAATTCGCCGACTTGCGGACCATGAAGAAATCGGCCACTGTCGACCACTTCTGCAATGGATTCAAGGATCTCATTTCGGAGCGATTGGTTTCCTCGATTGACATCGAGTAACGGCACTGAAGTTGAGGTCGCGTTCTGGTTCGACATATTCCAAAAATCCCTTCGTGAACAAGTTTTGAGGCTTTTCGACGAAGGTTAATCCGTTCGACCTGATCAGGTCAAGCGAGAATGCTATTGAATACCGAGCATCTTCGCGAATGCTTGCATTGCCGTATTCCAATCGGGACGTGTTTGCAGGTACGTTTCCCACCAGTCCATCATGAGCGGAACGATATCGGTATGGATCTCTTTATCGCGAGGGACCGGTATGTACCAATGTTCGATGGCTAATTCGGCCATCGATTCGTCGCATTTGCTGAGTTCCATCACTTCGGCAGCAGCGAGAATGGGTGGCAGCATGGCCAATGGGGCCAACCGCCCGATCGTACTTGCTCCTGCGAAATCCGCATTCATAGGCAGGTCCAAGTTTAGCTGCGACAAAAGCCATGCGAGCCGAACCACTTCGGGCAATTCGACCATCGGGTTCGTCAGTACTGCTTCGATACGGACCATGTTGTGGTCGATGTGTGCGGTACCAGCTCCACCCAATACAGGTTGCAACAGCACGACTCGGGCTTCTTCGGCGATAAGGCTCTTTTGTGTTAATCGGCCCAAATGCGCGATCAGCCCAGAACCATTTCCCAACCAATGGTCTTGGATGGGTCTCGCACGAAGTGGGACTTGTTCCAGGAATTTGGGAAACAACTGGTTGTAGGCTGCTTCGATATCGGTAACGAATCCGGCCAGTTGCATGATGGCTGTTTCGTTGTTTAAATGGCATGCTGACTTTTGCACAACGGCTTGTGCCAGCTCGAAATTAGAATCGATGATAGAGGCATGGCCGATCAAAATCGACCAAAACCGGGGCGTATCGAACGAAGTCGATTTTTCGATCCATTTTCCTAGTTCACTCGCATAAACGCCAATCGCATCTGTCACACGACGATCGGTCAATTTAGAGCCGTACAGGCAGATTGATTCCGCCGCATGCAGTGCGCTCGCCGAGGCGTTAGGAGTCCAAGTCAGATGCATCATGAAACAGGTTTGTTGGGTTCTCGCGTGAACATTTGCTCACCGATCCACAGCTCGAGCTCTTTCCAGTCGACCGGCGGCAGTTTACTCAAGTCGGGTCGGAGCGCGATCGCATCATGAATATAAACGTGTTGGATTTCTTTTTGCGACTTGCGGGTGTTCCAATGGAGTAGAATTCGGACGCAAAGATTGAGCGAGCCAGGCACCTCCACTTCGTATCCGCAAAGCAGAGGCACATCCAGCCAACCCATTTGCCGAGCAGCCAAAGCGGGGAATTCCGCGTTGACATCGCGAGTTACGGTAAAGACAGCACTGGCGACGTCGCTAGAATCTATGTTGTTGCGACGAATGATCAGTGCTAAAAGCTGCCGAGTCGCTTTGAGAATCGCGTCTCGTGAGTTTTCCTCAACAGTCGTGGCACCGCGAACACCGCGGCAAACAAGATTTTCCGACATCCAACTCGTCCTTTGTTTCAATTCCACCCGTCATTCCAAGATCCGTTCGCTACGTTACCTTTTTTTTTGAATACTGCAAAGCCACAATGCTTGTTTCCGAACGCTTTGTCAGCCCGAACGCGGTTTCACCCTACGTCTTGTCAGTATCCCAATATGCAACCCGAAGAATCCAGTGTCTCAGCCTCCGGTACGTCCGACACCAGTGCATCCTCAGAATTCGATCCGAAACTCTTTTCGGTACTGATCGTCGACAACGACCCTGCTCATGCGAGGGCCATGACCGAGAGTCTGGAGCGAACGGGCTACCGGTGCGCCGTTGCCACCAGCGGTCCTGAGGGCAAGCGGATGCTGGAGCAGAACACGTATGACATCGTGATCACGGATCTCGTGATGAACGAGTTTGATGGGATGCAAACTTTGGCCTTAGCTCGCCAACTCCTCCCGGATAGCCAAGTCATCATGGTGACGGGGCATGCCACCGTCACCAAAGCCGTCGAAGCGATGCAGTTAGGGGCATTCAATTTTCTCGAAAAGCCGATAACTCCTAGTCGACTACGGGCCATCGCTGCCAAAGCGGTCGAGTCTGTTCAATTAAAACAAACGAACCTCGAATTGCGTCGTCGCCTCGACGAGCGCTTTGGATTCGAGGGGATCATCTATGCAGGTCCGCAGATACAATACTTGATCGATCGACTTAAACGCATTGCTCCGACCGATGCTACCGTTCTCATCACGGGCGAAAGCGGCACCGGCAAAGAATTGATTGCGCGTGCCATACACCAAAACAGCCCTCGCAAAAACAAACGCTTGGTTGCCCTCAACGTGCGAGCGGTATCCGAAAATCTCGTTGAAAGCGAAATGTTCGGGCACGTTCGCGGTGCCTACACCGACGCGGTTACGGATCGCGAAGGCGCGTTTCAATATGCCGATGGCGGCTCCCTGTTTCTGGATGAAGTCGGCGACATGCCGATGAGTACCCAGATAAAACTGCTTCGCGTGCTGGAGGAGCACCAGATTACGCGTGTTGGTGACAACAAGCCGATCAAGGTGAACGTGAGATTGATCTCAGCCACCAATCGTCCGCTTGAGAACATGATCGAGGAGGGGCACTTTCGAAATGATCTCTACTACCGCTTGAAAGTAGTAACCGTCCATCTGCCACCGCTCCGCGAACGCAGAGATGACATCATTCCGTTGATGGATCACTTTCGAAAGACTTTTATTCGAAGACACAATCATGGACCTTGCAATTTTTCTCCCGCAGTAACGCGCAAGTTTTATGCCTATGATTGGCCAGGCAACATCCGTCAACTGCGTAACTTTGTCGAAACAATGGTCGTTCTAGATACCGACGGGAAATTGGACCTCGATGATTTGCCCCCCGAATTGATCGAGCCAGGCGCGGATCTGTCCAACGAAATTTTGGCAAGTACCCTTCACGATTCTGGGCATTCTGAATCCGGCATAGGTCTCCAACTGCCAAGCGAGTTGGTCGGAAAAACGATGGACGCGATCGAACGCTGGGCCATCGAAGAGACCCTCAAGATCACAGCGGGCAATCGTGAAGAAGCAGCCAAGATTTTGGACATCGGCGCCCGAACGCTTTATCGAAAACTCGACAAGTACCGTCAGGATTAGTGCGATCATGGAACCGGACGACGAGCTATGCTTGTGCTTTCACATTTCATGGCGCAAGGTGATCAATTACATTCGGATTCACAAAGTGCGGACGCCGAGCATGCTCAACGAATGCGGTGGAGCTGGCACGGGATGCGGATGGTGCCGGAAACAGTTGGAACGACTCACGGTTCAAGTCAATGAGGTAGCCCCGGATGCATCCTCGATCGAAGAATGGCTTCGCGATCGATCACCCAACAAGCAGATCTACGCCGCAGGCCGCGAAAAGTATCGAGAACATCAAGCAAATCCCCCCTCAGGCAAACTCGGGTAGCGACGTAACCAAGATCAATGGGAGAGCGAGGCCACCGCTTTAAACGTCTTTGCAATCTATAATAAATTGGAAATCAATGGGAGAGCGAGGCTCCTGCCGAGCTATTTACGCCATGGTTCGGCAGGAACCTCACCCTCCCCAGCAATGAATTGGTTGGGCAAAGCCTAACAAAACATGTTTAGAGCGGTGGCCTCGTCCTCCCCTGGTGTTTTCTCCTCGCATCGGGTGCAATAGCTGTCTTGGCACAGAGATTCTATGCCAATTTCTTGGCTGACCAGAGGGATAGAATCGAATGGAAAACACTTCCTTGCAAAATAGTCCAACGCATTACAGACCGCTGAGGATATGGATACCTCTACTGCTTCTCCCTTGGATGGTATTCGCAAGGTTTGTCCCAGATTTGGTTCAAGACGGGCCGAGCACTATTTGGATGGTCTCCGCTTTTGGTCCGTTTTTGATAAGCCTCGTGCTCTTCGGATGGTGGCTTTTTGCAAGCCGGGCTCGCTGGACCGAAAGGGTTGTTGGACTGTTAGGCATCATCGGAATTCTCGCCTTGGTATCGGCATTCTCCGATCCGTCCATGCGTGGTCCACTGTTTATAGTGATGACCATTCCGATGGCTACGGCTGCTTTTACGTTGGGGCTTGTTCTTTTTTCTCAGCGTTTGTCCTTTCAGCGGACCCTGATTGCACTCTTATTGTCATTCGTCGGAGCTGGATTTTCCGCTTTGTTAAAGACAGACGGTGTTTGGGGGAATTTTGCATTCGGCCTCGATTGGCGTTGGAACAATTCTCCTGAGGACAATTTCCTAGCTAAACGCCAGTCGCAATCAAACGATTCCACTTTAGCGAAAGTCGAATTACCCGTCTCATCCTTCCAAAATCCGGAGTGGCCAGGCTTTCGAGGGCCGAATCAGGCTGGGATTCAGCATGGAACGTCAATCAGTCCCGATTGGAAATCCAACCCACCGAAGGAGCTTTGGCGGATTCAAGTTGGACCTGCTTGGAGTTCTTTTGCGGTAGCGGGAAAGTATTTGGTGACGCAAGAACAACGAGGAAAATCGGAGGCAGTGGTCTGTTATGAAGCCGAAACAGGAAAGCAAGTTTGGGAGCAATTGATTGAGTCACGTTTCTTCGAAGCCTTGGGCGGTTTGGGACCGAGAGCGACTCCCACCATCTCGAACGGTAGCATCTACGCAATGGGAGCCGAAGGTTGGTTGCTCAAACTCAATGCGACCAATGGCGAAGTTGTTTGGAAAGTCGATCTCAGGAAAGTTGCGGATCGAGAGCCACCGATGTGGGGATTTTCTTCGTCGCCGCTGGTTGATTCAGGCATCGTATCGATCCATGCGGGTGGCAAAGGGGACAAGGGGATCTTGGCCTTCGATGCAGAGACGGGTGAACTGCGATGGTCGGCGCCTGCGGGAGAGCAATCTTACTCCTCGCCTCAAATGATCACCTTTCAAGATCAAAGGATCATGGTCCTTCTGTCGAATGAAGGAGCTCATTTCCTCGATCCATCAACGGGCAAATCGTTGCTCAACTACGATTGGCCACATCAAGGATATCGAGCATTGCAAGCTCAAGTGGTCGATGGCAACAAGTTGCTCATCCCGACTGGCATGGGGACGGGAACGCGATTGATCGAACTTGCGTTATCGGATGGTAAGCTCACGGCCAAGGAAGTCTGGACGTCGCGGAATATGAAGCCCGACTTCAATGACTTGGTAGTTCACCAAGGGTATCTTTACGGATTTGACAATGCAATCTTTGCGTGCATCGATTTAAAGGACGGAAGGCAAACGTGGAAAGGTGGACGCTACGGCAAAGGGCAAGTATTGCTGTTAGCAGATTCGGATTTGCTTGTCGTTCTAAGCGAGAAAGGTGAGCTTGTGTTGCTGAAAGCCTCCCCCGACTCGATGGAAGAACTTGCGAAGATCGCAGCCATGGACGGCAAGACATGGAATCACCCAGTCGTGGTGGGCGAGCGACTTTACATTCGAAACGCGGAAGAGGCTGTCTGCTATCAGTTGCCTCTTCGTTAGGACAACTTTTAGATCCTCAGGTTTATTATGCCGCGAAGCAGGCTGGTTTTGCCCCTCATGGCCTTGTGTCGTGGGTCGCTTAAGTTTCTGACGTCGCGGGGCCGTGGAAACTTTCCTCACCCATGTGACAAGCACATGGGGGCCGGGACCGCTTCGCGGTTTGGCTGGGTTTAGCCGACCAAACTTGCTGACCAACGACGCAAGGTCGTTGGGGCAGGATCGCTCGCTGCGCTTGCGGTCGTTGGGGCAGGATCGCTCGCTGCGCTCGCGGTTGTTGGGGCAGAGACCGCTCGTTGCGCTTGCGTTTGATGAGGGCTGAATGATGGTCAATATCACTTCAATTTCCATACCCATTGGTCATTCTCGGATGCATCGGGTTGATCCTTGGAGGTGACCGGCGGGTCGGATGCTACCGATTCCGATGTGCGCAGATTGAAGCCCCAAAGCGTGGCGCCTGTGCCATCGACACGATAACCGAACGGCTGGCCGCCGGGCGGCATTAGCTTTTTAAGTTCGAGCGAAAATTCGGCAAGTTCGTCGAGCGATTTCGGTAGCTCGCCGTGCCGATTTTTGTAAAGGCGCAGACCGATGCCCAAGGCGGCCATACGGTGGGACATCGCTCGTCGAACGAACACTTCCCCTACCATGGTTACACTTGGCATCGCTTGGGCTGTCAAGATGGAATCCATCTTCGCGAGCCAGCCGGAACTCATTCGATCTGAAGCAGTCGATTCGCATTTTTTGAGTTGCTTTCGAAACTCATCTAAATCGCTGCGATCAATCTGTTGGAAGCTCTGCATGACGTCCAAATAGGTATTCGCGTCGACGTACCGCGATAAAGCAAACGGGGTATCGAATCCAGCATCCGAAGGGTTGCGAAATCCTGGAAGGGCCGCTCCTCGCTCTCCAGAGAGCATTTCAACCCAATCGTCGCTTATCGCCGTCGCAGCCATGACATTGGGCAAGAGCAATTCTAGATCCGAAGTGCTAAGTGCATCTCGCTCGATCGCCTGCTGTAAGAGCAAGATCGCATGACTATCGACGGCAACGGAAACGAGTTGAGCGACCATGTAGGGTTCGCCGGCTATGATTTTGTTGGTTCCCAGTATCGATTCGATCGCCGATCGTACTGCGGCAGAATCTCGGTCACGTATTGCTACGCTCCCATAAAGACTTAACAATCTTGCGATGGTCCTCTTTTCTTGTACTTGAGACAGGAGCGTTCTAAAACCGTCAAAGACCATCGGAAATCGAACGGGTTTTTGGTTTGCCGAGGCGCGCGCGAGTTGTGTGATGTCGGCATGCAGCAGTTTCCATTGCGTTAAGAAATCGCGCACATAATCCTCGTCGTTCCATTCGCCTTCCAGGGGTACGTCGTGATTATCCGGAGCATTACCAAGGTAAGGGATGCGGGGATTGGCTGTCACCGATTCGTTGAATTCTGAGCTTTTCAGAAATTCAAGGATGGCGAGCCAGGCGTCGGTGTTCGTCGCATCGGTTCGGTCGGTGTAGTAAGTTTGCATGGAGGCATTGTCCACCGGATCGCCTTGAGCTCGAAGTTTAGCGGTGCGATCCGCGAAGCGACTTTTGGCAGTCGCTTCGCGGGCGTACCAAGTGAGAGCCACCACCAACGCTAAAAGAATAGGCATGGCGATCAAGAGCAAAATCGCAGGAACGAGGCAACTGCGTTTTGTATGCGGATTAGGAACCATAATTTGTTGGGTTGAATGGATTGAGTCGCGGTCCGATGCGTTTGCAACCGCCGGATACCTCGCTTACCGGCTTGTTGCTTTAATGGTACGACGGACTTCCAAGTCCGTCGAATTCCCCATTGACGGACTTGGAAGTCCGTCATACCGCCCTTAACCAATAACGACTTCACTAAAGCAACAAGCCGTTACGCGTCGGGTTACCAAGTTGAATGGATTGAGTCGCGATCCGATGCATTTACGCAAGTGGCAGTATTGTTGTTACCGGGAGGGAGAGGCTGCTGCCGAACCCTAGGCAAGCTCGGCAGGAGCCTCTCTCTCCCGAATTGGAACCGTAGGCGGGTACATTTCCGATTGCCTGTCGCCTTGGAACAAGATCATACGATGCCCTGAGTCGGGCAACTATGCTTGCAGAACGCAAAATTTGGTTACAATATGGCTTCGAATCCAGTTTTCAGGGTTCGGCGACGTTTCCGATCACCCCCCAAATCTTCCCACCTAACGGTTCCATGACAGTTTCCACCCCGGCTTGGTTAGCCTCCAACGACCAAATCGCAGATGCCAAACAGGCTCTGGATAAGCATACCTACGAGTCGGTTCAATGGCATTTTCACGACTCAACGGGTTGTCCCTTTTGGCTGGAGCAAAAAGCGAGTCTTAAATTCGACCCGCTCAAGGACATCAAAGTCTTCGATGATTTGAAAAAATTTCCGGAGTTCGAGGATGAGTGCTTGCGAGGTGGGCCCATTGAGCGATGGATTCCTAAGGGACTGCGGGGGAAACCAACCTATGTTTTTGAAACGGGCGGAACGACAGGTATCCCCAAGAGCCGGATGGTCATCGACGACTTCCGCATCGACTATGAGAACTTTAGCGAGACGCTACCCGACCATTATTTCCCCAAGGGTTCAAATTGGTTGATGCTAGGTCCGTCTGGCCCCCGCCGATTGCGATTGGCGATCGAGCATTTATGCCAGTTTCGAGGTGGCATTTGTTTTTGTATCGACTTGGATCCGAGGTGGGTCGTCAAACTGATCAAAAAAGGATGGATGGAGCATCTTGAGGAATATAAGAAGCATTGCATCGATCAAGCCATCACCATTTTGACGGCCAACCATAACATCAAATGCATGTTCACCACCCCGAAACTCTTGGAATCGTTGGCAAGCGGTTTAGCGGAAAAAGGGACGAGCATTCAGGAGATGGGGATCACCGGTATTTTCTCCGGCGGCACCGAATTCACCCCTCAGTGGACTCGATTCTGCGTCGAAGAATTGCTAGGTGGACCAGCCGACGAAAGCGGTGTGTACATGACCCCAACGTATGGCAACACATTGATGGGACTTGCTTGTTCGCGTCCCGTGACCATCGATGATGGATATACCATCGCCTACTATGCACCGCAGCCGAGAGCCGTGGTGGAAGTGGTCGATTTCGATGACCACACCAAGATTGTTGGGCATGGCGAAACCGGCCGTGTCAAACTGTACACGATGACCAAAGAGTTCTTCGTTCCGGGTTTCCTCGAGCGAGACGAAGGAGAACGCGAGTTGCCATTCAACAAATACCCGTGGGATGGTGTGAGCGGTGTGCGCCCTTATCGAGGCTTTGCCTCGACAACGACGGTGGGCGTTTACTAGCTTGGGAGTGCTCCATCCGTCCTAGACGTCATTTCATTCATTATTCATTTGGAGTTCTTTGATCGTGTTAACCATTAATCCAATTCGCTGGGGCAAGCAATACAAGTCGCTTGAGTTTCAGGACGTCTTTCATTTTGACACTGGCGAGTCGATTGCTCGGATCGGGCAAGTCAATGGCGGCATGGTCCAGATGGATATGCGCAAGGCTGACAATGCGAGAAAGGTTTTGCGTTCCATTCCAACGCAAGAGCTGATCGCACGGTGCAAAAAGGCCGCGTATATGTTCGAGAACGAGACTTTGCCCGTCGGGGATGGCTTGCAGACAGTCGATGATTTCATTCACCAACAGTCTGCAAGTACCGGCTTGCCGGAGCATATGTGTCGCAACAACATGCAAAAGAACTGTTTCGTTCTGAGCAACATCGACAAAATCTTGGACGCGCTTACCCGAGGGCTTGATCTAGAGATCTTTGCAAAGGGTTATGGCGAAGAAAACCGAAACGTTACGGTGAGTTTTCAATGCCAGACTCCCGTGTTGGGAGCTGTGCTTCCGAACAATTCGCCGGGTGTGCACACGCTTTGGTTGCCTGCTATTCCGTTGCAGGTAGGGCTCGTGCTCAAGCCGGGTTCTCAAGAGCCATGGACACCGTATCGTATGATCAGTGCCTATATCGAGGCTGGCATTCCTGCCGAAGCGTTTTGTCTCTATCCAGGCGGTCATGATGTGGGATCGACGATTCTGGGTAAGTGTTCCCGAAGCATGATTTTCGGAAGTGCCCAAACGGTCGAACAATACTCAGGTAACCCGAGGGTTCAGGCCCACGGCCCAGGTTTTTCCAAGATCCTTATCGGCGATGACGTTGTGGATCAATGGGAGGATTATTTGGACCTCATGGTGGAGAGTGTTTTGAGCAATTCGGGGCGCAGTTGCATCAACTGCTCCGGTATCTGGGCTTCGCGACACACGAAAGAAATCGGGGAAGCCTTGGCAAGCCGGATGGGCGGAATCGATATTTTGCCGCCGGGCAATTCTAAAGCAGCTTTGGCTGCGTTCACGAACGCGAAGATGGCCACGGGGACTTGGGCAATGGTTCAGCAAGATATTGCTGAAGCCGGCGTGGTTGACATGACCGCATCGTATGGCGAACGACTGGTTGAACGAGAACGATGTGCCTACTTGAAACCGGTCGTTGTCACGGCAGATTCGCCGCAACGAGCGGTTGCCATGAAAGAGTACATGTTTCCGTTTGTGTCTGTGGTCAAGTGCGAGCAAAAGAACATGATCAAGTCGATCGGCCCCACGCTGGTGGGTACGGCTTTAACCGCGGATGACGACTGGATCGATGAGCTGACGAACGCCACGCACATCGATCGACTCAACATTGGGGCGATGCCAACCAATCGCCTTAATTGGTTGCAGCCACACGAAGGGAATTTGATCGATTTCCTATTCCGATCGCGAGCTGTTCAGATTGTACCGATGCGGGTGGCTCAACCGGTTTAGTTAGTAATATTGTTGCTGGACGGGCTTGATGACGATTTCTGGTACATGAACTCGTTCTGGGAGACTTGCCAACCCGACCACGACGTTGGCAATGTCTTCTGGCCGAAGGATGGCTTGCCTATGCTCGTCGCTGACTGGGGTAGGGCGGTGTTCCAGAATAGGTGTGTCGACTTCGCCTGGGTAGACATTGGTCACGCGGATCCCTTCGACACCGACTTCGTTGGAAACACAAGTTCCTAGGGCGGTCATCGCGAATTTGCTTGCAGCGTAAGCGACTCCACCGAGCGCTAGGGCACGTTTGCCCGCGACGCTCGAGATGTTGATGATCATACCATTATGCCTTACTCGCATTTGAGGCAAAACGCAGTGGATGCAGTTGTAGGCTCCCGTCGCATTGATTGCCATGACTTGGTCCCATTGTTCAGGCGCCATCGTATTGATGGAGCGGTCACGGATATTGACACCGGCTGCATTGACCAAAATATCAACGTGCCCGATTGATTTGTCGAACCATTCGAAGAAGGACTCGACACTTTCGCGATTGGCTACGTCGAGGCAATGACCGATGAGAAGGTTGTTAGAAAAGGCGATCGCGTCGGAGATGGCGGATTCGCGACGGGATCCAATCGCGACTTCAGCACCGCTTTGTGCGAAAAGATTTGCGATGGCGAATCCGATGCCAGTGGCACCACCGGTAACGACTACGCGCTTGTTTTGCAATGTGTTTGGTTGAATCATCTATACTGGGAATGGGTAATTGGATTTTGGATCGAAACTCATACTTTAGGTTGTACCAGTGCAGCATTCTACCAAACCGCAGATCGTTGTGATTGGAGGTGGCTTTGCAGGCATGGCTTGTGTGCGGGCTTTGCGATATGCCGACGCCGAGATTAAGCTTGTCGATCGTCGCAATTTTCACGTGTTTCAGCCACTTCTTTACCAAGTTGCGACGGGCGGACTCTCACCCGCCAACATTGCGGCTCCTCTTCGAAGTATTTTTAAAAAGCAGAAAAACGTTCAAGTGTTGATGGCGGGGGTTGATGGATTCGACATGGCCAAGCGATCGGTTGTCTTGGACGACAAGTCCGAACTGCCCTTTGATTACTTAGTTCTTGCGACGGGCTCTACACATCACTATTTTGGTCGGGATGCCGATTGGGAACCGCTCGCACCGGGATTGAAGACGATTGAGGATGCGACCGAAATTCGCAGTCGACTGCTGACGGCATTCGAAACCGCCGAGGAGACGTACGATCCTGGAGCTACCTCACGCGAAATCGGACGGCCCGTTTGATTACAGGGAAAGCAAAAGTAGCCCTTTAGGGTGAGGGCAAAACATAGTCGCCTTTTGCTCCGCAAAAGGTGCGTTCGCGGTAAGGCTGTGATTTGATAACCCGACGCGTAAGCGAGGAACCGTGTGTAATTCCTCGCTTACCGGCTTGTTGATTTAATGGTACGACGGACTTCCAAGTCCGTCGAATTCCCCATTGACGGACTTGGAAGTCCGTCATGCCGCCCTTAAACAATAAGGACTTCACTAAATCAACAAGCCGTTACGCGTCGGGTTACCATCGCGTGGCACGAGCGCGCTCGTGAATCCATGGGCGAGACGCCCATATAAAGCCAAAGTCTAGTAGCGAACGAATGACCTGCCTGTTGCCTGACAGCGTGTTGAAAATAATCTCGAGGAATTCGCCCTTTATGGTTGAAAGGTCCCTTCAACTGTTAAAGGCCGCATAATTTGATTGACTGTAAATCAAGGTTCAATCATAATTATGTGCGCGAATTTACTCGCGTCCTCTCCGCGATATGATGCAAAAACCTTGGTTATGAGCGTAAAAACCTCTCAGTGCAGTTGGCAGCAAGTTGCCAGGAAGTCTCCATCATGAAGAAGTGTCTTAGAAGGAAAAATTGTGTTCGCCCAAGTGTCGAAAGGCTTGAGTCGCGCAAGTTGCTGGCCGCTTTACTGGGAGGAAATGACCTAACAGAAAGTCTTTGGAGTTTTCCAGATCGGGCTTCCACTCCCCCGGAATTGACGCCAGGTATTCGAGCAACTGATTTTCGGCTTGCGACACTAGATGGAGCCAAGGTTCAAAGCTATCTGTCGAGTGTGCCTGCCAATTTGGACGATTCGATTGCTTCGAACAGTACGCTCGCGATTCCACGACCCGACGGAACTTTTGAGCGATTCCAGATCTATGTGTCCTCGATCATGGAGCCGGAGTTAGCTGCCAAGTTTCCTGAAATTCAGACCTACGCGGGGCAAGGGATTGATGATCCTGCGTCGACGGTTCGGTTCGACGTAACGCCTCATGGCTTTCATGCGCAAGTGCGTTCGCCGAGTGGGGCTTACTATATTGACCCCTATTCGAATCTTCCATCCAACTTCTACGCCGTGTACGCCAGAGGCTCTGGGCCAAGGCCAGTATTTGAGGAGTTAGAAACGCAAGACATTCTTGCGGGGCTTGGCCAACTTTCAGGCGGTGAGCCGCCAAGTGCGAATAGTGGTCCAACGTATGCCAATCGCAGTGGAGCGGAATTGAGAACCTTCCGTTTGGCAGTTGCTGCTACGGGAGAATACACGGCCTTTCATGGCGGAACCGTTGCCTTGGGACAAGCGGCAATCGTGACGGCCGTAAATCGCCTCGCAGGAATTTATCAGACGGAGATGTCCATATCCTTCCGATTGGTTGCGAACAACGATCAGTTGGTCTACACGAACGCCGCTACGGACCCGTATACCAACAACAACGGGTTTACGATGCTTGGTGAAAACCAAGCCAACGTGGATCGCGTTATCGGGAGTGCCAATTATGACATGGGGCACGTATTTTCGACCGGCGGAGGCGGCGTTGCCGCTTTGGCAAGTGTCGGTGTGGATCGAATCAAAGCCCAAGGAGTGACCGGACTCCCAACTCCGATTGGGGACGAATTTTACGTGGACTACGTTGCGCACGAAATGGGACACCAATTCGGCGGCAATCACACGTTCAATTCGAATGCAGGGAGCTGTCAAGGCAACCGGAATACATCTACCGCTTACGAGCCGGGAAGTGGGACAACGATCCAAGCATATGCGGGGATCTGCGACTCGGACGATTTGCAACGGAACAGCGACCCTTATTTCCATTCGGCGTCGTTGGATGAATTCGTTCGCCACGTGGATGTGACCATTCCCAGGGTTGGAACCCGTACCCAAACAGGTAACAACATTCCAATCATTAATGCTGGACCGAACTTCACCATTCCCGCAAGCACTCCGTTTGTTTTGACCGCCGTTGGCTCTGATGCTGACGTCGGTGATCGATTGACATACGATTGGCAGCAACGCGACTTGGGCCCTACGCAGACGGTTGCGGCTGCGGACAATGGATTGGGGCCGCTGTTCCGCGTTTGGTCGCCAACCACGGACCCATCACGGACATTTCCGAGGCTGAGCGATTTGGTCAATAATCGAACGGCTGTTGGTGAGAAACTACCTACCACCAATCGACAAATGAATTTCCGAGTGATTGCTCGCGACAATCGTATCGCAGGTGGTGCGTTCGACGATGATGATATGATTGTTTCGGTCGTGAACACGGGAACGCCCTTTGCGGTACAAACTCCCAACACAAACGTTTCCTGGGAGGGGTTCACACAGCAAAACGTTACTTGGAATGTGGCTGGGACCAATTCAAATGGCATCAATGCGTTGAGTGTGAACATCTCGTTGTCAACAGACGGTGGGCTTACCTATCCGTTTGTTCTTGCATCAGGGGTCCCCAATAACGGCTTTGCGAATGTTCGAATCCCAAATGTGCCAACCACGACCGCGAGGGTTAGAGTCCAGGGTGCCGCAAATATCTTCTTTGATATTTCGGATGTGAACTTTACGATCACGCCGGCATCACAAGTAATCGATATTTCACTTGGACCGAACGTCAGTTTTGTCGAAGATTCACTTCCTGTCCTCATCGCACCGAATGCCACGCTGGATACGATCAGCATCAATACATTTGCGGGTGGAGTACTGACGACTTCTATCGCTGCCAATTACGAAAGTGGGGATGCACTCGGTATTTCTCACCAGGGATCGGGTCCCGGAGAGATTTCCGTCGATGGCAATCAGATTGGGTATGAGGGGATGGAATTTGGAACCTCTTCCACGACCGACTCATCGCTGAGCGTAACTTTTCATTCAAGCGTCACGTCAGCGGCGATCTCCGCCTTGTTGACCCGTTTGACATTTGTCCACAGCACCAATGACCCCGCACCAAATGCCCGCACCGTTTCAGTCTATATGGATAACACAGTCAATGGTGCCAGCAACGTCGCGACAGTTCTCGTCAATGTAGTGCCCGTCAATGATCCGCCGCAGATACGAAACGTGTTACTTGCCAGCATCGACGAAGACACCCAAAATCCATCCGGCAGTTTGATAGGCAGTCTTGCGGCGGCTGGTTTCACGGATCCCGATCGCAATAGCTCCATGTCAGGGGTCGTGATTACGAGGAATCCCCTGTTGCTCGCAGCGGGGCAATGGCAGTACTCGCTCACGGGCGCGAGTTGGCTACCCATTGGCAGCGTAAGTACGGCGGATGGACTTGTCCTTTCTTCTCAGTCAAGAATTCGTTTCTTACCCGCTTTGAATTTCTTTGGATCGCCAAGTCCGCTCGCATATCGAGGACTGGACAATACATTTTCGGGCCCATTTACAACTGCGACTAGGGCCGTGTTGGACGTTTCCGCACCGTCTGCAACGGGGCCGGTTTCCTTTTTCGATGGGAACATGGGTATCGTCGTCAATCCCGTTAACGATGCACCCATTGCAAACGTTGGAGCCCAGGCAGTTAGCGTCGATCAAGATCAGACCTTATCCTTGACAGTGCCAACGGTTTGGTTTACCGATGTCGACAGCACCACTTTGATGTACAGCATGGCTCGATCCGATGGATCTGCGTTACCCCAATGGTTGTCGTTCGATCCTGCCACGAGGCGACTGGTTGGGATTCCCAAAAATGCAGATGTAGGTGATTATTCGTTGATCATTCGCGCGACGGATTCTGCGGGATTGTTTGGAACGATTTCATTGTTCGTTACGGTTGCGAATGTGAACGATGCGCCGACCGCGATTCAACTCGCTGCAGACTCAGTAGTGGAGGGTGCTGCGGATCTTTCGGGTAAATTTTTGGGTACCCTTTTCGCGACCGATCCTGACAGCGAAGACGAATTCACCTGGACGGTTACGGACCCCCGCTTCGAAATACGAGGGAATACCCTTTTTCTCGCTCCGGGCAGTAAACTCGATTATGAGGCAGGCAGTCGAGTGTCGCTGATGGTGCAAGTCACTGACAACGGGATTCCGCCGCTTTCCTATGAGCAACAAGCGACCATCGACCTCATCGATGTGAATGAGTTTGCGCCGGCACTGCGATCGGCATCCTTCAGCGTCAACGAGGGAGTCGCAGGCTCAACGATCCTTGGCGTCCTCGATGCCGTTGATGGCGACACCGCAAACAAAGTACGATTCCGCTTCTTGGGAACACCGCCGACCTTGTTTTCCCTGAATCCAAATACGGGTGAAATCAGGCTGGCTGCGAATGGTTCCTTGGACCACGAGAGCGCGAGTTCATACCAGTTCTTTGTCGAGGCGGTTGACAATGGTATTCCTCAGCTTGCGACCACGGCTTCGGTGAATGTTGTCGTTCGCGATGTCAATGAGTTTGATCCTCAGATTACCACCAGCCTGATTGCTATCCCCGAAAGTCAGGTCACCAACGAAGCGTTTGCAAAGGTGGTTGCGACGGATCTTGATACCAATCAATTCATCCGATTCTCGTTACCCGCCACGGAGACTCGATTTTCGATCAATCCGGTAACAGGCGACCTTTCGCTCGTACTCCCTGGTATTTTTGATTTCGAAAACAATCAAGTGGATTCAGTCGTTGTCCTTGTGACCGATTCGGGCACCCCTGCTCGCATAGCCCTTAGAACAATCACGATCGCAATTGACGATGCAAACGATCCGCCGACTGCTGCCTCGGTAGCCGATCCAAGAATACTGTCGAACGTATCCGGTCTGAATCTAGGCGTCATTGCTGTGGTCGACCAGGACGTTGGTCAACAGTATTCGATTGTTTCGTTGGATGATCGGTTCGTGGTTGTGAATGGGAGTTTGACCGTTGCTCCGGGTAAGAGTGTAGGGGATAGCGATGCGTTGCAAATTGTTGTGCCAATCATTGCGACGGAAATTGGGACCTCGTCCAACTCCTATCCTCTTTCCGTAAATCTCGTTCGCACACCAAACCCTCGACCATGGCAAAATCAGCTGCTTCCTGAGGATGTGGATCGTATTGGCGGTGTCAATCCGCTGGATGTCTTGGCGATAGTCAACGCGATCAATGGAGATCTTGTGGGGACATTGCCTTTCCCAAGACCTGCCGGCACATTGGTGATGCCTGACTACGACGTTGATGCGGACGGATCGCTGACGCCATTGGATGCGCTTGCCGTAATCAATTTCTTGAATGCTCTGGGTCGCGGTGAAGGCGAGGAAACCTCAGCGGTTCCTCCTCCGCTCTCCGCCAAACTCGAAAACCCATTGGACGATACTTGGCTAATTGCGTTCAATCAGCTCGAAGAGGAGCAATCGTTACAGCGACGTAAACGCACGCTGTCATTGAGTGAAACCAAGCATTAGCCGCACGGCGTTAGCCGCGGTTTTCGGCGATTCAATGTAGTTTGGGACCATTGTCCCGAACGAATTATCGGACGGGACATTGGTCCCATCCTACGGAGCGGCACCTCGTGGAACAGGGCCAAATTCCACCAAAAGATTGATGCACTTGTGCTTAGTGGGCGTCCCTGCGTATCTCGAGGTGTTTTCGCCAAGTGCGGTTGTCCACATTGGGATAGTCTGTACGGAAATGCACACCTCGGGATTCGGTGCGAGCGAGTGCGGCGGTTGCCATTTGTAAACCAACCGTCAAGATGTTTTGAAGCTCCCATCCATCGACACTAAACAAGTCCTGAGCGAGAACGTAACCGCAGTATTGTTGAATCGCATGAGCGGCTTCCGTAAGTCGGTCGTCGCGACGTTGTACACCGACGTTTCGCCACATGAGCGCGCGCACGGCATTTCGAATGTCGGCTAGATCGATTGGCTGAAAGGGTTCACCTTTAAGAGCATTTTGAATTGGCAGAACTCGCAATTCGGTTTCGTTATTTTGAATGGCAGCCTCCGAAGCATGCCTGCCAGCGATAGCTCCATAGACCAACCCCTCGAGCAGGCTATTCGAAGCCAATCGGTTCGCACCATGTAGGCCACTGCTGGTCACCTCGCCTGCAGCCCACAAGCCGGGGAGGGTTGTTTCCGCGCGTTCCGTTACATTGCATCCACCGATCATGTAGTGTGCACCAGGGCGAACCGGGATGGGATCGGTCGCGATGTCCAAACCGAAGCCTAGGCAGACTTTTGCGATGCCCGGGAATCGGCTGCGAATATGCGATGCATCTAAATGCTTCATCGTCAAATAGACGCAGGGTGATTGGGTCTTCTCCATTTGGCTGACGATTGCTTTGCTGACCACGTCGCGTGGAGCGAGTTCAAGTCGAGGGTCGAAGTCTTCCATGAATCTTTTCCCGGTCGCATCGAGCAAATGAGCACCTTCTCCGCGTACGGCTTCGGTGATCAAGGTGCGAGAACTACCTGCAATGTACAGTACAGTCGGATGAAACTGCATAAACTCCATATCGCGTAGGGCGGCTCCAGCCCGAAAGGCAATGGCATGTCCATCACCGGTAGCGACGCGAGGGTTGGTGGATTCACGAAAAACTTGGCCGCATCCTCCGGTGCACAAAATTGTTTCTTTTGCCCAGATCAGAACCGGCTTTCCACCGCGGATGGATGCGACAACGCCGCAGCACCGCCCTTCATGAGTGAGTAGGTCGATCGTAAACGTTTCTTCGCAAATCTCGATATTGCGACGCTGACGGGTGTGATCGATCATGGACCTCATGATCTCTTTGCCCGTTGCATCTCCGAGCGCATGAATGATACGTTGATGGGAATGTCCACCTTCGCGCCCTAGTGCCAATTGACCATCGTGCTGATCGAAATTGGTTCCCCACCGGATAAGCTCTGCGACACGATCCGGGGCTTCACGCACAACCATTTCGACCACTTTGGGATCGCAGAGATCGCCACCTGCTGTCAAAGTGTCTTGCACGTGATTGTCGAAGCGGTCTTCCGGATCCCAGACGCTTGCTATGCCTCCTTGAGCATAATTGCTGTTGGATTCCTCGAGTTTATCCTTGGTTAAGATCATCGTGTGCAAGGACGGATCGATTTCATGAGCGGCTCTCAGTCCTGCTAACCCTCCCCCGATGATGAGAACATCGCTAAAGAAGTGTCCCGAACGTTTGGGCTCGATGGGTACGAGGTAGCGAGGAGCGACCTTGCTCCAAGGGTAAACCAATGCTTGACCGAGAATAGGAGTCGACATGCGGTTTTCTTTTGTTAGGTTGGATGTGAACTGGTTCGTTCTACTGCTGGGAGAGTTTTCCAGATCAATGCCTCTAGGAAACGTACCATTCCACAAACGCTCGAGAGCGACTATCGAGTTTCTTGACGTCTTCGACACGAAATCGAATTCCATTTGCATCGGTGATGACGACCGTTTTCGACGAGACGCGGCGGACGTCTTCTTCGGCTTTTATCACGAAACTGGTTATGCCGTGATTGGTTTGAACAACCCACTCGCATGGATCTTGGTTGCCGGAAACGCGAATCACCTTCTCGATCAGGGGAACAAACTCTCGCAATGCAAGTTCCTCTTCCAGCAGTTTGATACATTCGGCAGAGAGCCCGTCGAGTGAGTCGAGACAAACGATTTCATCGCCATCGGTACTTACCAAAGACACCCAGCGTTTGCAGTCCGTCATCGGAAACAAAGGCACAACGCTTACATTGCTGTATTCATTGCCTGACGCATCGGAAACTTTCAGATGGTCCCACTCGTCGCGAGAAAGCCGAATGGCTGGTTGTGTGGCCGATCCTAGTTTGTCCATGTGGTTGTTAATCATGATTTTGGTGGTGCGTTGAACGGATGCTTTGAGTGCGAAGATTGTCGGAATTTGGAAACATGGGTCGTGTTTCCGATGCAAGGAAAAAGGATCCGGTAACGCAGATCAGTTCATTGTCAATCGCCGAGCGCGTTGCATGGTCAAGGGCGATTTGGCTTGAGGGTGCTGACAATATTTCGACCTGAGGGTGATGGATTCGTTTTGCGTTGGCGATTTCTTCGAGTCGTTCAACGGGAACGACTCTCGGGTTGTTCTGAAATTGAGTGACGATCAATCGATCCGCATAGTCGAGGATTTGATCGAGAATACTCGCATAGTCCTTGTCTTTGGAGCAAGCGAAAATGATCGTCTTTTTGGCTGGAGAAAAATGGTCGTTGAGTGAGCTGATTAGTGCCGCGATGGAAGCAATATTGTGCGACGTATCTATGACCGTCATGGGTTTGGTCGACACAACTTCGATTCGGCAGCACAATTGCGTGTTCGCGAGGGCATCGACCATCCCATTTTGTGGGAGAGACCAGCCATCCGATTGGAGGCGTTGCCAGGCGGCAATCGCGATAGCTGCATTATCTGCCTGATGTTTTCCGGGCATTCGCAAGGCGAGGTTGCCTATCGGAGTTGCTGGAATTCGAGCCGACATTGGAGTGAAATCCATTCGGCTAGCGCCTTCGGATCGAGGATCGATGGAAATGGCTGGTCCTCTTTTTTTGGGCTGAGTGGTGCATTCGAAATCGACACCGAGCTCCCAAAGCGGGCTATTTGTTTCGATGCACTTTGCTCGAATGACCGAGCTTGCATCAGGATGCCTTGCGCCGCTAATAACCGGTACCTTCTTTTTGATGATCCCGGCCTTTTCGGCGGCAATGAGAGAGATCGTATTACCGAGTTGTTGTTGGTGGTCAAAACTGATCGAGGTGATGACGGCAAGCGTGCTGCGACAGACGTTTGTGCTGTCAAGCCGTCCGCCGAGGCCAACCTCGATCACATTGACGTCTGACTTTCGGGTAGCGAACAACAACCAAGCCAGAGCCGTGGTCATTTCGAAAAAAGTGGGGCAGCCATGGGGCGTCCGAATGGTAGCTTCCGCCGCTTTTTTGAGCAATTCGACATGTTCGGCAAGTTCGGCTGGCGAACATGGCACGCCATTGATCACAAACCTTTCCTCTAAATGAACGAGGTGAGGCGAAGTGTAGAGACCGACCGAAAGGCCGGAACGACGCAGTGCTTCGGCAAGAAACCAGGAGACCGATCCCTTGCCTTTCGTTCCTGCAACGTGAAGCACCGGGGCAGCAAGATGCGGGCTACCAAGCTCTTGGAGAAAGTACTCCATCCGCGCGAGCCTGTACGCCCGTTGGTCGTAGGGCCGATCGGACGTTTTTTCGTAATTGATGCGATCGTACAAATAACGAACGGCATCGGTATAAGTTGTGTCGAGCCGATCCATCGGTTCTGGGTGCATGTGTCTTGAGAAAAGGAAGTGAAACGAGCTGAAAAGCGATTCTAACCGTAGAAGTCACACAGACTCCAGTTTATTTGCATTCAAGTGAGTTGTGGGAGGGGGGGTGACGCTTGCCGTCGGTTTGTTTGGGATTTATAGTGCTTCGTTCTGGGTCGGCTCCACAAAATTCCGTTTTTGAGGCTGGATCCGAGAGGGGGCGCGATGAACCGATCAAATCGATGTGACGTAAAAGCCAGAGTCCCCGACAAGAAATTCTGGAATCGTTCGTTTTCACCCTTTCAACGACGCCCTTTGGTCAGCTCCTAACTTTATTGAACCTAATCTATGTCAACCTCAACGGCATCCACGTCTCCATCTGGCACATCGACAGACCCGACCAACGTGATCGTGGAAACGCGAAATCTAGGGAAAATATATAGGGACTTTTGGGGTCGCAAGAAAGTAAACGCCCTCAAAGCGCTCGACATTGAGGTTCGAAAAGGGGAGATTTTTGGGCTTCTTGGTCCAAACGGATCGGGCAAGTCAACGACAATCAAACTGATGCTGGGACTGCTTTTCCCCACTTCCGGGAGAGCTTTCGTCTTCGGGAAAGACGCGACAGACGTTTCCAAGAACGAGCGGATCGGCTACTTGCCGGAAGAATCCTACCTATACAAGTTCCTCAACGCCGAAGAAACCCTGGATTTTTACGGTCGGCTGTTTGACATGCCGGCGGATGTTCGACGCGAACGGACGGAGCAATTGATTCAAATGGTAGGCTTGCAACGTGCCCGTCGCCGCCAGTTAAAAGAGTATTCAAAGGGAATGACGCGTCGAATCGGGTTGGCGCAAGCGTTGATTAACGAACCCGATTTCTTGGTGTTGGATGAGCCGACCACCGGCCTAGATCCCATCGGAACACGCGAAATGAAGGACTTGATTTTGCGACTTCGCGATCAAGGCAAGACGATTTTGTTGTGTTCGCATCAATTGGCGGACGTTCAGGATGTGTGCGATCGGGTTGCTATTTTGCACCAAGGGGAACTGAAGGAGTTGGGGCGTGTTGACAGTTTGCTCAAGGTTCAAGACGTTACCGAGATCCATGTGAAGGGCTTGGATGACAAGACCAAGCAAGACATCAAGGATCTCATCTCTCGGTCGAACAGCGAATTGCTTCAAATGGATAACCCAACGACAACGATGGAACAGTTGTTCCTCGACATCGTTCGCGAAAGCGATCAGCGTCCGGGGCGCCGGGGTGGCGGAGCGTAGAGGATCGCTCTTCAGACACAGCTCATAAAACATCCCCACGCGATCGTTGAAAGGTAACCTTGGTAATTTTAATATGCGTTTAACACCTGACCAATTTCTTAGCTACTTCGAGTGGCTCTTTGACCCTAATGGCCTTTTGCAGGGGTTCTTTCTCGTTGTGATCCTGGCCATACTGGGATTTTTGGTCGGTTTCGTTATTGCCATGCTTAAATACGGGCCTGGGGAAGGGTTCCTGCAGGTTGCCAAAGTCATTCGCGAACTGTTTGTTGTCGACATCCCCGGGACATCCTTTCGACGCGTAACGGCCATCGCAAAGTTGGCGATCAAGGAAGCGATCCGCAAGAAAGTACTTGTGGTGGTTGCGGTGTTCGTGGTTGCCATCATGTTTGCGGGTTGGTACCTCGATCCGAAAGCGGACAACCCGGCACGACTGTATATATCGTTTGTGCTTTCTGCCACCAACTACATGGTGATCTTGTTGGGATTGTTCCTAAGCTGCTTTAGTCTGCCATCCGACATCAAAAGCAAGATTATCTATACGATCGTGACCAAGCCCGTTCGCCCTACCGAAATCTTCTTCGGACGCGTGCTTGGTTTTACCGCTGTTGGAACGATGATTATTGCTCTCTTGGCTACAATGAGCTATTTGTTCGTTGTCCGTGGCTTGGATCACACTCATGAGGCCAAAGAAATTTCTGGGGACGGTACCTCGGGTGTTTCAACCCTACAGCGATTTCATTCCCACACATTTACGCTCAATGACAATGGGGAAGGTTCCACGAACGAATCCAAGGGACACCGTCACCTTGTCACCAAGGAAGGAGACAAAATCGTTTTTAGCAAGCCGGTGGATGATCTCACCGCTCGAGTGCCAATTTACGGAACAATGCGGTTCACTGGGCGCGATGGAGAGGACGGCACGGGCTTCAATGTCGGTTACATGTCCGAATATCAACGCTACATTGAAGGCGACACGCTTTCCAGTGCGATTTGGTCGTTCAAAGGAGTGAGTCCTGCTAATTTCCCGACGGAACTCAACTACGACATGACCATCTCTGCTTTTCGAACGTACAAAGGGGACATCGTGACGCCCGTCGGTGGCGTGGTCATTTTCCGCAGTTCGGATGGACTTGTGGAGAGCGAACGAATTCCTTTCAAAGTGAAAGAGTTTCTAATTGATCAGCGTTCGATATCGACAACGCTCAAGGGGTTTCGCAAGGGACAACCTGCCGAACTGAACTTCTTTCAAGATATTGCGCCGGATGGGAAATTTGATCTCGTGATACGGTGCCAGGACCGAGGCCAGTATCTCGGTATGGCCGCAGGCGATGTCTACTTGCGTGCCAAGACGCTTCCGTTTTGGTGGAACTTCGTCAAGGGATACATCAGTATTTGGTTGCAGATGGTTATCGTGATTTGCTTCGGGGTCATGTTCTCGACCTTCTTGTCGGGGCCCGTAGCGATCATCGCGACGATTTCGTTTCTTGTGCTGGGTTTCTTTGGATCTTTCATCGACCAGATTGTGGCTGGCAAGATTGAGGGAGGCGGACCCATCGAAGCCTTGATCCGAATTCCAATGCAAAGCGGTTCTGGTACCGAATTGGACATCGGGAACCCAGTTCTTGAGAATGCGATTCACGTTGCAGACAGAGGCTTGCTGATGGGTGTACAAACGTTGAAAAGTGCCATTCCGGATTTCACAAAGTTAGGGACTGCTGACTTTGTCGCGTATGGTGTGAATTTGTTCGATGGACTACTGGCTCGGCACCTGACGATCTGTCTCGGCTACTTTTTGATGACGAGTTTCATTAGTTATTTCTTTTTAAAGACTCGCGAGATGGCGGCATGAACAAGAACAGTTTGTTTCGTAAAACTGCTTATATCGTCTTGATTGTGATGTTGCTATTGCCGTTGTTTGCGATGGGCAGGCCCGGTAACGGCCTAATCGGGCAACTTCGGACCAAGCACAAGATGGGGCAAGCCAATCTAGGTAAATTGGATCCGACCAGCGAGAGTATGCGGTTAGCAACGCTCGGAATGAAAGGCATCGCTGCGACCATCTTGTGGTTGCGAGCAGACTACTACAAGGAGGAAAAGTACTTCGATCGGTTTTCTGCGACCCTAAACCAGATCAGCCTTTTGCAACCTCACTTCATCAATGTCTGGGAATTTCAAGCGCACAACCTGGGTTACAATGTTGCTCCGGAGTATGAGGACTACCGTCAGAGATACGAGTGGATCAAAAAAGGGATCGATTACCTGATCCGAGGAACGAAGTTCAATGAACGAAAGCCTATGCTTCAATATGTATTGGGGCAGCAGTATTTCGGTTCCAAGATGGGCAAGGCAGACGAAAAGATTCAATACCGTTCGCTGTTCAAGAACGACACCGAGTTTCATGGATATCTGAAGGACCAAGGGTTGGTCGGTATCGATACGGGCGCACATGGTTATGACCAAAAACCCGATAACTGGTTGACGGGAAAACTCTGGCTGAATCAGGCGACAGACCTGTATGAAGCAGGTGCACCGATCAAAAAATCACCTCACTTGCTCTATTCCTATTCTCCGGCGTGGAGAATGTACTATGCCGATGCGATTGAGTCGGAAGGTATCCTCGACGCAAGCGCAAGTTTGGCGTGGAAGCAAAGCGGAGAGGAATGGAGCCAATTTGGTACCAGATCCCTTTACCAACTCGGTCAGGGCAAAGACTTGACATTGCTCAGTCAAGCAAGAGTGAGGAGCGAAATCAAATCACTCCAGGCAACCCTCGATACGCTCACAGCATCGGCGATGCCGAAGGCAGTTGAAAATCTCCGAAAGAACATCAGTCCGGAAGAGCTCAAAATCTATGACACACCTCAGGATTTGCGAGACCCTAGCGACCAAGCCACGTATTACTCGGTGGCATCGAGAACGACACCTACGGCTCAGCAATTGGCTTCCCAACTCGGGAAAGGAGAGCAGGTCGAGGTCTTGAACTTGTCCAACAAAATCAACCAAGCAACGGAATTTCTGAGACTGATCGATTCTTATCGCAGCCAAGTCAACTATGAGTACTGGGAATTGCGAGCGAAAATTGAACAGCGAGACGAAATGATCAAAGCTCGCTATTTAACCTACGAAGCCGACAAGCTCATCGATGTTGCAGATATCAAGGGAGCACTTGAACTCTACGATCAAGCTTGGGTACTTTGGGACTGGATTTTCCGTCGTTACCCAAGCATGATCAAAGATGACGTAGGAGATGACGTTGAGAAATCCCTTGGTCGCTACAAAAAGCTGGTGGATAAAGACTTAGATAAAGACTTCGTCCTGTTCGAATTTCTGGAAGTGCGGCGGTTTAAGAGCGATCCTCTTTCGGATGAGGAAGGCGAAAAGATTATCCGGGAATGGGAAGAAAAGGCTAGCAGTTTGAGCGATGAGCCGCCGCAACCGAAATCCGAAGTGCTTTCGGTCCCGCCAGCACAATCGCCGGAAAAAACAGCTTCGCCGCCAGTAGCTCCACCCACAGGCGGCGAACCAGCAGCGGTGCCGCCCGCAGCAGTGCCTCCCGCAGCAGTGCCTCCCGCAGCAGTGCCGCCCGCAGCAGTGCCTCCCGCAGCAGTGCCTGCTACGGTACCGCCTGCTATGGTACCGCCTGCTACGGTACCGGCGGCAGGCGAAATTCCCGCCAGAGCACCGACTTTGGAGAATCCCGATTTTCAAAATTGAACAAGTCGGTTACGTTGAAGTAAATGGGAATCTACGATCGCAATTACTATCGTGAAGACGCTGAGCTGAACCTGAGTCCAACATGGAACCAAAGGTCGGCCGTAAGCACGCTAATCATTCTAAACGTCGCGGTTTTTGTTGCGAACGTTTTGTTTAGTCAACAAGTCTTTGGGAGGAATTTCCAAGGGGTTGTCAATGAATTCCTGATGCTATCCGCCGAGGATTACAGCCGTCCTGTTTACTGGTGGCGCGTTTTGACGTATGGGTTCGTTCATGATGCAACCGGCCCAATGCATTTAATCTTCAACATGCTGGGTCTCTATTTTCTTGGGCGAACGGTGGAGGAACGCTACGGTCGAAACGAGTTTTATCGAATCTACTTGATTGCGTTGCTCATTTGCGGAGCCATATGGCTCATCAAACAGGCGATTTTGGGGGAAAACGGTCGATTGTTGGGGGCATCCGGTGCCGTATTGTGTATCGAGATGTTGTTTGTGTTTAATTTCCCGACGGCTCGTATCTTGTTGTTTGTTTTCCCGGTACCCGCTTGGGTGCTCGGAATTATTTTGGTTCTGACGAACATGATTTCGCAACCCTCAACCGGTATCGCCTACGATGTGCATTTGATCGGAATTCTGTGCGCAACAGCGTATTTTTTTCTGGGACTCAATTTTCGTTTTATGGACAACCTCCCCATGGCATGGCGAAGATTGGTTCGGCGGCTGACGGGTCCGACTCTCAAGGTGCACGGTGGATCCCAGGAATCGGTTATCAGCGATGCCGATGAGGCCGATAGACTCCTAGCTAAGATACATGCGTCGGGACAAGAGTCCCTGACTTCGCGCGAAAAGAAATTCCTTGAGCGTTACTCGAGGAATGTGCGAGCAAAACAAAGAGAACTCTGACTCTTAGCAAGACTTCTCGTTCCGAATAATTCTTTCCCTTGTCAGCGAAAAAATGCCAACTGCGACCCAGACTTTTGAAACCCAGCGAAGCCACATCTCAGGTTTTCCAATCCAAGACATTGTTACGGAGTTCGGCACACCTTGCTACGTTTACGACATGTCGATCATTGAGGAAAGGGTTAGAGACCTCTCCGACTTCGACGTGATTCGCTACGCTCAAAAGGCCTGCTCCAACATTGGGATACTAGATCGATTGCGTCGACTCGGCGTGGTGGTGGATGCGGTCAGCGCCGGAGAAGTCAAGCGAGCCCTGGCTGCGGGCTTCGACCCGAAAAAAGATCCGCATTGCATCGTCTTTACCGCGGATGTTTTCGATCGTGAAGCCTTAGCGATCGTGAAGGAGTATGGACTCCATGTGAACTGCGGTTCACCCGACATGATCCAGCAATTAGGGAACGCTGTTCCAGGTTCCAGTGTTACGTTGCGAATCAACCCTGGCTTCGGGCACGGACACAGCCAAAAAACCAACACAGGCGGTCCCCAGTCCAAGCACGGCATTTGGCACGAGGATGTCGACGAGTGCTTGCGAATGGCCGATTTGAATAACGTCTTGGTAACGGGTCTTCACATGCACATCGGTTCGGGCACGGATCTAGAGCACCTTTCTCAAGTTTGTGAGTCGCTCGAAAAAATTGCCCGCCAAGTGGGTCGAACCCTAACCACGATCAGCGCTGGGGGCGGACTGCCTGTGCCTTATCGCCAGGGCCAAACCTATGTCGACTTGAATCAATACTTTTCGCTTTGGGATGCGACGCGGAAGCGTCTTGAAAGCAGCTTTGGGCATCCCTTGATTCTTGAGATCGAACCTGGCCGATATTTGGTGGCCGAGAGCGGATTCCTGATCGCGGAAATTCGTGCCGTCAAGAAGATGGGCGAGAATATATTTTACTTGCTAGACGCTGGCTTCAATGACCTTGCTCGTCCTATTCTTTATGGAGCCTATCATCCGATTTCGATTTCGCATCGCGATGGTAGGATTTCGAAACAAACTGCCGACGTGGTGGTCGGCGGCCCTTTGTGTGAATCGGGCGATATCTTCACGCAAGAAGAGGGTGGCTTTGTTGCCAAACGCAATTTGCCCATTGCGACCGTCGGCGATTTCTTGATTCTTGAGGTCGCGGGGGCTTATGGGTTCGTTATGGCCAGCAACTACAACGGACGTTATCGGGTTCCCGAGGTGTTGCTAGAAAACGGACAGATGCATTGCATTCGAGCCCGGGAATCGTTTGAAGACCTGATTCGTGGCGAATCCATTCCGCCGGTTGGTTCGTCCACCTAATTGAACCAAACTGCAAAACCAAAGAATTGGCCGCGAAAGACGCCTGTCATTCGCGACCAAGCCCTGGGTGTTGAAAGCGAGCCCACCTCCAAGTACGGTTCCATATTGGTACCTTGCATAGTGAGAATCAAATCGAAATCCTGCGGTTCTGAGAAGAACTTCTTAAAGTTGATTCCGAGGCCTTTTTCGGGGATTACCGATCCTCCGGTCCAGCTGCGATGGTATTCACGCCAGTAGGGAATGAGCTTTTTCCCTTGCAAGATGGCTTCCATTTCGTCTAGTTCTCGCTCCATGATCCAGTTCGGATTTCCTGACGGCCGCTCCGAAATATTCTTCGGCATCGCGTAGTTTGCCTTCGCGAAGAAAGCCATCGAGTCGGCTCGAAAGGTCATCCTGCGCAACAACCTCTGGAGCAATCGCGCAAACCAAAGTCAGAAGCCCGACCGAGATACGACAGAGAGTAGTATTGAATATGGACGCTAACATCATTCGTCTCCGATGCCTGTTGTTGATAAACCCCTTCGGCCATTCCTTATCGAAGTTCGTTGTAAACCTCGACTACGATCAATTATTTTCGCGCGACTGTTTCGACATCCAGTCGTACAAGTCTGGGGAAGCATATGCGGCAGACCAAGAGTTGTGGCCAATGTTTTCCAACGTCGTGAAGCGGATCTTGGTGCTCCCCGCTTTACCAATCGCGTCGACCAATTCCACATTGGACTGAAAGACCCCATCCTTATCGCCGCAGAAAACCCACATCGGAATGTCTTTGTATTTTTCTGCGACTTTCATATCACCGCTCCCACAGATCGGTACCACTGCTGCAAAGCGATTGGGATGGGCCGCTGCCATCCGCCACGAACCAGACCCACCCATGCTCAATCCTGTGAGGTAGATGTGCTTTTTGTCGGCCGAGTACTTGGTGGTCATCGCATCCAGCAGTTCTAGCAAGCGAGTTTGCTGTGTGCCGCTGCTCCAAGAGTCGGTTGGCGGACATTGTGGCGAAACGAGAATGAATGGGTACTTTTCGCCGCGCGCAGCTAACAGCGGGGGGCCCCATTTTGCAACGACACTTAGTGCCCCATTGCTTTCGCCACGACCGTGAAGGAATAACACCAAAGGCATAGACTCGCCTGCCTTATATTTTTCGGGCAAGTAGAGCAAGTAAGGCACTTCCGTTCCATCGCCGGCTACAAATTTCTGTTCCACTTGTTGGCCAGCCGTCGGCTCAGCCGCATTGCCAGTCATTGCACTCCAGCTACTTACACCTAAGCACACCGCTAAAATCGCTGCATCATAAATCGATTTGCAATTCCACATGTTGTTTTCTTTTCCGTTGCAAAAAAGTTCGGAGTTCTGCGGCTGTTGCGTAGGCTGTAAATTTACCATCGTCGCCTTTCGCTCCACGAAAGGTCGCGTTCTCAGTCGGTTAGGCTATGGTAACCCGACGCGTAAGGGCTTGTTGATTTAATGAGTCTTTATCTAAGCTATGATTTTATCATAACCCGAAACGTGATTGAGGGGCAAAGAGTCCCTCGTTTACACTTCGGGTTGTGATTAAATCAACAAGCCCGTGAGCTAGGGGCCGCGGTTTGCGCCTCGCTTACGGGCACGGGTTACCATCGCGTGGCACGAGTGCGCTCGCTCGTGAATCCATGGGCGAGACGCCCATGCCACTTTCGAATAACCGTGTCTCAGTTCATGATAGCAGCGAGCCGGTGGGCGAGGGATTGCAGTCGGTACCTCGCTTACGCGTTTTGAAGTTGCGCTATTTTCAGAGCTAGCGAAAAAGTGCTATTGCGTAAAAGGCGAGTCCTTATCATGAGCAGATCATTGGATTATCACCGTCAACGATAAGGACTCACCAATGATCATCGTCATGGAAACTGCTTCGGCTATCAA
>CAMCMB010000033.1 GCA_945875845.1 Pirellula staleyi DSM 6068
TCGCCAGAGAGCCTCAAAAAGTCAGCTTCCCAACGAAATCGCAAATTTGCTCCAGGGCAAAACGCAGCCTCGGGATGTTTCGCGAGTGGGTGAGTCCATTCACGGTTGATTCGCGTGATCTTAAATGCGGCGTTGGCGTAGCGATTGGGGAGGGCCGTCATGTACCTATGAGTGAGCTTCCCACTTGTCCGTCATTCCCGCGTAGGCGGGAACCCGGTCCTCACTCGCACTCCACTGGATTCCCGCCTGCGCGGGAACGACTATTGCGTGGCTCATGGGGCCATCCTTATGGGTGGCACATAGTTCCCAGTCGCAATGCAATATCCCAGTTCGCCCGAATGGGGCTGCGGATTAAAGCAACAAGCCCGTCACGCGTCGGGTTACCAAAGCCTGGAAAAAAACAAAGGTGCCTGGACTCTTTGCGGTCACTCTTGCCGAGAGTGATCCTGCACTGCCGACATCCCTATTGTCGATCGGGCTCTTGTCGATAGCACTGATCGAGCAGATTTCGAATCGTATCGGCCAAGAGATTCAGACTAAACGGCTTCGACAGAAGTTGATGCGTTCGAAGTTCACGTGCTCGTGTTACGATCGACTCGTCCATTTGGGCCGACATCAGAATACATGGCAACGTCGGCTGGGAGTTTCGCAAAGATTTCAACATCCCCAGCCCGTCCAGCCTGGGCATGTGCACGTCCAGCAACGCAAGATGAATGTGCTGGCTTCGAATCACTTCCAGTGCTTCAATCCCATCGGCTGCGAGTACCGTCCGATAACCGCGTCGAGTGAGAGCTTCCCCTAGCGACATGCGAAAGTCTCGGTCGTCATCGGTGATCAGCAGTTGTGGCTCTAGCATTTGCATGACTAGACTCGTACGCTCCAATATCACTTCTTGTTCCGCAGACAGACAAAAATCCATCTTTATCACAAAACAAGTTCCTTATTTAACGTCATCAATTATTGATTATGCAGCCAGTCGACACAAACCCGAATACCGATTCTAAGGACTTCAACCCTAATATTTTACCGGATAAATCAAGAAAGACGGATTTCTGGTCCCATTTGACACTTTCGATTGCAGAGAGATCCGCCAAAGGGCTAAGCCGGCAAGTTGTGGTGTCTCGACCGGTTGGGCCAACCACGATTGAGAGAAACGGTCACTTGGCGATCAACTTTGGAGCGAATGACTATCTTGGTTTAGCATGGCATCCGGAGTTGATTCGCGCGGCGTATTCGAACTCGGGATCGCCCAACAAGGTGGGAAGCGGTGCAAGCCCGCTCGTCACTGGCCACTCGCAAATCCACGCCGAGCTGGTTTCCTCGATTGCGACGTTCGAGGCGACTGAGTCGGCTATCGTCTTTTCCAGCGGTTATGCTGCCAATTTAGGAAGCCTAGCAGCTCTTGCTACCAAGGAAGATGTCATCTTTAGCGATAGCCTCAATCACGCATGTTTGATTGATGGTTGTCGACTCAGCCGCGCCCGCGTGTTGGTGTACCCTCATTGCGACACAGTAGCACTTAGGCGTCTCATCCTGGAGCATCGGCACCTTGGCAGGTTTGCATTTGTGGTGACCGATTCGGTATTCAGCATGGATGGGGATTTGGCACCGCTGAGCGAGATAGACGGTCTGTGCGGAGAATTTGACATGCAATGCGTCGTCGATGAGGCGCACGCGACGGGGGTCTATGGTCGTTTCGGACGCGGGTTAACCGAACACTTGAACGTCTCAAGCGAACGCATGATTCGAATTGGTACGCTCAGCAAAGCGGTAGGATGTGTGGGAGGATTTGTGGCTGGCAAGCCGCTGCTAATCGATTGGCTCACCAATCATGCTCGATCTTGGATTTATAGCACCGCAATGACCATTCCCAACACTTTGGCGGCCATCCGAGCATTGTCGTTGGTTCGTGGTATGCAAGAAGAAAGAAAGTTACTCGAACGAAACGCCACATCCATCCGCTTGAAACTCAATCATCTTGGTTTCCGAGTTGGCGCAGGATCGAGTCCGATCATTCCCGTCTACTTTCATGACGCGCGGGAAGTGATCGAAAAGTGCCAGTGCTTATTGGAGCAGGGGATTTATGTACCTGCCATCCGTCCGCCAACCGTACCGGCCGGGACGAGTTTGCTGCGAATTAGTTTATCAGCAGTGCATTCCGAGTCGGAATTGAGTCAATTGGTCTCAGCTTTCCAAAAGATGTAACCAGACAGCCAGCTACAACGGTTGTGCAATCTCGTCCCAAGCCTTGGGCAAGGAGGTCAATACCCGGTTGCCGGCCTTTGTGACGAGAACATCGTCTTCGATTCGAACGCCCGCAATTCCTGGCAGGTAGATACCTGGTTCGACGGTGACAACCATGTCCATTTCCAGCGGGCGGTCTTGGCCCTTGGCAAGTCGAATGGATTCGTGAATTTGGAGACCAAAAGAATGACCTAGGGAATGCGTGAATTTTTTGCCAAATCCGGCTTGCTCGATTATGCCTCTTGCGATCGCGTCTACTTCGCTCATCAAGATACCGGGTCGAATTGCTCGGATGGCGGCCTCCTGCGCATCGAGAACCGTTTGGTAGATCTTTCGGAACTTGGCTGTCGGATTACCGGTGACAATAACGCGTGTGAGATCGCTCAGGTAAAGATTTTCCTTGGCGCCCCAATCGATCAAAACAAACGCATCTTCGTACATCCGTTTCGAGGATGGTCGCCCATGCGGGAGGGCAGCACGCGCTCCAACACCGACAATCGTTTTGAATGCGCTTCCTGCCCCGCCGAGCTTTCGAATAGAAAACTCAAGATCGTCGGCGACATTCTTTTCCGTCATGTCCCCAGTCAACATGGCCTTTACGGATTCGAACGAACGCTCAGCCATCGAAATCGCGTTCTCGATAGCCTCAATTTCCGAGGGGTCCTTGCGTTCTCGTAACTTTTCGATGATTCCGCTGCTGGAGCGGAGCGGGATAGTGCTGAGTTTTTCTTGAAGTTTTTCCCATTGGGCCAGCGTGATCGATTGCGATTCAACACAGAGTGAGCTCACTCCTTGAGAGCCGAGCCAGACCGCCGATGCGTCCATCATTGTTACGGTAGCCCCGCGAATAAAGACGAGGCTATCCGGGCATTCTTGTTGAAGCTGTTCTTCATAGCGAGCGTCGCTGAGGATCGTGATCACTCCATCCGCAGCGAAAAGGTAGCTGTCCTCTCCCGTGAAGCCGGTTAAGTAGGTGACATTATGTTGCGAAGTAACCAGCAGGTTCGGAAGCTTCCGATCGCGAAGTTCGCGAAAGAGTCGATCGCATCGCCTACCATAATCCGTTGTCATCGTTGTGAACCCAATGTTTTAGTGGTCGAAATCTTAGGGGACTCTTCGTACTTCGACGGCATCAATGATATCGGCTTGTTCGGTACCGTTTGGATCGGTGCGTTGTCCGTAGGATCGAGGTGGTTGAAACGGAGTCTGACCGCGAGTCATTTGCTGAGTCGCTCTCAACAGCTTTTCCTTCAGCAATTCACCGGTACATACGACGAACACCATGATGGAAATGAGCAATAGGGAAAAGCCAAAATAAAAGGAACCGACAAACATGATCACCGCCATGAACTGGCCAATTCTGGCTGCAATCACGGTGGCCGCTGAATAGGACATGAACATCGCCAGCAGACTTCGAAGTACACGTCCGCCATCCATCGGAAAGGAGGGGAGCATGTTGAACACCGCGAGCACTACATTGGCAACGAAAAGTTGTTCCCAGGGCCCAAGTGCAACCAATCCTGCTTCGGAGAGTTCGGCAAAACTCGCTCGAATGGAAAGCCCGAGAAACAAAATGACTGCAATAATGACGTTCACTGCTGGGCCTGCTAAAGCGACGACGAGTTCGGCTGCCGGAGCACGGGGGAATTCGCCCATGCGAGCGATCCCGCCGATTGGCAACAGGGTGATATCCAGCGTGGGGATCCGAAACCATTTCGCGGCAATCGCATGTCCCATTTCATGCAGGAACACGCACCCGAAAACAGCAAACACGAAGCCCAAGGAGTAAAGAGCGCTCCCGAGGCCTTTGTTTAAATTGGTGAGTCCAATGTAAATTGCAAGCAGCCAAAATGTCCAATGGATATAGACTTTGATGCCAAGCAATTTGCCAACGTAGATGGTTTGAAACACAATCGATACCGTGTGACTAAAAACGAAATCTTTGAACGCGGTTGTTACCCGAGTCAACAACATAAACACGGTTCCGTGAATCTTCAGCGATAGCCCAGGGCCATACCAGCTCACCTGGCCCGCGTCCTGCATTGCCCCAAATGGATATCGATTTGCCATTTCGGTCCAAACGTTGCACGCGATGATTTTCAAACTCGCTTACAATTACGGAACCATCTTTCGACAAGATCATACCATAGGGAAACTGGAACTGTCCCGGTGCTTTACCTTGTTCGCCGATCACCGCGACCGACCGAGGTTTTGAATCTCGCCAGTCAATGACTTGCAAACGGTGGTTACAGGCATCGGCTACCCAAAGCAGGCAGTCGTTATCGACAGCGAGACTTTGGGGACGACTGAACTGGAGGGGGGCTGTGCCGTGTTCGCCCATCCGATCGATGAATTGTCCGTCGCTTGAATATTTATTGATCCGATCGAATTCACCGTATTCGCTGCAATAGTACTCACCGGTAGGGGAGCGAACAATGTCCGTTACAAATGCAAACTGTCCTGGATCTGGCCCGCTAGAGCCTCCAATCGTTCTTTCCTCCAAACGACGGCCTTGTGTGGTATAGAACAAAAATCGATAGTAATGCGTATCAGCAACCATCACGGTTCCGTCCACGTCGATCGTGATTCCAGTTGGCTTGCCCGATTCGATTTCGGGCGTTCGCCAGCCACGAATAAATTTGCCAAACTCATCGAACATTTGAACTCGACCGGTTTTATCCAAAACAAAGATCTGGTCTTTTTGATCGATTGCTATGGCTCGTGGTTTTTGAAATCGACCGTCCGCCAAGCCAGTTTGACCAAAGATCAAGTCGGGTTTTGCCCGTATGTCCATGGGAACAACTCCGGTGCAGCCAATATTGAGACTCAAGGACGATGTGGCTACGAAACCCAACGAACCAACCAGATTCGCCCCAGCCAAGCGGATGAAATCGCGACGCAAGGTTGCGGGCTCCTCTGGACGATGGCTGGGGTTCGGTTGGCAGGGTGTCATGGGAAGTTTGATAGCCGCACGCGTTGGCAGCCTATTGGGGGAATCGACCGACGTTGGTTCATGCGATATCATACAAGGATTGGAAACGAATTGCGCAAGATCAGCCGTTCTGATCGCGTTTCAAGGCAACTTGTCTCACCCCATTGTTCGCATCGCGTATGACGAAGATTTTAAATTGGAGGAAATCGGAAGATCCACGTGATATCGTACATTTGGCGGTTCAAGCCTTGGCGGAGGGGCACATAATCGCTTTGCCTTCCGACGGGTGCTATCTGCTTGTCGCCAGTGGACTCCGGGGGGATGCCGTTTCCCAATTAAGTGAATACGCAAATTCCCCCCAAAACGTCGGATTATCGTTGATGGTTCGTTCCGCCGACGAAACTCTTGATTACTTTCCTGATATCAGTCCGGCCGCGCGAAGATTGGCTAGAAAGGTTTGGCCTGGCTCGGTCATGCTCAGTCTTAAAGACTCCAACGAATCGAGTCTTTTTCGATGTATTGATGCTAGCGTTGGAACAGCCTTGAACGATGAAACCAATCGAATTCGAGTTTGGCAGCCCGTGCACATCGTTTTGAACCACGTTTGCAAGTTGACATCGGGGCCGCTGATCTGTTGTCCTGCGAATGGACTTCGAGAGCCACTGGTTCAATCGATCGATTCCATGCTGCAGGATCAATGCGTTCTCGCAATCGACGATGGTCAAGTCGAATCGCCCGGTTATCCTACGATCGTGGAAGTCGATGGCAATATTGCGAAAGTCGTTCGTTCAGGTAACGTGGATGAACAAACCTTGCGTGAGCTGTCACACTGGATCGTGCTGTTTGTCTGTACCGGCAATACGTGTCGGTCGCCGATGGCACAAGCGATGATGCAACGCAAGTTGATGGAACGCTTCCAAAATTTGCCTACAAAAGGAGTTGCTCCCGTGATCGCGTTGTCCGCTGGTGTTTCGGCGTTTGGAGGCGATCCGGCTTCGCACGGCGCGGTAGCGGCAATTCGCGACTATGGTACAACACTCGACGCTCATCATAGCACTCAGCTTAATTCCGATTTGGTCGAAAAAGCGGACTTGATACTTGCGATGGGAAGCCGGCACCGCCAAGTCATCCTTTCGCAGTGGCCGATGGTGGCGCACAAAGTACATTTGATTTCGCCCGATGGAGGCGAGATCACTGATCCGTTTGGCGGACCCCTTGATGTCTACCAAAAATGCGCACAACAGTTAGACCGGCATACGGACTATTGGATAGATCAACTCGATGTGAAGTCGCTTATCCAGTGGCAATAAACTTGCTTGAACTCAAAATGAACTTGGAGCTTGGAGAATGAGAGTCGCCATCGGTAGTGACCATCGTGGTTTTCAAATCAAGGGGAAACTCATTACCCTCTTAACGGCAGACGGCCATGAGGTTGAAGACGTTGGTACGCATAGTGACCAAGCCGTCGACTATCCGGACTATGCGGTCACCGTCGCTTGCAAGGTCGCCGAGGGGCTCGTTGAACGCGGTATTTTGATTTGCGGCACTGGATTTGGAATGGCAATCGCCGCAAATAAATTCCGAGGTGTTCGCGCCGCAGCCTGCGCTGACGAGGTTATGGCGGAAATGTGTCGGCGCCACAACGATGTCAATATATTGTGTTTGCCGGGAGACTTAATCGGTGACAGACCGGTCGGCGACTTAGTGCGAATCTGGTTGGCAACGGAATTCGAAGGAGGTCGCCATTCACGTCGCCTTGAGAAAATTGGCGATATAGAGAACGACCGCGTTCCTTCTAGTAGTTAGAAGCAAGCCAAAATCGAGTTCGACCGGGTAGCATGCTCAGAGCGATAGCGATAGCGCTGGGCGTGGGAAGCTTGGCAAATGGAACACGCAATTCACACGCCCTTCGTACCTTGGGGCGTGCCACAATTGTTCGTTCGAAAAGTGAGCGAAAAAATTTGCAAGATAGGATTTCGGGCGAGGAAATGGAACGCATCGACAGTCACCATCATTTTTGGCAGTATTCCGCTGAAAACTATCCATGGATTTCAGAATCCATGAGCCAACTGCGCCGTGATTTTTTGGGCCGCCATTTGGCGGTTGAAACAACTACGAGCCAAATTTCGAGCGTTATTTCCGTACAAGCAAGACAAAGTATTGAGGAGACAAACTGGCTGCTTGCGCAATCGGTTGGATGCGATTGGATACGAGGTGTCGTAGGCTGGTTGCCATTGGCGGCAAGCAATGTTTGCGACGAGATGGAAACGCTCCGCGAACAACCAAAACTTTGCGGTTTGCGACACGTCGTTCAAGACGAACTGGACGATGGGTTCCTTGCTCGGTCGGACTTCAATCGCGGAATTTCCGCCATGAAAGACTACGGGTGGACGTATGACATTCTGATCTATGGACGCCAACTTCCGTTCGCAATTCCATTTGTCGATCGGCATCCAGACCAAATGTTCGTTCTCGACCATATCGCGAAACCAACGATCCAGCCGGATTGTTTCGACGAATTTTGGTCCATCCAACTGAAGGAGCTTGCGAAGCGTTCGAATGTGGCTTGCAAGTTTTCGGGCGTGGTCACCGAGATTCGCGCACACGGATGGCAACTGCATCAGATTCAGCCTTACTGGGACACAGCCTTAGAGGCTTTTGGCACAGACCGATTGATGTTCGGTTCCGATTGGCCGGTTTGCCTACTGAAAACGAGCTATGCCGACTGGGTCGCATCTGTGAGCTCGCTAACTTCCCAGCTCAGCCAAGCTGAGCAAGAAAATTTCTGGTCAAAGAACGCAATTCGAGCATATCGTCTGAAATGACTATCGTCCGATGCTAGGTGGATTGTTCGCAAAGAAGTCCCGAGGACCGCGTGTCGTGTAGTACGGGTAAGCGGTTTGTGGTGCAGGCACGCCCGAACCAACGTTTGGGTCTTGACGATACTGACTGTGAGACAGGTGAGCACCGTAATCTGTGCCGCCACGTTGCCAACCAACATTGCATGGCCGACATCCCATTGGGGTGTTGCAGCTGTTGCAGTTACGGTGGTTGTGCAGAAGATTGCAACCACTAGACATTGCAAGGGTTATTCCAAATAAGGCTAGAGCTCGAATGCCGCGTTTCATGACTTGATCCTTTTGTGGTGCTATGCGCTGTGTTGTTCCAGCCACCTTAGGATCGAAACAAATGGTACTTTAAATTCAATCGTCCTAACCCGCCCTGCACAATCTGCCTAGATGCAAAATTACCCCCAGATTGCCAAGTCGCGATTGGACTTTGACCATTTTCAAAGGCTTTGCCTCAGCATTTCACAGGTCGGGAGGGTGAGGCTCCTGCCGAACCATTGCGTCGTAAGCTCGGCAGGAGCCAAAACGCATTGACCCGTTTCGGAACAAAGACATGGATGGACAGGATAAGAATTGAAGATCCTGTTTGTCGTGTGCATCGTTGTTAAATTTCAGCGGCTATGCCCGACGAATGGATTGCCAGGGAGGGTTAGGCTCCTGCCGAACCTTAGCGTAAATAGCTCGGCAGGAGCCTCGCTCTCCCGTGGATTCTCGATCCATTCGACATTGCAACGATGTTCACAGGGCATCTCCACCATTTCGTGTTGGCGAGCTAATTTTGCTTCGACGACGAATGGTCATGGATGATCAACCATTTTCCATCAATTCGTTTCCAAACAAGAGAGAAATTGCCCTCGACGGGTTTGTCTCTTTCCAATTTCCAATTCCCTAGCATCAAGACGGCATCGGCGCCGATCTCTTGTGACTCCAACAGGGAGAACACCAGTTTGCCCATCGTCTTACGATCTGGATATTTGGTTTTGTAGCGCTGAAGCGTATTTTCCCAACCGCGCTCAGTCTGTCCACCCGAACAGAAAGTCAAATGCGAATCGTGCCAATAGGGATTCATAAAGTCGGCGATGTCGCCGCGATTCCAAGCATCCGCTTGCTTTTGGACAATTCCTTCGAGTTCCGCCCGCACAGTCTCTGGTAATTGCCCAGCGATGACGGGAGGACTTCCGATGGCCGGCGTGGGAATGAACTGAAATGGACAAAGGAACACCGCCAAGAGTGCGGCAAGGTCTACTAGAAATAGGACTCGATGGACGAAGCGCTTGAACATCACGTGCTTTCCTTTCTAAACTTTTCCAAACTTGCCTAAGCCTGCCCAACCGTTCCTTGAGTTAAGCGGACGAGGGCCTGCCTGAGTTCGCGAACTTTGAGAGGCATCGGGAGCAAGACGTGCTTTAGATCGGTCTTTGCTCCACGGATAATGTGTTGTTGCCTCGGATCCACAAGCATTACCACTGGTACGTCTTTGGTATGCTCTTGCTCGGTTAGCAAATTGAAAGCGTCGAGGGCAAGATTTCCAAGATCCGGTGCGCACAATACGACGCAATCTGCCGGCGCGGATTCGCCTTCCGCGAACTTGGCTAAGGCGCGAGCGGGGTCTCCATATATAAGTACGCGATAGCCGCGTTTCTTAAGTTTTTCCCGCAGGATGTTTTGGAGCTCTTGTTTGCTCTCCACGACGATGAGCGTTTTACCTTGCCCCTCTTTGGCTTCATCTGCATCGATCGTTTTGATCTCATGAAGCGGTGCCTTTGGGTCGGTGCCTTGATTGTCGAAATTCTTGATGGCGGATTGAATGTCGCTCAACATCGCACCCGGATTCTGGTATCTTTTCTCAGGATCGAACTCAAGAGCTTTGTTGCAGATCGCGTAAATGCAATCAGGTAAATCAGGCATCACTTGGTGAAGAGGCGGGATATCCAGAAATCGCGATACGTTTAGCCGCTGCATTCGGTCGCGTGTCTCGACCAACGCGGGCCTACCGGCGACGACATGGTAAAAAATGATTCCCACAAAATAGATATCGCTACGGGGATCCCCTTTGCGAACCGCCGTGCCACGTTCCAAGGCTGCGTAGTCGATCGCACGGGCGCTCGGGCAGTCTGCGATCGCTTCTGGCGACGACACATCCGCCAGTGCCGCCAATCCGAAGTCCACCAACTTGCAGCGACCGCTGGAGTGGACCAAAACGTTGGACAGTTTCAAATCGCGGTGCGTGATCCCTTTCTGAAAAGCAAAATCGAGCCCCGCGCAGATATCTTGCATGACGTTCAAAGCTTCCAAGGGGCCGAAGCTGCCTCGAATTCTGAGGATTTCTCGCAACGTCTCCCCTTCGACAAACTCCATGACAAGATAAGGTGATCGCGAATCGTTTTCGATCTCATGAATCGTAACGATATTGGGATGCCGAAGTTGCAACCCCATTCGACCTTCGCGGAGAAACTGCTCAACGTCTGCGACTTGGTCTCGGTGCCGACGCCTCAGCACTTTGATCGCAACGACTCTTCCGGTCTCGCGATGGACAGCCCGAAAGACCCTCGCAAAAGTTCCAGCCCCAATCATGTAAAGGACTCTGTAGGGTCCATAGTAAAATCCTAGTCGCTCTCCCGTCAGCATTCGATCCAGCTGGAAGTTCGTCAGAATCCCCTTTCGAAGCAATAGATTTTTCACTTCGTCGAGTTGAACTTCACTGGAACGAATCTCTCCCCAAAACCGATCGATCTCAGCCTGTGTTGCAAGCTCTAGATCGACGGCGCGCTGTGTAAGGGACCTTGGAGTAAATTCCATCGAAGGATCGCAAAATAAGGAAGAATGCGGAAGTGAAACGTACATTGTTTGCAGCGGTCATTTCTACCGCTCTGACCATCTAGACTAAGCCAAATGAGTCCTATTAGCAAACCTATTAGGCTGGACTTTAGAAGCAAGTCAATGAAGAAAACAAAAAGGCGAGTCGACTTAGGCATAATGTGCCCAATTCGACTCGCCCCCTAGGACTTTTTTCGACGTGTCTTTTCTCGCGAGTCGGAGAATTCTAGAGGGCAAGTGGCGACTTTCCATCTAGATTGCGCGAGGCCTGAACGTTTTCGAATGCCCTCCGGCCGATCGTCCTGGCTTGATCTCAATGTTCCTCAGGCTGGTTTTCGCTGGAATCACCATTCTCGCCCATCCATTCATCGATTTGCTTTCGATAGGCATCGCGTTCTCGACGGGTCGCTTCCAAATCGAACACCAAGTATTTCATATCCAATCGGAGTTGTCCGATCGAGTCTTGGACCAATTGCAAGATTTTTCGTCGGCGAGTGGTGCTCTCTAAGACACGTTGGAAAGCGGGCTGAATCGACAGACGGTGTGCCGGTGGGAGCGATTCGATTGCTTTCTGAAGTTCAACCAATTCACTTGAGGTGTCGTGTTGGAGGCTGTCGGTCGATTGGGCTGCATGACTCATGCGGATGTTCCTCAAGATTGCGATTGGAGATGAATTGCCGGAAGTTTGGGTCGTTCGTCTAAAATTTAAGTATTGCAGTTGCCGTGCCGGGACATCGTGCATAGATCTGTAGCATTGTCGCTAAATCCATGCTAGTCAAGGATTTAGGAAAACCGATGCATTCGTATTGGCTTCGCTAACCCGCAAGCTCGGTGGCTTTTTCGGAACGCGAATCGAACTAGAATCCATTCGTAAGTCATGCTAGAAGCAACACTTACGCATTTTCGCGCCGGGCTTCCAAGAATGTTTACGTTTCTCCACACAACATTTGAACATTGTCGCAAAAAGTCAACTCGTCGGCCACTTGGCGCGATTGGGCTATGTTTGGCTGCGCTGATCGTCAGTTTAACTCGACCGGTCCATTCCCAGGTCTTCGATTCCTTTGATTCCGCTCGTCCTCAGTTTCGTTTATGGCAGAGCGATGCAAAAGCGCAACTCCTGCCTAATCAAAAAACCGAGCCCAGCGTCGAAACGATCGCAATCGCGTATGGAAATGGAACCTATGCCCATCTGATTTATCCCATCCAGCGTTGTGCTGTCATCGATGACCTGACTGCATCCATCAAGATTCGTTCCGCACAGAGCGGCTTGAAAATTGGCTTGCGAGTTGTATTCCCTCGAAGCACCGACCCGGCTACTCACGATCCTCTGGTTGAAGTACTTCTGGGCACACCTACCGATGGCGGAGGGCGATGGTCTACATCGACTATCAACAACATCATGAGTCAGTTCGAAAACCGTGTGCGCGTACTTCGAGCTCGGTACGGACCTGGAATTGAATTGCAGGAACCGTACGTGGATGCCGTCATTTTGAGCGTGTATTCCCTGCCCGGCACCATTACTATGCAAGTGGACGACTTGCAGGTGGAGGGCATGATTGCTCCGTCGTTAATTGAGGAACGCGACGTTCCAATCGACGGGATGCCCAATTTGTCCAGGCAATCCGTTCCGGAACAGCTTCGCAATTTGCAAGCAAGCGTGCCTCGCTGGATACAACATCAAGGCGAGAGTCTAGACTACCTGAAGTCCATTGGTTTCAATGCGATCGTCACCAACCGAGCCAATGATCCCTTGGTGATGGAGCAGGCCGCACGATCGCAAATGGGAGTTATTGCTCCGCCGCCCGACTTCATACCGGCCGAGAGCTTGGCGAACAACTATCAACACATTCAAGGCTGGCTGCTCGGCATGCAACTCGATCAATCGCATATCGACGGAACACGTAGTCTCGTTTCCAAGCTAACCCGTTTTCCGCAATCGATGGCTCGGCCAATGATTGGCGAAGCGATGGAGATGTATGGCCCCTACAGCCGACTCAGCGACTGGTTGGCGGTCCCATTGCCATTACCGACACGTGTACGATCGTCCCGCGAATCCGGCGGAATCATGCATTCGGATCTTAGGCCACTCGCAGGACGTTCCATTCCATTGATTTCCATTGCAACACAATTGCCCAATGAATGGATTTCTCAAAAGGCGATGGCTGAGCGAGCCCTGGACGGGGGAAGCGAAAACACGTCGGACTACGATTTGTTGCAAGTAAGATTGCAACTCTACCGAAGCATGATGCAAGGTGCGAGGGGATGGGTATTTCGCTCGGGCGCTCCCTTGGATTCGGGTGACTTAACGTCGATTGCCCGCAGTCAAGGCTACGCTGCCATCAATCAAGAGATCGAATTGCTGATGCCCTGGATCCGAGCTGGCCAGTCCGCATGGCAAACGCTGAAGGTGGACTCGCCCGATCATGTTGGGGCGATTCTTGAAACACCCAACAGCCAGCTCGCAATCATAATGGCTGCGGGCCCAATGGATCAAATTTGTTCCGTCGCGCCTCGAACGGAAAGGATGCAAGTGACGTTGCCTGTCTCGGGACAATTGCGAAACGTCTTTCGAATCACGGATGGCGAACTAGAAATGATTCGCCCTCAGCAAACTCCAAACGGCCTCGTTATCACCCTCGAACGTCCGGCCTTGGTCGAATTGATTGTGAGCGTTAATGATCCTAAGCCAGTCGAGTATCTTAGGGGCCAGTTGAGCGCAATCGCACCTAGTCTTGTTGAATCGCGAATCGACATAACGCAGCAGGTGCTTGAAATCGCTCAAAGGACTCTAATCGCGAGGCAGGTTGCGACCCGAGATCCTCAATGGGATGAAATCCGCAGCGCTGAGTCATTGATTCGCATGTCAACATACCAGCTTGCAAAATCCAAAATCCCGCTCGCATTGAAAGCATCCGATCAAGCATTGTTGACATTGCAGCACATCGTTCGCGATGCATGGGACGATGCATCGGAGCAGTTTAGTGCTTTTCAAAGCAGCCCACTGCTTGCTTCTCCACTTTCGTTGCCCCTGCACTTCGAATTCAATCGCTTGCTCGCGGGTCGAAATTGGCAATCGATCGCATTTCCGGCAACTCCGTTTCGCAGCACGGAGGAGTTTATGCGGTCGCAATGGCAAGTCGTTCGGCGACTCCCCGACTCGATTCAAAGCGATTGCACGATTGGAGCGTTGGGTCCCGACGGCCAACCAACGCTCGTATTATCGACACGCCCGATCAAAAACCAACCGATCCCGTCCGGTTATGCTGGGGTTGCTTTGCGAGTGTCCTCTCCTCCCCTGGTATCACCCATCGGATCGTTGGTCCATATTCAAGGTTTGGTGCGAATCCAGTCACTGCCCGGCGAGTCGCAAAGCGGTTTGTTGGTTTGCGACAGCATCGGAGGAGAATCGCTGGGACAATTGATCTCTTCTGCAGATCCATCCGAAAACGAGTGGCGCCGATTTGGCTTGATCCGTTTTGTCACCCAACCTGACGGCATTCAGCTTCATCTGGAAACAAGGGGGCAAATTCACGCGATTATTGCGGGTCTCGAGGCAGAGATGATCGTGCCTTCACCACCAGCAGGGCTACCAACGAGGCCTTTCGATCCCGACGAAGTTTTTGAAGCAAGTCCGAATTCAAACCCGATCAATGTCCCGACTCAATCCACGGGCCAGTCGATTCGGCAGCCAAACTAAGCACATCCGCAACTGTTTTTCAACCCAATTAGCCGTTGGGCGCTAGCCCCGGTTTTCCAATTGCTCGACATTCGTCGAGAACCGGGGCTATCGCCCTTCGGCTTTCAGTTTGTTTCACTCGAAGACTCATACCGAAGCACTAGCGACCAATCGATGACCACCATTCAACCGCAAACAACCGTGTCGCGGCTAACTGCCGGTTCTCCATCTGCCATCGCTGTCTTGGAGGTTGCCGGACCTCAAGCGGTAGATATCGTCCAGCAATGCTGGCGTCCAAATCAAGGTTCAAATATCCTCAGCTTGAATCGAATCCGTTACGGATCCACCTTGAACAGCAGTCAAGAAACGGGAGAGTCCATCGTTGTTTGTCGAACGGAATTAAATCGCATCGAGATACATTGCCACGGCGGCAGGATGGCATCCGATCAGATTGTTCGGGAGTTGGTGCGACATGGGGCCATCGAGCAGTCCGCCGCGGAAAGTATTGGGCGAGAGCTTGACAATGAGATTGCAAACGAAGCGAGGGAGGACTTGACCAAAGCTTCCACACATCGCTCCACGTCGATCCTCCTAGATCAGATGCGAGGAGCGTTAGAGATCGAATTCCGATCGATTGGTGTGTTGATGAACTCCAAGCAGTATTCCGAAGCGGGCGCTCGGTTGCGTTTGCTCCTTGGTAGATATTCTGTGGGGCGTCATCTGATTGCACCATGGGTTGTGGTGCTGGCGGGGCCCCCTAACGTTGGAAAAAGTAGTTTGCTCAACCTTCTTCTGGGATATTCCAGGGCGATCGTACACGAGCAAGCTGGAACGACGCGAGATTTACTTTCGGAAAGATCTAGCTTGGATGGCTGGCCCATTGAGATTGTCGACGGAGCCGGAATTCGGGACCAAGGGATGGCAGGAGACGCGATTGAGGCGATGGGCATAGAGCGCACGCTTCTACGCATCGGTGAATCCGACTGCTTGTTGCTACTCGTTGACTCTGTTTCCGGCTGGACCAAAGTCCATGAGAGTATTTTGAGTCATCCGAGAGGCCACACCATACTCGTCCGCACGAAATCGGATCTTGCCATCGAAACTACGAGCCCTCGGTCGAGTCAACTGGCTCAGGAAATCGCGAAATTGGATTCCGACGGCAGAGTCGCCTCGGTGGTTGAAACGAGCGCCGTTACTGGCTTCGGACTTGAAAAACTTATAGAAACCATTGTGGCGGAATTGGTGCCCCAAAGCTTGCAACCTGGTGATGCGGTGCCGTTTCGAAAACGTCACTTGGATTGGATCGAAACGACCCTCGCGAAGATTCCATGAACCATTTAGGCCGATTTTGAGGATTTTTTCCCTCCGAATCCTTGCTGAACTCAAACGCCTGCGCATTCGTATTCCTGTTGTGCCTCGTTCATCTGCCTGATATATCCAGTCGCCTGATATACCCAGTCGCCTGATATATCTATTTGCTGATATCGGAGTGCTCAACTTATCCAAGAAACGAACGGCAGTACTACCATGTCCCGAAAAATAATCTATCGCTCTTTTTATGCGTCGCTTGCCATCGTGGTTGTGGGGCTTGCTGCCACCGTTTTTGTTCGTCAGATGCAGAATTTGAGCAGTAATCTTCCGTCGGGGTTCGGTGGCTTTTATGGGGCTGGAGGCACCTTGATCATCGCCGGCGGAGGAATTCTGCCCGAAGAGATCCCCGAGCGCTTTTGTAAAATTGCAGGAGGTACACTCGCAAGGCTTGTGGTTATTCCATCCTATGACGCAACTCCACAAGAGGAAAAGGCAATCATTCGCGAGTGGAAACAGCGCCGAGCCGCATCGGTGGACGTTGCTCGGTCGCGGTCACGCGACGATGAAGCGAGTTCCATATTGGTCTCCAAGATCAAGAATGCGACGGGAGTTTGGATGACAGGTGGCGAGCAAGCAATTCCCGCGAATTACTATCCTGGCACGGAAGTGGAGGGAGAACTCATTAAACTCTTAGAGCGAGGTGGCGTTATTGGCGGAACATCTGCCGGAGCAGCCATCATGTCGCGAATCATGATCGAAGAAGGACGTTTGGAAGCGAAGACCCGGCAAGGATTTGATCTAATGCGAGGTGCGGTCATCGATCAGCACTTCATGCAACGAAACCGACTAACGCGATTGCGAGGCGTATTGGATCGGAATCCAGGTGCAATCGGGATTGGGATCGATGAGGGGACTGCCCTCGTCGTCAAATTTGAGTCAGGGCGATTGAACGTTATTGGCAAATCGTATGTAATGCTCTGGGCTCCGTCGGAAACCGCTTCACCCCATCGCGCCGAATTCCTAAAAGCTGGGGATTCATTCGATTTGGATGAGCTCGAATGGGACCATTCACCGCTCGAATATCATATGTAGTCTAGCTTTGCGATAGCTCGTAGGTCACAACGTTTTTAGTCCGTAATACAACGCGTTTTCCCCATTGCACAACTATGCCTCAACCTCTCATTGGAATCGTTGGCCTCGGATACGTTGGACTGCCTCTCGTGCGTGCCTTCGTTTCGTGCGGAGCTTCCGTGATCGGCTTTGATGTCGATCAGCGTAAGGTTGATTCGCTTCAACAAGGGAAAAGCTACATCCGCCACCTGGACTCCTCGTGGCTCCAAGTTGCGATAGAAAGCAAGACATTTCGGCCTACCCATGATATGAGCCGTTTGGAGTAACCCGACGTCATTATTATCTGCGTACCCACCCCGCTCAACGCGAGCCGGGACCCAGATATGACAAGGCGAGTTTGGCACGCGCCGTGGAAGTCTACTCGCTCGTCATGAAGCATGTGGTTCCAGTGGCGAGCTGCGAAGTCGCCGAAGCATCCAAGATCCTTGAAAACACTTATCGAAGTGTGAACATCGCGATGGTGAACGAGTTGAAGCTGCTGTTCATGAAGCTCGGCATCGACATAAGATGCGGTCGTTTCAAGTGCCGTCCTTGTCAAGCCAAGTTCTTTCAGCCGAGTATTTGAGTACGATGGACTGCGTGCTGATTGCAACCGATCATTCGGCCTTTGACTATGAGTTCATCGTTGAGCATTCCAAGCTAGTGGTAGACACCCGAAACGCGACCCTCGGAATCGATGCACCCAAGGGACGTATTTGGAAAGCTTGACTCGGGAATAAGTTGCGTATGCTCCGGTTCGGACTAGGGGCCAATCGAATGGCAAGTTTAGTCACGAATCCGTAGGAGACACTAAATCTAGTAAGACTCGCAGAAGTGGTCCGTTTCGGTAAAATGTGGTCTCGCATGCGACTAGTCATTGACCCGTCGCAAAGATTCTTGCCTCCTTTTGATGGCATCTTGGAATGGTAACTGAACAAAAACGTGTCCGAAAAGATGGTCCGTCCAAGGAGAAAAAAACTCCGACGACGCACATTCTCGATCGTTCACCGCCATTCGATTTGTCGGCGGAAATGGGAGTGCTTGGGAGCCTGCTGCTGAATCCGGACGTAGCCAACGAACTGACGTTGACCATTCGACCGGACGATTTTTACGATGACGCTCATCGCAAGCTTTACGCGACGATGGCTAACATGTTCGACACAGGGCGTAAAATCGATGTTACGTTGCTTGTCAGTGAACTCAAAACGGCTGGCGATTTCGAACTGATCGGCGGTGCTGCATATCTGGCAAAACTTGCCAACAGCGTCCCCAACGCAGCCCACGCGGTCTATTATGCTCAAATCGTTCGCAGCAAAGCGACGCTTCGCCGATTGATCGACGCGTCCACCTCGATTTTGTCAGACGCATACGACGAAAATTTCGATGCGAAAGAGCTGGTTTCCCAAGCCGAGCAGCGCATCTTTCAAATTCAAGACGAGCGAAATGCAAACTCGGCTTCGTCTGTTTCCGAAGTCCTCAAAGCAGCCATGACTCGGATCGACCTGCGAATGCAGGGCGAACAGTTGCAGAACGGAGTTGCAACCCATTTCACTGACTTCGACCAAATGACGGGCGGACTGCACAACGGCGAATTGATTATCCTCGCCGCTCGTCCCAGTATGGGTAAAACGGCATTTGCAATGAACATTGCAGAACAAGTCGCGATGAAGGAGAAAGCTCCAACCCTTTTTGTCAGCCTGGAAATGAACGCGATCGAATTGGTCGATCGCCTGCTTTGCTCGGTTGCAAAAGTGAATGGTTCGCGACTCCGCGTAGGCACGATCACTCCAGACGACCAAAAACGCCTACTCATGCACGCAGCCAAAGTCGCGCAGGCTCCCCTCTACATCGATGATGCTCCCAGTCGCACCGTCAGCGAAGTGGCCGCAGTCGCGCGCCGCATCACACAACAGGAGTTGCGAAAGCCCGGTGGACGGAAACTAGGCCTCATCGTCATCGACTATTTGCAGCTATTGAATCCGGACAACCCCAAAGATCCTCGACAAGAGCAGGTCGCCAAGATCGCTCGTCGGTTGAAAATGTTGGCTCGGGAACAAGACGTGCCTATCCTTTGTTTGTCTCAACTCAATCGGCAAGCAGAAGACGGTAAAGACCATCGACCCAAACTAAGCCATCTTCGCGAGTCAGGTGCGATCGAGCAAGATGCGGACGTCGTCATGTTCGTCCACCGGGAAGGCTACTACCATCGAGGTGAAGATAAAGCGCAATTCGAGGGGCAAGCCGAAATCATCATCGCGAAGCAACGAAATGGTCCCATTGGCGACGTCGAACTCATCTGGGAGAGCGACTACACTCGATTCCTCAACAAAGCTCCCGAGCGGCACGAAGAATTTAGTAGTTACAGCGATTTCTCAACGCCCGGTGGGTACTGATGGTTCGGCAGGAGCCTCACCCTCCCGAGCAACTCGCTTAGCTATGGTTCGGCAGGAGCCTCACCCTCCCGAGCAACTCGCTTAGCCCATTCGGAGCGAAAGACGTAAGAGTACAACCCATACCGCGAACAAGCCAAATGAAAACCAATCGCAGCTAAATCTGTTTCAACAGCTGACGCAGCCAAGTGCGATACGAAATGGATGTCGTCTAGTTATCTTGGAATGACGAAAACTCGGTTATTGAAACCTAGAAAGCGATTGCGATGAGGAGAAGCATTGGAGTATTGCTCCTAATAATAGGTCTGGTATTGGGAGCCACGTTATGGAAACGGATACGGAATCGTGACGCTCATGCACAGATGGTGGCCTTGTTGAAGGATGTTTTAGAACGCACACCTGATGAGAACAAATATCTAGGAAATGCGGATTTACTCGAACTCTGCGAGCAAATACGAGCAACAACGTCGATATCGGAAAAGGTTTCCTTGTTGTGGGCACGCGCGCCGATTGAATTGCGATTAGGAAAGACAGACGATGCTATTGTCGATTTGAAGGAGTGCATGGAATTGGTTTCCAACTTCAAGAATCGAATGGATCCGAAGGATTTTCTGGAATTTGAAGCTGAGCTTTACTTCGCTTTGGCAGTTGCCAATCTACGCAAAGGCGAAACGGAAAATTGCGTCTATTGTCGCACGGGCGAAAGCTGCATCCTCCCTATCAAGGAGAGTGGCGTTCACACGGTGACAATAGGGGCGGAAGAGGCCACCCGTTACCTGCGCGAAGTATTGCAGCGAAACCCTAAGCATCTCACGGCGCGATGGCTACTCAACATTGCCAACATGACTTTAGGAACGTATCCGCAAGGATTACCGAACGAGCTCCTAATAGCCCCCGCAACCTTCGAATCGAAAATCTCGTTTCCACGTTTCAAGAACGTTGCATCCACCGTTGGGTTGGACACGTCTGGGCTTGCAGGGGGCACCGCAGTGGACGATTTTGATGGAGACGGCCTCTTGGATGTGATTGCGTCCGATTGGAACACGAGTGCGGAATTAAGGTACTTTCGAAATGAAGGAAACGGAGTCTTTGCCGACCGCAGCCATGAAGCTGGATTCAAGGGACTTTTTGGCGGTCTGAACGTGAGACACGCCGATTACGACAACGACGGCGATTTGGACATTTTGGTCCTTCGCGGCGGATGGATGTCTCCCGGTACCCTTTGCGCCAATTCCCTACTTGAAAATAACGGGAAAGGGGTCTTTCGTGACGTGACGTTCACGGCGGGGCTTGGGACCGTGCATTATCCGTCACAGACTGCAGACTGGGCCGATTTTGATAATGATGGCTACTTGGATCTTTACATCGGAAATGAAAACTCTCCCAATCAACTTTTCCGAAACACGGGCAAGGGAACATTTGTGGATATGGCCGATAGTGCTGGAGTCACGAATATGCAATACACAAAAGGGGTTGCGTGGGGTGATTTTGACGGGGACCGATATCCGGATCTTTATGTTTCCAATCTAGGAGGACTCAATCGCCTCTATCACAACAATCAAGACAGGACGTTCACGGATGTTGCTTCCAGCGCCAAAGTCTCCTATCCCATGGAAAGCTTCCCCGTGTGGTTTTGGGACTTCAATAACGATGGGGCTCTTGATATTTTTGTCGGTGCCTATGATCTTAAAAACGGCATGGAAGGGTTCGTGGCAGACTTTCTGAACTTACCACACGATGCAGAAGTTGACTGTCTCTATCAGGGGGATGGTAAAGGGAACTTCTTGGATGTTGCCAAAGACTCGGGTGTGGGACGCGTAACTTTACCCATGGGCTCCAACTTTGGTGATATCGATGGTGATGGATTCCTTGACTACTATTTGGGAACGGGTTACACCGAATACGATGCTTTGTTGCCCAACCGAGCATTCCTAAACGATGCGGGCAAGCAGTTTCGCGACGTATCGATGGCCAGCGGTTTGAGTCATCTTCAAAAAGGCCATGGTGTCTCCATCTCCGATATCGACAACGATGGTGACAACGACATTTTCGTTGTCATGGGTGGAGCCTTTCCCGGCGACGGTTTCACAAACGCCTTGTTTGAGAATCCAGGATTCGGCAATCATGGGATCACAATCCACCTCGTGGGAACCAAAACGAATCGAAACGCAATTGGCGCACGCATTCGGATTGTCCTTGATGAGTCGGGACAGAAACGCACCATCTACCGATGGATAAGCAGTGGCGGAAGCTTTGGCGGAAATTCATTTCGCCAATTAATAGGCATTGGAAAGGCCGACAAAATTGATCTCATTGAAGTCACTTGGCCAACTTCGGCATCGAAACAAACCTTTCGAGATGTGGCGATGGACCAGTCGATCGAAATCACAGAAGGTCAACCCGATTTCCGCACCTTGACCGCACCTGCGTTTCATTTGAAGCAACAAACGCAAGATGACTAAGAATTCTTTGCCTCCAACGACTTAATCGCATTGCCATCCCCATCCGTTTCAGTTGGAGTGCTATTTTTCATCAAGCCCCAACGCCTGGCGCAAAATGTTGCGCTCGATCTGGACAAGCTCCACCAATACCGCAGGGTCTTCGTGGATGAGGTATCGGATGCCGTAGCGGAATAGTCGCAGCGAGACGTCGAACTCAGGAATCTTGGCGACCCGTTGCTCCACGGCTTGGACGTAGCTCTCTAGCACCTGTGAGCTGACGCGGGTGGCATCGAGCTTCGTAAGCGATTTGACCAATCCGTCCCCCAGCCAAGAAAGCGGATTCTCACTGCGCTCCGGTTGGTTTTCGAACGCAACTTGGTAAGCATCGACCAGCAAGTCGATCCGAGATTGCAACTGTGCTTCATTCTCGCTGAATCGAAAAATCAATGAGAACATGGATGCCGTGTCACCGAGCATCGTCTCGGATCCAAGTGAGAGTTCGAGGGCAGTTCGAATCGAGGCAAATCCCTCTTCCCAGCGTTGCAATGCAAACAGCGCTTCCGAACGGTTGAAGCGAGCTAAGACATTCGTCGGATCGATTTCGACGGCTTTGTCGTAGCAGTCGAGGGCGTTCAAGTACTGCTTGTTGATCTTGCCGAAGTGGTATCCTGCAGTGGTCCAATCCATCGTATTGTTGGAGGTGACGGCCTTCTCTTCCCACATCGCTGCCAGTTCGTGACGTCTGCCTTCTGCTTGCGCTCGGTCGATCTCGGTATTTAGTATCGTTAAACGGGGGGCGGGGTGTGTTTGGGAACGCGCAATGGCGGCGTCCATGTTAGCTTGAGTGGAGTGACTGAGAACTGTGTCTCGCATCTGACGCATCTGCTCAGGGCCGTACCAGATGCGCAAAAAATCGATCAACATCACGAGAAGACTCTGCTCTTTGACCTCATAGGCCAGTCGCATCAGTGGCTCACTCAAGTCATAGAACGTCTCACGTCCTCGCTTCGTTGCGTTCACATAGCCGATTTCGACCAGCTTGTGGATCTGTTTTCCGATCGTTTGTTCGCTGACCATCAACCGCCGAGCGATTTCCTTTGGATTGAGTGTTCCCCGTTCGCGGCACAGCAGCTCAACGACTTGACGTTGCTGAGCCGAAATGGAACGCAACCGTTCTTGGTAGTAAGGAGTCAGATCATCTGCCATCTTCTTAAATGGTGTGACCAATTGATCCAAGGATTCGCGAGTAATGAATCCGCTCAATACGATGTACACGCGATGATTGCCCCCCGCCAGGTCGTGAATCGCTCGCACGCGACTGCGTCCGTCCGGTGTGTTGAGAAACGCGACGAGATCGTCTTGTCCTTTGGATCGAGCAATTTTGAGCAGCAGTTCATGAGCGTCCAGCAGCGATAACGGCTTCAGCGGAATCTGTTGAAAGAATCCGAAAAATGGATCGCTTCGATCCGTCACGGCTTTGAATAACTGTTGGCTGGTGGCAATCACGCAAGCGAACGGATGTTCCTGTAGCAAGGTGCGGAGTGACTGCTGACCTTCCAAACCAAGGTTTTCAAACATCAGGTTCAGATTCTCGATCAAGAGGACCAAGGTCCGTTTCTCGAACCGAGCCACCAGCCGGCGAGTCAGGATGTCAGCGATTTCCAACGGCGAATGGTTTAGCAACTCGTCCAGCCATTCTGCGGCATACTCGTTCGGATACGCGAAGCAGAGAGCCCGATAAATGCGCACCAGCAACTGCACGACCGTGGTGGTTGTTTCATCTTCGTTTAGTCGAGCGATGTGAATTTTTTTGCTCAATGTGACATCGCTATGGAGCCTGTTGCGCAACAGGGTCGTAAAGTGCGATTTGCCGATACCGCGCGGGCCGTATAGCAAAACATGATGTTTTGAATCAGTCGTCGCACTCTCGACGACTTTCTCCAAAATATTCTGCATCAATGGCTCTCGCCCCACAAAGATCGCTTCGAGTAGCTTGGGATCGGTCTGATTTGGCGAGAACCGCCAGATAAACTGACTGTCGGTGAATTGCAGCTGATCGACGGCTGCTTCTGTCGCTGCCTTTGTCGCAGTCGGAGCAGCCTTTGTCGCCGCCTCAGCAGCAGTCCCAGTTCGTTTCGGCTTGGTTGATTTCGACGGCTTGCTCATAGACCACGATCGACTTTCCACCAGCGACGAATGATTTGGGATCGGAATTGGTAAGTTCCATCGGTTTCGCGAGACAAATAGTGATCTGCGTCCATGAGTCTCAAAAGGCTGAGCAGTTTTTCGCGACCGTGGAGCTCCGCGCCACGCGATGTTGCCTCTGCCATGATTTGGTCAATTGTCATCGAACTAGTCTGTTTCTCGGAGCAGGCGAGCACATCGAGAATTTTTGTGACGCTATCGGAGTCATTATTATCTGGGTAATAGGTGTCAAGACGTTTGCGATAATGAGCCAACTGCCACGGGTCACGCGCATCGACCAACTGTCGGGAAACAAACTCGTGGATGTTCGGGTCGCTCGCGGTCAACTCATCGTTTCTAAGCCCTGCAACGATGAGATGGATGTAAAACGGGAAGTAGTCCGCTTCCTTAGCGATCGTCGCCGCAGAAGCTTTTACGTCTTCACATGGAATCTTCTCACCTTGGATCAGGTCTGCCGCGAGTGATTCGGCATCCTGGATCGCGAGAGGGTTGACAGTAACTTGAAACATGTCGTTAATGGGTGCAATCGGAATTCCCGCCGCCGTCAACCTCGCCAGCACATGATGCAGGCCGAGGGATCCTGCGAAGATCACTCGGAACTTGACTTGTTCTACACGCAAACTGCGAAGCGTATCCAGCACTTCTGCGGCGAGCTTGGGACCGTCGTTTCTGCATATGCTTTCAAGCATATAGGGAATCTCGTCCCAGAAGAAAACAAGTCGTTCGGCGGTCTTTGCCTGCATCAGCTCCTCAACTGCGGTCGTCAGCAGTTTCTTCCATGTGCGAGCCTTCAAGTTCACATGGTCCGTTTCGTTGTCCTCGAAGAACTTTCGTATGAAATTCTTGGCGCGCTGCGTGCTGCCGAGAAACTGTTGAATGTCGTCGTAAACTTGTTCCGCAAATTCCTGTACCGAATGGATTTTTTCCAAGTCTCGATAAATGGGTTTCCACCCGGAGCGTGGCTGGACAAGCATTTTTCGGAGGATTTGCGTCTTGCCGATGCGACGCTCTCCATTCTGAACGATGCTTTGGTTTTCTAGCCGATCCCAGAGAAGCTCGATGAGCTGTGTGCGACCGTAGACATGGTTTGGGTCTTGGTTTCCGCCAGGATTTGCTTTCATAAACCACTTTTCAATGTGAGAATCAACGAATCTTAGAAACACAGTGAAATAATACGGCAAAAACGACGTGCGTCAATAGTGACGTATGTTTAATTCTACGTACGTCGGTGTTTTTGTGGAGCTGGGTTTCGCAAGTGCTTGCGGTTTGAGGGGGAGAGCGAGGCTCCCGCCAAGATATTTAGGCTCAGGTTCGGCAGGAGCCTCGCCCCACCCCTGGTAACATGTTTTCCTCGACTTTGCCTAATCCATTTCCTTGCTTGGGAGGGTGAGGCTCCTGCCGAACCATGGCGTATTAAGCTCGGCAGGAGCCTCGCCCTCCCTTTGGTTTCCAATGCATTCGCCATTGCAAAGATGGTTAGAGGGGTGGCCTCTCCCTCCCACGCAACTCGTTTAAAGAACCTAGCTCAGGGCAGAGCGCAGCGCCGCCCTGAGTAGACATGACAAAAGATGCGAATTGTCTTGAATGGGCCAAACGACCAAGCAATCGTTAACGAAGTGTTTGTTCGGCCCCTTCAGGCAACGCTGGCTAGTTTTCCATTAACCAGGGCGGCGCTTCGCGACGTTCCGTCTCTGCGCTCTGCCCTGGGCTATGTCTTGCTGCCCCATTCGGGGCGAAAGACGTAGGAGCTCTCACTGGGGAGAGCGAGGCTCCTGCCGAGCTATTTAGGCTAAGGTTCGGCAGGAGCCTCACCCTCCCCGAGCAACTCGCTTAGCCCATTCGGAGCGAAAGACTCAGGACTGCTATTTTTTCAGCAACGCTTCGGCTTTCGATCTCAGCGATGGATTCCTAGATGCGAGAAGCCCGTCTATCACGGACTTAGATAGCTCGCTCTTGTTGATCCGCTTGCCGTCAATCGCGTCCAATAGTCCGGCGAGGCGATCGTCATTTCGCCCTAGTGCGTCGATTGCCAATCGACGATTGTTTGCATTGAAATCCATTATTTTTTCGTTGAACCATGTGGTAACCACCGGCAGATCGACATCGCTCAAACCACTCACAGCGCCCATTTGCAATTCACCATCCACACCCTTGGACAAGTATTTGCGCAATTGATCGAGGTGCAGTTGGGTTGGGTCCAGTGGAATGATGCGGAGCGCATCGTACCGCGTCCCTTTCGGCACACGCTCGTCGTCCGTCATTTTGCCCGCCAGATCAAGGCAGCGTTGCCAACGCGTTAGCAAGTCTGCTTCGTTCTTCATGATCTCCTTCAAACGCGCGCGTGGCCAGTGTCCTGTTTGCGACAAGCCATTGATCACCCCACCCCCTATGACCACCGCTTGCCAATCCCGCAATGGTTGTCCTGGCAGCGGCAGGGAGGCTCGTAATAATTCGCGAAGGACCTGCGTGTCATTTTGTTTCCCGGCCGCAATGGCCAGATTCCATATCCAAGGTATGCGTCGATACTCCTCGCTCTCGTCCATTGGCAAATCCTTGGTCAAGGCGATTAGCAACTCAGCGGCTCGACCGACATTGGACTTGATTAAGGTCATCCGTGCATCCTTGCTTTCCGTGTCGTCAAGAATTCGAGCAGCGGTCTCGGATACTGCAACGCGATCCGTGGATTGGTTCTTTTTCATGGACCGCAGAGGTTGCCCAGGCGGAACCAAATAGAGTGCTCGCAGATCGAGAAGTGCACCCCGTATGCCTTCTGGACCGGGACGCAGGGTGAACCGCTGAACACCGGACTGCAATCGAATCGTCCCAATTTTCTTTTGCAAATAGTTAGCCCAAGTGATGGTCGAGTCGGCAATCCCTGTGATTCGCTGATCACCGCACTCCAGAACAAAACTATTGCCAGCCGAGGAAGCGTCGCAAGCCCAGTCCATCCAGACATCGAACTCGGTCCCCTCCGCCAACTCGACGTTCCACAGGATATAGTCTTCGTTGACATTCCACATCCCAACATTCTGGTACGGTTCTTCAAACGCAATGGTCGTACCGTATAGCTCCGCCACTTGAGCCGATAGAACCGCCACTTGATTCATGGGCACCACTGTTGCGGGTGTGTTGCCCGGAAAAACCCTTCGACTCCCTCGCCAAGTATCGAGGTAGGCGAGGATGTCCGACATGTCCTGTTTCGACAAAACCTTTTCTAGTCCTTCCGGCATTAAGCTCAATCGATTGCTCATCAATTGCTCTAAGTCGACGCGAGCAAACGATTCATCTTTGGCATCGGGGCCTCGCAGCGTCACACTCGTCTTGGTTTCGGACAACAGAAGCCCTGTGACCGACCGACCGGAGTCCGTTCGCGCTAGGTACGCGATATAACGGTTGTCCAGGTTGCGATTGGGATCGAGAATCTCTTGAAGCAAGAATTCATGGGACTTGGATGCGACAGCCATCAAATCCGGGCCGACGGCATACCCCTCTTCACCGAGCCGATGGCAAGTGCCGCAGTTCTTTTTGAACAGCTCTTTACCCCGTCCTGAATTTCCGGAAATTCGAAGTGCTTGGCGGTACTCATCGAGAACATTCTTGCGGTCTGAATCAATCTTGCCAGCCAAGAGCATCTCGGATCTGGAGACGATGTCGGCGGTCGGATGAGTTAGCAAGCGTTGACGACGCATCGCGTTTAAGTCTGCGCTGCCGACTACCCCCGACTCCATCGCATCAAGCAATACGACAATCCACTCATCGCGAGCCAGGAGAAGATCGAGGACGTGTGACTTCATCGCGGGCGAATAGCTTCGCCAAAGGCCGAGGATCGTATTGGCGGCTTGTTCGCCTGCGACGCGCGCCAGTCCCGTAGCCGCTGCCATCTGAATGGGTGTCGAGTTTTTAGGACCAAGCAATTCGCGGAGTGTGATCTGGTCGCTTTCCGAATCATGGATTCGTCTCCCTAACAAACCGATGGTCTTGAGTCGAACGGATTCGTCGATCTCCACGTTCTCGGATATTCGTCTCCCTTGGATTAGGTACGATTCGAGTTTCGAAAGCGCGCTAGCACTTGCATTGGCAGTTCCTCGATTGCGAATCTGCTCAAGCGCCTCGACAAAGGTAGCTACCAAAGCCCAATTCGCATCTCTCGCATCTTCGCTCTTGGCTGTGCAAACAAAATCAACCAGTTTGGTGAGTGTTTCTTCCTCACCCATGGCAATACCACTCGGGATTAATCGCTTGAGCAAAGTACTGGACTTCGATGGTGCCACACTTGGGTCCACGATCCTCTCCACTACATCGGCGATGTTCCCTGGATTCAAACTGCTCAAGAAAGCCTGAACCAAAAACGAATCGTCCGTATGTTGCAGAGCAAGATTTGCGAGCGATGTCGAAGCGAGCCGACCTTGCCAATACCCCAAACTGAATGCGGCTTGCAAACGCACTTGCGCATCCTCATCTTGCGTCAGCTGAATCACATGCGACAGAATCTGCGGATTGGGGCTGTCGACCTCCCTGCCAATTTTATCTGCAATTCGCAGCGCGTGACGTCGCACGCCAGGATGCTTGTCGCTCAAGGCAAATTCAATGTCTTGATCCCGAATTCCATTGAGTAGATCTAACGTACACAGCGCATGCAACCTCGCTTCGGGGCGAGCATTTGTTTTTAATAACTCTTGCAACAACGGCACGGCTTCGACATGTGAATTCCAGACCAACAGTTGAGTCGCCATGTCGCGTTGCCATCCGCTCGGGCTGTCGAGAGCGGCTACCAACCCAGCAGGATCGAGCCTGTCCAGCCTGGGCCATTTTAATGGCGTAGCATCGTTGGGTCGCACGCGGTAGATGCGTCCCATCGAATGCCCCGCCCGTACATCCAGCTTCGCCAGGTCAGCCTCAGGAATCCAGTGCGGATGTTCAATGACAAAGCGGTACATATCGACAACCCACAAGGAGCCATCGGGGGCTGTTCTGGCTTGAACCGGACGAAACCAAGTATCAGTCGAACCCAAAAATTCCGATTTTCCTTCCAACGATCCACGTTTACCTGCGAATGTTGATTGTTTTGGACTCAATTTCAAACGATGAACGACAAGATTGACGGGCTCGCAGGTGTACGTGCTGTCTGCATACTCGCTACCGAGCAACGCATCGCGGTAAATGCCGATACCACATGCAGCTGTCGCTTGACCGCCCGTGCCGGATAGGCTGAATAACTGCATCTTGTCACTGCCAGGGAAAACCATGTTTGCCTCGGCGTTGGCTGGTACGTGCGATTGACGAGGTGGTGCCGAAACATATTCGTTTCTCGCAATGTAGGTTTCGGATAATGGCAAATGAAAGCAGTATTCGCTGTTGCTGCACCCAAACCAATTCCCCCAATCATCGCGAACCCGACCCTGTTGCGTTCTCCCTGTGGCGGCTTCGATGAGTCCCAAATCGGGCTGAATCCGAAAGTCGCGGTCGCCAAGCACAAACTCGCGCACCGCATTTTCCTGGCTCCTAGATGAGATACCTTGGGCGCGAATCGTACCACCGAACAAACCGCAGGAACCGTACAACCAACCATCGAGTCCAACCTCGAGGCTGTTCACGCGGGCCTGAAAATTCTCTGTCCCAAAACCACTATACAGTTTCTTGACAATATCCGCCCGTTGATCTCCGTCGGTATCCTCGGCGTACAGAATATCCGGGGCAGCACATACCAGTACTCCTTTTCGCCACGCGGTAACGCCTGTCGGAAATGGAATCGAGTCGAGGAAGATACTCGACTTATCCAATTGCCCATCTCCCTTGGTTGACTCCAAAAGACGAACACGACCACCAGGCTGGAATTTGCCATCTAAGCCAGTCGGGTAGTCGAACATCTCAGCCACCCAGACTTTGCCGTCCGGGCCAAAACTAACTGCGACAGGCGAAGTCACCAAAGGTTCGGAGACGACAAGCTCGGCGCGTAGACCTTCCGGAACGCGGAGTGTTTTCAAAGATTGGATGGGCGACTTTGGCGGACTGCCCAATGTCTTTCCCGGTTCCGCATCGGGTGAGAACGATTCCGCAAGGTGGTTCTTGACCACAGATACGATTTTGTTCTCAAGGCCGGGCGCGAATTGCGATGGCTGATCGTAATAGATCATCGCTCCCGCTCCTTCGTAACCTCCTTCGGAAAGGATTCGTTCGCTCGGAATATAGCAAGGAGACGCGTTGCTGTAAGCGCATAACCAAAGACGTTGCGAATCGAGTTCGCTTTTGAGTCGCGCTGCGTAATCGACCACGACTTCTCCCGCAAGAAAGACGATCGCCAAGGAACTGCCGAACGACCAAGTTTGGACGCAATAGTCGATTTGGGTCCGGAGCGACTCACCTCGCTCCAGTTTTTGCAGTTGAACCCTGGCATGATACCCAACGGGCGTATCGAGTTTGCCAGTCGCTTCCAACTGCTCGCGCGTTGGCGGCGTTGCTAGATCAAGCTTGATCCGAGTCCGTTGGATCGTAAGCGGACCAGAAATGGCACGCATCGGCGTTTTCAAAACACGTTCGACTTCGGAAGCGATCTCCATACCTTGTTGGGAGGCGAGATCAAACCGATCTCCCGTGACGCCCGTCGAGGGATTTTGGTCCGCACCACATCCGATGGAGATAAGCGCAACGGCGCCTGGATAAAGGCGCTCAATGTGCTCTTGCGCATAGCCTGCCCAGTCGCCCCCTATCAAGTTCTCCGACAGGGTTACGCAATGGCAAGCATAATTCGCATGAATTGCTCGAATGCGTCCCTCCAAATCGCGAACGACCAACACGGGAACATCATGATCCACGGGTCCGGTCGCGGATCGGCGGTTTTTTGCAAAACCTGCAGAACCTATGCCAAAATGAAGCGTCGAGGGGACTCGATTCTTCAATGCTTCTGATGCGACCGCGATCAGTTTATCGGTGAACTCGCGCGTGTAGCGATCGATATGTTTTTGGTCCGCCTCGGGAATCGGCATTCCAAAGATATTGGGTGCGCATCCGTTGATCATGGGTGCCGTATGCGAATGCGATGCAGCGATCGACACGTTTTCCATGGCGATTCCCGTCAATTGGCTCAGCCGCTGTGCCACTTCTTGTGTTATCTCATCAGGCACACCTAGATTGTCGACTGTCAACAAGACAGCCGGTGGCTGACCCATACTGTCCACTGCGATCGCTTTGGCCCAAATTCTTTGACGAACTCCAATAGACTCTTGCTTCCGCGAAAGAAAACCATTTTGGCGAATCGGGTAATCCGGAGTGATGTCTGCGCGTGCGACACCGACGTTGTAATGTGTTGATTGCGTTTGCGAGAGTGCACTGTTTTCGTGCAACCAACAGAGGGACGCAAGCATAAAAGCGAGCATAGGTATTGTTCGTCGAACTGCCCGTGTTCTGACCAAATGATCCAATAAAGCCATCAACCTGCGCCTCGATCGAATAGGGTAAGACTGTGAAGTGTTGGAGCTAGGACGATTATGATATCACGCAGGATGAGTCTTCGCGAACTTGGGCGTTGTTTGCTCAGTGACAGCAAACTCCTCGCAGCGGCAATCCAATTCAGCTAGAATGTTCACATCGTTTGATGGCTGATGAAAATTGGTATTCGCTGAGGTGCTATGTCGTGCTGTGTTCAATGTTGGTAGGTTCTTGGTGGTTCCGAAATGTGGGAATGGTTTGCTCGTTCGCCTTTTTGGCCATCCCACCCGGTTTTGTTTTTGCACAAGACCCACAAACCTCTAAGGGAGGCACGATTTCGGTAACTGGCTCACAGGATGTTGTGCTCATTCCCATCAAGCTACGGCTCACGCTGTTGGTCAGAGTCGAGAGTCGTGATAGCAAGAGGGCGCTTCAGACGTTTCAAGAACATCGAGAACGAGTCACAAACGAGTTGAGTGGCCTAGGAGCCATCCCAAGTTCCATCGAGTTCTCAAAACCGATGATCAGCGTTGGGATTCCGGGAGTGGATGATCCCGAATTTGCCCGAAAGCAAATTCGCCAGCAGTCGGCGCAAATGAGGAATCTCAATCCGCAGCGCGCACGTTTGCCGGCCTCCGATTCGGATGAGGAACCGGAACTTCCTACCATTTACACTGCCTCATCGAAACTAACCGCCGAATGGGCTCTCTCAGAGAATTCAGAGGATGACAATCTACTGCTTCCTTCCACCATTCGCTCCGCAATTCAACAGAACGATTTCAAAGGCAAGAATCTCAAGGTTGTTCTGAATCCAGAGGAGCAGCAATTGATTTTGCCCTTGATGGGTAGCATGAGTTACTCAATCGCCAATAGGGTCCCAGAAGTTCAATTGGTTTATGTAGGACGTTTGTCGGAAGCACAAGAGGAAAACGCCATGAAAGAAGCGATCCAGAAAGGGCAAGCGCAAGCTGCCATGCTGGCGCGAGCGATGGGGAAACGCGTTGGGGGTGTTCGCTCCATCTCATCTACATCTTCGTTGCAATTTCCGAGCACGATGCGAAATTACGAGATCGGTGCCAACGGACAAATGGTGGTTGGCAACTCCCGCAGGGATGCTCGCGAATCGATCCACGAAGATGCAAGCAATCTCATTTTGCCAGTCGCCATTTCAATGCAGTTCGAAATGGAGTAACAGGTTACTCCGGATTGACTTCGAGAATCGGTTCAAATTCACCATCCGAACGCGAAAACCGACCCGCATAGAATTCGGTATTCAGGTGCAAACCCATGACCGTTCGCCGCGTACACGGGGTTAGTGAACGATAGAAAACCCATTGATCGCGATTGACCTGTACGCGATAGGCTTCTGCAACATTGCGAGGCTGAATTTGCAATTCCTCGGCGATTGTCAATTGTCGCCAAGTGAACGCTTGCGGTCGTTCGTTACCTCGCAACGCCATGACCAGAGGACTATACAGGTTCTTGGACTGCGTACTGCTTTGTAAAAACAGCGTTGAGTCGTTGAAGCCCATTTTGGCGTTGCTCGGCGAACGACGCCACTCCGGCATTGCAACGGGCAAAAGCAATGCTGCGGTTTGTTCCTCATTTCCGGATCGAACCAATTTGCCTTCGGTCGTTTTGGGCTCAGAATGAAGACGGATATCGTTCGGAGTCGTCCATAGCGATTCAATGGACCAATCGTCAGACTCTTCGGCAATCAATGCGTCGGCAAAATAGACAATACCTTCGTCTCGCATGAGCATGACTTGGCGCTGGATTTTGCAAACGTCTTCGACAGCGCACTCGAGTTCTAAATAGTCGACATCGTCATCCGAAAACCAACAAACCTCTTGCCAGGAAACATCGATAGGCACAGGTTGCTGTTTTCGAAGCAGCTTGATATCCCAATCGCCGCTAAGTACCCGTTGTCCATCTTGTCCAAGTACATCCAACCAGACGACATCGCTTGAGAAATCGACGGCAACTCGGCACCCTCGATCTCGCCAAGATCGCCGCATTGTCACAATTGAGTTCTTTTCCCAGTAGTGACTGTGCTTTGGCATCAGTACATCATTCGTTACGTCCTTGCGAAGCTTGGACGGCTTCGTTTCGAGAGCATTGCCGATCGAATCGGGTAATGCACAAGCAGTTGCTAATTTGAGCTTCTTGTTTTCACCTGCCAATTGATTGAGGGCGATCCAAAAATCGACATCGAGAGTCGTGTCCTCGCGATCGAATAATAACTGTCGGCCCTCCGCATCGCAAAGGGCGAGCGTGGCGATGGCGAGTTTTCCGATTGCCTTTCGCTGAGGCGGGTACCACTTGCGAGCTCCAACTTCATCGGCAGACCACCGACATCGAATGATACAGGCAAGAAGCGAACGAAGATCTTGACCACCCCGTAACAGGAAGCTTTGCGAATCATCTGCGGATTCCTCTAACAGCAAAGCGATTCGATTGAGTGTTTCGCTAACGATGCGGTCTTTTCCGCCGAGATGCGAAAGTTGCTTGGCGAGTGCAAGAGGCACTTCGCATGACCAGACGATCCAAGGGAATAGACCGTCGGTCGGGCCTTGCTCCCAAGCCCGATCCACTTGCGTCAACGCGCATTGCAAAACTTCCAGCCAGAGCGATGGCGAAATGCTTCTGCCAACGTCTGGAAGTGCGTGGATCCACCCCGCGCAAACGAGAGCAACATAGGGATCGTGCCCGGATTTGGGCAATTGTTGAGATATCCACTTGCCTATCTTCGACGCAGCCGCGACTTGGTCAGCCGTTGCGACAAGGTCCTTTGAAGACTTCCCCTTGTTGCTAGACTTGCTTCTCGAGGTTTTTCCATTGGCAGAAGCCACCGTGGATGCAACGCCGAACGCCTCTACCAAATCATTGAGAAACTCGGGATGGCTATGGCTTTCGACTTCCCAAACGCCAGTTCCCCACAGCATGGCCCTAAGATAAGCGTCTGGTAAAACCTTGGCTGCTTTGGTTTTACCCTGCGATTCTCGAACTGGAAGCGATGACTGAAGCATCGCCACGTTCTCTTCGCATAACTGTTTTAGCCATGTGCTCGCGTTAACTTGCGATTCAGAAGCGTCCGATTTGTTGATTTGCCGGGCGCGATGTTTGGGCTTTACCCAGTCCATAGGTCTCTCGTCCACGTTTGCGATTAATGATATGATTTGATTCGCGTCTGCAGTGTCGAATATTCGACCGCGCAGCGAACGAACGCCAATTGTTGTTCCAACTTTTCAAGATGCAAGCGCCTAAAACAGGTTTCTTAAGAACACTTTTTTCATTTTTAAAAATTCTCATTTTGGGTATGGACATTTACCGTGTTCGTCGGCTCAACATTGACTGCCATCCCAAGCATAGGAGATCAGGAACCATGAACCATTTTCAATCCACACTTCGGCCCTTCTTGACGATTTTTACCATTCACCTGTTGTCTATCGGCTTGGCGTCCATTTGTCGAGCCGACGACGATACCTGGCTTAACCCAGCTTTGCTCAAGAAACGAATTGCAGACGCATTCGAAGAACCAAAGGACTGTAAATCGCTGCATCGCGAGAACCGAATATGGATAAATCGAGACGAACAAGTGGTCATACTGGACGGATACATTGTGCAGCGAGAAGTGCCACTGGAATTGTTCGCCTGCCCGGCTGGTAGCAAAGAACACGAGGCTGTCGTGGCTGTTCTTGCAAGGCCGCAATTGGTGCACGCAGGCTTGCTTGCGATCAACGCAAAGCCGGGTAGTCCCGCTTCGTTCGAACCATTCAAGCCCGCGAGCGGAACAACCGTGCGTATCTATGCTCTTTGGCTGGACAAAGAGAATAAAGCTCAAGGCACGCTTGCACAAAACTGGATTCGTCGAGTCGACACCAAGAAATCCATGCCATGGGATTGGGTATTTGCAGGAAGCAAGATCTACAAAGATGAAGACGGGAAAGAACACTATTTGGGCGATAGTGGGGAATTGATCTCGGTCTCCAACTTCTCAACGTCGACGTTGGATTTGGCAGTTCAAAGCGATCAGTCCAACGCCAATCTGATGTTTGAAGCATTTACCGATCGAATTCCTAAGCGAAACACGCCGATTCGTTTAGTTCTGTCGCTGACGGATGAAGCCCCCTACAGCGGAGACAACGACAAATCGAAAGAGCCCAAGCATCTGAGCGAAAAAATTCCGGAAAGCATCATGAAATACTTGGTAACCAAGAAAAAAGAGCAATAGGGCATTTGCGGGTAACTGGCCTTTATCCTACGCCTGAAGCCACCAATTGTTGGACTCCGTCGGGACATGCCCGAATGTGGCAGAAAATCCGTGTCACGTTTACGACTTTCAAGCGACAGTAATGCACTTGCTGGGATAAACCCAGCGGCATTTTCGATTCATGCCATCTGGCTTTATGCCAGTGGTGGTTTGACCTTCGCCCTAGCTTGAAGGTAACGATCCCCAGATGAAAATAACGGGGTCAGGCCTCTTTGATTGGCATCAGACATCATGGAGCAGATTCAACTACCATGCAATTGACCGGAGGTATCAAGACTCAAGATCGGTACAGGAAAACAAAATCGATCCTGGGGTTTCGTTCGCCTTCGCTCACTTCACCCCAGGCTATCCAATACCGTCGCTTTGCGACTAAACCCGGCAGCGGAGTCGATGGAGGGAAGGACGTCAACCTCCGATCATCCCAAGGTGGTCATCGCTTGTCACGCAAGCAAGATGTCTTGTTTTTAGTCCCATTTGGGTGAAGCTCGCGGGTGCGCGCTGCAGTGACATGCCTGTGACATGCCTGTGACATGCTGGGTCATGACGTGACGACAGGGCTCGCTATTTCACACAATTCCGGCACCGACGGAAGTGCCTGACTCATCACCGAAATAAATAATCCGCCCGTGAGCATGTTGAATACCACTGGACTTAACCGTCTACGGAAGCAATCAAGCCGTCGAGAGATCCAAGAGTTTCTCCCACTTGGCACGTTCTATGCTCTTCTTGTCCAGCACTATCGGTACTTTGGGACGCGCGGAGAGCCTGAGCCATCGAAGAGATAACGCATCGGGAAACCAATGCAAACAGTGATCAAAAGATCGTCCGCTTAAGGACATTGCCATTTTTAGGAAAATCAACCGACGCCGGCAGTGACATATCGGGCAATCGCGATCCAAGTGCATTACGACGTTTGCAACAAGGGAAGGTTTTTGTGCTCATGATTCAGTTGTTCCCCAAGGTCGTTAGGAATTTACTCTTGCGAATTAGCGACACCGAAGTGTCTTTTATAAGGCGTGGGTTTGAGCCATCGAGTTTGCAGCCTCATCTAGAAGAAATAGGTAGATCATTCCTTTTTGGCTACCATCTCGCTCTCGATGACGCATCCGTTTTTTCGCATGGTAGTTCGATCGCGAATGGTGACCCAATCTATCAGGGGTTTGTATTCGAAGGTGCGGCGATGGCATTCGCGATAACCGATTCGCTCTCGCTGAGAAAGCGAAACCGGTGGCAACTGTTTCTTGACGGCATGGGTGCTCCACATCGTTATGTAGTGCATGTGGGGCTTGGTTGGGCGTACGCGAGAATTCCATGGTATCGACGAAATCCTGAGAAATACTTGGATCGCTTCGATCCTTTGCTGAGGTGGCTTGTACTCGACGGTTACGGCTTTCATGAAGGCTTTTTCAACTGGGAGAAATGGCTTTCGTCATCCAACCTTCAACCTCCTTGGAGCGACCAAGGAAAGCGAGTTTTCGATCAAGGGCTTGGACGCAGCCTATGGTTTGTCAAAGGAGCAAATGTAGCCAAAATCGCGGCGGTAATTGAGTCTCTGTGTCCATCGCGTCGTCCTGATTTTTGGAGCGGAATCGGGCTTGCCGCTTCCTATGCGGGAGATGCGAGTTGCGACGAGATCGAATCCTTGGTCGAAGCGAGCGGTAGCAGTCGAGACTATTTAGCCCAGGGCGTTACCTTTGGCGCCGAAGCCAGAGAGCTCGCCGACATACAGGCGGAACATACCGATCGCATCTGCAAGATCGTTTGCGACATGTCGGCTTCCGAAGCCGCTGAACTGACTCGCACAGCCAAACCAACGTTTCCATGTAAGCGTTCTGACTATGAAACTTGGCGATCGAATATTCGAGAGTCCCTAAGAAGCCGCGTGACAACATGAGCAATACTATGTCCAAAACCATGGCAACAAACCGCCGCGCTCAATTTTTGGGTTTCATCTTGGTGGCAACGTGTTACTTCTTTGCCCGCGAACCCTCAATCAGCCAGGGTGAGCGAAAAGAACTGGCATCCAAACTGCACTTTGACCGTTTCGACCTGGGTGTCGAAAAATTTGCTCTGAACGGGCTGAAATCCAAGCGAGCGGTTCATCCGAGCTTAGACCGCATTTCGGCGTGGATAGGTGGAACAGGCGCTGCGGCGACTCTTTGCGATCTCGATCTTGACGGATTAGACAACGACTTGATCTTGGTCGACACACGGGTCGATCGAATTGTTGTCATGCCGGTACCCGGCGATGAAATCCATAGCAAACCACGATACGAAGCCTTTGCACTGGATGTTCGCGATCTTCCGATGAATGCAAATACGATGTCACCCACGGGCTCGCTCGTAGGTGACTTCAACGAAGATGGGCAAGCGGATGTATTGGTTTACTTTTGGGGACGCACGCCAGTGCTTTTTCTAAAGCAAACTCATCAGACGCAAGCGAGCCAGCTTGGGTCATCGCAATTTTTCCCGATAGAACTTGTGCCTGAGCTCGTCGGCACGAGCGATGGTCGTTGGTACACACACGCGGCTACTCAAGCCGATTTCGATGGCGATGGCCATCTCGATTTGATGATCGGCAATTTCTTTCAAGATGGGGCCGACATCCTGAACGAACATGGTACGGGCATTGCAACGGTGATGCATGAAGGCAAATCCCGAGCGAAGAACGGCGGTGGTGCCAAGCTGTTCCGCTGGCTTTCCGCCTCCGCCGGCAAAGAACCGACGGTTGTGTACTCAGACCAAAGCTCTGTCCTTGAAAAACATTGTGGAAAGGGTTGGGTCTTGGCCGCCGGAGCTGCCGATCTCGATCGTGACGGGTTGCCTGAGTTGTATATCGGTCACGACTTTGGTCCCGATCGGCTACTGCATAATCGATCCCAGCCGGGACATTTGGAGTTCGGGCTATGCGAAGGAGTTCGTACCTTTACCACTCCGCGATCCTTTGTGTTGGGCCGGGACTCATTCAAGGGTATGGGAGTTGGTTTCGGTGATGTCAACGGCGACGGTTTGCTCGACATCTTTGTCAGCAATATTGCCGACGAATGGGCCCTCCAAGAGAGTCATTTTCTGTGGGTTAGTACAGGGAATATTGATGATTTCAAGCACAACCGTGCACCTTATGAGCAAAAGAGCGAACCGTACGGAGTCTCGCGGAGTGGTTGGGGTTGGGATGCCGTCCTGGTGGATCTTGATAATGATGGACGACTCGAAGCGATCCAGGCAACTGGGTTTGCCAAGGGCGTTGTTACCCAAGATTCCAAGCTGTCGTGGATTGACCGCATGTTGTTCTCGGCCGGATTTCTTCAACACGGCATCAACCGTTGGGCAGAACTGCAAGCCGTGGGGACGACAAACGATCGACTTATTAACGACCCGCGGGCTTGGCCTAAAATACAGACTCCTACGGCGACCCTAAGCGGTTACGACAATAACCCGATCTATGTTTCGTCGGCTTCAGGTCGATACGTAGATATATCCGCCGACATTGGCCTTGGAGATCCGTTTAATACCAGGGGTATAGCCGTCGCCGATACCGATGGAAACGGTTCGATGGACTTCGTTTATGCGAATCAGTGGGAACCTTCGGTTTTCTTTCGCAACTCCACCGCAAACCATAACAAATCACTTTCACTGCGCCTTGTGCTTCCTCTGGACGACGAAGTTCCTTTCGAGATCGATCCAAGTGCAGAGTCAGTAGGTAGCTTGGCCATTGGAGCAACGGCCACGATTAAGCGTGAACCGGAAACGAATCCCGTCTCAGGAACTGCCCAACGAACGGGACTGGTTTCGGTGGCCGAAGTCCTATCGGGCATCGGCCATTCGGGACATAGCTCACAAGAAATTCATTTTGGTCTAGGTGAATATCCAAACGCGACCATCGATGTTGAGCTTCGATGGAGAACCAGGAAAGGAGACTTGGTCTCGCGAACCGTTTCTATAGCCCCTGGTCGTCACACAATCTTGCTCGGTACTTCAAGCAAATAGGTTTGTACATGATTCAAGCATCCAACACGATTCAAGCATCAAGCAATCCCTCGATATCGCGTAATCCCACGGTATCGCTTAATCCCGCGGTATCGCTTAATCCCACGGTATCGCTGTACCCAAATCGCAATGCGCATCTTCGATTGTTTGCGCTCTGGTACTTTGCAATTTTGATGATTGCCTGGAACATAGCTGGGCACACCTTTCTTGGGTTTGAGCAATCATGGGCGATGCCTTTCGTGGCTATTCTTTCCGCTTGTTTAACACAGATAGTGCTGGAATGGGTTGACGCTCGCTCGCTCGGTCGCAAACCTCGATTCAGCGGCTCTTGGTTGAGCTTTGTCAACTTTCTGCCCCCGGCCATGATCTCCGGATTCGCCTGTGCCATGCTGCTCTTTCCCAACGAGCGATTGGGACCGATCGTCTTTGCCTCCGTCCTTTCGATCGCGTCCAAAGTGTTGTTTCGCATCAGGCTTAGCAACGGTTCCGTCACCCATTTTCTCAATCCATCCAACTTTGGGATTGTCGTAACGTTGCTTCTGTTTTCGGACGTGGGGCAGGCGCCGCCCTATCAATTTACCGAGAACATTACAGGTTTCTGGCATTGGGCGTTACCAGCCGCAATCTTAGCCACCGGCATCGTTGTTCATGGATTTGCAACTGGACGTTTGACGTTATGCATCGCCTGGCTGTTGGGATTCGTCGTCCAGGGTGTTTTTCGAGCGTGGCTAGCTGGCAACCCATGGTATGTGCCGCTAATGCCCATGTCGAGCGCTGGCTTTATCCTATTCACGCTTTACATGATTCCAGATCCGGCTACCACACCTATCGTGAAAGGCCGTCAAGTCGCATTCGGTGTCAGTGTTGCCATCGTTTATGCGGCGCTGCAACTTTTTCACATCGTCTTTGGACTCTTCCTGGCTCTGATTGCGGTGTGTGCCGTTCGCGGATTATGCATCGCCATTGCAAGCGCGATGAGCAAAGCGAAAACAAAGAGCCAACCGATCACCCGCGTTTCCATCCCCACGGCAAGGCCTGCTTTTCCCGTTGTCGAGAAAATCGCAGTGCTCGAGGAAGTCAGAGCTTAGTACATGCCATTGCTTATAGCCCCTGGAAAAATCATGCAGAAAACACTAACTCAAACGTGCTATCGCCCACGAATCACGTTTCAAGATACGAATGTCGTTGGAAACGTCTATTTCCTCACGTTTTTTCGCTGGCAAGCGGAATGCCGCGACCTGTGGCTCCGAGAAAACGATCCCGAACTTTGGCACTCCATTCGCCGAGGTGAATCGCCTTTGATCGTCACTCATTGGTCGACACGTTTCGATGACCCGGTTGGAGCGACGATTGGCGATGACGTAAGTGTGTCGATGGAATTCGATGAGGATGAGCACCAATACTCAGCTTCCGCCACGATCGAGAGAATCACCGAGAATGGGGCAGAGACGATCGGCAAGGGCAGCATGCGTTTTCAAACTTCGTCGGCTTATAGCCATGCTCACAATGAGTCGCTGAGTGGACCGTTTTACGAGTTCACAACCATGTGTCCCCGAATATCCGTTCTGAATCCACTCGATCTCTTCGCCTGGCAAGGAAAGTGTCGCGAACTATTTTTGGAGGACCATGTACCTAAGTCGCTCGGTCGAGTCGCAAATCGGCAGCTTGCCCTTCAAACAACATTTGCCTCCGTGGAGCTTCATCAGACTCCGCCCCTCTTGGACGAGGTGCGTGTCGAGATGCGTCTTGACGAGATCAAGTGTGGGCAGTTAGGCGTGCGGTTTGACTATTTTGCATTGTCCGAGAACGAGCAAGTAGCCTTCGCAACGGGCCATCAGCGTATGAGCAGCAAGCGCTATGTTGGATTAGGGATTGTTCCATGCCCCCTTCCAACGGACATGCTGCTTGCCCTGCAATCGTTTACAGACTCCAAGCGAATGATAGACAAAATTGAAAACATCATTGAATTCGCCCACAAGGAGGATTTGAGATAGGCCAGCTACGGCCAACAAAAAACAATTTTGAGTCCGTTATGACTCGAGTTGATGTCAGGATGACGTGGGACTGGGATGGACACCCAAACAGTTTGGTTTTTTCTCTCGGAAAAGGGACAATGTTATGCTATCGAGGCTATCGAAAGTAATCTGTGGTTTGATGATCACAATGGGGCTGGTGTTGCAGCCGTCATCTGCAAGCGGAAGTTTTGTCAATATAATGACAGGATATGATCTACTGTATACAACCACGGCGTATTTTGATTTTGACGGGGCTGGGCCTCTTGCGCCTACACCGTTCGTTGGCGTGCCTTTGGGCACATACAATTTTGGAGGGGGACCTAAAAACGTTGGTAACGCCGACACTATTGTGCACCGCCTTGACCCTGTCACTAATCTCGCCGATGGTGCCTCCCAAACCATTGATGTCGCGATGGTAGCCCTCTCCCTCCAGAGTCAAAATCAAATCGACTGGAGTGCGTTTGGCGGCAACGCGAACGAATTTGTCAAGACGGTTAGCCTAGTCGACACGGGCAGCACGATGACAATCAAAAATAGTTCAGATAACCTTAGCCCACTACTAGAAGGTGGGACATTTGATTCGGAAATAAAAATCCAATTCCAGCTCGAAGGAGTCACTTCGGGTGCGAAGTCAGGATTCATTACAAAAACGTTTCAACAAACAGGTGCTTTGTGGACACATCTTCCGCCTGCAGGTGCCGTATTGATCAACGGTGTGAATAGCAATCTGAATGGGTCAGACCACTTGAACGACTTCTTCACCGGTCTTGCATTTCACGATTCAGGCGATGGCAGTCAACACACAACTATCAATGCTGTGCCAGAGCCAACTTCGTTGTTTGCCATTGGACTTGCGTGTTTGGCTGCCGGAGGCCGGTTTGCCCGCAAACGTCGCTTACAACAAGCATCGTAGCAGTGGTGCTGTTCTGAAATAAAGTCGGAAATGAATGGATCGGACAGCTTCATCGGCCCGATGGGGTTCGACCGTTCCGGGGCGAATGGTCCCGGGGTGCGCAGCGCGACCCCGGGGCTGGGATGTTGAACGGCTTCGTGATTTGCCGCACCGCCCCGCGCGAAAAAATGCAATCTTGGGCAGGCGGTCCGTCTTGTTGGAGGTGCGGGTTAGACGCACCTTGGTTGGCTGCCACGCCGTCTCCATTTTTGAGTGCCATGTCCAGTCGCATTATCTTTTGCTACACTCTTCGAATTCCGGATCTAGCGACGACTCGACTCCATGTGTGGACCGTGTCGACACAGCCGACATAAGTCAAAGTAGTAGGCACATTCCATGTGCCGTCCACCTGGAACCCTGGCAAAAGCTCGACGGCGAACGGCACGCGGAGCGTGCCTGCTACTTTGTCGGATGTGTCAGTGTAGGGCATGGAAGCCACGATCCAAACTTCAACCCAATGACTTCGAAACATTTTCAAGATGCAGCAACCAGGCTTTGGTGAGCGACTTGCGAACTCGGTTCGCGTCAAGAATAACCCAGTTTGCGTAGGACTTGATCCACGGCTAGAACAACTGCCGCCTGGCATTCGAGTTGCCCCAAACGCTTCCCTTGAAACACAAGCCAAGGCATTTGAAAAATTTTGTATCGAGGTCATCGATGCCACACATTCGCACGTGCCCGTAGTGAAACCGCAAAGCGCTTTCTTCGAAGAGCTCGGACCCTGCGGTGTCATGGCTCTGGCTCGTGTATGCGAATACGCATCCAACAAAGGCTTGATCGTGATCATGGATGCAAAACGCAATGACATCGGCACGACTGCCGCGGCCTATGCAAAAGCGTATCTCGGAAATCGTGGACAATGCCCGTTCCATTCCGATGCGTTGACCGTCAGTCCCTATCTCGGCTCCGACTCATTGGAGCCCTTTTTAGAACGATGTTCGCAAGTAGCCGCTGGCATCTTTGTCTTGGTGAAAACATCCAACCCTGGGAGCGGTTTTCTTCAGGATTTGCAGAACGATTCTCGCACGATTTCGGAGCGGGTTGCCGACTACGTTCAACAACAAACACTCAAATCGGCTAGCACGCCAAATAGCTATGGCGATGTAGGTGCCGTGGTCGGTGCTACCTATCCGGAGCAATTGCAAGCCATGCGCAAGCGAATGCCCAATGCCTGGATCTTGATCCCCGGCTATGGTGCCCAAGGCGGTTCGGCAAAAGATGTGTCGGTCGGCTTGGACGAGAACGGCCTGGGCGCTATCGTCAATAGTTCGCGTGGGATCATTTTCGCATTTGAAAACGCAAAATATGCCGGGGCATCCAGTTGGCAAAAGGCTGTCGAACAAGCAACACTGGACATGATCCACGCATTGCAGGATGCACGACAGTCGGTTTTATGAACCCTGTTCTTGCGATGCAACCGGCTTGGGAATCAATTTGGGGAACGGTGCCTCAAGCAACCACCAACGAGGTTTCATGACTCCATGTGCCGAACCAAACGTCGTTTTTGCGACTTGGCTAATCAAGCTTGCAACTTCCTTTGGCGAGTCGCTGAGAATGAATCGATCGACATCCATTTGATCGATGGTTCCTTGGGCAACCATCGTTTTTGGCCGCCTCCATAATGCCCGGCCCGCCTCCAGTCATCACGGTGAAGCCTGCGTTGGCAAGTTCGGAACCTACCTCTCGCGCCTGCTTGTAGTAGGTATGCGATTCTGTAAATCGCGCTGATCCAAAGACGGTGACACAAGGCCCCACGAAATGGAGGCGACGAAAGCCGCGAACGATCTCGCGAACTATACGAAATGCCTTGTAGAGTTCGTTAAGTCGACTATTGGGACCTTGCAAAAAGCGACGTTCTTCCTTGACCGATTTTGATTCGAGCGACTTGTCAATCAAAGGAGTATCCGCAGGGTTCGTAATGGATTTCAAAAATGTTTAGCCTGTTATAGTCCATGGGGCCAAGATTGAGGCCACACAAGGAACATCTTTGCAATGTCGAATGGATTGAAAATATGGGAGGGCGAGGTTCCTGCCGAGCTAAAGACGCAATGGATTCGGCAGGAGCCTCACCCTCCCAAGCTATGAATGGATTCGGCAGGAGCCTCACCCTCCCAAGCTATGAATGGGTTCGGCAGGAGCCTCACCCTCCCAAGCAATGAATGGGTTCGGCAGGAGCCTCACCCTCCCAAGCAATGAATGGATTCGGCAAAGTCGAGGAAAACATGTTTAGAGGGTTGGCCTCACCCTTCCGCTGACCTCTATATCTACCTCCAATTTCCTTGTGTATTATGTCACATACCCGAATGGGTACTCCTAATAATTTCTAATTCACCAATCTCACTCACGAAACATGCCATCCATTCTGTATTTTCGATCGACCCTTGTGGTGGGATCGCTTCTGGGGTTGATCTTGACCAACCATTCCTTGTCCCAAAAAGCGGATAGCGACGCGACCGTGGAGGCGGCGCGGCGGAATCCTGATTTTGCCGTCCAAGGGGAATACGAGGGGTCAGGCTTGGGGCTCCAAGTCATCGCTCGAGGAGACGGGGAGTTTGAACTGGTTCTATTCAACGGTGGACTACCGGGTGCAGGCTGGGACAAATCCTTACCTACACGAGTCGAAGGGGACAGCGAAACGGTCGGTCAAGTCGCTTTAAGCAAACATCTCAAACGAATCGAACGCAGAAGTCCAACGCTTGGAGCCAAAGCACCCTCGGATGCTACCGTTTTGTTCGACGGCACACAGTCCTCGCTGATGAAGCATTGGAAGGAAGACGCAAAAATCACGGAGGATGGTCTGCTCAAACACGGAGCCACGACCAAGGGGAATTTTCGCGATTACACTCTGCACCTCGAATTTCGAACGCCATTCGAACCTACCAAAGAAGGCCAGGGCCGAGGCAATAGCGGCGTTTATCACCAAGGTCGCTTCGAAACGCAAGTCCTCGATTCGTTCGGTCTCGAAGGCAAGAACAACGAAGCGGGCGGACTGTATGGAATTCGAGATCCTGACTTGAACATGTGCTTTCCGCCACTCTCGTGGCAAACCTACGATATCGAATTCACAGCAGCAAGGTTGGATGGATCGGGAAAGAAATTCGCGGATGCCCAAATAACCGTGAAGCTAAACGGCGTTGTTGTTCATCAGGATGTCCCTTTGCCCGAAACAGTTTCGTTGCCAAGTACGCAAGGCGCAACCGATGGGCCGATCCACTTGCAAGACCATGGTAACGAAGTGTCGTACCGAAATATTTGGCTTGCTCCTCGGGACGCAGAACGCGAAGCTCGACGACCGATCATTCCCGGTTACGAACGATTCTTGGCTGGCGATGCAATCGGCGGACGCGTTCTGATTTCGCAGTTGAGTTGCGTTGCATGCCACTCCTCAGCCGAACCAACAGTTGCCCCAAAGTCGGCACCGATTTTAGATCTCGTCGGAACGCGTGTTCGCGTCGATCACTTGGTCGCAGTCGCTGGCAATGCACGAGGAACCAAAGTCGGAACGACGATGCCGGACCTTTTTCATGGGCTGTCCGACGAGCAAAGAACAGCCAATGGAAGAGCGATTGCCAGTTTTCTTTCTCAAACAGGTAAATCAATAGACCGCTCGGGTGACTCCGCGTCGAGCAAGCGAGGCCAGGACCTTTTTCATTCTATCGGTTGCGTCGCCTGCCATGCTCCAAGAGCGGGAGACTCGAACCTTACCTCGACTAGCGTACCACTCGGCGACCTCGCCCAAAAGTATACGCTAGATGGCTTGAGCAAGTTCTTGCAGAATCCGCATCAAGTGCGTCCTAGTGAACTGATGCCAACGTTGGTCACATCTTGGACCGAGGCCCGCGATATCGCTTGCTATCTTCTCGGTGATTCCATCCTTGTGCCTTCGAGCGAACAATGGGCCGCGAAGATCTATTACGGCCAGTGGGATAAGCTACCGGATTTCAGTCAACTCAAGCCCGTGAAATCCTTGACCACGGCGGGCTTGGATCTGAGCGCGTCCGAACGAACAAGCGATTTTGCAATGCAATTTGAAGCCTACTTACCAGTCACGGTGGCCGGAGACTATCGGTTCTTTCTGAGCTCCGACGACGGAAGTCGGCTACGGATCGATGGCGATGTCTTGATCGACCACGATGGGATTCACCCAAGTTCGTTTAAGGCTAGTAAAAAGACACTCCAGGTAGGCGTCCACCGAATTCAAGTCGATTACTTTGAAAAGGGTGGCGAAGAGGAATTGGCTCTCGAAATCGAGGGGCCGAATGCGGGGCGGTCGCCCATCAACTCTTGGATCACCTCAGATCCGAAAGGCAACTTGGACAAGGAATTGATCCCAAGTCGGTTTCAAGCCGACTTGAACTTGGTGGCCGCTGGTCAAGCTCTTTATGTTCAAACGGGATGCGCGAACTGCCATGCACTAAAGCTCAACAGCCAATCCATTTCGAGCACACTCGTGGCCAAACCGCTTGCGGAACTGGACGCAACACAAGGTTGCTTGTCGAAAACGGTTCGACCTGGTTTACCCGATTATGAATTGACCCGTAACCAAAGAGACGCCATCGTTGCGGCACTCAAATCACTCGAGGCTCCTCTCGAGACCGAAGCTCGCGTGCATTTGCAATTGGCAAATGCCAACTGCTACAGCTGTCATACCCGAGGGACTGTCGGTGGCCCCGAGTCGGCTCGCAACGCTTTCTTCAAGTCGACGGTCCAAGAAATGGGGAGCGAAGGGAGGCTACCACCCTCTCTAAGCGGCGTTGGTGATAAGCTCCAGTCCGAGGTCATCGACTCGATCATTGCGAACGGGGGCAAAGTTCGACCGTACGTTGTGACGCGAATGCCAGGTTTTGGGAACAACAAATTGGACGGGTTGCGAGAACACTTGGTAACGCTCGACATTCAATCTCGCGGCCCATCGAGTGTTCCCGCGATGGATAGCGAAGCTGGGACGGCACACCGGGTCGCTGGTCGAAAACTAGTCGGCGGAGAGGGGCTCGCATGTATTAAATGCCATCGCTTCGGGGACAAGGCTACACCTGGAATCGCAGCCATCGACATGCTCACAATGCCCAAACGCTTGCGCGAGGACTGGTTCCACCGTTACATGCTGGCCCCAACCGAGTATCGGCCCGGCACGCGGATGCCACTCAGTTTCCCCGATGGAAAGTCGACGCTGGTGAGTGTGTACGACGGCGACGCACACAAACAGATCGATGCGATGTGGCTGTATTTATCGCAAGGAAAAGATGCCAAACTCCCAAGCGGGTTAAACCCAGAAGCCATCGTGTTGTCCCCAAACGACAAGCCCATCGTCTATCGCAACTTCATCGAGGGTTTGAGCCCTCGCGGTATTGCGATCGGCTATCCCGAGAAAGTAAACGTTGCCTGGGATGCTGGAAACATGAACCTTCGACTACTTTGGAAGAATGAGTTCATCGACGCGAGCAAACATTGGGTAGGACGCGGGCCAGGATTTCAAGGCCCACAGGGGGATGATATCACGGTCTTTGAGAAATCGGCTCCAATTGCTCACCTCAGCGAACCCATGGCCACCTGGCCAACCGAACCGGCTAGAAAGAACGAGTATCACTTCAAAGGTTACACACTCAACACGGCAGGACAGCCTACTTTCAAGTATCTGCTAGGAACCACCGAGGTGCAGGATTCCCTATTCCCCAAACTCGCAAACGATGGTTCGGCCACCATCGAGCGACAACTCAAAATCAAGAACCGAGACAATCGGACCGGCATGTATTTCCGAGCCGCTGCGGGACGAATTGAAAAGGGGGCTGGCGATTCGTACATTCTCGACGGCAAAGTCACACTTATCATTCGTGGCGTGCCCATCGCTCTCATCAACATCAACAATTCACAAGAGCTTCGCTGCAAATTACCTGACTCGGGTGAGTCGGTCGTAACTCAAATCATCCAATGGTAAGTAGCCGCGCGAGCGAGCTGCTTGATTCAGACCTAAAAATAACAATCACTCCAATTTGGCCGCATTCATGATCCTACGTTTTTTCATATTCGTTCTTTGCATCCAAGCAACTTCTTTTATTCTATGGGCCCAATCGCCCAAGGAAGAAGACTTTTATCGCATCACCACCTTTGAGACCCCCGCCGGCGAAGTCCTTGAGGCCGGTTCCTTTCAAGTCATGCCGGATGGACAAATGGCTGTCGCAACCCGTCGCGGTGATGTTTGGATGATTCGAGATCCGCTAGGCAAGACGGTGACTGCGGACAAGTTTTCTCTTTTCGCCCGAGGTTTGCATGAACCGCTAGGGATGGCAGAAAAAAATGGATGGCTTTACGTAACGCAACGCAGTGATGTATCCAGAATTCGGGACAGCAATGGCGATGGCAAAGCGGACGAATTCGAAATTGTTGGCGATGGGTGGGAGATCAGCGGCGATTATCACGAGTATGCAATCGGCTCCAAGTTCGATGCGGAGGGGAATATTTGGACGGTGCTTTGCTTAACAGGTTCCTTTGGTAGCGACGTTCCGTATCGAGGTTGGTGCATGCGCATCACTCCCGATGGAAAAACGGTTCCGACCACATATGGAATTCGTTCTCCAGGCGGGATCGGCTTCAATGCCAAAGGGGATGTGTTTTACACAGATAACCAAGGCCCATGGAACGGAACATGCGGATTGAAACAACTGGTGCCCGGAAAGTTTGCAGGGCATCCTGGTGGCAACCGTTGGCTAGAATCCGCCGAACCCTTCCGAGGCAAAAAAGCCGCGACTCCACAGAACAATAGCCGCATCATGACGGAAGCTCGCAAACTATCCGACTTCGTTCCCCCCTCTGTGTTGTTTCCTTACAACAAGATGGGACAGTCGGCAAGCGGACTGGCATGCGACACCACCCATGGAAAATTTGGACCATTCGAAGACCAACTTTTCGTAGGCGACCAAACCCATAGCACGATCATGCGTGTGGATTTGGAAACTGTACAAGGACACTATCAAGGTGCTGTATTCCCTTTTCGAGCTGGTTTTCAATCGGGCGTCGTTGGGGTTGAGATGGCATCGAACGGTTCTCTGTTTGTTGGGGGCACCAATCGGGGGTGGGGCTCACGCGGGTCCAAGGAATTTGCAGTCGAACGATTGGATTGGACTGGCAAGCTTCCGTTCGAGATCAAAACGATGCGGCTCAACAAAGATGGTTTTCGTCTGACCTTTACCAAGCCGGTGGACCCGTTGAGCGCTTCGAACAGGAAAAACTATTCGATGAACACGTATACCTACATCTACCGCGAAGAATACGGCAGTCCTGAAGTCGATCCGACACAAGCTACCATCAAAAATGTGACTGTTTCCCAAGATGGACTGTCGGTCGACCTGGTCATCGAGGGTTTGCGTGAAGGACATGTGCATGAACTGCATACAACCGACATCAAGGCGAGGTCAAATGAGCCGCTGCTACACCGCGAAGCGTATTACACATTGAACTACTTCGTCAACTAAAAATCCATCAGCCGCATGGCGTTAGCCAAATGGCACTCACTTTGTAGCGGAACAGCGCAAGCTGTCCGGTGACCGTAGGCAAATCACTTAGATATTCACCGGGCGGCTCGCGCCGCTCCGCTACGAAAACATTGGTTGGAACCGAAAGTGAGTGCCATTGGGCGTTAGCCCCCGGTTAAGACCCAAGCGTTTTTGCTGGTCGGACCAATGCAACTCGGAGGTCGCACACATTCGTATTGGTTGGCCCGGTCTTTAGCAGTCCGCCTGTCTGCTCAAAAAAGCGATATGCATCGCAACGTCGAAGGAAATCGCTCGGGTCAAGCGACAACCGCAACATGCGTTCATACACAGTTCGGTCGAAAAACGCCCCTGCAGCGTCCGTCGGACCGTCTTCACCATCCGTCCCGCCCGATAGAAAAACAAGCTCAACGTCTTGAGGACAACCACTCGTTCGATGCAGTTCATTCAGAACGGCTAAGGAGAGCTGCTGGTTTCGACCACCCATGCCACACACCTCCGAGGGTGGCAAGGACACTGTCGGCTCTCCACCGGAAATCAGGCAATCGATTTGACCCTCTTGGAAAGTTGTAACCCATTGGTTCGCGAGTTTTTCTCCTAACTGCAGCGCGTCACCTTCGCTTGTACGTTCCGACTTCATCCAAGAACGGTAACCTAGTTCAACCGCCTTTTGACCGGCTGCTTCTACTGCGGTGACGTTGTTTGCAAGCACAAACGTCGAACGCTCGGTCCTGGATAACACAGCGTGGGATGCGGCCAAGGAACCGTGGTGTACCGACTCATTTAAGATGGTATGGACATGCGAGAATTGACCGGGCAAGACTTTGTTGAGAACCGAAATGGCTTGTGCTGGGTTGGGTTCGGGCTTGAGGATCGTTGGGCCGGATGCAATAACCTCGAGCGGATCGCCGAGGACATCGGATAGGATGCAAGTGATCAGATGTTTGGCATGGCAGGCCCGCGCGAGTCCCCCACCTTTGATGTTACTGAGACAACGACGCACGGAGTTGAGTTGTTCGATATTAGCTCCGTTTGCGGAGAGCGCTCGAGTCAATTCAACTTTTTCTTGTAGAGATATCCCATCGATCGGAGAGCAAAGCAACGCCGAGCCTCCGCCGCTTATCAACGCTAGCACACAATCGTTCGGACGGGCGTTGCGCACGAGCTTGAGAATCTCACGAGTGCCAGCCACAACGGTTCCTGTAGGCTCGTTACTCCCTTGCGGCCGTGCTTGGCACACGGTGATGCAACTTGGGATGTTGTACTCATTCAACGGCGAGCCTTCCGGGACATTAATCCATCCAACCATCGAAGGGAGTTTTTGATTGGAACGGTTCAACGCCTGAATGAGACCGGCGGTCATTCCCGCAGCTGCTTTTCCCGCACCAACGACAATCAGTTTTGCGTTTTCGAGATCCACGACTTGATCGACGATATGAAGCCACCGTCCATCCCACTCGGTTTGGCTAGCCAAAATGCGATCCGCTCGAACCGCGTCCACTCCAGCTTGCCAAATGGCGATCGCATCGCGAGTGATTGGAGGAAGTGGGCCTTGGAAAGCAGTGGGTTTAATCAAGATCGAACTTCTTCTGTTTTCTAGATAGTTGCCCCTCATCCTTTCATCTTGCTCCCCTCGCCCCTTTTAGGGGAGAGGAGTTGCGGGTGAGGGGTCTTGCACTGGGTTTAAACTGCGTTTTTGTTCGTGTCTTGGATCTGATCCGATCTCGACATCCATCCTATCAATTTGATCCTAATCCACGCTAGGATCGTCAGCTAAAGTTGGCACACGGTGTGGATTCATCGTAAAAAATAAATAGTTTCTCCCAAGTGATTAGACACCAACCAACAACGATTGGGTCGGCAAGTGTCCATGCTTTTGCTAGCACTGTATGCTCGTCAAGCCTATGTCTACAATTCTCCGGTACGATGATGGCAAACTGTGACGTCCGTGGAATCTAGTTTTAAGGATTCTTGAAACTGTGACGAAAAAACGGGTTGTACCTTGTGATAATCATTTCACCTCGCAGCCGAATCGTTGTTGTTCTGAAACAGTTGCAACTCGAGGAATCCTTTCAGCTCAACATTACATGATACGACTACCAATTTCTCCCACCGATCATCGCGTTCTTGCCGCGATGGCGTTTTGCATTGGGCTTGGTTGGGTAGTAGCGATGCTGGGTTTGGTCGGAGTCGCACGCGGCCAGTCGTCTTCGGAAGATTCCGACCCTACCTCGGGCCAATCTCGGGTCGATCGTTTGGAAATGACCCTGCAAACGGTCGTCGACGAAAACCGTCGGTTGGCCGAGGAAGTGAGTTCGCTTCGGAGGGAATTGACCTTCATCCCCGTGGATATACAAGCGACCCTAGACGGCTACGAATCCCCTGCCTCTCAGCAATCTGAACGGGAGGCAAGGCAGCGCGGTGGTTACACGGCCCTGTACGACAATGGATTCATGGTTCGCTCCAATAACCTCAAAGAATCTCCATTCTCATTAAAGATCAACCATCAGGGTACGGTTCGCTACTCCCATTTCGCACGAGACGAACGCTCATGGACTGATAATGCCGGGAATGTGAATCCAATCAACAGCACCAGTGACTTTTTGATCCCCCGTGGACGGCTGATCTTCTCAGGAAATGCTTTTTTGCCGAAACTTACCTACAACGTAAACATCGATTACAACACGGTTGGTCGCAATGCCATCGGTTTTCGGGCTTATTCATTGAGCTACCGGTTCAGCCGCGCCATAGAAGTGTCCGTGGGCCAAAACAAAGTGCCTGGATCTCGCGAATGGCTGCATAGTTCCTGGGAAGCGCAAGAGGGGCCAGATCGTTCGATGGCGACAACATTCTTCCGCCCAAGCCTAAGCCAGGGAATCTGGTGCAAAGGTGAACCGCTTGACGGATTGTATTACCATGCGATGTATTCGAACGGTTTTAATACGCTGAATAAAACGCCAAACCAGTTTGAGCAACGTGGGTGTTTATCCGACTCGGTTTGGTGGGAACCGTTGGGCGATTTTGGTCCCGGCTATTCCGACATCGAAGATCACGACGAACTGGTCATGCGCGCCGGGACCAGCTACACCTTTGCACTAGGGCAGGGTAGTCAGTCGGATAGCGATGCCATCGAGAACTCCGCAGTGCGACTCTCGGATGGCACCTTGATCACTCAGCTAGGTGCACTTTCTCCAGGAGTGACTCTTCAGCGGTACGATCTGTCGCTAGCCGCTCTTGATTTGGCATTCAAGGTTCGTGGCTTCAGTCTTTCGACTGAAATCTACTTTCAGGAACTGTCGTCGTTGCAGGGCAATAATTCCATTGAACTCAGTCCAACGCGAGCTCATGGAGGGTTCGCGCAAGGAGGATATTTCGTCTTGCCACGGAAGATGGAATTGTATTCCCGCACTTCTTGGGTCACCGGCGCATTTGGATCCGGTACCGAAGTTGCTGGCGGCTTCAATTGGTTCATTCTTCCTGGGAAAAGCAATCTGCGGTACACGTTCGATGTGGCAGGACTCGAAAGCTCCCCCGCCGATCAAAACCGCACAGGCCTAGTGGCCGGTCAAACAGGGATTTTGGTCCGTACGCAGATTAACGCATCGTTTTAAAACGTGGCAAGGCCACCTATGCCGTCGCTTTGCGACTCTTTGGATCATGGGATGCGTTCCTGGGGTTCCGTTCGCTATCGCTCACTCTACCCCAGGCTATCGAATGCCGTCGCTTTGCGACTAAATCTATACCGTCGCTTTGCGACTCGTGATCGTGGGATGCGTTCCTGGGGTTCCGTTCGCTATCGCTCACTCTACCCCAGGCTATCGAATGCCGTCGCTTTGCGACTAAATCTATGCCGTCGCTTTGCGACTTGTGATCATGGGATGCGTTCCTGGGGTTCCGTTCGCTATCGCTCACTCTACCCCAGGCTATCGAATGCCGTCGCTTTGCGACTAAATCTATACCGTCGCTTTGCGACTCTTTGGATCATGGGATCCGTTCCTGGGGTTCCGTTCGCTATCGCTCACTCTACCCCAGGCTATCGTATGCCGTCGCTTTGCGACTAAATCTATGCCGTCGCTTTGCGACTAAATCTATGCCGTCGCGTTGCGACTTGTGATCATGGGATGCGTTCCTGGGGTTCCGTTCGCTATCGCTCACTCTACCCCAGGCTATCGAATGCCGTCGCTTTGCGACTAAATCTATACCGTCGCTTTGCGACTAAAACCATGCCGTCGCTTTGCGACGGGGTTCTGAGTCGCGGAGCGACGGAATTTGATAGCCATGGGTAAGGTGGCGACAGCCACCGCAACCCGTGGAAACATTCGCCCCATCCCCCCGAGTCGCGAAGCGACGCCATATGTCGAGGTTTCAACCGAAATGCTCCGATTCAAATACGTACCGAAGGTCAAATTCGATTCCGTGATTTCGTAACGCCGTCAGATACTCTTCCTCAAAGGATTTCCTCCGATGATGCTCTCGTTGAGCACTAATGTATTGCTTAACGGTTTCCGACATGGATTGACTTACCGAGAAAGCGCCATATCCCTTTTGCCATTCGAATCTTCCCTGTACCCGCCTTGCGTCATTAATCCATCGAGAGGAGTTCGCCTTGATCAATTTCATCGTGTCCGAAATGGCATACTGGGGATGAATACGAAGAAGCAGATGCACATGGTCTTCGATACCGCCCGCCTTGAGTAGAGAACCATCATGTTCCTTGACAAGGCCACCTATGTAAGCAAATAGCTCGGCAAGCCATTCGTCTCGAAGTACTTTCATTCGAAATTTCGTCGAAAAAACTGCGTGAATTAGGATACCGTGATGGGTAGACATGTTCGCACCGAATGGATTTCAGACTTGGCATTGGAGTTTTCATTATTATGACACATTCATTGTATCGGAGCAAATGCGCTGAGTTGGTCTCAAACGGCGATTAAAACCTATGCCGTCGCTTTGCGACTCGTGATCGTGGGATGCGTTCCTGGGGTTCCGTTCGCTATCGCTCACTCTACCCCAGGCTATCGAATGCCGTCGCGTTGCGACTAAATCCATACCGTCGCTTTGCGACTAAAACCTATGCCGTCGCTTTGCGACGGGGTTCTGAGTCGCGGAGCGACGGAATTTGATAGCCACGGGTAAGGTGGCGACAGCCACCGCAACCCGTGGAAACATTCGCCCCATCCCCCCGAGTCGCGAAGCGACGCCATATGTCAATTCGTTGCTCTCATACGACTCATACGACTTAAAGCCTAAAGCCACATTACATTAAGGCGTCTATTTTGGCTTTGCCTAGCAAGTTCAACGTGGCAATGTTTCTTTCGTAGATCTTTCCGACGTCTGGAACCGTTTCAATGGCTCGCCTCACGCTGTCTTCACGCAAGAGGTGAAGCGTTGGGTAAGGGGATCGGTTCGTATAGTTGGTTACGTCGTCAGGTTCGGTATTTGCAAATTGATACTGTGGATGAAAGCTCGCAATCTGAAGGATGCCTTCCAGCTCCAGCTCTTCGATTGCCAAATCGCAAAGAATCAGGAACTGGTTGTAATCGATAAACTCGTTCAGTACCTCTGGATGTATCAGCAATGTAGATTCGATCTGCTCACGATCGGAGTCAACCAAACGTTGTAATTCCGCTTTCAATTCGACTAGCAATTCGCGACTCTGGCACGCTTGACTCACGACAAAGCGAATCTGTTTCTTGGCATGAATTGCCTTGGCGAACGGGCAAAGATTCAGGCCAATGACGATTTTTTCAAGCCAAGTGACGGTCGCAGCAACAATCTCTTCGTTCGAGGTAGGCATAAGATTCCTAGAGGATGGTTACATATGTTTTTGAAGCCTAGTGCTACCCCGGTCTGTCCTATTAAACCGCTTCGCGGTATCAATTCTCATTAGCCTCGATCGTCGCTGTTGCCCATTCCGCTAGCGAGAAAGAACTGGAAAACATAGTACGCCAATGTTGCAATGGATTGCAATGTACCAGCCACGTAGGTCATGGCGGCTGCCGTCAAAACACGGCTAACACTCGATAACTCCTGGCCTTTCACGATCCCCAATGAAACAAGTTCTGTTTTGGCTCGCGAGCTTGCGTTAAATTCGACTGGTAAGTTGATGATTTGGAAAATCACGGTCGCCGAAAAGCCTACGACAAACAAAAGCATCGCAATGCTGGCTAGCTGACCCAATTGAAATGCCGCAAGTCCAAAGGCTGCAAGCAGAAAAACCTGACTGATGTTACTACCAAAACCAGCCACCGGCACTGCAATATTGCGAATCACCAATGGCGCGTAATTCTTCGCGTCTTGGATAGCATGCCCGACTTCGTGAGCTGCGATGCCGACCGCCGCTAGCGAATAGCCCTCATACACGTCTGGGCTGAGTCGCACGATTTTCGAGGCGGGATCGTAATGGTCCGATAATTGGCCAGCGGATTGTTCAATCGGCACATCTCGCAACCCGTTTGCATCCAAAATTCGCCTCGCAGCCATTGCGCCGCTCATTCGAGCTGGAATCTGACTCGCCCGACTGTAGGTAGATCGCATCAACCACTGTGCTACCAGCGCCAGCAGCATTGGAGGTACTATGAACAGCAAGTAAGTGAACATATTCTTTAGCCCATTTCTCTAGGATCGAGTTCGTTTTCGGCACGCGTTTTGGCAGACATTAGGCCAGCCTGACCTACACTGCATCTAGCGTGCCGATATTTTGACATTCCACGCCGAAAAAAAGCAATGGCCAAGTACGTGGTAGGTGGTAGGTGGTAGGTATATGTGTCGGCCCTTGCCCTTTATCGATATTTTGGAGCGGATTTGCCGGCGGTTATCACGGGTTATCACCCCCAGCATTGGATCTTTCGTCCCTACGGGCCTGCTCTGCGTGCCTCATCCGCTTGTGTGCCTCCTCGCCAGCCCGTGCTGAGCCTGATTACCCGCATTTCAGCCCACGGCCTACAGCCCACTGCCGACTGACCACTTTGCGGCTATATTCGACATACTTTTCCACTCCGCATTTCAATTCCTGGAATACAACATGCGAATTAGACAAAAACACTTCTATTCCATTCCGCTCTTCTTGGCCACGGCTTGTATGACATCATCGATTACATCGGGACAATCGACCTACCAATCCCCACCTGTCGAGATCGTTGACATTATCGACACCAAGCCCGATCCGGCTCTAGCGATTAGCCCCGACTCGAACTGGGTGCTTTTGGTCGATCGAGACTCGATGCCCGATATTGCGGATGTGGCACGTCGCATGGTTGCACTTGCAGGCAATCGAATCGACCCAGTTGCAAACGGAGCATTTCGAACCGATTTCAATCGGGGCATATCGCTTCGTCCTCGCGATGGAGGAAACGCAATTCGCATACCCCTACAAGAGTCGTCGCGTGTTGGATCCGTCAGTTGGTCGCATGACTCGAAATCTTTTGTTTATTCGATCGTGACGGACAATGGCACCGAACTGTGGTGGGGAGCAGTCGATAATCCATCGAAACCCATTCGATTGACCGATCGATTGAACACGGTGCTACAGTCGTTTGACTGGATGCCAGACGGACGTCGTGTTCTAGGTTGCCTCGTACCCGAAAAACGCGGGCCCGAACCTGTCGCCCCCGGCGCACCTTCAGGTCCCAACATCCAGGAGTCGTACGGCAACACTTCTCCGACAAGAACGTATCAAGACCTCCTCACCAACGCCCATGACGAAGCGTTGTTTGAGTACTTCGCCACAACTCAACTCGCCATTTTGGAGCCGAGCAAGCCCGATATCAAAGTAGGCGAGCCAGCGATGATCGATAGCGTGGTCTGTTCGCCGGATGGCATGCATCTGCTCGTGACCAAAATGCTCAAGCCTTTCTCCTATCTTCTCACCTCCAGTTCGTTTCCCAAGCAGGTCGACGTTGTCGGTTTGGATGGACGAAACATTTATCACGTTGTCGATATCCCCATGGAAGAGAACATTCCCATCGAAGGTGTTCGAACCGGGAGGCGTTCTGTTCAGTGGCGGCCAGGACATCCATCAACGCTCGTCTGGACCGAAGCCCTCGATGAAGGCGATCCTCGCAAAAAAGTACCTCATCGAGATCAGCTAAAAACGATTGACTCGCCCTTTAACGTTCCAGCACGCGACCTAGTGCGCATCGAACATCGTTATGCGGGCATTTCGTTTTTTCCGAATCCGAACTTGATGATGACCACCGAAATGGATCGCGACCGGCGTTGGATTCGTTCACTGTTGCACGACACCTCTTCGCCGCAGTCGACCCCCAAGATCATGGTCGACCGAAGTATGCGCGATCGATACGGCGATCCAGGTAGAATTCTGACCAAGCCCGACGCGACCGGTTATTCTGTCGCTCAACAGTCAGGACCGTGGGTTTGGCTGGTTGGCCAAGGCGCAACTTCGGAAGGGAATTTGCCATTCCTAGATCGCAAGAACATTGAGACACTCGAGACAGAACGTCTGTGGCGATGTTCATCCGGATTTCTTGAAATCGCTGTGTCTGTGGTCCCTAGCAGTGACGGCAAACAACCCAAGGTCATCACGCGCCGGGAGTCCCCCACTCAACCGCCGAACTACTATTTGCGAGACTTGTCCGCATCCAGCGAAGTCGCATTGACCGATTTCCAAGATCCGACACCACAGCTTCGAGGCATTCGCAAAAAGATTGTAAAATACCAACGTGCCGATGGCGTACCGCTTTCCGCAACGCTTTACCTTCCCGCAGACTACGTGGAAGGGTCCAAATTGCCGCTCATCGTTTGGGCCTATCCGCTTGAGTTCAACGATGCGAGCACCGCGGGGCAAATCTCCGCCAATCCATCGGAGTTTACTCGCATCGGAGGAATCAGCCATTTGGCATTGCTCACCCAGGGATATGCGATCATGGACGAAGCTACGATGCCGGTCATCGGCGATCCCGAAACGATGAACGACACATTTGTCGAACAAATCGTAGGGGCAGCCCAAGCCGCCATCGAGCACGCGGTTTCGCTAGGTGTGGCGGACGGCAACCGAGTAGGAGTGGGTGGGCATAGCTATGGCGCGTTTATGACTGCTAATCTTCTTGCCCATTGCGATCTGTTCAAGGCTGGCGTCGCAAGAAGTGGTGCGTACAATCGAACGCTCACACCCTTTGGATTTCAATCGGAACGCAGACCGATTTGGGAGGCGAAAGAGATCTACTCAAGTATTTCACCGTTCATGCACGCAGACAAAATCAAAACACCGATTCTTTTTATCCACGGTGAGAATGACAACAACCCCGGGACATTCCCGATTCAATCCCAGCGCATGTTTCAAGCGGTCAAAGGAAACGGCGGAACGACGAGACTGGTCATGTTGCCACACGAAAGCCATGGCTACCGCGCCCGGCAATCCGTCCTTCATACGCAAGCGGAAATGGTGGCTTGGTTTAACAAATACGTGAAGGGAGCTGAAAATGTTTCATCGCGCTGATGGCAGCCTGGAATTACGGCCCATGACTGTCAAGGATATACCGGTCGCGCTTCGCATTATTCAAGCGTATGACGAAGACGATGCCGCCGAGGCTCAAGAGACTTACGGCAACGGCATAGAAGATCAATTCTGCCTTTGCGAGGACAGGACGGTAATCGGTGTGGTTGGAGCCAAGCCTATCCCTGACACGGATGGTTCGTTCGGCCTATCCTGGACCTACCTGGAACCGAGCCACCGACGCTCTGGCAAGGGAACTCGAATGCTGAACTGGATGATCGAAATCATGCGAGAACGTGATGGTCGAAAAGCCTTCGTTCACGCGAGCGATTACATTGATCCTGAGGATGGAGACATTTATCGAGACGCCCGTGAAGCCTACACTCAAGTAGGTTTCGTCCAGGAGATACGCCAACCCAACTACTACGCTCAAGGGGAGTCGATGCTGGTATACGGTTTGCGACTCTGCGAAAAGGAAAACGTCAACGTTGTGCTCAACTTAGAGGACATTCGACTGACCGATGTCGACGAGATCCCAGAAACCAACGGTGCGTATTGGCTAGCTTGGGAACTCGTTTCGCAGGGGCAGGGAACGAAACCGCAAGATTTTCAGAAAGTCTACGATCGAGTGCGGAGCTGGGGCGGCCGGTCCATCTTCATGGCGTTCCCATCGGATGTCGCCAACGCTTCGTCCATCCTGACCGCCGCGAGGTTCAAGACCGCCGGCAGACTCCTCGATTACTATGAAGATGGGATCGACGAAGTGCACTATCGCTATGAAGTTTAGTGCCTTACGATCCAAAGCAATCGATTACGAGCACGAGCACGAGAAACAGCAGATCTTGGTTTTCGATGATCAGAAATTTGCTTGGATCAGATAGGAAATTTGATGCGAGCGAATCCTTAATCGAGTAAATTGCATATAGCTTTTCTGGTAACAATGTAAGAATTCCCTCCAAACCCATTCGAGAATTTTGCTATGACACAATCATCACGTCGTCAATTTTTAGAGAATAGTCTTCTTGCAACTGCCACCGCGATGGCCGCACAATCGCGTTTTTCAAGTGCAGCCGTGGCCGATGATAATCAGTCTCCCAAAGTTGGACCAAACGATACCATTCGAGTTGCCGTAATCGGGGCCGGTGGCCGTGGCGGTTCGCATATCGGAGGCTTTGGTGGAATGCGTGGGACACAGGTTACGCATATTTGCGATTGCGACGAAAAGGCGGGACAAAGCTCATGCGAATCCGCCGGTGAGCTACAAAAGGGAAAGAAGCCAGTTTGGGTCAAGGATCTTAGAAGACTCCTCGACGATAAATCAATCGACGCCGTCAGCATTGCCACACCCAACCACTGGCACTCGTTGGCTGCCATTTGGGCGGTTCAAGCAGGCAAAGATGTCTACGTCGAAAAACCTGTTTCTCACAACGTTCTCGAAGGTCGCCGGCTCGTTCAGGCAGCACGCAAACACAATCGAATCGTCCAAACCGGCACGCAGAGCCGATCGAATCCTGGCATGCGAGACGCCATGGCTTACATTCATGCGGGCGGAATTGGCGATATTAAAGTCTCGCGAGGTTTGTGCTACAAGCCCCGTGGTTCCATCGGCCCCAAAGGAACCTACGAACCACCCAAGGACGTCGACTATGACCTGTGGTCCGGCCCCGCACCCATTCTACCTATTACCCGAAAGCGATTTCACTACGATTGGCATTGGCAATGGGCTTATGGAAACGGCGACCTCGGAAATCAAGGGATCCACCAAATGGACCTTTGCCGATGGGCGCTCAATGAGAATCGACTGTGCGAGCGAACTTTTTCACTAGGGGGACGCTTCGGATACGAAGATGCAGGCGAGACGGCAAACACACAAGTGGTGGTTCATGACTACGGACCCCGCCAGATCATTTTCGAAGTGCGAGGTTTGCCAACCGAAGCCTATAAAGAGGCCAAAGTTGGCATCATTATCGAAGGAACCAAAGGCTACCTCGTCATGACCACCTACGACAACGGAACCGTCTTCGATTTGGACGGAAAGCCGGTCAAGCAATTCAAAGGTGGTGGTGACAATTACCACTACCGCAATTTTCAGGACGCCGTCCGAAAGCGCGACTACAAAACGCTCAACGCTGACGTCGAAGAGGGGCATTTGTCCAGCGCCCTATGTCACTTGGCCAACATCTCGCTGCGACTCGGTGTTGAAGTTGCTTCGTCCGATGTCGCAGGCAAGCTCAAAGATGTCACAGGCCCCGAGAACATGCAGGCCTGCTGGCAACGAACCGCCGACCACCTCACGGCGAATAAGGTTGAGAACTACCGTGTGCAAGTGGGACCTCGGTTGGTTTTCGATCCGATTTCCGAAACGTTCCCGAACAATGCGAACGCCAACGCTATGCTCACTCGAGAATACCGTCGTGGTTTTGAAATCCCAACCGAAACGGCGGTCTAATCAAGACGCACGATGATCAAAACAGTCAAGCAGAACCCAAGCGGAACGATCGCATTAGATTACCCCAACACGCGCAACGCATTGTCGCGTGAAATGGTGGTCGCGCTCATCGAGGCCTTCTCCGATTTCCATCGTGAAAAATCGGTGCGGGCCGTTATTTTGACAGCGAAGGGGACTGTTTTTTGTTCCGGTGTAGACCTTAAAGAATGGCACACTATCTCAAAGGAGACGGAACCCTTTGAGCAGTGGCAGGACGTCGCTACGGAACTTCAGGAGTTGGTCGAAGTCATGCTGCGATTTCCCAAACCGATCATCGCTTCCGTCGATGGCTCGGTGCATGGGATGGGACTGGCCCTAGCCCTTGCCAGCGATGTGGTGGTTGCGAGCCATCGTTCGACTTTTGTATTGCCTGCTTCCAAGCATGGACTGATAGCTGGCCTAGTTGCTCCACTTCTCGTGTTTCGATGTGGCGGTGGCGTTGCGGCGAAGCTACTGCTGGGTGGTGATTCGATGGATGCTGCCGAAGCTTATCGAGTGGGTTTGGTGCATCATATGGTCGCTTCCGAGTTAACGTGGGCAAAGGCTCATGAAATATCGGGCAAAGTAGCTCAATGCGCGCCCGAATCCATTCAGATGACGAAGCGACTCTTGAATGAAATGATTGGTGAGTCGCTGATGACACACCTGGTAAGCGGTGCCGCAGCGATGGCGACAGCTTGTACGACCACCGCGGCAATCGAAGGATTAGCTGCATTCTCAGAAAAACGAGAACCTAAATTTCCTTGACTCTACTACGAATAGATTCTTGCTCCCTTCTCCCCGGTACTCCGGGGAGAAGGGCTGGGGATGAGGGGCCAGGAGGTGAGGGCGCGAGCTACGGACGCACTCCCAGCTTTCCCGTCTGCCAAACGCTCACGAACATGATAATGAATGGCTTTTGACGATTTAATTATTACTGATTCCGTCCCGTTATCCCGGATTCCGCGATTCCAGCCCACGACGTGGTCAACCATCGTGTGGCACGAGCGCGCCCGCTCGTGAATCCATGGGCGAGACGCCCATGCCACTTTCAAGTCCTTCTATTTTGCGACAAACTCGTTGCGTACCCAGCCATCTCCCACCCCTTCGAAGTGGCCAAACGTCCAGTCTGCTGTCTCGCTCAATACGGTCAACTCCGCTCCGTCCATCAACGCTTTGTCAAACGCGGGCTCGTAGTTGTTTCCTGTTCCCTTTCTCGCGATGGTCTCCCTTACAATCACGGCTCGCTTGTCGCCAGCTATCTCCGGAGAGTTGATGGCTACGTCGACGCATATCGCACCAAACACAACAATGGTTGCGGCCGCAACCCAAACAAGAAACCTGCGACGAAAATAGAACGCGCAAAATGCAATAATGCTCGCGCTCGATAGTCCCATCCCGATCAGCCAAATTTTTGTCGCATCCGAGAACCATTCGTTCCAGAACAAAACATGGTTCCACCAGGGCTTGAGTGGTTCGACCAAACGACCAGGCGCCATCGAAATGGCCTGCTGAAGATTTGCTGCCAAATAGGGATCGCGAGGCCGAAACGACTTGGCCTTTCGAAAGTTGAGAATCGCTCGCCCATACTCGCCCGCTCGGTAATAGGCATTGCCCAAATTGTAGTAAACAACGCCACTTTGAAATCCATCCTCGAGAATGGTCTCAAACAATCGGGCGGACTCCAAATAGTCGTCCGGCTTTTTTGCTTCATCAAACAACTTAAGGGCTTGGATGAAAATGCGTTGGCGATCGCCCGAATCGGCAGCCACTGCCGACTTGCCCACAAAACCAATCGACGCAAAACCAATCGACGCAAAAAAAATTAACCAACGGGCGAGGGTAATCATCGCGGGCTCCGCTGTAGATAAGGTGCGAGTCGATCGATCAACTGGCCTGCCTCGCGGATCAACGCGGTTGAATCAATGCCATCGCCCCCTCCGTACTCCGATGACTCAATGGTGCTTAACAATTTTTGAACGGAGTCTTTAACTTCATCTGGAGCGTTTGCCATAGCCAACGCATCGCGCACATCGGCCGCCGTCATGCCATCGGCATTTCGGTTATGGGTGTCCGCGACTAGACCCAGGATCGCTGCCCGAACGGTTCGAAGCAACTCCTTAGGATCGCCACGCATTTCGGCTGCTTCCTTAAGTTTCGCATGAGCCATTCGGCTTGCTTTCTGCCTTCGCTGACGGACCGTGTCCGTCGATGCCCGACGAAACGCAAGGAGGGCAAACGTTCCGATTCCCGTTGCAAACCACACGCCGACAACCGCTTGCAAGGTTCGCACCAGACTGAATCGCTCATCGCGAAGCTGTTCCGGATTCGTGATGTTCTGAAAGATACCCTTGCTGCTCATTTTGATTTCATTGCTGCTACCTTTGGCCATCGCACCCACCAACTCGGCGCTGCCTACCTGAGATGCCTCAGCGACTTCCAAGGCAATAGGCTGCGTCGTGATCTCCACGAACTTCTGCTCGATTGGGTCAAATGTGGAAAGGATGATGGGCGGGACCGAGACCCCTGGTCGTTTAGGGCGAATGGCATATCCAAATTTCTTGGTGTCTCCTTCGACTCGGCCGGTTGGGTTCGAATCGATAATGTCGAAGTCGTTCACAATGGGTTCGAAAAAGCCAAGGTCGGGCGCTGCCAACAGCTCAAGCGAGCCGCTGTTGGCTCCCCTTTCAAAGTCCAGACTCAATGTCAACGGATCGCCAACGCGAAGTTTCGTACGACTCGCATTCGCCTTGACACTGTAACTGCCAATACCTCCCGTAAAGGTAGCTGGTCTAGGAGATGGGACATCTTTGACGAGAACTTTTATTGGAGTTGCAATCGCGACAAGCCTCTTTCCATTGAAATCCGATCCGTCTAACCCTGTCACAAACGTTCCTTTGACGACCGCAGGACCGAACGAATAAGAGCCCGTTCGTTCCGCGGTGAAGTTGCGAGTCATTTCATAAACGAAATACTCCGCTTCGTTTCCCTCCAGGTCCTTGCGAGTCTCTCTCCCGCTTCGCAAATCAAATACTGCGGCTTTAGGTGAGTCAAACAACGAGCCGGACTGCGTGCTGAAATCATTGATGGTAAAGCCGGCACCACTCTCGGAGAGCATTGACCGAAGCCATTCCGATTTGTCGTCCGCCTTGAGCCCATCTGGGATATTGACTAAATCCGTTTGCAAATGGGGCGGACGGCGTCGAAGAACTTGGACGGGATCAAATGAGCTGCTTGGGATTGGTTTGACGAGTATTCGAAGCGATACGGAAAACGACTGAGTGGGAAAAATCTCTGCCTGACTAGCGGTGGTCTGTACGACGACAATGTCCTGCTCCTCCGCGTCCAGCACTGTTATCGCAATCGGATTGGTCGCAAGTGATTTGCCATCGAGAGTCGCGGTTGCGGCTGGGATGGTTAACTTGCCAGACACCTTGGGCTTGAGTCGATAGGTATAGATGTGACTCAAAACGTTTCTCTGCGACATTCGCCCGTTCAAGATCGTGGTGGATGACTGATTTCTGGATTCATCGCCCGTTAGCTCAACATCAAATTCGAGGCGGACAGCGGAGAGATCGGGTTGGGGTGGACTCTCCACGTTTCGAATCTCGATTTGGTAGTCAACGGTTTCGCCAAGGAAAATCTCTTGCGCGTCGACGGACGCCTTGATCTTAGGAGATTGAGCTGAGAGCGGCGCTGCGAAATGGATCAAAAATAGCAGGCAAAGGCATATCCGACAAAAGTCAAAGTAGTAGGCACATTCCATGTGCCGTCCACCTAGAACCTTGGCAAAAGTTGGACTGCGAACGGCACGGCGGAGCGTACCTGCTACCTTTGTCGGCCGTTTCAGTAAGAGTTGAGAAACGAATGGCCGTTGATCTTCGATTCGATAATGCACTTTACCAATCCTTGTCCACTGGAATTCGTCCCTGGATACGAGCCCGCAGCTCACGATCGCGTTCTCGCTTGTCTTGTTCGCGTTCCCGTACTTTTCGGAGCAAATTCTCGATTCGATCTTTGGATACTTGATTCGGTTTGGGTTGCTGCTGTTCTTGTTCCTTCTTGTCCTTATTCTCGTCCCTGTTCTCGTCCTGTTTCTCGTCTTGTTTCTCGTCTTGTTTCTCGTCTTGTTTCTTGGGATCTTCCTTGTCTTTGTCTGACTGTTGGTCCTTTTCGTCCTGACTTTTCTTTTCGTCGTTCTCTTTCTTGTTCTCGTTCTTGTCTTGATTCTGTTGCTGATCTTGGTTGTCTTTTTTGTCCTGTTGATCCTGTTTGTCTTGTTCTGGATTCTTGGGTTGTGCGTCTTGAATTTCTTGGAGGATTCGTCTCGCCTCTTCTGCATGAACCGACGCGCGATTTCGGTCTTTCTTTCTGATATGCTCGGACGCCGACTCCATTTGCTCCACCGCGCTGGGTGCAAGCTCGATGGCTTTACGGTATCCTGCTTTTACTTCCTCGGGATCTACCTGCTTGGGTTGCTGTGGATCTTGCGGTTGCTGTGGATCGGGGTTGGGCGGAACCGTTTCTGGTTGAGTTTCTGCGTCCATGCGACTGAGCTCCGCCTCCGCCTTGGGTGCCAATAATCGAGCTTTCCGCAAGGCTTTTTCTTGAGAGTCTTGGAGCTCCGTCCAGTTCGGTTCTTCGACCGCAATTTGTTGTGGCGACGCAGGTGACGCGGTCGGTATCGCGGTCGATGCAACCTGAGCATCGATCGCGTTGGTTGCCTCCGACTCATCGGTTTTTTCTGCCGCTATAGGCCCAATCCTCTTGGTGATTTGCGTTTGGTCACCGAGTTCCTTGGCAAGCAATGCGTGGAAGTTAATGATTGCATCCCAAATGCGATCCAATTCCTCCAGTGCAGCCTTCTGTTCCGAAACCGCAATCGCGGGATTGGAGCGTGCCAATTGCGAGGAAGCATCTGCCATCTTTTTGCCCGCTTCATCCGCCCAACTTTGCAATAATGCAATACCTTCGTCGAGCTCCTTGGAATTTGGAGCCGTTGTGGCTTGTGGCAGGGGTGGTTGCGATTGACCCGCATCTTGCTTGGGCCGCAGTTCCGAATCGATCTTGTCGCGCAAGACAGGTAACTCCTCTGCCAGTTCGTCCTGGACTCGCTTAAGTTCTGCAAAGGTGTCGGCAGGCGTGGTTGGAACAAGCACTCCAGCGGAATCTCGAATGGCCGTTTGGGCCTGGACTATGTAATCCAGAAACTGCAACAAGTTGGTTTCGTCACGGCGTTTCTGCCTATCCAATTCATTCCATTTGTCTGTGTAGAATTTGATCCATTGTCGAACGAGTTCAATATTTTTTCTGGAGGGCGTGTGCTTTGGGTCTAACTCCAAACAATGCCGATACGATGCGACGGATTGCTTGAGCGATTCGATGATCTCCTGTCGCTTCTCAATAGCCACGCTTTCGGGCTGATCGCCTGCTGTGGATCGGGCCTGTTCGGAGGAGAGCATACCCAAATTGAAGTGTGCGGCGGTCGCAAGTTTTCGGTCCTGGCTAAGTCCGGCCTGTAGATAGCGATCCTTTGCCTTGTCGAAGTCACCCTTGCGATGAAATGCGCAGGCTTCATCAAAAATCGCAACCATGGCTTTGGGCGATTTTTGCTCTTCAAGTTGCGATGCGGCAACAGCGAATGCATCGTGAGCTTCGTCATATTTTTGGTCGGCAAAGAACTTTAACCCCTCGCGAACTTTGGATACGGAATCGTCCGCGTGGAGCGGTACCCCGGTCATGAGACCAAGAAAGACGCCCAATCCAATTTGGGCGACGGCAGCCGGAGAGCTAGAAATTGGCTTGGATATTGGCATGGACGATTTGGGCTTCCATCCGCTGCGGAATGGGATGATGAACATATCGATCAATAGCGCTAACAACGCTATCGTCAAGAATATCTGAAATCGTTCGGATCGTCGAATTCTCGTTTGACTAGTCGAGTCATCGCCCCGACGCCCCTGTAAATATTTTGTATAGAGCTCGCCAAGATCATACGAACGCGTACCTGCTGGGATATAGACACCCGAGGTTTTTAATGCGATTTCCTGCAACAGAGTGCCATCCAGTTTGCTCCATACCTGCTCCCCTTGGTGTTCTACGAACAGTCCCGACTTGTCTTTCCGCGGGATTCTGGAACCTTTCTCCGCATCCCCGAGGCCGACCGAAAAAATCGTGACTTGGCGTTCGGCAGCGACTGTGGCCGCTTCGAGCGGATACGACTGTTGGTCATCGCCATCGGTAATGAGCAAGATCGCTTGGTCGCGTGCCGAGTTGGATTGGAATACTTCTAAGGATTTGCGAATCGCGTCTCCGATGGCGGTTCCTCCGCGCGGTGCGCTATTGGGATCGAGATCGTTCAGAGCTCGACGAAAGGAATTGTAGTCCGCGGTTAGAGGGCATTTGACAACCGCTTGACCTGCGAACGCGATCAAGCCAATTCGCTCCCCTTCGAGTCGATTGACCAGTGTAGAAACGTCCGCTTTGGCTCTCCCGAGTCGGGTCGGAGCAACATCCTCAGCGAGCATGGACCTTGAGACGTCGATCAGTACGTATAAATCGCTGCCGCGCGGAACGACCTGCTCGTATTGTTCGCCAAAACGAGGCCCCGCTAGCGCCACTAAGCCGGCTGCAATTGCGACTTGCCGCAACGCCAACTTAAGCCAGAAACGAATTGCGGAGGGTTCCGGTAAAATGCGCTCCGACATCTGTTTGGCGACAAAAAGTTGCCGCGCGCGAACACGTCGAGATTGTGAATAGAGGGCGAGCACAAGCCACCCGATGCACAACGGCAGAATCAAGTAAAGAGCTTTCGGGTTTTGCCAATCCATAATGTTATTCCGTTACGGCAGCGAACGAAATCGAGTCTCCAAAAGGATATTGACGAACAGTATCAGTCCTAAACCGATTAACGCAAACCAGTGGAACAGTTCCGAGTACTGCGAATACTTGAATTCCTCGAACTGACTTTTTTCTAATTGATCGATTTGTGAATAAACTTTCGCAAGCCCCTCCGAGTCCGAGGCGTTGAAATAGGTTCCGCCGGTTTGTTCCGCCATCTCGCGCAACAGGTCTTCATCAATTCGGAATTTTACCGGAACTAAAACGCGTCTACCGAATTCATCTTCCTGAGGCATTGGAACAACTCCATTGCGTCCGATCCCGATGGTATGGATCTTGACCCCAAGCTCCTTTGCGATGCTGGCTGCCTCACGAGGATCGACCGTTCCTGCGGTGTTGTCACCATCGGTTAGCAAAACCAAGACCTTGCTTTTGGCTTTCGAATCACGAAGCCGGTCGACACCCAAGCTGACTCCATCGCCGATCGCTGTGGCAAGCTCTTCCTGGAGTGTGTCTTCGTTGATGACTCGGCCCTGTCGATCTCGAATTCGCTTTGGAATTTCGAGACCTTTTACGATGTCTACCAACGCACCATGGTCGAGGGTTAGCGGACACTTGCTGTCTGCAAAACCGCCAAACGCGACCATGCCAACCAAGTCGTCTTTCCGGCCCGTTAGTCCCTTGGAACGCGAACCTTGAATAAACTCGCTGACGACATGTTTGACGGCGGTCAGTCGACTGACATCCTCGCCCTTGAGCTGAAAATCGAGTGCATCCATGGAACCGGAAACGTCCAACACCAGTTCAATTGCGATCCCCTCACCGCGAATACGAGATTCCGATTTGCCCGACTGAGGCCTTGCAAGCCCTAGCACAACGAGACACAACCCCAAGCCATAAAGCACAGGGAGCAGCCTTCGGAACCGTTGCATCGAAGTTACGGGGATCGATTTCAAATCCGAGATGCTCGAAAAGATGGCGGATGGTTGAATGCGGCGGCGAGATCTCCACCAAACGCAACCAATAACGACTGGTAAAACTAGCAGCCAAAGCCAGGATTCAAATCGGAACGCGTCCATCGTTATCGATTGTCTCCTAAACGAAGCGTCTGCGGTGGAGTTTTCATCGCAATGAATTCTCGTGCGCGAAGAATCGACAATTCGACCTGAACGTTATCGGGTTGTTGGCCGGCATACTTGACCATGTCAGCCGCTTCGAGAAACTCCTTGAGGCGACGCGATTGGTCCGCCGCGAAATACTCGTTCGTTCGTGTGTCGCGCAGGAACTCTTCCGTCGTTTGCTCCGGTGCGTGAATCCCGGTGCTCCCCTCAATATACTCACGCACAATGCCAGTTAAGCGAAGATAGAACTCTTTGATCAGTCCTCTCGCCGGCAAATCTTCGGAAAGCAATTGCTCAAGTTGCATGTTCGCGATTTCTTCGGGCGGCTTTTTTGCGGGTGGAACGACGATTCCTTTTTTCGTACGGGTTGCCCACAACATTGCGGCAAAGATTGCGATAAGAAAGAATGCGGGAACGATCCAAATCCAAGAGAGCGTGGATTCAATGGCTTGCGGGGCAACCATCGGTTCCAGATTGGCTAAGTCTGGAACGGAATCGCCAAACTCCGAAGTGACAGTGACCTCAATGGGTTCAGACTCGATGCGGGACTTCGTTCCGGTTGCCTCCGAGTCGGGGCGATTATCGGTGAATTCGATCGCCAACGAACGTATCAAATGCGAGCCAGTATGAACCGGTTCTAATCGATAACGAAAGAGTCGGCGATTCGGTGGAAGCGGACGGCCGAACATATCGGTATCCCGTTCGCTATAGTCGCGAACCAAAAAATCTCCAACGGCTTGGCCGAAGGTGGGTGGCTCAACCAGAATTTTGTCTGGAGCGTCGACAAGGATCTCCATGTCGACGAGGTCGGAAAGTCGCGGCTCAGAGGGCGAGATGCGAATCGTCATGTTGACGGGACCTTTTTCCGCAACCTTCTCGATGACAGATCCAGCAACGACGGGTTTGCTGGGAACATTCTTGGACATGCATCCCGAATGCAGCATCGCGAGAATCATGCAAGCAGCGGTCAGAACCGTTTGCGCTCTCATCGTTGATGCTCTCGCAAACGAAAAAACCTTTGCAGACTTGTCGCATACGATTGATCGGTACGGATCTCAAGTCGATCTACATTGGCTCGCTTGAGTCCACTCGTGAGGTTGCTTTCGCGATCTCGGGCAGCTTGGGCAAACAACGCTCGGACCTTGGGGTGACGTGTGTCCAACTCTAATAACTCGTCGGTTTCGGCATCGCGAAGCGTAATGAATCCGACATCTGGGATCTCAAGCTCGCGTGGATCTTGAAGCGTCACCGCAATGCAGTCATGCCTTTGATTGGCGACCGAAAGTGCTTTCGAACAATCGGGGCCGAGGAAGTCGCTCATGACGAATACCACACATCGTCTACGCTGGACGCGACCGAGGTATTCTAATGCCTTGGTGATATTGGTTTCCGCTTTGATGGGTTCGGCAGCAAGCATTTCGCGAATCAAACGCATCACATTGCCGCGTCCTTTGCGTGGCGGAACGTATTTGATCACGTCGTCAGCGAAAAACATCAAGCCAACTTTGTCATTATTTCGAAGAGATGCGAACATGAGAACGGCAGCAACCTCAACGGCTGTTTCCATTTTGCTCAGGCTTTGCGAACCAAAGGCTCCCGACGCAGAAATGTCTACGGCGATGAAGACGGTCAGTTCGCGCTCTTCACAAAACGTTTTGACGTACGGGACTTCGGATCGCGCCGTAACATTCCAGTCGATGCTTCGGATTTCGTCTCCTGGCACGTACTCGCGGACAGCGTCAAACTCCATACCACGTCCCTTGAAGGCGCTGAGGTACTCACCAGCCAACAAATCGTTGACTTGTCGCCTCGCAACGATATGGATGCGGCGAACTTCCTTTAGGACGTCTTCCAGTTCACGTGCGGCCATGTTGATTACGGAACCGGAACGGATTCGAGGACTTTTCGCACAATATCATCCGAGGTCATTTGCTCCGCTTCTGCTTCGTACGACAAGATGATTCGGTGCCGTAGCACTTCGAACGCAATGTCCTTGACATCTTGCGGAGTGACATAACCTCGACCAGCGAGAAACGCGCTTCCTCGGGCGGCCAAACACAAGTTGATCGACGCTCTGGGGGACGCGCCGCATTGAATCAATGGCTTCAGCTCGTTTAACTTGAACTCATCTGGACGTCGGGTTGCTGCAACAACGTCCAGAACATAGTCCTTCACTTTGTCGTCCATGTATAACGATGCCACAGTCTGCTTGATTTCGATAAGTTGCGATGGTTCTAACACGGGTTGCACCTCCCGCCAAACATCATCGAGAACGGAATCAACCACCTTTCTCTCTTCGGCTTTGGTTGGATAGCCAACGACCACTTTGAGCATGAATCGATCCACTTGAGCTTCAGGCAGCGGGTACGTTCCTTCTTGCTCGATTGGGTTTTGCGTTGCGAGCACCAGAAATGGCTCATCCAGCGGATAGGTCGTGTCTCCGATCGTTACTTGATGCTCTTGCATGGCTTCGAGCAAGGCGGACTGGACTTTCGACGGAGCTCGATTGATTTCGTCTGCCAAAATTAAATTTGCAAATATCGGACCCTTGCGTGTTCCAAACGACCCTTCCCTCGGATTGTAAATCATGGTCCCGATCAAGTCGGCTGGGAGCAAGTCGGGGGTGAATTGGATGCGGTTAAACTTGCAATGAATGGCGTTGGCTAAGGCTTTGATGGCTGTGGTCTTGGCAAGTCCCGGCAAGCCCTCGAGAAGCACATGCCCGCCCGTGAGCAGGGCAATCATCAATCTCGAAAGCATTGCATCCTGTCCAACAAGCACCTTGCGGACCTCGGACCGAACTCGCTCCAAGTGATCAGCGTGTTTTAGGACCTGCTCCTTGATTCGTTGAACGTCGACACTCATAAAATTGGGGAAACCTTATTCGAACTGGTGCGTTTTCAAGTTTTTGTGTTTGAGAGCGTGAAAAAACACGCTCCGGGGCCAGGACGCGAAAACAGTATACGTTCGCACAGCGGGCATGGGCAATACGCATCCTTTCGCCGATCAGTTTAGGGAAATTGTATTGAGATCACGCGAAAATCAACCGTGAATGGACTCACCCACTCGCGAAACAACCCGAGGCTGCGTTTTGCCCTGGAGCAAATTTGCGATTTCGTTGGGAAGCTGACTTTTTGAGGCTCTCTGGCGAACCTGCTGCGCTTCCACGACCAAAGTATTTTTTGAAATTCCACACCAAGTCGCACCACATCTGTCCCTCTATTCCAATCCTTGCAAGGATAGGAGCAAGATCTTTCGGAATGGTGGGTTTTTCTAAGCTGCCAACACGCTGGCGACCCGTCCAATCCAACAGACTCAAGTAGTCGCCCAACTTCATCGACAG
>CAMCMB010000034.1 GCA_945875845.1 Pirellula staleyi DSM 6068
AGTCCCAATTCCATGAGATAACCAAACATCTCTCGCTCGGTTTGATCCACCCGTAGTTTTTCTTCCTGCGACCTATCTAGGGTTTCAAACAATTTGGAGAGCGATTCCCACGCATTGGCTGCGTCAAGCATCTTGCAAACCACATCCCTGTCTGACAACATACTCATTATCGCCTCCTTGGTTTTAAGCCTCCTTGGTTTTAAGTCTGTCTTAAGTCAACAGACATTCGAACCAATGGAGGCGATTCTTTGGATATCAATTCAAATGCTAGCACCGAGATCGTTGAGTTGCACCCATTTCGGATTTCGGATTTGGGATTTGGGATTTGGGCCAGCATTGTTGTCTAGTCCACCGCCGAGGATTGTTTGGCTTTCCTTGCCGAAACATGCTAGACTACTTTTGAACTTTTTCCCGCCTGTTCTCATCCGCGAGAGAACCAAAAACCCACCATGAGCTTAATCACGCGAATCGCCGCCCTTGTTCTCTCGTGCACATGCTCGCTCGAAGCGTGGTCGCAGTCGAATGCGGAACTTGAGTTCTTCGAAACGACCATACGACCCATTTTGGCAAATCAATGTTTTCAATGCCATGGGAAAGACACGCAAGAGAATGAGCTCAGGCTGGATTCGCTGCAAGCTATGATCCAGGGTGGTGACGCAGGGCCTGCCATCGTGCCAGGCCATCCGGACGAGAGTTTGCTATACCGAGCAGTGGCGCATTCCGGCGAACTTCAAATGCCGCCGAAGAAAAAAATCACGAGTCAAGAAATTGCATCGATTCGTCATTGGATCGAGATCGGTGCACCGTGGCCAAAGGACATTGGTAACCCAGATGCTCGAAAGGATTCTTGGCAAAAACACTGGGCCTTTCAAAACATCATGAAACCCGCTGTACCCGCCGTAATCAACGAGTCGTGGTGTTGGAATCCGATCGATCGGTTCGTCTTGAATGAGCTGGAGTTGCGTTCGCTGCAACCATCGAAAGAGACCGACCGAAGAGCGCTGATTCGACGTGTTACTTTGGATATCACCGGCCTCGTACCAAGCCTTGACGAGATCGAGCAGTTCGCAAACGATCCTGCTCCCGACGCGTATGAGCGCCTGGTGGATCGACTGCTTGCGTCCCCCGCGTATGGCCAGCAGTTCGCTCGCCAGTGGCTTGACGTGGCGAGGTACTCGGACACCAAAGGCTATGTCTATGCGCGCGAAGAGCGGTTTTTTGTGCATGCGACTGCCTATCGGGATTGGGTCATTCAGGCGTTTAATGACGACTTGCCCTATGATCGTTTTTTGCAATTGCAAATCGCAGCGGATCAAGATGCCTCGAAAGACCCCGCTTCGCTCATCGCGATGGGTTTCCTGACACTAGGTCGCCGTTTTCTAGGTGTCACACACGACATTGTGGATGATCGCATCGATGTGGTGACACGCGGAACCATGGGGCTGACCGCCTCCTGTGCTCGATGCCATGACCATAAATTCGATCCCATTCCGACCGCCGATTATTACTCCTTGTATGGGGTGTTTCAGAACAGTATGGAGCGTCAGGTTGAGCTTACCCCCTCAGCACGCCGCCAAGAGGCAGAGTCGGATTTCGAAAAAGAGCTTCGGAAGCGTGTCACCAAACTTAAGGAAAAGACACTATCGAGCCGGACCGAAGCTGCGCAGCGAGTTCGGCAACGATTTGCAGACTACCTTTTTTCCCAGTCCGAATTGAGTCGATATCCCGAAGAAGGATTTGATCAGGTACTTGAGACGACCGATATCATCCCGGCGATGGTTCGCCGGTGGGAGAGTTATCTAGCAAGTCTCGATCGTGGTAGCGACCCCATATTCGGTCCTTGGTTTCTTTACGCCTCGATTCCCAGTGAACGATTTGCCTCGGAGTCCCCGAAAGTTCATAGTGAGATTGCCGCTTCACCGAAATTCAATTCCATCCTTGTGGATGCATTGCGAACGCCCCCCACGTCGCTGCGCGAGGTGGCAGATCGCTATGGCGCTGTGTTTCAGAGTGTCGATGCCGAGGCCAGCACTTCGGCGAACAACGAACTGCGACAAGTCTTGTACGGCCCCAACGCGCCCTGTGAAATTCCAGATGAAGAAATCGTAACCACGGAAACGTACTTTGACTCGGCCACTTGCACCGAACTCTGGAAACTGCAAGGAGAAGTCGATCGATGGCGATTGCAGAACCGTCAGCAAGCCAGCGTTGCAGTCGCGTTGTTTGACCGAGATCGGATGGTCGAGCCGAGAGTCTTCAAGCGAGGCAATCCCGCGACGAAAGGTCAAACGATTCCACGGCACTTTCTATCTCGGTTTGCATCGCTTTCGAGTTCCTCGTTTCAACATGGAAGCGGTCGTCGCGAGTTGGCGGACGCAATTGTTCACCCGGATAACCCGCTCACGGCTCGCGTATGGATCAACCGGATTTGGCAACATCACTTTGGCGAGGGTTTGGTTCGGACGCCAAGCGATTTCGGGCTAAGAGCAGAACAACCAAGCCATCCTTTGCTTTTGGACTGGCTAGCGAGTCAACTCCTGGAGAATGGCTGGAGTACGAAAACCATCCACCGGCTCATCCTGACATCTGCTACATACCGACAGAGTATTTCAGGTCCAGCGGATGCGAGCGTTCTCGATCGCGCCATTCAAGTGGATCCGGAGAATCGCATGCTGTGGCGAATGTCCCCTCGGAGACTTCGCTTGGAAGAGATTCGCGATGCTCTTCTAACCATCTCCGGCGATCTCGACCTAAGTCCCACCAACAAGCCGACGGAGATGTTTGGAGCCAAGGACGATAACCATCGACGAACCATCTTCGGCTTGGTCGACCGGCAATTCTTGGCAGGTACGTTGCGGATCTTTGATTTCGCAAACCCAGATTTGCACATCGCCAAACGAAGCGAAACGTCTGTGCCTCAACAGGCTCTCTTCTTTATGAATCACCCATTTGTTGCGTCGCGATCGAAGTCGCTCGTTCGTCACCTTGGGTTACCCACGGGCAACTTCGACCGGCAGCGATGGATAGTCGACCTTTATGGCGCCGTCTTGCAACGCGTCCCCTCCTCATTGGAGATAGAACAAGCGATTCGGTTTCTTGACGATTCCAAGGTGAACGAAGAGAGTCGACCTACGAAGGAATCGATGGCGTGGAAGTACGGTTACGGGGAAGTCGACGAGTCCGTCGGTAAACTCAAGGACTTCAAGGAATTGCCGCACTTCACGGGTAGCGCATGGCAGGGAGGTCCAGCCTATCCGGAAAAGACGTTGGGTTGGGTCCAACTGACAGCCGCTGGTGGACATCCTGGTAACGATCAAAAACATGCTTGCGTTCGGCGGTGGGTAGCACCTGATTCGATGGAGATCCGTATTCGATCACGGGCAATGCATGAACCGGAGGTTGGGGATGGTGTTCGATTCCGGATTCTGTCTAGCCAGCATGGATTATTGAAGTCGGTGAATCTGAAAGCATCGCAAGAGGAAATGGACGTAGAATCCATTCGAGTCGAGACAGGGGACACGATCGATTTCGTAGTCGATATCTTCGACGGGCTCAATAGCGATCAACATCTTTGGGCGCCAGAAATTCGATCTGCGGAACTTGTTTGGAATGCGAGTCGAGACTTTGGCGGCCCCGTGCAACCAAAATTAAATTCGTTCGAACAACTGGCTCAAATCTTGATGCTGACCAACGAACTCATCTTTGTGGACTGACAGTACTAGGATTCGCGTATGCAAGAGCAACTTTCGGAAATGATGGATCGGCGGGCATTGCTGCAGCGGTCAGGGCTGGGGCTGGGCAGCCTTGGTTTGATGTCGCTCATGCGTGAGCAAGGGTTGGGAATAGAAGGGTCAAAGGGCTCCCAACCGGAGAGCCTCATGGGGGCTCGTGTTCCTCATTTTCCTGGTCGTGCCAAGAGGGTCATTCATTTCTTTTTGAATGGGGGACCGTCCCACGTCGACACCTTCGATCCAAAACCTGCCTTGCAAAAGTATGCAGGGCAGCCAGTACCTACCAATTTGACCACGGAGCGGAAGACCGGTGCCGCCTTTCCATCGCCTTTTTCGTTCAAGAGATATGGGGAGAGCGGAATCGAGGTGAGCGAGTTATTCGCCAAGACAGCCGAACACATTGACAACATCGCGGTGATCCGGTCGATGTATGCGCAAGTTCCAAACCATGAGCCTTCGCTGATGTTGATGAACTGTGGGGATTCCGTGCAACCGCGCCCAAGTGTCGGTGCTTGGGTGCTCTACGGATTGGGGGTTGAGAATCAAAACTTGCCAGGTTTCATTGCGATGTGCCCCAATGGTTACCCAATCAAAGATTCCGAGAACTGGCAATCCGGATTCCTGCCGGGCGTATTTCAAGGGACATTTATCGATCCCAAGCATCGCGAAATCGAGCAACTGATTGAAAACATTCGCAGTCCCCACGCTTCGTTGAAATCCCAACGGCAACAGCTTGATCTATTGCAAGCGCTCAATGAGAAGCATCAGCAAACGCGGATCGACCCACGACTGAATTCACGGATTCAGTCATTTGAATTGGCATTTCGGATGCAAATGGACGCAACGGATGCGTTTGATATTTCGAAAGAAAGCCAGCAGACACTAGAAATGTATGGTGACGGTGTCCATGGCAGGCAAACGCTCATTGCGCGTAGGCTGGTCGAGCGCGGCGTGCGATACGTTCAGCTTTGGCACGGAGCAGGGCAACCGTGGGACAATCACAATGACATCGAAAAAAACCATCGAAAACTTGCGGCGGAAATCGACCAACCGATTGCGGCCTTGTTAATGGATTTGAAGCAGCGTGGCATGTTGGATGAGACGCTGGTCGTGTGGGGTGGAGAATTCGGACGTACACCCACGGTTGAATTGAGCGGTCAGGGGAAATCGCTTTTGGGACGAGATCACAATCATTACGGATTTTCGGTTTGGATGGCGGGTGGCGGTATTCGTGGTGGAACAGTCTACGGCGCAACAGACGATTTTGGATTCAAGGCTGTCGACAAGCCAGTCAGTGTCCATGATCTTCATGCGACGATGCTTCATCTGCTGGGCTTCGATCACGAGAAGCTAACGTACCGCTATGCAGGCCGTGATTTTCGCTTGACCGACGTTCATGGCCAAGTGTTGCAGGATATCGTTGCATGAGACGTGAGAACAACCGGATTCTATTCTCCGCTACCGATCTAGCCCATTTCCTATTTAGCTTATATTAGCGATACCTTTATTAATCGCGAGAACTCCTGACCTGAGCCACACCCCTATGTACTCTCCGAATCGCTTCGCTTACTGTCTAGTCGTTGTTTTCTTTGCCTGCTCGTCCGTCCGAGGCGACGACGAGTTTATGTCGACGATCCAACCCATACTGCGTGAATATTGCCTCGAATGCCATTCGACAAAAGCCATGAAGGGAGAGCTTGATCTAGAGCAATTTACTTCGGGCGCGATCGTGACAACGCAACCCAAGATTTGGGAAGGTGTGCTCGAGCAACTCGCCAACAACGAAATGCCGCCGAAAGATCAACGTCAGCCGTCGCAGTCGCAAAAGGCAACCCTCACCAATTGGGTGCAACGAACGTTAGATCAAGTTGCGATGGCGAATGCGGGAGACCCAGGCAACGTGGTTCTGAGGCGATTGTCGAATTCGGAATATACTTACACACTTCGGGATTTGACCGGCGTCGAGTCTCTCGATCCAGCCCATGAATTTCCAGTAGATGGAGCTGCCGGTGAGGGCTTCACGAATACAGGCGCGGCGTTGGTCATGTCTCCGTCGCTGTTAACCAAGTATCTCGACGCAGCCAAAAAAATTGCCGAGCATGCGATCCTGTTGCCCGATGGAATTCGTTTCGCCGCCAACCCAAGCGCACGCGATTTGACGGATGACACTCTGACAAAAATCCGCAGTTTTTATGCTCGGTTTAGTGAAACCGGAGGCGCTACGCCTGTCAATCTTCAGGGCATCCAATTCGATACGAACGCGGGTGGACGGTTGCCGCTAGACAAGTCGTTGGCTGCACTTTCGGGAGAGCGACTCGCAATAACGAACGGCAGCAAGTCGATCGCGGAAGTGGCCCGAGGTGGACGTGTCAATGCAAAGTACCTCGGTCTGCTATGGGCGATGCTGCACGACAAGCAGCCGTCCTTGGTATTGGATTCATTGCGAGCCAAATGGCGAGAGGGAACGCTGGTGGCCGCGGACGTCGAGGCTTGGCAAAAATCGTTATGGCGATTCGCCAGTGTTGGACATATCGGCAAGCTGAACGGTCCCAAAGGCTGGCAGGAACCGGTGACGCCGTTGGTTGCTCAGAATGAGATGCGTTTAAAACTTACGGCTCCCAAAGATGGGAGCGACTTTACGTTTTATCTTTCGGCTGGCGATGCGGGGGATGGAAATGAAAACGACTTTGCCCTATGGGAGAATGCGAGGCTGGTCGCGGCTGGTCGTCCAGACCTGCCTCTTCGCGATGTCCAAACCGTTTTGCAGCAACTCGCGGAACGACGAAAAACGGTCGTCGCGAGCTCCGTGAAGTGCTTGGCTGCCGCATCTGAGGCGGACCTGGCCAAGGAACGCACCGACATCCCGACTTTAGCGGATAAGCACGGAGTCGATCCTGAAATCCTTGCCGGCTGGTTGGATTATCTCGGAATCGGTTCTTCGGGAGCAGCAAAGTTAGGGACCTTGATTTCGAACAAAATGCTGAGCACCCCCGACTACAACTTCATCCAAGGTTGGAGCGGTGCGGACGCATTGTCCGTCCTTGCGAATTCGTCGGATACGTCTGTACGCGTTCCGGGCACTATGAAAGCGCATGGAGTGGCAGCCCATCCGTCACCCAAACTGGCCGTCGTCATCGGCTGGAGAAGCCCCGTGGCGGGTCAAATGACGATCGAAGGCAGTATTCAGCATGCCCACCCAGAGTGCGGTAATGGAGTGACTTGGGCATTGGAGGTACGCCGAGGCCATACGCGTGAGCGGCTGGCCAGTGGTGTGAGCAATCGGGCAACGTTGGTCAATATGGGGCGATTTGAAAATGTCCGTGTTTTCCCTGGCGACGTTGTGGCCGTGGTCATCGGACCGCGAGATGGCGATCACACCTGCGACCTGACTGCTATCGACTTGGTACTCAATGACGGGCAACGCGAATGGAATCTCGCCAAAGATATTTCTCCGGATATCCTCGTAGGCAACCCACACGCGGATACTCAAGGCAACAAGGACGTGTGGCATTTTTGCGGAGAACCAACCGCGTCGGATTCCGCCCCCACCATTCCTCCCGGCTCGCTATTGGGACAATGGCACAAGACGACTGACCTTGCCGAGCGACAAAGCTTGGCCGTTCAGTTGCAGCAGTTGCTTGAAAAGGAATGGGATACGGCGGATTCTGAATCCCCGAATCGTGCGCTACGTCAGCAGCTACTCTCGTTCCAAGGTCCCCTACTCTCGGCGTCAATGCGCACCACACTGCGCAGCAGTCAGAAACCTGCCGAGGAAGGAAACATTACGCCGTACGGTCTTAATCCTATGTTGTTCGGCAAACATCCAAAGGGCGGCGAAGTGGATCCAATGAGCCTCTGCGTAAGTGCCCCCTCGCTGATCGAAGTGAAATTGCCGGCCTCGCTTGCTGAGGGTGCCGAGTTGGTTGTCACCGGCAAACTGGATCCCGCTCATGGCAAAGAAGGGAGCGTGCAGATGCAAGTGTTGACGACGAAACCGGAGACACTCTCAGGCATTGCGGCCAGCAAGTCGGAAACGAAAGTGGTGAATGGCCAGTGGTCCGACAATAACTTGCGCACAATCTATAGTTCCGCAGTGATCGTGAATGACAACAGCCAAGCACGTCGTCGTTTCGAAAACGCGTTTGATGACTTCCGCAAGTTTTTTCCAGCAGCCCTTTGCTACACGAAAATCGTTCCAGTCGATGAAGTGGTTACACTGACTTTATTCTATCGGGAAGACGATCACTTGAAACGACTTATGCTGGATGACCAACAGGCAGCTGAATTGGATCGGTTATGGGACGAACTACGCTTTGTCAGCGAAGCACCGCTCAAACAAGTCGATGTGTTCGAACAGCTATATCAATTCGCAACCCAGGACGCGAGTCCAGAAGCGTTCGAGCCGCTTCGCGAGCCGATCCAACGCGAAGCCGAGGCGTTTAAGAAACGTATCGTCGATGTCGAACCGAAGCAAATTCAAAGCGTGCTCGACTTCGCAGTGAGAGCGTGGCGACGTCCTCTCTCGAAACCCGAATGGAACCAATTGCAATCGCTCTATCAAAAGCTTCGCGAGCAAGAACTGTCGCATCCGTCCGCGGTTCGAATGTTGATCGCTCGCATACTCGTCTCGCCTGCTTTCATGTATCGCGAGGAAATAGCTGGACTCGGCCTGCAAGCCAAGCCCGTAAATGATTGGGAGTTCGCGACTCGATTGAGTTACTTTCTGTGGTCTTCGTCGCCCGACGAAGAGCTTCGGGCGATTGCCGCTGCCGGTAAACTTCACGATACCGAAACGCTTGTAGCCCAAACCCGCCGAATGTTAAAGGACCCGAAAGTCCGCCGGCTAGCAACCGAATTCGGTTGCCAATGGTTGCATATTCGCGATCTGGAAACATTGGATGAAAAAAGCGAACGACATTTTCCGACGTTCGTCTCGTTGCGGGGCGACATGCAAGAGGAGGCGGTCCGTTTCTTCATCGATTTGTTCCAAGCCGATCGTTCCGTGCTCTCGCTGCTCAACGCCGATCATAGCTTCATGAATGGTGCACTAGCGAAACATTATGGGATCGAGGTAAGCAGCCCCGACTGGCAGCGAGTGGATGGGCTGCGTTCCAGCGGGCGTGGCGGAATCCTGGGCTTTGCCAGCACCCTCGCCAAGCAGAGCGGGGCATCTCGCACAAGCCCGATATTGCGGGGCAACTGGCTCTGCGAGGTTGTGCTTGGCGAAAAATTGCCACGACCGCCTAAAGATGTCCCTGTACTCCCCGAAGAAGCGCCGCAAGGACTTACGGAGCGCCAATTAATCGAACAGCACAGCGGCAATGTCCAATGCGCTCGATGTCATGAACGCATCGATCCTTTCGGCTTTGCACTGGAAGGCTTTGACGCTATCGGCCGAAGTCGCAGCCAAGACGCGGCGGGGCTACCTATCAATACACTTGCGAAACTGCCCGATGGAGGCCAAATCCAAGGTCTAGATGGGCTACGAGACTATCTTCTGGAGAAACGCGAAGATGATTTTCTCAGGCAGTTCTGCCGTAAGCTGTTAGGATATTCTCTCGGACGCAGCGTCCAGCTTTCCGACAAACCACTCCTTGAGACTATGCTCGCTCAACTCAAGGCCAACAATACCACAGTCACTACGGCTATCGAACTCATCGTCCGCAGCCCGCAGTTCCGCGAAGTTCGCGGCCGAGATTTCATTACAAACGACTGACTATTCCACTTTTTCAATCGCAACCTAGCAACGGGGTCCATATGAACAACTATCATTACGCTCGTCGTGTTTTTCTCCGCGGCATTGGCGTTAGTATGGCATTGCCATGGCTGGAGTCCTGCAACGTATGGGGGGACGAACCGCAACACAATGTGGCTGCGAGCGATGCACCTGTTCGATTAGCAGTGCTGTTCTCCGGCAACGGCTTCCATTCCCGAGAATGGTGGGCCAAAGGCGAGGGCAAGGCCATGGAGCTCGGCAAAGTGCTTGAGCCGCTTAGTGATTTCCGTGAGAAGTTGGTGTTCGTACGTGGTCTGTTTCATGAGGAAGCCAGAAAAGGCAATATCCATAGCTCGCAAACTGGCAATGTCCTCTCGGGTGCACCCATCGCCTCCGGCGGAGAGATTCGTTCGGGGACCAGCTTCGACCAGTTGCTTGCCCAAACGTATGGTCGTTCCACGAAAGTACCAAGCCTGGTGCTGGGATGTGAGCGTTCGAATCCGTCGGTACATAAAAACTATTCGATGCTCTATAGTTCGCACATTTCATGGAGCTCTCCCACAACCCCGACTCCGCTGGAGCTCTATCCCTCGTTAGCGTTTGACCGTCTCTTTAAGGACGAAGTTTCACCCGGCGACAAGAGCGTGTTGGACTCGGTCTTGGCGGACGCTCAGGATTTCCGTCGCAACATCAGCATCGGTGACCAGCGTAAATTAGATGAGTATCTCGATTCCGTTCGGGATGTGGAGAATCGCATTGAGAACGCCGGCAAACGAGGCGAGCTCCAAGGCTGGCGCCCAACGTTGGACAAGCCAAACATGAAACGCCCCGACGACGGTATACCACAGGATATCGCCGAACACATGCGATTGATGAGCGACATTCTCGTACTCGGTTTCCAAACCGACACCACTCGGATCTCGACGCTCAAGCTCAACAATGACCACAGCGCCCTGCGTTTCCCGAACCTTCCCTCCGTGCAACAACCCAACCACGGCATTGATTATATGATCCACCATCTGCTCTCCCACTCGGACGGCGAGGATTGGTTGACGGTGAATCGATTCTTCATCGAGCAACTGGCCTACATTGCCCGTCGACTCGACTCCATCCAAGAGGGTTCGCGCACATTGCTGGACAACACCATGCTGCTGCACTGTTCCAGCATGATGGCGGGTGCCAAGCACGACAATGACCAACTCCCTGTCGTCATGCTCGGCGGTGGCGGCGGACGCATTCAAGGCGGGCGGGTACTCGACTACAAAGACAAACCGGATCGCCAGTTGTGTCGCTTGTTCATGTCGATGATGGATAAAATGGAAGTGCGTCCAAAAACCTTCGGTGATGCCAAGACAATGCTGAACGAAGTCTAACTTGCGATCAAAGACTCTTTAGCAATTGACCCACTTTTGCTTCGAATATTTCTTGCCACTCGGGAGCCAAGATGCTGTCGCAGTCTTCTTGAGCGTTGCCTGGATTGAGCAATTGCTCTCGAGTTGGGGAATAGTAGATATACCCATTTGTGTATCCTGCGACAAAGGTCGATGGGTGCGGTGATGCGCTCTTGATATTCAATCCAATCTCGGCCGTCAACTCCCCTGGAAATGCAACCAGCACCATGTCGCCGATGCGTGTTGCCGAGACTTCGACGTCAATCGTCCTCTTTCCCGATTGAATCAAACTGGCATGGTGTTTCCGAAGCAGCGATAGGTTCGTCTGAACACGCGTAAGTTCCTCCATCACATGGATGTTTTCGACGTATTTCTTGAGGTTTTGCCGATTTTGAGCGTCTAGTTTTCGCAAATCATCTCTGCCCATCGCATCCTCTTGCAAATACCGATGGGAATAATAGGAGGGAAATTCGGCAGACGCGTTGTACTTCATAGCCAACGGGAGAAACGTCTTTAGATTCAGGCTTGTTCCTTGCAACGATGCCAACAGCCTAGTTTGCTCAGCCTCCAACGCAAAGATACGTTGCGTTTGATCCACGCGAGGCAGAGTCAGAGTTTCGGTTCTTTTTGAGAGTCGGCTATCGCGCCGGCAGACCAATTTTTTCGCAGCAGACAATGTGCTCAATCCGAGCATGTGCCCAAGCGGTTCGGCACTGCGTGGATGATCCACATCCTTGTAGAAAATAGGATTGATGTCGCCTCCACAGCCCTGAACGAACAATGCGAGTGTATCCTCGCTAAAGTTCTCTTCGATGACCTGAGACGCAAAACCGATGATGTCCGCTGTGTTGTTTCCGCTGGGCACACCTTGGATGGGATGGCACGCAAAATTGTAGACGATCGCCAACGTTCGACCGTCCATGCGATCAAGCCTTAATATACCAATCTGCGGATCTATCTTGCCGATTTGAGCCACTTCCTCATCCGGTGGCAGCGAGTAGGCATGCCGCACGTCGGCGACACGCCCACTCTTGAGAGTAAGTCTGCGGTTTTCACTGATCCGATCTTCACGCCCAGCGCCAACACCTACCATGACGGGTACCAAATTCCGCATGGCGATCGTGACCGCTTCGATGGTTCGCTCCGCAACATCCGAACGAACAATCCCATGACAATGACTTGCGTTGACGATCAGATGGTTGTGCGGTATCGCAAATTGGCTCAACAACTCCGTTCTAACTTTGGAAAGATAGTCATTTGGAATATGCCCTATTTCACCGATTGCAACTGCATCGACAGAGATTAAAACGATCGTAGTGCCGTTCGATTGGAGCACGAGGGCTTTTGCAAATAGCGGGTCGTTGACAGGTCCTGCTTCGCGATTCGTGATGTCGACTTTGCCCGTCCCAGCAAGCAGTTCCGCAGCATGGCCTACGTTCGTTGTGGCGACCGATACAACGGCAACGACAACGACAACGACAAGCCATGCGATCCGAGGAAAACAGGATAGATCTCGCAACATTTTTGCATGTACCTTGTGTAAGACAGGCTTGGAGCGCTTTGAGCCTGTCAATTGATTGAATTGATTGAATTGATTGAATTGATTGAATTGATTGGATGGAAAGGCTGGAAGCGTGTCCTGCCCTTGGATTACGACTTGGCCTGCAGGCCTGCAATGACGGTTTCAAGAAACTCTCTTGATCTGCGTGCTTGGACGTCGATGCGTTCTGGAGTGGATGGTCGGTCAAGCAATGGGGCGGAAATATTTTCATAGGCGAGTGGCATGGTAAGCCCTGTGAAGAGCACGGGTTCGAGCAGTCGGTAGTGATCGATTTCTCCGAAGCCTGGCCCGCAATCTTGATCTTTGGGCCAGTTGCGATGGTCTTTGATGCAGAAACTGCGGACCACCTCCGCACATTTTTGGATATCCGGTATCGGATCCAAGTTCAGATAGTCCATCACGTTCCCTGCATCGTAATTGACAAAAACGTTGGGGTCATCGACCTCGCGCACAATGTCAGCACACGCTTGCCCGGTTCCCGTCTCACCGCCATGTTGTTTTACGACAATCGTCACCGCATGGTCGCGAGCGATGGGGCCGAGGATCTTAAAGCGCTCGATCCATAAGGGACGGTTTCCGCCTTGCGTATGACCGAACGTAAGCAGTTGACCGATGCCGGCTGCCGACGCTTGCTTGATGCGATGCGTTAACACATCCAGCCCTCGCGGATGCTCAGGATAGATGGTAGAGAACATCATGATTGGCTCTAGCCCGAGATCGCGGCATCGCTTTCCCAGCGATCGTGCCGATTCCACCGGTGCATCTTCTGGCATAACGGGCACTTGTTCGCCGTTGGATTCTCGATGCTTGACGCCCCACGCAACGTACGGATAGCCAGCGTTCTTGATACCCAAAAGCGCCCGCTCCAACGAGAAGTCACTATACGGGAGTGTCATGCAAGCATGCTGGAAAATAGTTAGTTTACCATCAGATTGTTTCGGTCCGTTCCGGCTCGGTTCGCGGCTGGACAATCGGGAACAAGCGTTCGCTAAAGCCGACGTCGCGGCGAGCATTGCCGAACTTACGACGAAATTGCGCCGCGTGATGGATCTCTGGATTGCCATGATTATGTCTGTAAAGTTCTAAAGTGGCATGAAGCTCTGCGATGTGATCGTAAGCCCGCAGTCCTAATATACCTCGCCAGCAACTTGTGGGTGAGCGACAGCAAACTCCGTAGCCACAACGCCTCCCATCGAATGAGCGATTAGGATGAACTTGCATAACAAACTCGATGCTCGCCTGCTTGCACGAATGGGATAATTGGATGATTCGATACGATTGATGGATGATCCATTGTCCTGTTGCTTCATCATTTGAAAATCGGGAACTTACCCCTGGGCCACAACCTCCGGGGGTGCTGATTTTTTTGAACTATCGCAACAATTCTATCGATTCCTTTAGAATAAGTGCTGCGAAGTGCCTGCATCGCCGTTCAAGTTCTACGATCCAAGCATGGCCTGTAATGCGTCAACACTCATTTGTCGGGCTATCTCGACGACAAAACGCTATGCTAAAACATGTTCGCCGCAAAATCGAACCCGAATGAATGTCTCGCCCCTTCTTTCTGCGGGTTCGCATCAGCCCTATGGACGCTATTTCACTATACCCCGCGCGTGTCTGTCCTGTACCCGGACAATTCCTCGCAAAGATTTTGCGTTGCGCCATTCAACGGTTTGCGTCTAGGATGATGCCCACCTATCGCACTGGAATTAAATCACGAGATTTTCATGCAACAACCCGACGATCAAGAAACACGCGACCTTGAAATTGCCGATGTCGTAGCCAAGTGGATGGAATTGCCCGTTCGCAATCGGCCGTCTCCGGATGAACTTGCGAGCCTGCATCCCGAGTTAGCCCCCGGCCTCGAAGAATGTTTGCGCGGTTTACAACTCATCCAAGGTGGGAAAGTTGAGGGGTTGCCCGATGCGGAATCCAAGGAATTTGAGGATATTGAATCGCATTTTCCAGAGATTCCCGATTTTGAAATAGAATGTGAACTTGGTCGTGGCGGCATGGGGGTTGTCTATCAGGCACGGCAAGCTTCATTGGACCGAATGGTTGCCTTAAAAGTTTTACCGATTGGCAGCGTTGATTCGCGATCCGTTCAACGCTTTCAGCGCGAGGCCGAAACGGTGGCAAACTTGTCACATCCTGGCATCGTGCCCGTCTATTCCGTCGGTGTCCACAATGGGTTGCATTGGTTTGCGATGCAAAAGATCGACGGTTGCCCTTCATCGCAATGGTTTGCCGAGACCACATTTGAGTCGCGCACCGCAGCCAACTACGAAGTGGTCCGCGTTGGCATCGAAGTCGCCGAGGCTTTGGATCATGCGCATCGACGCGGTGTGATTCATCGCGATGTGAAACCGGGCAATCTGCTGGTTGAGAAAACCGGCAAAGTTTGGTTGACCGATTTTGGATTGGCTCGCCGCGATGTCGATGTGACAGCCACGGCTACCGGCGCATTGCTAGGTACGCCTCGCTATATGAGCGCTGAGCAAATATTCAATTCGGATGAAAAAATCGACGGGCGGACCGATGTGTACTCACTTGGGGCGACGCTTTACGAAATGGCCACCGGGCGACCAGTATTTGGCTCGCAGTCGCCGTTAGAACTTTTGACACAAATTCAACGGGATGAGCCGACTCCTCCTCGTCAGATTGACCCTGCGATTTCAAGGACATTGGAACTGGTCATCTTGAAATGCTTAGACAAGGAACCACACCGACGCTATCTGTCGGCGGCGGCATTGGCTGAAGACTTGAAAGCGGTTCGCGACCATCAGCCGATCACGGCCAAAGGCCTGCCAGTTTGGATTAAAGCATCTCGTTTTATCAAACGGAATCAACGGCAATTTGATGCAATTGCTTCATCGATTGCACTAACCTTGCTAACCCTTGCTGCACTTGCGTTGTTGTGGCGAGAAAACCAACAGTCGAAACTAGGCAAAGTGCAAATCATTTCGCCGGCTGGATTGTACGTCGCCAACATTCAGCAAAAGCCCATACAACCCGAGCGACAAGGGACTACCGCTCAATCTCGCCCGATTGAGACCAGTGGCGTTGCTGTCACCACCCCCATACAGCAGCCGATCACATTGCTCGCAGGGGAGTACCTTGTTCGAATGGAGGGACACGGCCGTCCTTCGCAAACCTTCGATTTGCAATTAGGGTCGGAAGATACGGTTGAAATGAAATATGTCGATCGCCGCGAAGCCTTACCGGAAGTTGACATCTATCGTAAGCTGGCGGTACCGCTCGTGGATAATGCATTGGCGGTTTTGGGACAAGATGCATTCGAAGTCTTGGATGCCGGAGGAGCGCGACGGTTCACTTTACAGACGGCACTGCTAGCCGATGGTCTTGATGATTCTGCCATAGGCAAGGAGGCAGTTCAAGACGACCCGCCGTTATCATTTGGTTTCAACCATGAGCAAGCGTTCCAGGGCGACTTCAACGTACCACATAGCGGCTTTGCTCGCATCGAGCGCATATCTTCGACGAATGTCGATTTAAACGCGGACGGCAAACCAGATGTGTTGCTGGCCGCTGAACGTCATGCGGCCATCGCGGCAGTTTCCCATGACGGAACGATACTTTGGAAGCGGCGTCTGAAAATGAAGTTCGAAGACCCCACGTCACTTAGCACTTATCCGAAAAAGCAAATGCCGAACGAAGCGATCGTAGGCATTACGCCCATCCGTGATTTGAACGACGACGGAGTGGTCGATCTAGTCGTCAATGCGGCTCTGTTTGATCCAAGCGGATTCAGCCGTCCTGCAATTTTCACATTGAGCGGTCGGGACGGAAGTGAGATTGCCGTCACCGACTTTCCTACGACAAACATGCAAACCGTAAAGGACTGGCCCTGGTCTGGTTTGCTTCGACATCGACGTTCGGTCAACGTGGATGATCGTGAAACGCGAATGATCAATCACAGCTTCTTCCCGAAGCCGAGCGATCTGAGCAATCGCCCGCAGAATCTCGACGAGGATTTTCTGTTACCGTGGCGATCAGGATCCAAGATTCTGAGCAATATGGTTTGGGGTGGAAACTCGGATGACTCGGCGCTCTATGTATTGCCCAGGTTGGTAATGGGCGATCACGACGGTCAGCCCATCGCAGCCACCGTCATTGCCCGGTCGATTCACTTTCTTGATGTAACTAACGGGAAAGCCGTTGGCAGTCCGACTGCGTTGGTCGACCCAATCAACCGCGGCCCAACAAAAGTGCGTTTGTCCGACGGAAAACTTGGTGTGGTCGTGATGACTGGTGTTCCCGGTACCGAGTGGACAAAGTGCCATATTCATCTCTGTGTGTCGGGTGAATCGAAACCGAGATGGTCGGTGGCACAATACACTAACGCCGTGGATTTAGTAGCAGGAGCAGCAGAAAGCTCGTTTCCAATGGCTGTCGACTTGGACGAAGATGGCGAAGATGAAATCCTCTCCACCACCAATAATCTCGACGGTCTTTTCAAAACGCTCAACCTGCCGAAGATGCACTGTTTCTCAGCCAACGGGACTCTGCGTTGGAGCACAGAAGGTATTGCGGGAATCTCGTCGCTTGCGGATCGAGCGATTTCAATTGGTGACATCGACAACGATCGAATCGCCGATCTGGCCGTCATTGGGATCTCGGCGCAAAGGGTACCACACGAGTCAGGGGAATGGGAAGGGCTGCGGCTCGTAGTCGATTTCGTGAGCGGTCGCACGGGTCAACGGCTCGGTTACCGGCAGGAGAGGATTACTGGTGAATCCAAGACTTTCGACGTTGTCGAAATAGATTCTGTTGAGCGTATTGGGAATGAACTGGTCTGTTCGGTGGTGTATGGATCCAAGCAAGAACTGAAACTCTCTTCAGCAACCGTAACGATGGAGTTGCAACAACTGGCACCGTCAACCATAGCGAATGGACTAACCTCGTTTGACGGGCGTTGGCACCGCCGCCGCAGCGGTGAGTACGCTAACCCAGCCGACACCGCGGTTTGGATCGCTCCTCGGGCTCCACAATCGCAATACGGCAACGAAATGCTCATTGGAACTTGGAACTCCCCCGAGGGCGAACCACGCGTCCTGTTGTCAGGTACCCAATCTGTTCGCTGTATCAATCCGATGAGTGGCCTGTTGTCAGGTACCCAATCTGTTCGCTGTATCAATCCGATGAGTGGATTGACATTGTGGCGACGCGACAAGTTTGAATTTGAATGGAACTACGTGTTTGTTATTCCTGCTACAAACGGCCAGACGGATCTCTTGGTATCCAAGAGCAACTTCTACGAAGCAGAGCCGGCCTTCTTGGATGCAGAGACAGGCCAAATGCAATTTCAAATCCATTCGCCCGACATGGGTATCATCAAGAAAATCGAGTTGGACCCTATAATACCCGATCGATACGTCTACGCCTTTGCCCGCGCTGAATTCCATAAATCGGGACAAATTCCATCATGGACACAACAAGGGTTCCTGTTATCAAAAATTGACCGGCAAGAGAAGCGGCTTGTTTGGTCGAAGCCTTATTATAACACCCTCAAGTATAACTTTTATCAGCCTTCGCGATTGTTCCATGTCGACGTGAACAACGACGGAGTTTCCGACGTGATCACCGGCAACATTGGTGATGCTTATGAGGTTGTTGAAGCCCTCGATGGTCGCAATGGAAATACGATTTGGTCGTCGCAACTTGCACTAAAGTCCGCCGAAAACGAGTTGCCTCAGTATACTCCGTGGCCCATGTTGACCGTTGTTTCCAATGGCAACAAGAAGTATCTAGTAGTGATCGATTCGGTCGCAGGTGACAATCGCTCTATCGAGCTAAAATGCGTCGACCTGCTAGGTGGCAATATTGTCTCAAGACTAAAGCTACCGATTCAAATGGACCTCAAAATCGTTATTCAGAACAAAAGTCTCTCGCTGCATGTCCTTGCTCCTACCAAGCGTGATGGGCTACTCGGTTTGAGAACTTTCCAACGCAAACGCGGGCAAGAAGTTTGGTCGGTTATCCGCGTCGAACAGGACGGAAACTTCACGGAGGTCGATCAATTTGGTGCATTTCCAAGCACCCTTGCGTCGGATATTGACGGAGACGAAACGTTGGATCTCATCCATGTGCAAGGCCGCTCGGTCGAGATTCACCGAGGTGACACAAACGACTTGATCAACTCGTTCGAGATTCCTGAGGAGTTGATGGTTCGCGGAATCGAGAGGATCGGGGACAAATCCCACTTGGTTGCCTATCGTCCGTACCAACAAGGACACATATGGTTCGAACTGCCAAGCGGAAAAGTTGCCGTAAGAAGTTCTCACGGACTCCAAGAAATCCAGCAACAAAACATCCACTATCCGCGTTTGTTGCCGCATGCGAGTGGTACGTTGCTGGTTGGTTCAACACCTGAGGCTCTTACCTGCATCGCCGTGGACTTTGGGGAGTCGATCCAGCAGGTTCAGCCGACACGTAAGTTGGCCGTTGCCATGCATTCCCCATCGACTGACCACCGCAAACGTGAAGCAGCCAAGCTTCTGGGAATATACGTAGGTCGAAACCTAGAGGATGCTATCTGGCTGGCAGTGCTTGCCACCGGTGCGATCCTGATCCCAGTGTTTTATGTAGTTCAACTTGTTCGCAACAGACAATGGTCCTTGCGTCAAGTTTTATTTGGCTTTGTCGTAACCATGGTAGCTATTTTCGCATGGCGTTCACCCTCACTTGAAATTGGTGCTGGATTGTTCATAGCCTCGAGCATTCTATCGGTCGCCTATCTGTTACGGCACCTTAAGTGGAAGCTCCTTGCAGTCGGAATAGTACTCAGTATGCTCTATGGGACCATAATGATGGCTACTGGCGCCGGAACGCTCACGGAAGGGTCGGTGGGCTATTGGACGTTTAACGAATGGCTGAGAGCGTCAGCATGGTCAGTATCCCAATGCATTCCTCCGCTGGCCTGGGGAGATTGGTCTGTTGGGAATCTTTACCCCAAATACCTCAAACGCGCATCACAAATCCCGTAGGCTCGTCCTGCGGATCGTTAGGCTTTTTTGATACAAACAAAACGCTTCCCTCTATGACGCAGGGTAAACCTGAGGGATTGATTGTGCCCAAAGGACACGAGCGGATGACCACATGAAGCCAGATCCCGAACAAGAACTCTGCAAAAGCTGGTCGATTGGTCGCCTACGACCTTGGTTGCAGATGATCGCAGATCGTGAGTTACCTGCTCAGTTGCGTGGTCGAGTGGATCCTTCGGATATTGTTCAGCAGACACTCATGAAAGCCTGGCAGGGCGAATCGGATTTTGCTGGCAGCACGCACGAACAACGCTTGGCTTGGCTCCGCAGCATTATGAAGAACGCGATTCGTGACCAACATCGTCGATTGTTTGGGGCTGACAAACGCGGTGCGGGGCGCGAGCAATTGGCAACCGACGTTGCCATGGCTGGCAATAACGGCCTAGACTTTCTAGCGATGGCTCGCGACCCGAACGCCAGTAGCGAAATGGCAGCGGCCGAAGATGCTCTGGCGCTTGCAAACGCCATCGAAAAGCTGCCACTCGATCAGAGGCGTGTCATCGAACTTCGCCACTTCAGCAACTTGTCTTATGCCATGATTGCGGAACAGTTGAACAAGTCGGAACCTGCAGTCCGCATGCTCTGGGTTCGAGCCCTGCGAAATCTACAGAGCGTGGCCGCATCACCGAGCTGATCCAAGGTTGTCGATGGACGGCAGAGTTCTTGACGGGAACGTCTCTGCAAGCTTCAATATTGCCATGAGCAAACCAAAAATCTTAATTCAACTGGACACCGATTCCCAGGCTAGCGTTTTTGATGCCGTGGTGGCGATCGATTCGGGCGTCGACAGGTTACTCCAATACTCCAACGTGAGTCCTGACGAAGTTCGGGCATTGGTCCACGGTGCCATGTATACGCGTGGACCTGCCGACCTAAAGAATACGGCAATTTTTGTGGGTGGCAGCAATGTGAGCGAGGGGGAGGCCGTCGCAGCCGCCGCCAAAGCGACTTTGTTCGATCCATTCCGGATCTCAATCATGCTCGATAGCAATGGCGCGAACAGCACTGCGGCTGCAGCCGTGCTTTGTGCAAAAAAACACCAGTCGCTCGAGAAGTCGACCGCACTGGTGCTGGCCGCAACAGGCGCTGTCGGTCAACGTATCTGCCAGATTTTGGCGAGTGCGAACTGCAACGTCATCGTCGCCTCACGACTGCTCGAACGTTCCCTCGAATGCATCGAAAGATTGGTAGCCAACGGTATCGCATCCGATCGCTTCACCCCGATTTGTTCCGCAGATACGCTCGCTCTAGGCCAAGCCCTAAACAATTGCCACATGGTGTTTGGTTGCGGTGCAACCGGCGCAAGGCTTCTTTCATCCAAACAGCTCTCTGCTGCAAAGCAACTACGGGTTGCCATCGACCTCAACGCAGTTCCACCGAGCGGCATCGAGGGGATCGAGTTGATGGACAAAGGAACGCAACGAGGCGACCGATTCGACTACGGGGCGCTGGGAGTTGGTGGATTGAAGATGAAAATCCATAAGGCTTGCATCTCCTCGTTGTTTCAATCCAACAATCAATTCCTGGATTGCCGAGAGATGCTGGCGATAGGCGAACAGATTCTTGGCTGACTATTCGTCGAGTTTGGTGATCTCAACGCCGGACAAGAGGGTTGAGCCCCGCTTGGCCGTAAAATCCAATTCAAGTAGATCGCCGAGCATCACTCGATCCATGGTTCGGACCAACTCTCTTCCTTTTGCGGGATCAAGTTCTATCTCAATAGGCTCCTGATCTCCGCCGACCGACACAGCGAATTGGCGAGTTGCATCCCCGACACCCTTGGGCATCCCGAAATACAACCGAATTCGATAGGGACTTCGTGCGACATTGGGATCCTGTGCAACCTGGACTTCGTCTGCATCCGTGGCAACAGGAATGCCCGTGCTTAATTTAGCTGAGTCTACCGATTTTAGCCCGACGCGCAGCTTGGAAAGCCCTTGCACCCCTGAAGCGGATATCCAAGGCGTTTGGGCACCATTCATGGTTGCCGGATGGTCCTGAAAGGTGGTGAAAGGACCAACGACTTCGATCCCAAGACTTGGGGAATCCCCAGCGACGACGGGGAATTCAAGCCAGGGGACGCCGTTCGAATCTCGGCGATCACCCGGTGCGCCCAAATTGATCCCAAGACGTTCCACTCGATCTGAGTCTTTCTGAGCAATGGCCGCGTTATCAATCGTCCAGGTCTCGAGTTCGGGCATATGCACCAAGCCGATGGAAGTTTGGTTTTGGTAAGAACAAGAGCACGTACGCGTAAGGTCGGGTGCGTTCAAGATCCCGTTGGCAGCCACGAGATTGGATGTACAGCCCGATCTAAATCCGCCAAGATTTCCCGTCCCGCTCTCGGTAAGAAGGTCGTAATATCCTGCGGCGCCCGATCGAAAAGTCAATAAGTTTTCGCTAGCAGAAATGGTATTGCAACCATACGCTCGCGTGATTTTCCACGGTTGCATTCGACCGGAGACCGGGTTCTTGACCATCTTTTGCGAGCCGTCGCGCAGATAGAACGCTCCAGCGGATTCGGCGTATGCGTTTGCATTCGTAATGATCAAATCGTTGTGCAAGATACACGGTCCAGAATAGGCCAATGAGCTCTTGGACCAAGCGACGGAACCGTCCGCGGCTTTATAAACGGTCATACCTTGTCCGACTTCTGCTGTGAGACGGTCGCTTGCTGCCGCACCTGCTTGCAACAGCATGTCATGGTCCTCGGAGTAGCCCAACCAAGTCCCAAAAATGCCTTCGTTGACTTCCCATGTCTTGCTCCCTGTTAGCGCGTCCAACGCGATGATTCGATAGGTCTTGGGAGGCTCACGGCCTCGACGCTTTAAAAGATCCTCGACCGTCTTGGGATTGCGATCGAGCGCAAAGATTTTACCATTCCCAGCGACAATTCCGTTATGCCAGAAACTATGCAATGCATCGACTTGCCACAGTGGCTCGCCTGTGTGGCGATTGAATCCGACGATCGACATGCTTGCAGCTCGATCCAAGCTCTTGGTTCCGAACCCTCCCTTGCTCTTGATCAAGGCGGTATCCTCATCCTCTTTCAACTCAAGTCGCGATCGATACTTGGCAAATCCAACACCGCCGATCAATACGTCCTTATAGATACCGATATAACCCCACTCCTGCGGATCTTCTTTGTCCTTCTGGGGCAAGGCGATGTCGCGAACGTTTTCCCCGGTCGCCGTGCTCAACACGCGGCATAGATTCCCCTCGACTAGATAAATCAAGTCTTCCGTTACAACGTAGTTCGTTCCCCGACCGTTTGCACCCGGGATATGCACTTGATTGTAGGCGGGATCCAAGGGTTTATCCGCATACGTCGAATCATAATAGACGTCAAACGTACCGAGGTTGTCAAAGGATCGATGCCATAGCACTCGTCCCGTATAAACATCACGAGCAGTCAACGAGTTCATGCCTTGGAGAATGAGGCGTCCACCCACCACTTGTTCGGGCGGCCCGTGGCCGTGGCGGGGAAGGACATCGACATTGCTATTCCCGCCGAACCACAATACGCCCAACGGTAGTTTCACAAGCCGATCATCGGATTTGATGGTGTTGGCAACATTTCCGTATTGATGCGTCCAATCCGCTGAGCCAGGCAATGGGCCAACTCGCTTGATGACTACGCTGTTTGGCGTGCGACTGACTTCTGCTTGGTCCAATGCAATGGCCCTGATGTCCGCAAAACATTTTTCCAACTTGTCGGGTGAGGACAGAATTTGCAACACCCCACCATACGGTCGGACAGAGTTGTAGATCTGACGAATGCACTTTTGATCTTGAATGACAGGATCGGCCAACTCTTCATTCACAAAAATCATGTTTGCGATGTACGGGGGGGCATGAAAATCGATTGGCTTGGCAACATGAGCGGCACCTCGCATTCCATACCAGCCGACCTTGTCCCAATCGCGTCGTAATTGATCCACTCGGCTCGCATCCTCGTCCACAACGACCAATTGTTCAAACGCGCCGGATTCTACGATGGCATCGACGGTAGTCCTATCGTGTGCGCCGAACCAAATGGCATACCCAGTCGCATCACCGGGAGACAGCAACTCTTTCGCCTGCTTGCGTACCGCTGCAGATTCGTTGGACGTCGGCGGCACCGCCGCAGCGGCAGACGCTACGTCCGACTCTGGCTTGCGTGGATTGGCGGAGGCATCTCCCAAGATAAAAATGTGCCCCTCCAAGGAAACAGCGATCAGCTTTCCATTTCCTGCGATGAGGCGCTCAATTTGACCATCGATCGGCATCGACCAAAGAGCCTTGGCTGCTTCATTCACGGTTGGCAATCGAATTGCGGTAAGAAGACTCTTTTTCTCCGAGGAGTCCGCTTGGGGCCCGGCAGCATAAAGGACTCCTCCAGCCAGGATAAGGTCGCCGCGCCCATCACCTGGAACATCCCATAGCTTGGTTCCATCGGGATTCCAGGCACAGATTGTGGCGATGCCCTTTTCCATTTCAGCCGAGAAAACGACGTCGCCAGCAAGGACCGGTTCGTTGGGCATGAATGCGGTCTTGACCCCATTGCCAAGTGAAAATTGCCGAGTTCCTTTCAGACGAGTGTGAACGTAGAAATGGTCATCGTTGGCCGTGACAAAGGATCCACCTGTCCCTTTGCCACCTGCGTTGAGTTCGAAGTAGCGCTGCTTGCCGGTAAGTCGATCGAAAACAGCGGGAACGGACCTCCCACCCGGGACGATTAACATATCCTTTGTCGCCAGCAAAGCACCTTGCGGACCAACGCCGGCAAACGAAGGGGCGCTGTGAGGTTGCTTGATGTATTGAGAACCTGTTTCGTCGTTGGCCCAGGTAACTTCACCGGACTTCTTATCGAGCGAGTAGATGAATGTCCCCATGAATGGCCAAATACTCGACGCAAAATAAACCTGATCACCATAGAGGACAGGCCCGCCGCGAGCTGGCCAAGCGGAAATCAACCGACTATTTCCAATCGCAAGGCGATCAAGCGGTGCGCCGCGAAATCGCCAAAGCAATGTGCCGGTCGCAGCATCAAGCGAATAAAGATGACCATCATCGCTTGAGAAAAAGACAGCGCCGTCGGCTGCCGCGAGGGGCAGTCGCACGGGGCCCTCTGCAAAGAAGCTCCAATTGACCTCGCCCGATTTGAGATCGTAGGAAACCACTTTGTCCGAGTCGTTGAATCCGACAAGCAACTGCTCTCCCAAAATAATCGGCTCCAAGATGCGATCGTAGGACATGACGTCTGCATTCAGAGGGTCTTCCCACGTTGGTTTGCGGCCCGTCCCCTTTATTACATGCTCGATGTGGAGCGTCTTACCAAGCGATTCCGGAGAAGAAGCACTTCTCATGGAATCGCATCGCCACATGGGCCAATCTGACGACTGCAAAGTCCCGTGCATCAACCCCAGAGCCAACACGGCGAGGGATGGAACCGATAGGCGATATCGCCGGTTGAACGTGTGAGTCATCGAATCCATGTTTTCTTGTCACTGACGAAAAAGGGTGGCATAGGCTTCCAGCCTGTGGGCAGACTTGATCCCAGGGACGAACTTGATCACAGCTGGAAGCCTATGCCACCTGCCCACTCGGGATCTGCAAGCGTACTCCAATATATCTAAGTTCGAACGGGAAAATGGATGCCCAATGCATGAATTGTTTAACGGCGCCTTAGACTGGCAATGGAGGGCGCATTCCCCTATAAAAAGAATCTTCCACTCGTATCTGTCACTTGGGATTTGTATCATGAACCTTTGCGTTCGCTTTCGCTTTCAATCGCTCCGAGCATCCATGCTTATCGCGATTTTTTTTGTGGGCTTTCCGTCTCTTTGCTTCGCTCAAAAGCCTTTGGCTTGGCAGTTTCCAAAGGACCGTGTCATCGACGTCGCCATGGAACAAGATACCAAGATGAAGCTGACCGGTTCAGCGTCAACACCCATTAGAGATATTAATACCCTTCAAAAGACAGACCTGATTTGGACTGTCTTGGAGGGTCGCCCCGATGGATCTGTCATTGTCCAGCAAGCCATCCGTCGCATCGTTTTAGAGATGAAATCTCAAAATGCCAACTTTGTGATTGATACGGACAACGACCAGCCGATAGCAGGCGTCGGTGAAATCATGGCCAAAGAGATACGACCGCTAGCCGGCTCGCGGTTCTTTGTTACTACCAACAAGAATGGGGAAATTTTGGATGTCAAAATTCCGGATGATTCGTCGAAAAAAGCCAATCCGGATGGGCTTGCCGAAGCAGGCTTGCGCGAGATCGCGGTCAATAGCTCGCTCCAATTTCCAAACAAACTTGTCAACGTCGGTGATACTTGGCAGAAGCAATTCGAACTGGATATGCGTACCTTTGGAAAACTAAATGTGAGTACTACGTATCAGTATCTTGGCGAGGAACTGGTAGCGGGCCAAACGTTAGACAAAATCCGTGCGACCACCGCCATGAGGGCATCGGATCCAAAAGACAATTCCGGCCTGAAACTGTCGCAGCAAGAATCGGCGGGTACGATTTGGTTCAACAATGCACAAGGCTGCATCGAGCGTTGCGAGTACAAGCAAGCGATGACCATGGACGTCCAACAAGCGGGGCAGCAAATCAAGCAGATCGTCAATCAAGACCTCAAGCTCAAATTCACGCTACGCCCGTAATCGGACGGTAGAAAATTAGCCCCATGGCTTGGGAGTCTTAGCAGGGCCGTCTCGCTTTTGGACCCAACGAATTAAGAAAAATGGCTGGAGCGAGGCCACCCCACCGATGAAATTGCAAAGCAATTTCAAAAAGAAAGCGACGGCCTCTTAGGACCAATGGCCAGGCGTTTGACTCTTCACCTAGCTTGCCAAGGTGTTAGCCGGACTGAATGGCTAGACACAGGCCCAACGCCGTTGTTGTCATTTGCGGTTTCGGTTACCTTAAGGTGATTCCAAGAAAACGCTTGGCTACCGACAATTTCTTATCTTTTCCTTTTGAAGGCCGAATCGATGTCTTTATCACCGCAAGAAATCCGAGAGCTTTGTACTAAACAGGAGTTGAGTTTGGTGTTGGCGAGCCAAATTCCCGCTTTGGAGAAACTGTCCAGTACGGAGCTTAAGAAGCATGCTGTGAGTGCCCGAAAACTTGTTGATAAGTGGCAGGATTTGTCACGTGCTCAAGCGAGAATGGAGGGTCGCAAGAGCGGTTCGCCGAGTCTCGACGGACGTACCGATGCGAAGCACGATCTATTCCGAGCCGCGATGGAATCGTTCGAAGCCCGACTGAATTCAACCGCAGCCAAGCCTCCGATGCCTGCTTCGAAACGTCCTATTAAGTCTACTGTGAGGGCCGCCGAAGCGAAGGCAACGCGTCAATCGACCCGAAAGGAGTTGCACGGAACAAAGAAGAAAATCAATGCCGCTGCGGTTAAGGTTCCAACTACCGATGCACCCGCGGTAACGGTGACCGCTGCAAAGATCACGCCGAAGAAAGCTAAGCCGAAAACATCCGCACCCAAGAAGGCCACAGCCAAAGCAACCGCTACCAAGCAGGCGTTGGTGAAGACTGCTGGCGCCCGTGCGGCAAAGCGAACGACCGTTTCGGTCGATGCCCCATTGAAAACGGCCACCAAGAAGAAGCCCACCAGCCAAGCCGCGCCGGGAACCGCAGCCCAACGAGCAACTTTGGGCGGAAAAGCGAAAGCCAATCGCGTTGCAATTTCGAACCGCACCTCGAACATCGCGGGCCATGTGTCCTCAAAAGGAAAGCTGACCCAAGCGAAGCGAGACTCAAAAGGCCGATAGCAATATTGCGAATCTGGACTATTTTGAACCTGCATCTCTGGAATGCCACACATGTCGGAACCACATGGGCAAACGAAAGGAATGCGGGTTCGCGTTGGTTGGCGAGCTCTCTGAAATCGGCTGAGTGAGTTCCAAACGAAGCTGTCCGTAGCAATGATTGAACTCCTTGATAAAGACCTCACTCGCATCCGGCATGCAAACGCAACCGACCACTTTGGTCCCTTGGCGAAGCACCCCACAAGGTCGATCTCGTTCGCTGCCGGAAGACATATTATTGGGACTCGTTTTTTGAGTAAGTCGGAAGCAAGGATAGCGCCGTCTTCAATTTATCTCGACACAGCGAACTCGTTCGCTCGTTGGTTTGGCAAACGCAACCGCGAACGCCTAGCCATTCTGCCCCCAAGTGCGTCAAGGATTCAAGCTGCGTCAGTTTCAATGAACCCGCCAAAGCAACACTCAGCCCAGCATCGCGCGCGAGTTGTATCAATTCTCTCAATCGCGCGAGCGAAAAATGATCAAGCAGTCCACCTGTCCGTTTGTTGTGGGTATCGATCAGTACGTAGCGACAGTCAAGCGAACGAGCCGCTTCAATCACTTGCGTCCAATCGGGTGAATGTGCTTCCGCTGAATCTGCGTAATGTACCAAGATCAGCTGAGAAGGATGCTTCAAGGATTGGGAAATTCGTCTAGCGGTTTCCTGCCATTTTTTCCCATTGCAGTTTGCCAAAGCCAGCTTGAGATGAAATCGCACAGGCAAAATGCCTGCCAGAGCTTCGTCTAGTTCGAACGGCCATTCTCCGAGTTCGCCTCCCGCCACGCTTACTTGAAGGTCGCTGGAAATCTCCATTCGGGTCAACTCCAAAATGGTTTCAAGTTTCGGTCGGCCAAGCGAACCGTAGTCTGGTTCCTTGAGGTCGAGCCACTTCGCGCCCGATTCGATTACCCACTCCGACTCAATCGCCGAACGAGCGCTGACGAGCAATTTCGATGTTTCTGGCATCACGTTGAGATTTTTCCAGACCGTAGCCATTGGATGTTAACGTCCCGGCATTGGATGAACTACCCTCACAATACCCCACCCGTTGTTGTGGTTGCACGCGATTCGGTGTACAAAGATCGCTGGTTTGCAAGCATTTCGCGTTGGATTGCAATTCGGAGAATCGATTATGGGACAGGGCAGCGGTTGAACGCACAATTCAGTTATATCACAAATCAGGAATCCCTTCATCAGCTATGTGACAAGATAGCTGCCCAGAAACTTGTCGCATTTGATACGGAATTTGTCGCAGAGGATTCGTATCGACCCGAACTTTGTTTGGTCCAAGTAGCGACGGAGGATGAAATCGCAATCATCGACCCTTATACTTGCGGTGATTTGAATCCGTTTTGGCAATCGCTGATTGATCCATCTACGACGGTGATTGTTCATGCGGGACGCGAGGAGACGCTGTTTTGCTACCGGGCGACCCAGAGCCTGATTCCGAATTTGTTCGACATTCAAATTGCTGCTGCCTTTTTAGGTTTCGAGTACCCGGCCTCCTACGGCAACCTAGTCCATCGCTTCACAGGCATGATTCTCGACAAGGAGGAGACGCGATCCGATTGGCGAAATCGACCCCTTTCCAATCAACAGCTTCAGTATGCGGCCCAGGACGTTCGCGATTTACCAAGGCTTTTCCAAACAATTAAACAGCAAATCGAAAGACTGAATCGTCTTCCTTGGCTGGAAGAAGAGACCAAGCAACGGCAGGAAGAGCTGGCGGAATTTGAGACCAATGAAAACTGGTATCGCATCAGTGGAATTCAAGCTCTTTCCGGTAACTCGCTAGCGATTGTTCGAGGCCTTTGGAATTGGCGTGACGCCAAGGCAAAGGAACGAGATATTCCGCCTCGCAAGATCCTTCGAGACGACTTGCTGATCGAACTGTCGCGGCGAGGTACTTCGGACGTGCGGCGGATGACATCCTTGCGAGGCATGGAGCATCGTCACACGAAACAGTATTTACCGGAGCTCGCAAAAACCATCGAAGTCGCGATGACTCAACCGCCGCCAACCTGGCCCAAGAAAAACCGGTATGGTAAGGGTCAACCCGCTGGAATGCTCACGCAGTTTCTATCGGCTGCCCTCGCCTATATCTGTCGAACAAAACGCATCTCCCCCGCCATCGTGGCCACATCCGATGATCTGAGGGATTTTGTCAGGTATCGGCTCGACCCGATCAACGATGGCTCCTCTCCACCTTGCTTAACGGTTGGCTGGCGAGCAGAAATCGTCGGTAAGGAACTCGATGAATTGCTGACGGGCAAGCTAGCCATGGTTCTCGACGATCCAGACAGCGACATGCCAATCAAATTCTGCCGCCCCCAACCCAACTAGAGGCGAGTCACCGCTGGTTGCTGCTGTGTGGCGCAGTGAAATGCACCAAGCCCAAAGATGAAATCGGATGCGTCCAAGCATACGACCCGGCGTTCCGGCATTAAGTCCTGCAGGATGCCTGCTGCTGCATCGTCTGTTTCCCGGTAGCCAAACGTGGGCATCAACACGATCTCGTTCGCAATGTAAAAATTGCAATAACTCTCCGGCACCCTTCGTCCCTGGATCACACGGGGTGGGGGTGTCATCAATGGAATCACATCGAGCGTTCTGCCTCGCGAATCAGTCATGCCTATTAAATTCTGGCGTTGCAGTTCCAACTTGTCTGCATTGGTATCGTTGCTCGAGTAGGACACCGCTGCCAATACGAGCCCCGGACGAACAAACCGAACGAGTTGATCGATGTGGCTGTCAGTGTCATCTCCGGCTAACGCACCACCGTCAACCCAGAGCACCTTGCGAACATCCAACATTCGCATCAATTCCGATTCGACCAACTCGCGTGTCCAGTGAAAGTTCCTGGTCGATGATAACAGCACGCTGCTCGTTGTCATCAATGTCCCTTGACCATCGGTCTCAATCCCGCCACCTTCTGCGACGAGACTGCTGGCGAACGAATCCATGGGAGAATCTCCCTCAGTGCGCAGTTTTCCGACTGCATTGAGCAATTTACATACTTTTTCGGACGCGGCTGCATCCTTTTCATGGGGATACTTGTTCCCCCAAGCGTTGAACCGCCACCGCGTCGCTCCGAGCTTCGTCCCGTCCTTGTTCAACAAAAACGTCGGACCAAAATCCCGGATCCACGTGTCGTTTGTGGGAATGTCGTGAATCGTAACATTGTCTACGTCGCTCAAGCTATGTTGGGCTTGATCGATCGCTTCGGGAGTTCCGCCAAGAACGTGAACATGTTCGACTTCGGCAAGGATCCGTACCATGCGCTCGGTGACAGCCGGGATGTTCGTAAATCGATCAGGCCAGGTTTTCAAGTTGTGCGGCCAGGATATCCACGTGGCTTCGTGGCGCTCCCACTCGGCAACCCATCGATAGCCTGCCTCCACGGCCGATCCATTTATTGCTTTCCCGTTTTCCGTTCCGTCGCTCATTCGTCAATCCATCTTTTCGTGAGATCCGAATAGGCGTCAATCCTTCGATCGCGCAGGAACGGCCAATAGGTTCGTTGTGTGTTGATCTTGTTCAAATTGCAATCGACGATGACGATTTCCTCATGGCTGTGACTGGCTCGATGGAGCAAATTGCCGGCTGGATCGAATGCAAACGAAGCTCCCCAAAACTCGATGGAGTCCTCGACACCGACACGATTTGACGCTCCGACAAAAACGCCGTTTGCGATCGCATGGGACCTCATCATGGTTTCCCAAGCTTCGTGCTGGCTTTTTCCAAAGACAGGTTTATCCGGTACGGTCCATCCGATGGCTGTGGGATAAAGAAGTATTTCTGCACCCTTTAATGCGAAAAGTCTTGCGGCTTCGGGATACCACTGATCCCAGCACACGCCGACACCCAGTACCCCAAAACGAGTTTTGGCGACGGTAAAGCCCGTATCTCCGGGTGTGAAATAGAACTTTTCGTAGTAGAGCGGGTCGTCTGGAATGTGCATCTTGCGATAAAGGCCGACCTGGGCTCCATCGGCGTCGAAAACGACAGCTGTGTTGTGATAAAGTCCGTGAGCCCGGCGTTCGAAGATCGAGCCGGTGACGACCACGGAGCAGTCGCGAGCCGCGTCGCTCATGGCTTGGCTAGTAGGCCCGGGGATCGTTTCGGCCCATTCAAATCGAAAGTGCTCTTCGCTTTGACAGGGATAGGGAGCGTTGAAAAGTTCTTGCAAACAAACGATGTTGGCCCCTTGTGAGGCAGCTTGTCGCACGCGATCGATCGCTTTGTCGGTATTTTCTTTTTGGTTTTCCGAGCAAGTCATTTGCACCATCGCCAATCGAACAGTGCGATCTTTCTTCGCAGTCATCTGGTTTCCTTTGAAAAAAGGGTTGCAATTCTGTAATTCGTTCGGGTTATCTTGGGTTTTTCACGCAAGGATTTAGCGGAACAGCGCGAGCTGTCCGGTGAATATCCAAGTGATTTGACTACGGACACCGGACAGCTTGCGCTGTTCCGCTACAAAGTGAGTGCCATTTGGCTAGCGCCGCTCCGCTATACAATCCCCGGGCGGCTCGCGCCGCTCCGCTATAAGTACACCTTAAGTCGAAGCCTTTTCGATCGGAAGCACATGCAAGAAGCTTAGCAAGCGGCGCGAACCGCTGCTAGCAGTCTTCACCAAATCCAACCTACACTTTTGGTTTTGACCAAGCACCTGCCTGCGAAAGACTTCTCGGGATGATACAATTCGATCTCCCTATCGAGTCTTCAACTATTGATTTCATGGATTTGCCCCCTTTAGAAAGAACGGCATGACTACAGACGGATCAGCCAAAGCGGATTTGGATCGCTTGCAACATGCTCGCGAACAGATCATCGGTCAACTGTCCAAAACCATTGTCGGACAAATCGATGTGGTCGAGCAACTCCTCATCTGCGTGTTCGCTCGGGGTCACTGTTTGCTCGAAGGGGTACCTGGATTAGCCAAGACGTTGATGATCAGCACGCTTGCTAAATCCCTGAACCTGTCCTTCAGCCGTATCCAGTTCACGCCCGACCTGATGCCGGCGGACATCACAGGTACCGAAGTGCTTGAGGAGAATCGTTCGACTGGCACACGCGAACGTCGATTCATGGAAGGTCCACTCTTTGCCAACGTAGTACTGGCGGACGAAATCAACCGGACGCCACCTAAAACCCAAGCCGCTCTCTTGGAGGCCATGCAAGAGCGACAAATCACCGTTGGTCGAGTTCGCCACTCGCTGTCCGACCCGTTCTTTGTGCTAGCCACACAAAACCCGCTTGAACAAGAGGGAACGTATCCGCTCCCGGAAGCCCAACAGGACCGATTCATGTTCAAGGTCCTTGTGGGCTACCCCAACTTTGCGGACGAATTCGAAATCGCTAGGCGGACCACAGGACGGGGCATCGCGGAAATCCAATCCGTGTTGTCCGGCGAAGAGATTCTCAATCTGCAAGAATTCATTCGAGGCATCGAAGTCTCCGAAAACGTGATCCGATACGCTTTGGCCATCGTTCGTCAAACACGCGTTGGACAAGAGGGCGTGCCTGACTTTGTGCGCGAGCAAGTCGCATGGGGAGCTGGGCCTCGTGCCGTCCAATTCCTTATTCTCGGTGCCAAAGCCCGAGCCGCAATGTCCGGCAGATCCCACGTCGATCCTGCCGACATTCAATTTTGCGCCAAACCGGTCCTGCGACACCGCATGGTTGTGAATTTCGCAGCCGAAAGCGACGGCATCACGAGCGATGCTGTCATCGATCGAATCATTTCCTCCACACCGACCGCTCAAGACGAATTGCTACGCGATGCCCGATTCCAAAGAATACTTGCATCCTGAGGCCATTCGACGCATTGCGTCGATGGAGCTGAGGGCACGCAATATCGTTGAAGGGTTTATGTCGGGCATGCATCGCAGTCCCTACTTCGGCCAATCGGTCGAGTTTGTCCAGCATCGCCAGTATGTCCCCGGCGATGACTTGCGACACATCGATTGGAAAGTCTGGAGTCGCCAAGACAAACTCTACATCAAGCAATACGAGGAGGACACGAGTCTTCGGTGTACGCTTTTGTTGGACGCTTCGGCGAGCATGTCTTACGGTCGGGGTTCGCTCAACAAGTTCGACTACGCCGCCACGATTTGCGCTTGTATCGCGTACCTTACGCTTCGCCAACAAGACGCGGTGGGTCTGACCGTCTTCGACCAGAAGATCAAGTCGCGGCTACCTTGGCGTTCTAGCCGTTCCCATTTGCAAAGTATTTTCAAGGCCTTGCAACAAACGACGCCAAGCGAAAAAACAAACTTGACGCAAGTCTTTCGAGAAATCAGCGATACCTATCCAAAGCGTTCGTTGATGGTTGTCGCTTCCGATTTGCTGGGTAGCGAAGCGCAAACGCTCAAATCACTCGCTGCGCTCAAGCACGCGGGGCACGACATTTTGGTTTTCCATGTACTGGATGATGACGAACTTGATTTTCCGTTCAACGACCCGACTCGCTTCGAAGGCATGGAATCGATGGATCACTTGAACTGCAATCCGCGTGCGCTTCGCGAAGGCTACCTCGAGTCGTTGCAGCAATTCTTAGATCGAGTGCGACACGCTTGCGCAAGCTCTCAAATCGACTATCAGTTGATTCGAACTAGTAAGCATATCGATGCCGCCTTGGTCGCCTACCTTACCTCGCGTATGGCTCACATGAGGAAGAAATAAACAGCGATGCAATTTTTATTTCAACCGCTGGCGTGGGGGTTTTTGTTGGTCTTGCTCCCATTGTTGATCCACTTGATCAACCTCGTGCGACATCGACGCACCCAATGGGCTGCCATGGAGTTCTTGCTGGATAGCTATCGCAAGCACCGACGCTGGGTTTGGCTCAAACAAGCCTTGCTCATCGCATCGAGGATGTTGGCCGTCGCGATCGCGGTCGCCATGTTGGCCCAATGGGTCAGTGGCTCCCGTTGGCTTTCGCTCATCAGTCAAACGACGACCCATCATTATGTGGTGTTGGACGATTCGGCTTCCATGGGTGACACTTCCTCGAGCGGCTCGGCTTATCAATCGGCGTTAAAAGCCGTTCAAGCTATCGCATCTGCCACCAATACTCAGGATGGCTCACACCTGCTCACGGTGATTCGCGCTTCGAGAGGGACGCTCGCATCTGCTCGTGCGAAAGAGGCCAAAGCTAGCGAATCCACTGCCTCAACCTCAAAGCCTGGTGAGGCTTCGGCAACATCAACGTCAACCACACCGCAAGCCGATACCGTGGCGGACATCCTTTCCCGTACGATCCCATCCGATCCTACGGCATTGCTCAGCAAGATCAGTTCGACGCAGACAAGCTCGCTCGATACCGGCCTGAGCGATTCGCTGGAATTGATTTCCCCTTTGATCCAACAGGCATCGACCGAAAAGCCGATCGTTTATTTGATGAGCGACTTCAGGAGCAAAGACTGGACCAATGCCACGCTACTGAAGCAGCAATTGCAATCGCTACCGGGAAGCGATCTAGACTTGCAGCTCATCGATTGTGTTCCAGATCGACATGAGAATTTGACCTTGGTATCCATCTCGCCACAACAAGAAGTGTTGGCGGCCGGTGTGCCTGCCATGATGAACATCACAGTCCGCAACAATGGACTAGCGCCCGTTCGAAACGTGACCGTGCGTGTTCTAGCCATTGACTACGGCGATCGTCAGCCCGATCAAAAGCCGACCGCCGCCCATTCTGGATTGGTGACAGAGCTTCCCCCAATCATCCTCGAACGCTTGGAACCTGGCGAGTTGATCACGAGGCACGTTCAAATCTTGTTTCCAAGAAGTGGTTCGCATGTGGTCGAAGCTCAACTGCCACCCGATTCGTTGATGTCGGACAATTCCGCACGTTGCGTGCTCGATCTTCAAGAGGGCATTCGAGTCCTTCTCGTCGATGGGGATGCAGCAGGGAAGCACTCGTTCTTTTTTGAATCGGCACTCAATCCAGGTGGCAGTGCGAAGACGGGCTTGACCATGGCTCGCGAAGGTCCAGAGTTCCTCCGCGATTCCGATCTGACCACGATTCAGAACTATGCTTGCATCATCATGCAAGCGGTTCCATCGCTCGACGCTCGCGCCTTGGAAAATCTGCATCGCTATGTTTCCCGTGGGGGTGGGTTAGCGGTATTCTTTGGCGAACAAATGTCGGACGTAGACTACTTGCGATACAACTCGATTTGGACCAAGCCGATCAGCGGTTCCGACAACGCCATTCCGCTCATGCCGTTTTCAATGAAAGGCGTGAAAGACTTGCCGATGAAGCCGGGGGATACGACACCCGACTTGATCGCGGATAACCATCCGATCTTTGAGCCGTTCCTCGGCTTGAGCAACTCGCCTTTTCAATTCGTGCGGATGCAGCGCTACGTGGAGATAGACAAGGAATCGATCGATACCGCTACCTTGAGTCCTAAATCCAACGCAGCCCATTGGAAACCGGTCGCGTCGCTTCGAAACGGTCAACCGATCATGATCGATCATGCGATCGGTGACGGCCGAGTTTTGTATGCATTAACGGCATTGGATCGACAATGGACAAACTGGCCACAGGACCCCACGTTTGTTGTGGCTGCCTTAAAAATGGTGGGCTACCTTTCCTCGTTCCGAATCCCTGAGTCATCGCGATTCGCCGGTACGCCGATGCGATGGGATTTTTCGTCGCAAGAGATGTTACCCGCGATCCAGGTACTCTGTCCGCCACCCACCGGTTCCAACGTGAAATCCATACTTAATCTCAACGCGGTGCCAGCAGGTGAGTCCGCTTTCCGCGCCACGCTCGACTCGGCTGCCAGTCAAGATACCGACGATACGATTCGCGCGATTATGGCTGCCGGAAACTTTGAGTGGTGGGGCACGACGACCCAAGGCGAACGTATGGTCAAGAACATCGCCAGGAACACACCCCCGATTGAAGGCGAATTGGAAAAGATCAGTGCTGTCGATCTGAACCGTAGTTTGAGCGGTGTCAAATTCACTACCAAGTCAGCCGAATCGCTAGGCTCAAGTTCCGCTTTGGCTGGATTTGCGAATCGAAACATGCTGTTGATGGTATTGCTGCTCTGTTTGTTGATGTTCGAGCAATGGCTTGCTTGGAGCGCTTCGTACCATTTGCCCATGAAACGCTCGTAGTCCTAACATGAATGACCCCTCGATCGAACCTATCCCATTCTTTGCCCAAGAAGACATGCGAGTCTTCTATCAGTGGATGCGCATCGAACAGATGGATCAATGGCTGCATTGGTTTGTCTTTGCTTGCCTCCTGACTGGCTTGATCTCGTACGTCGTCTACTGGTATCGAAAGGATTGGTCGGAGGTCCCCAAAGGCATCGGCTGGACGCTCCTCATGCTCAGGATGCTTGCACTGCTTGGAATCCTCATTTTCTTTTTTGACTTGCAAAAGCGAACTGAGCAAAAGGTAACACGCTCCTCAAAATTGGCCGTGCTTGTCGATACTTCTTTGAGCATGACGATGCCTCAGCTAGATGAGTCCGAGACTGGACTCGCAGGTTCGAGTCCGTCGTCCACCAACCGGATATCTAGCGTTCAGAATACTTTCGCCAAATCTCCATTGCTCACGCAATTGCAACAGCGCCACGATGTAAGTGTCTTTCGATTCGACCAAAGTGCTCGTCCTAGCGCAGTCGCCTCGTTCTCGAAACCCAAGGAGACCAAGAAGGGGGACGATCCGGATTCGGCGAGACTTGTTCTATGGCGATGGCTGACTCGCGTGGTTTGGGCCGGAACGGTGATTGGAATAATCGGCGGAGCCCTCATGGCTGTCTCGCTACTGGCTCGAGTCTACGGCGATGTTCGATCGTTTTGGCCATACGTTCTCATGGCGGCCGTGATCGCAGTTGTTTCTGGTTTTGTGTTGATCGCGACTGCGATCTTGCGAGCAGATCAGTTGCCTTGGCAGAGCCTTTGGAGTTTCACGCCACCCTCGGCGAGCACCGTCACCCCAGGAATCAAAGACGGCACTGGAGATAGTCCGGATAGCGCGCAACCGATCGCACCCAACGCGGTCGCCTGGGAAGTTCAAATCGCAGCCACGGGAACAGAGTCGCGGATTGGCGACGCAATCAACAGTATCCTAGAACAAGAGCGAGGCTCGCCCTTGGCAGGTATCGTGGTGATCTCCGATGGGCGCAGCAACGCGGGTCTCGATCCCTTAGTCACGATCTCCGAAGCAACTTTGCAAGGCGTCCCGATTCACACCGTCGGAATGGGTACATCCAAGAATCCCGTCAATGTCCGAATGGTCGATATCGAAACTCCGAAACGTGTCTTTCCCGGCGACCGATTTCGCTTGACAGCACTGTTGCAAGCCTCCGGGTTGCAAGGAAAACAAGTCACGATTCAATTGCGGCGCCGTCCGGGCGGGCAAAAGAATGCAGGCATGGCCATCGAAGAGGAGCGAATCGTGACTCTCGACGGGGACGAAGCGATGTCCAATTTAGTCTTTGACATCCAACCTCGCGAAATCGGATCATGGATTTATGAGGTCAAAGCGTTAACGCCGGAGCAAGATTCCAATCCGCTCGATAATGCACTCGAAAGCGAAGTCCGCGTGGTGGAGCCCAAGTCGACGGTCTTGATTGTGGCGGGTGGACCAACTCGGGAGTATCAATTTGTTCGCAACTTGCTCTTTCGAGACCCTACGGTTCAATCGCACGTTTTGTTGCAATCGAGCGGCCCAGGTGTTTCGCAAGAAGCCAAGAAACTGCTGACGGAGTTTCCTCGCACGCGAGCCGAGATGAGCGAATACGATTGCGTGATCGGGTTCGATGCCGATTGGTCCAAGCTAGACATGGATCAAGTGGAAAACCTTGAGAAGTGGATCAGTGAACAAGCAGGTGGACTCGTCATCGTCGCGGGCCCCGTATCCACGCCTGCATGGGCGGGAAGTCAAGGCAACGGCAATCGCAAGGCTGAGATACTTCGCAATCTCTCGCCGTTGGTGGTCAATACCCGGGGGGCGAGAATGGTTTCGATCGGTCGCTTTGAATCCGAGACCGCTTGGCCACTCAACTTTGCTCCCGACGCTTGGCAAACGGACTTTATTCAAATTGCCAAGACGCTCGAGGACAGTCGCAAGGCTTGGGAACGATTTCGAGGAGTCTACAGCTTCTACGCTTGCTACGAACCGAAACCGGGCGCAACGCCGGTCGCTTATTTTTCCGACCCGACGACCGCGGTCGGGAGCAAGCAACCGATCTATTTGGCAACTCAGTTTTACGGGGCTGGCCGCGTTGCGTTCCAAGGCGGCGGCGAGTTTTGGCGATTGCGTGAAGTCGGCGAAGGATACTTTGATACGTATTACACCAAACTCGTTCGCTGGGCGGGCCAAGGTCGTTTGTTGCGAGATTCCGATCGAGGGATTTTGCTTTTGGACAAACAACAAGCCATCGTGGGCGAGCAAGTCATGGTGCGAGCCGTATTGCGCGATGCTCAGTTTCTACCAACCATTTTGCCGGATGCTCAAGCCAAGTTGGTTGATCCGTCCGGTCGAAGCACACCGCTGGTCCTGGCCCCGATCCCAGACCCTTCGCAACCTGGTGTTTATCTTGGACAGTTTTTCACCAAGGCGACCGGTACCTACGAAGTGCAATTGCCCGTAGGCGGTTTGGCCGATCAGCAGTTGCTGACGCAACAAGTCTCCGTGCGAGTGCCGGCGCTCGAAATCCAAAGGCCACAACGAAACGATCCTTTGCTCAATGAACTGGCCACGCGAACGGGTGGCAAGTACTGGGTCGGCATGGATTCGATTGCAAGCATTGCCAGTGAAACAAACAGCGCAACGAATGCAGCGCTTTCGCCACTGGTTCAGTCCATTGTTCCGCGCGATCAAACGAACTACCTTCCAGGAGCTCCGGACAAAGAGTTCCAGCAACGGCTGATGGGGCTGTTGATGGCCATGATTGTCGGCTGTCTGTCGATGGAATGGCTCATCCGGAGGCTCAGCAAGCTGGCGTAGTTTCGCAGTTAGCAGTTAGCAGTTAAGACGACCATGAAAAAGATTTAATGAAAAAATTCAATCGTATCTGCTAAAGTGCAACCGATAATAAAAGGAATGGGTTCCAAACGGAATGAATTCGACCATTTCAGAAGCGTTTTTAGTCGTGAGTATTTTTCGAAACCGTCAACTGAAAACGCGGGTCGAATTCCCGCAAAGTCGGATGTGGAACGGAGCATGACTCGGGTACTGATTGTTGAGGACAACCATCGGATGGCCGAGGCTATTCGGCGGGGGCTGGTGGAGCAAGATTTCTTAACCGAGGTTGCGAACGATGGAGCGGAAGGCTGTTCGCTTGCCCTCAAAGGCGGTTTTGATGCGATCGTGTTGGACATCATGTTGCCTGTGCAGGATGGACTTGCCATTTGTCGTTCCATTCGAGAAGGCGGGATCCTAACGCCTATCTTGCTACTGACTGCACTAGGCTCAACTGTAGACAAAGTGAAAGGTCTCAATTGCGGTGCCGATGACTACTTGACAAAGCCATTTGAATTCGACGAATTGATCGCTCGTCTTCGTGCATTGACCCGACGTGTTCATTCGACGATCGCGAGAAGAATCAGCTATGGAGCTCTTGAGCTCGATCTCTATTCTCGAGAGGCGATTCATGGTGACCGCCGGCAGTTGTTGTCAAACAAAGAGTTTTCGCTTCTCGAGTTCTTCATGAATAATGCAGACAAAGAGCTGTCTCGCTCCATTCTGTGCGATCGAGTCTGGGACATGCCGTTTGAGTCGGAGTCCAACGTGGTCGACGTCTACGTTAAGACATTGAGAAAGAAGATTGAGAGTCTTCGACTTCCACCTCTCATCCATACGCTACGTGGAATCGGCTATGTGTTCGGAATGCAATTGGAAAGGAAACCAAATGCAGGTTAAGCCTTTGCAAGCTGTTCGCAATCAATGGGTGTGTCTGTCACTTCGTATGCGGCTTGCACTTCTTGTCTTGGCGATGTCTACGGCGATCCAGATAACTCTCAGTGTTGTTCGGCACTTCTTTTTGGAGCGTTCGTTGCGAGCGGTTGCCAACGAAAGCGAGGCAATTCTGAGTGAGCGAATTTGGCTATTGATTGTGACCACGCCATTGGGATTGATTGCAGCAGGTTTCGTAGGCTGGATCATTGCAGGTAAGGCCGTTGAGCCACTGCTACAGTTGGGAAACGCAGCCAAGGAAATCGGCCCGAGTACTTTGACTACCGGATTCGATCTGCCGCTGGTAAGCTCGGAGACGTTGGAATTGCAGTCCCAGCTCAATTTGGCCTTACTCAGGATCGACGAAGCATACGAGCGACAGTATCGATTCATATCTAGTGTTTCCCATGAATTGCGAACTCCGATTGCAACTTTGTTAACGGAATCTCAGACCTTGGGTGATCTAAACCGATCACCCAAGGATGTTCAGAGTTTTGTCGAGTCGTGTCAGAATGAAATGCGTCGTCTCGGCCGTCTGGTAGAAAGTTTTCTGACATTGACGCGTCTCCATGATGGGCAGCCTCGTTTGCTTCAAAGTCGCTGTTCGGTCAACGACTTTGTTTTGGAATCGATTGCGAACAATCGGAAGTTGACGGCAGTGCGAAACGTGCGAATCATTCCGCACTTGGTGGAAATCGCTGATGGAACAGTGGCGGAAGTGATCGGAGACCCTGAGCTGTTGTGCTCCATGTTGGAAAACATTATTCGCAACGCGATTCGCTTTTCCCCTGTCGGCTCATCCATTCAGGTCAATGTCATTGAAGCAGGAACAACATTAACGATCTCTGTCATCGACGACGGCCCAGGAATTCCCGAGGAGCTGATGACTACGATCTTCGAGCGATACTCATTTTCATCTGTTCCCAGAGACGTTCCCTCAGGGATGGGAATTGGATTGTCGATCGCCCAGGGTGTGGCGGAATTACATGGAGGGAGCATTAGGGTAAAAAATCGGCCGAATGCAGGCAGCGATTTCTCTATTTCCCTCCCGCGTCACTTTCCTTCTGGCGAAAACAGCTAAAGAAACAAATCAACTAACATGACTACGATTTCAGTAAATTCATTCGTATTCGAGAACGGGCAACAGGTCTGATTTATGGGGTTAATCAAACTCGCGCTCGGAAACGTCTATGGAGTGATTGTCTTCGCTCTCTTCATCGCAATTCTAGGAGGAGTGTCGCTCGTATCGATCCCGGTGGATATTCTACCGCAATTCAAGACACCCGCTGTTCAGGTCTTGACCTACTTCAATGGGATGCCTGCCCGTTCGATTGAAAGGACCATTACGGATCGTGTTGAGCGATGGGTTAACCAAGCGCCAGGTGTGGCGAGTGTTGAATCACGTTCTGTATCCGGGGTCAGCGTCGTTAAACTTTATTTTCAGGATGACATTGATCCCAGCACGGCGCTTACTCAAACGAGCTCACTGACTGGGGCCGCAATGCCCTACCTGCCGACGAATACGTTGCCGCCGGTCTCTCTTCCGTTTGACCCAACAGGAACTATTCCACTTGGTGTTCTTACCGTAAGCAATCCGAACATGTCCGAGCAAGCCGTGAAGGACTTGGCTCGGGTTGAGGTTAGGAATCGATTGGGTGGAGTACGAGGATGCGTCGCTCCCGTTGTCGTTGGAGGCAAAGACCGACGTATCATGGTCTATTTGGATCATCAAAAACTTGAGGCAAGAGAACTTTCGCCTGTCGATGTCGTTAAGGCTTTGGATCAAGGCAATTTAATGGTTTCGCCAGGCATTGCTTACATCGGTGACAATCAGATCGCCTTAGACACCAATGCAATGTCGCGGACAGTTGAGGAAATCGGCGATATTCCAATCGTTTTCGACTCCGAACGTCAAATCCTGCTACGGGATGTTTCCACGACGCTCGACGACGCAGTCATTCAAAAGTCTCGCGTGCGGGTCAACGGTAGGCAACAGGTTTTCGTGCCTATTTATCGACAACAGGGAGCGAGCAGTCTCGTTGTTGCAGACGGAGTCAAGCGAGCCATTCCTGAAATGGAAGCCGAGTTGCCCGAGGGGAGTAAACTGGATTTCGTTATTGACCAGACGGAATATGTTCGCATTGCAATAGAAAGTCTAATTCACGAAGGGATCATCGGTGCGATCCTGGTCTCGATCATGATACTAGTGTTCTTAGGCGACTGGCGAATGACTGTCATTGCAACTCTCGCATTGCCTTTGTCAATTCTCGGAGCGATTATAGGACTTTCTGTTTCAGGCAACACGATCAATGTGATGACGCTCGGTGGCTTGTTCTTGGCCATTGGTCCATTGGTGGACAATGTTATCGTCGTGCTCGAGAACATTCACCGCCATATGGGAATGGGAAAGTCCGCATTTCAAGCCTCTTTGGACGCGACAAGCGAACTGACATTGCCTGTCGTAGTCGCAACGCTTGCTCTAATCATTGTATTGTGTCCAGTTGCGTTAACACCGGGCGTAGGTGGCTTCTTGTTTAAGCCGCTCACGCTTGCCGTTGGATTTGCGATGATCGTGTCGTTTCTACTGAGTTGGACTTTTGTTCCCGCACTCTGCTCGAAAATGCTGCGCGGACATGGACAACACGGACATGGGCACGAATCAGAGCATCGCCGGGAGCACCATCAGGAGCCAAAACCAAAAGGTGTTTTTGGCTTGATTTATGCCAAGATCGATGGCTTTTTGAATTTGCTTACGCGGTTTTATTCCACGCTGCTCGCTTGGGCACTTGGCAGACGACTGACAGTGCTTGGATTGATTGGTTTGCTGTTTTTGGGCTCGCTTGGGTTGCTGAATTTTATCGGTCAAGCGTTCTTCCCTGCAGTCGATGCTGGTCAAATATCGATTCAAGTTCGTGCACCGTCCAATCTGCGACTTGATGCAACGGAACGCCGAATTGTGGCGGTTGAGAAAGCAATCACAGAAAGCATCCCTCATGAAGAGTTAGAGATGGTCGTTTCGGAGATTGGTTTGAACAACGACTGGAGTGCTGCCTACTCGCAAAATGCAGGTCAGCAAGATACGGTTATTCGACTTCAACTAACACCTGAGCGAACCAAGTCAGCGCAGGAGTATGCAATAGTCTTGAGAAAGATTTTTGCTGAAAACGCTGACTTTTCAGACCTTGAATTTAGTTTCGATACGGGCGGAATGGTTTCAGCGGCCTTGAACTTTGGCGCCTCCTCGCCAATCGACATACAAATCACTGGAGGTACACCAGAGCAAAAGTTGCAGCTAGCTCAAAAGGTTCGCAAAACGGTCCAACAGGTAAAGGGAACTGCGGACGTTCGTGTGCTACAGCGAAACGATGCACCCTATCTAAACATTGAAATCAATCGTGAGAACTCAGCTGCGGTGGGATTGTCTGCCAGAGACGTTGTCATGCAAGTGGTTACGGCGATGAATTCCAGTATCGCGTTGACTCGAAATTTTTGGATTGATCCGAAAAGTGGCAACCAGTACTTCATCGCTGTTCAATATCCCGATAATCCGTCATTTAGGATCAATGACTTGAATAATATGTTCGCTACCGGAACAAATCAGAAGTCACCGGTCCGACTAAGTTCGCTTGTGACTATTCGCGAGTCAACACAGTCTGTTGAATTCAACCACGTTGGTCTTAAGCGAATTGTTGACGTCTTGGTGAACACCGAGAATCGCGATATCGGAAGCGTCGCGTCGGACATAGAAAAAGCCTTGAGACCAATCGAGATTCCCAAAGGGTTAAAAATCGAACTGAAAGGGGAGTATGCGAGAATGACCGAGTCGTTCCGAAGTCTTGGAATTGGTTTGGCGTTAGCATCTGTTTTGGTCTACTTGCTCATGGTTCCACTCATGCGTTCGTTCGTAATGCCAACGATCATCATGGCAGCGGTGCCGTTGGGACTCATTGGCGTTCTTACGATGCTGTGGGTAACCAACACCACTCTCAATGTTCAGTCAGAGATGGGCGTTATTTTTTTGGTTGGCATTATCGTCTCGCAGGGAGTCTTGTTGCTGGATTACGCAAACCAGTTGAGAAAACATGGCAAATCGGCTTACGAAGCTATCACCGAGGCTGCAAGTACGCGGTTTCGTCCAATCCTGATGACCTTTTTAGCGACCTTTCTAGATTTGCTTCCCATGGCTCTCGGACTTGGCCGGGGAAGTGAGTCGTTGACCCCACTTGCGCGAGCCGTTGTCGGTGGACTGCTTACCAGTACAGTTCTAACGCTCTTTGTGGTGCCGATTCTGTTTACGTTACTCATACGCGACAAACATCATTCCCCTCACACCCATGCGCATGAAATACCAATCGATACACACTAGACGATTCTCCTCGCCAAAACAAAAGCAATCACTTCATTAGACCACTCGGTAAGCTCAGCAACTATGACAACCCCAAAACCTAAAGCCAATAGAATTCGCGAACGCAAACGGCGGTGGCTAACGGTCACTTTACTGACAACAATAGCCCTTGTCGGCGTTAGCGTCGCAGCAGCAGTCCTTTCAGGTCGCGGCCCTGTTTCGTTTTACCCAAAGGAGAAGAACGAGGCATCTGGGGGAAAAGTCGAACTTCCTATGGTTATTGCAAAAGTCGTACGACCCAAGAAGGAATCGACAGTTGCAATAACGATGGACCAAATAGCGTCCGTCGAGCCGTTTTATCGGGCCGACTTGAGAGCAAGAGCGTCAGGACTCGTAAGATCCGTCAACCATGATATAGGCGAAAAAGTTACGGAAGGCGAGGTGCTTATTTTGATCGATGTACCTGAATCCGATCAGGACGTTTCCAGATGCGAGGCCATGATTTTGCAAAAGCAGCAGGAGCTGAAGGTATCGGAGGCCAAACTCCAAGATGCGAAAGCAGGCAAAGACGTCTCCGCAGCGACAATCAAACAGAAACAGGCCGACGTCCAAGCCGCGACGGCAACTCGAGACTTGCGAAAACGAAAATTTGAACGCTTTCAATCACTTGCTGAGCGAGGTTCTGTGGTTGGGAGTATCGTCGAGGAGGAAGAGCGAGACTATTTAGCAAGCGAAGCGAATGTTTCAGCTGCCAACGCAAACGTTGAGAGGGCTCGAGCGGATTATGCCGAATCGGAATCAAAAATCGATGCAGCCGCTGCCGATATACAACTGAAGTCCGCACAGATTGAGGTAGCTAGGAAAGATCTGGATCGGGCAAAAGCCATCCTAAATTATGGGAAAATCATTGCTCCTTTTGATGGCGTAGTTGTTCGAAGGTCGGTTGACCCCGGCTCCTTTGTTCAAAACGCGACGACTGGGACCAGCGAAGTACTCATTTCGATAGCAAAGGTTGATCTCGTAACCGTAAGTGCAAAATTCCCTGATTCCGTTGCGCCGTCCATCCAGAACGGTATGCCTGCCTTGGTGACTGTCGATGATCTTCCTGGTGTGACCATATCGGCAAAGGTCACGAGGTTTGCACCGACGCTTCAAAATGCAGACAGAACGATGAGGATCGAAGTGGATTTGTTCAACGGTGATGATGCGGATTACCTTCGCATGACCAAGGAATTCGGCTCGAGTCGATTTTCAAAAGGCTCCGCCGACAAGGTTCCAGTACGGGCATTCCCAGCCGACGCGTCAATCTCCCGAAGGTTGATTCCAGGAATGACCGGGAGCATCAAGTTGACTATCGGTAACTTTGGTGATTCGTTCGTCCTACCAAGCGTATGTGTATATTCACGAAGTGGAGTCAGTTACATCCTCGTGGTTCAGGATGGGGTGACAAAGGAATTGCCTGTTCGTGTGCAACTCAACGACGGAAAGACTGTACTCATTGCAATTCTAGCGAATCGACAGCAAAGCGATGGTATTCGGTCGGAGGTATCCTCCGAGTTAAAGGGCGACGAACAGGTGGTTGTCGCACGGCAACTAGAAATTGGTACAGATACGCCCGTGCAATCTGGGTTAACTGATTGGTAATGAAATTAAAGAGGCAGGAGGCCTTCGCTAATGAGAAACTCAATTAAATCCAACGCAGGATTCGCGTTTGCAATTACCTTTGCGCTGGCTGGCTGCCGATCGACTACCGCAGACCAGACACGTAGGTATATCGCGTTCAAGCCACCCGCATCACAATCTTCCGTTGGGTATTCGATAGCTTCAAAAAGCGATGCTGTTCAACTTGTGTCTCACGTCGTCGTCGACGGTCAAGATACAAATAACACGTTGAAAAAGTCCATTGCGCAGGGTGCTGTCGTGGAAGCTCTCGAAACGACTATTCCTCAACAAAATTCCGCACCATTCGATGGCAGCGGCCGCGTCCGACCAGCGTATTCTGAGTTGGTTGAATTGCCGATCGACCTACCGACTGTTATACGTCTTGTCGATGCCAACAGCCCAGCAGTTAGCCTTGCTCAAGCCAGAGTGCGTGAAGCACAAGCGCGACTCGCACGCGCGGAGGTTCAGTGGCTTCCAAACTTAACCGCAGGTGTTGCTTACAATCGTTTTGATGGTCAAACACAGAACCAGAGAGGAGATGTATTCGGCGTATCAAGATCCAATTTGTTCGCGGGCGGCGGTCCGTCGCTCTCACTTGACCTGTCTGAAGCAATCTATCGTCCACTAGTCGAACGACAACAAGCGTCTGCCGAACAGTTGCGTGCACAGGCCGTATGCTTGGGATCCGAGCTGGAGGCAGTGCTAGCATATTTGGATCTTCTGCAAGTCTATAGTTCGATTGAAATCAATGCTGATACCACATCAAAAGCAGAATCGATGTTAACTGCCGCTGAGAACGCTAAGGATGCGAAACTGGATCGGACCGCAGGCGACGTCAACCGAGCGAAAACCGAAGTGCTTTTTAGAAGGATCGAGCGAATTGAGTTGATTGGCAAGACTGGGGCGGCAAGTGCACGTTTGGGAAAACTGCTTTTGTTGGAACCAAATGTAATGCTGGTTCCTGCGGATACCGCGGTTGTTCCAATAAACTTGATCGACCCTCGTTCCACGATGGACGAACTTGTATCGACTGCGATTCGCAACAGACCCGACTTAGCGGCTATGCGCAATCTGATTGGTGCCGCTTGGGCGAATGTTAGAAAACAGGAGGAAGGGCCCCGACTTCCAAAGTTGGGGGTAACTAACCAGACTGGAGCGTTTGGAGGAGGTTTGAATAGTGATCTCGGTAACTTTGATTCGCGAAACGCTTTGAGTGCTCAGCTATATTGGGAGTTAAAAAACCTTGGTTTTGGCAATCGATACGAGATCAATGAGCGAAGAGCAATTTTGAGTCAGGCACGGATGCAGTTGGTTGAATCTCAAGCAAGAGCCTGCGCCGAAATCGTCGAGGTTGCGCAGTCTGCCGCGGCAAAGTACGAAAGTCTTGCACTTGCCGAGCAAGCCATCCAACAAGCAACCGAACTATACCGAATCAACAAGGAGGGAACACTCAACGTTGTCGATACCAAGAACTTGTTCGACGCGTTGCGTCCATTGCAAGCTATTCAAACGCTGAATCAAGCACGCCAGAACTATCTGAGCTCAATGGTTGAATACAATCGAGCTCAGTACCGACTGTACACCTTAATTGGAAACAATTTAAATCTTGCCCTGGCAAACTAAGCCCTGGGACATTCAGTTCGTCATCGCAGACTTCTTCGGTAGGTGCCAGGCTCCATTATCTACTTTCTTCGGCTTTATCAACGTGTGCCTGTGCTATCGTAAGTCGCGAAGCGACGGCATGTGTTGCAATCGCTGCGCGGGAGATCTAACATCAATACCGTTCCACGAAACGTACTAACGTAGCGGATCTTGCCAAAGCTCTCCGTGCCGCAGGAAGTTTGGCAACTTCCACTACATTCGTTGATTGGTATTACTGTTCAATAAGAATTCTCTGTTAAACAGAGAATTTAAGAGTTGCAGACGGGGAGCCCTTCGGGCGATGCTGGCCGGTTGATGGATTGATGTCATGCGTTCATAACAGAGATGCGCAAATGCGAGTCATAATGAGCCGTTGCCACCATGTTGCTCTCCAGATGAATGTCCATGTCCCGCGCCAACGACGGCAACTTGAATCGATGGATTTCTTTTTCTTGCGAATCGTTGAAGAACAATAACAAGCCTCCGGTCGACCCACCCGAAATGCCGACTGCGGTGCCATCCTTTAACCACTGCACTCGCCATACCAGTCCGCCGGGTATTCCCTCGCATGCATGCGACTTACGCAGCGCCCCGTCCTCCCAGCCAAACCGCAGTATCAATGGTTCATGAACCGCACCGAACGGATTCGTGGCTTTGTGGGTTCCGCCTGCAATCAGCTCCTTTCGCTCCGCATGATAGGCCAACGATCGAACTCCGCCATACTCTGCCTGCTGGCCTTTGTTCTCCGTGTAAAGTGGTGTTCCCTCGATCGTTCGCTCAAGTTTTCGGTCTGCAACGTTCCAAACGTGAATCTTGCCGAGCAAATCGCCGGTGATCAGTTGATTTCCACTTGGATGAAACTCAACGCTGTAGATGTGTCGCTCATGTCCGCCCCATTCGGCGATTTTCTCGCCGCTGGCCATGCTCCACAGCTTGACCAACATATCGTTCCCAACCGATGCAAGCGTGGTTCCATCTGGCGAAATAGCCACGCCTCGAATCCAACCTGAATGCGCGTCGGACTTGCGCACCAAAGCCGGCGCCTCGGCTCGTACGGCCCACCACATCAAGCTGCCTTCACAACCACCCGAAACAAGCTGCTGACTATCGGGACTATAACACAATGCATGTACCCAGCTTTCATGCCCCTTGAGAACGGTTTTCTCTCCACCTGGAATACGCCACAATTGCAAGGAAAAATCCTCGGAACTGCTTACGGCTTGTTGACCATCTGGCGAGATCCGGCATGCGATCAAGGGTCGGTCGTGTTTCCACTGATGAACCACATGCGTCTTGGTGATATCGATGGGTAGACTCACGCTAGGTTAGCACTTTCCAAACAGGGGCAGCGGCTGGATCTGCAATCGGCAATTGTCGTCCATCGACCGCAATCGATTGCGTCGAATCGATCCCTACGGCCTGGAGGTACGTATGAAAAAGGTCTCCATGATCGACTTTCCCATCGACCACTTCGGTCCCCTCGTCGTTCGTCTTGCCATAGACTGCCCCTCGAGCGACCTTGCCACCTGCCATCACGATCGACCAAGCCTTTGACCAGTGATCGCGACCGTAATACAAATTGATATTGGGAGTACGGCCGAACTCGCTCAGGACAACCACGAGAGTTTTCTCTAGCATTCCGCGATCGGACAAGTCCGCAACGAACGTAGCAAACGCTTTATCAAACTCGCCGAGTTGCTCGATGTGAAAGTTAAAGTTGTCGTTGTGGGTGTCGTAGTTGGAATGCGTTACTTGCACAAACGAGACGCCGTTCTCCAACAATCGTCGAGCCATTAGGCACTGTCGACCGAGGTCGTGTTTGCCGTATCGGTCTTGGTCGGCTTGTGGCTCTTTGGAAACGTCGAATACATCGCGGCGCTCCATCAATCGCAGGGCTTGCTCGTAACTGTGGGTGTAGGCGTCGGTGATGGCCGTTCGTCGTCGCGTCAAGAATTCTGCGTTTAGCCGACGCCGAAAGTCGTGCCTTCGCAATTCAGCCTCATCGTTGATTCCATCCGGTTTGGTCGTATTGGGAGGGGGTTTGGATCCCCCCAACGAGATGCTTGAGTATTTTGGGCCCAGGTACGCTGCTTCGTTTCCTTTGCCTCCGCCGCCACCCGGTGTGACCACAATATGCCCGGGCAGCCCGCGGCTTTCGTCGTTAAGCATGCGAGCCGCGACCGCACCGATTTGCGGATACTCTGCCGCCGCAGTTTGGCGACGCCCCGTCAGCATCATATAAGCACCCTTGCCGTGATCGTCCTCTGAGGTATTGACACCTCGCAGCACACAAAGGTGATGCATCTGCTTGGCCGTGTAGGGGAGCAGATCGCTCACATGCGTGCCAGGAACGGAGGTTGGAATCGAACGACAGGGGCCACCCGTTTTTGTGCCTGGTTTGGGATCCCAGCTTTCCAGTTGGCTCAGTCCGCCATGCATGTTGAAGACAACGAGGCGCATATCTTGGGCCTTGAGTTGCTCCGCGGCAAAGCCGGTCGTGAGACTGCCTAACCCACCCGCGATCGCAGTGCCCGCAACGCCGCTCAGACCAGAGCGTTGCAGAAATTGACGACGATTCAATCCATGTTCTCTCGAACCGCATGCATAATGTGCTAGGCCCATTCGACAGTCTCCACTGAAAGCAAACTAAGGGTAAACTCGAAACTCGGAACTCGTCAACAATCCCCAAACTAACTCTTGTGCAATAGCCACCTTTTTGTCGGCAGCATTGGCAAGTTGTTCGCCAACCCATTGCAGTTCTTGTGCAGTTGGCTCACGCGACAGCAAGGATCGATACATTAATTGAACGGCTGCCATCGCGTCGGACTGTTTGACGATCAAATCCGTCACGTTGCTGCCGCTGGCCGCTGACCACTGATAAACAGATCCGCCGTTCGCCATGAACAACGCTTGATCCGGAGACGCAAAGAACTCGTCGCTTGTTTGTCCAACGCCCGATGCATACAGATTTGCAAACACGTCCACGTTCGGACGGAGTTTGTCAATCGCTTGGCGAGTGGCTTGCAGGGTTCTAGCCTCCCGTTGCGCGGGCGTTGCGTCCGCCGCCAATGGAGCTTGCTTTTCAAGCTCTGCCACCTCGGCGGCAATATAGTTATCGAGGACCTTGGTTGCCCTCAAGATGCTCAGACCCAACTGTTCTGGAGACAACGCTCGGAAGGGAGCGGCAGCCAAATTTTTCTGCCTGTCTTCCAGCACTTGTTGAAATGCAGTTCCGCATGTGTCGATCGCTTGTTGAATGGCAGTCGCCTTGACCTGAACGGTTTGTTCGGCTTGCTCGGCCAATTTTGCGGCGGCGACTCGCATCGTCTCCATGGATGTTTCTTCGGCGGATAACGCGAGCAATTTCTGTGATTGGGCCATGAGTTCCGCGTCGATCGAAGTCAATTCCTTCTCAAGAGCGGATTGGGTCGCTTGGCGCGTTTCGCGACTGGCAGCAACAGCTTGTTTGGCCGATTCAAGCGAGTCGGTAGCGACAAGCGATGTAGACTTATTGAGAGAATCGAATGTGGTTTGAAGCAAAGCGAGTTCAGCGGCGAGACTTGTCCGCTTCTCTTGGGAAACGGTTTTTTTGGACTCGATGGAGGCTAATAAGGCTTTTGCTTCCGCCACAATCGGTTGGTGCTTGGACTGCTGCGCCATGTAATTGGCGACCACAACTTTTTGTTGATCGCGAGCTTCCGCAGCAAGCCGATGCTCGGATTCTTCCTGAGACACCGTTTGCGAAAGAGTGATCCAAGATTGAACGTTCGATAGGGCAACCATACTTTTCACAGTCAAGATATGTTCGGACTGAGCTGCTTGCCATTTCACTCGTGATGCAAGAAACGTTTGATCGGCGATTGTGAGCGATTGCTCAATTGGCTTCAAGCGATCGACGACTTCTTGGATCTTGCCTCGCTCGGTTTCAAGAGCGACATTTTGGGTATCTCGTAACGCGGTTGCGTCGACGACCCCTTTTTCGCTCGCGGGTTGAGCCGCTTTGGATGCATCGGCTTTCGCCTTCGCGGTGGTAATCGCTTGAACGAGTTCAGGATCGTCGCCAGGTGCCAATGTCTTGGCTTGTTCTAGTTTGCTGGCCGCTTCCTCAAGCAGAGCGATCCTGGTGTTCAGGTCTGCTCGCAGTTTGTCAGCTTTGATAAGCGCCGCATTCGATTCATCGAGCTTCTTTTTAACATCATTGAATGTGGCTTCGGCTTTGTCGAGATCGGCACGAATTGCAACACGTTCCTTTTGTACCGCTCGCCAGGCGGTTTTCGAATCATCCATCCCTTGCTTGGCAGCTTCCGCAGCCGATGCGAGTTGCGGGAGTTGCGAATCCATCGCTTGTTTACGAGCGTTGATTGCATTGGTCAGGTTATCGACCGCGTCCTTGGGCAAGTTCAAGACGGTGCCGTTTCGGAGCGATGATTCGACTGGCAACCGACTGCCGCGTTGATAGACTTCGCTCAAAGCAATTTGTTCGACCAAAGAGCGCAGGTCGTATCCGGTTGCAACAAACGACTGGGTGAGTGCAGTCAACAGCTTAGGGTTGGATGGCGGATTATCCGCATGATGCATGTCAAGCGGGTGCACGATTCCTCGGCCCGTCATCATGGCCCAAACGCGATTGGCCCAATTCTCTGCGAACGCTTGGTTTGCCTTCGACAACTGAGTCACCAGGGAAGCGCGGCGACTCGAGGATGGTGGCTTGGGCGCACCTTCGAGCGAGTCGGGCGAGGGTGTTGCTTGGTATCTTTGATCGGGCACTTCGTAGGTTTCGATTTGTTCCGTTCCGCCTGGGACTCGCGTTCCCGTTCGAAACAGTACACCCTTGTCGAACACGGATTCAAAGGTTGCGTCACCCGAGGCGCGTTCGGCGTAGATTTGAATTTTTTGCTCGGCACCTTTTTCGTCCTTGAATTTCGCTTCCGCCAGTGAGCTTGGGGACACAAAGGCAAGCAGTCCGTGATAGTCGATTTGGAGATAATCATCCACATTCGGATGATCGTGACATTGAGCACACTGCATATCGCGACCGAAGAAAACTCGCCCTATATCGCGAGATACGGCGTGCGAATCCCCCTCGCGCTCCAAAAAAAAGCGCTGCTGAGCACGCTGGGAAGGATTCCACCATACGCTTGCGATGGATTCCTTCACGATGGCGTCGAGAGGCTTGTTTTCGTCGACAACCTGCCTGAGGTAACTGAGCCACTTAGCCCGATCCACGTATTTATTCGGTCGACGTTGCATCAGTGTTTTGTCGAGCCAATCGACCATTCGTTCTCGGTGAAGAGGGTCGTTTAGGAAGCGTTTTACCCAGCGAGGCCAACGATCATCCGGCGAGGGGTCCGCTAGGAATTCATCGAGTTCAAGCTGGGTCGGGACCACAAGCCGCAAATCGAGCGACAATCGACGAAAAAGCTGACTTTCGGATTCACGAGGGGAGATCAAAGCGTCGAAATCTCGGTCGACGAGGACGTCGATCGAGGTTGATAGACTTGTTTGTCCATGAACCGACGGCGGAACGCTTAGGTGGCTGGTGAGCAATAACCCGAGGGTCAGCATACAACGAAACAACAGGCTTTGGCCGAGTCTCATGTCGCACGTTTTGGTAGGAGGGATCGTCCTCCCGTTTAGGGAATTGGACGGCAATCAGGTAGGGTAAAACACGAGTTTACATGGATGGACCCCATTTTTCGTGTTCTACACATGTTATCGTCTAAAATAATGCAAACGTCAACTTTTGAACACAATTCCGCTTAGGAAAGGATTTTGATCGGGTTCTGTAAGTTAATTTATAGCGGCGCGGCGCGAGCCGCCCGGTGAATACCGAAGTTATTTGGGAATCCTCACCGGACAGCTTGCGCTGTTCCGCTACCAGCTTGCGCTGTTCCGATAGTGCCAATTGGCTGCAACCCGCGCGGCCGGTGGAGTATAATCCCGAGCATATCGTCATCTTTCACGTGTTGCATTGGAACAGAGCGGGAGTCTCAGATTTGGTCTCTGAATTTGGTAAACGTCAACCCTTAATCGCGTTGAATACGGAGTTACTTGCTGCGACATTGAAATCGTCTGCGGAGTCGATCCTGCTCAAGGATTGCAATGGAACCATACTGATTGGCAGCCAAGGCGTAGCCAATTTCTACGGATGTAGCGTCGACGAATTACCAGGACTAGATGCGTATTCGGCACTGCCGCCCGATCTCGCCGCAAGAATCCAGGAGCGAGATCGCATTACGGTCGAGACGGGCGAAACCGAGATAAGCGAAGAAACATGGGACTTAGGGTACGAGCAAAGAACGCTTTTGGTTTCGCGTTCTCCAGTTCGCGGCAAGGATGGCACGATCCTAGGTGTTGTGACGGGCTACAAAAACATTTCCGCAATTAAGCAAGCGTATTTGCTTTTTGAACAAAATCAAAAGCGCTTTTTGGCTTTGGCAGACACTTGTCCTGTCGGCATTTTTGAATGCAATCCCTATCACCAGATTACGTATGTGAATCCCGAATGGGAACGCATCATGGGGCTACGAATGAGCGACGTGATAGGCCAAAAATGGACCGAATTTGTCGCAGAGGAACACCTGCATCTCGTCCAGCCATTGATCGAAGGCAGAGTTTCGGCACGAGGTGACGATCGCGTTGATTGCCAGTTACGAGGCAAGAATGAGTGCATGGTTGAGTTGTCGTTGAACCGAGTTGCCAACTTGGGCAACCACACGGTGTCTTACATTGGCAGTGCCGTGGACCTGACCTATCGCTTGGCAGCTGAACTACAGCTGCGAGAAAAAGCAAATTTGATGCGGGACTTAACAAGTTCCGTGCCTGCAATTATTTGGCAACTGTCGCACGACGCTCAGTGCATCTTTGTAAGCGACTTCTGGGAAGAGTTAACCGGCAAACCCATTGCAGCAGCCCTTGAACGCAACTGGGAGGATGTCATTCACCCGGAAGACTTGAACGATGTGGTGGCCCAATTTCAAGCCGTGCTAACGCAGCAAAAAAAATCTGCATCCTTCGAATTTCGACTTGAGGGCCGAACGGGTCAATGGCGGTGGGTCTTGAGCACCTTTCAACAACTTCACAATACCGAGGGCAAATGTATAGGTTTGGCTGGGCATTCGATCGACATCACGGATCGCAGACAGGCAGAGATCGAATTGCTGCACTATAGTTTCGTGCTAGAAGAACGCGTCAGCGAGCGCACGATTGAGCTAAGTCGGGCAAACGAATCCTTGCAGGGTGAAATCGAGACTCGCCGTCACGCGGAGGAAATGCTTGAAGAGAAAAGGTCTGAGCTCGCTCATTTTTCTCGCATCGCAGTGATGGGAAAACTTTCGGGCGAATTGGCGCATGAGTTGAATCAACCACTCAATGCAATACAAAACTATGTAGGCAGTTTGGAAAAGATTCTCAGTTCGTCGCCCGCTTTGAATGCTGCCACCAGCATCCTGGAACAGCTCAACAAAGAGATTGTTCGAGCGGCCAAGATCATTCGGCGTACACGCGACTTTGTATCTACTGGAACACACAGGTCCGAGGAACTCGACGTTTCGGAACTTGTAGCGGATACGGCATTAATGTTGAGAGGGGAAGCACGTCGACGTGGTTTGACGATTCAAATTATCGATAATGCCAAACACTCTTTATTTTTAGGAGATCCCATTCGATTGCAACAAGTACTCGTGAACTTGGTCTTGAACGGATTGGAGGCGATGGTCGACCATGACGGTTCGAACAAGCTTGCTGTCGTAGAAATTGCCAAAACATCTCAGGGAATATCCATTTCGGTACATGATTCCGGACGTGGGGTTGAAGAATCGGAGCGAGAAAGACTCTTCGAGGCCTTCTTTACCACCAAAGCGACAGGGCTTGGAATGGGTTTGGCGATCAGTCGAGGCATCATTGAAGACCACGGCGGAACGCTCACCTATCAACCACGTGAATCGGGTGGCAGCACGTTTGTCATCGAATTACGGTTCTAGACGGAAAGCCCATGGAACTTCTTCGCGTATTGGGTAAGGGAGGCATATTCGTCACCTTCGTCTCGGCGTTGTATCTCTCCTTTTTTGCCTACAGCGGCTGGATCCCGCACGATCAGGGCACGCTTGCACAAAGTGCGGAAAGAGTCTTGAATGGAGAATTGCCGCATCGCGACTTTGATGACGTCTACACAGGCGGCCTAAGTTTCTTTCATGCGGCAGGCTTCTGGTTGCTTGGAACGAACATGACGACCATTCGTACACTCTTATTCGTAAGTGCAATCGGTTTTGTCTGGGCGCTCCATCGCATCGCTTCTCGTACAATGTCCGCAAAGCTCGCGCCACTGGTTGCGTTAACTTGCCTCGTATGGAGCCTACCTAACTATTTCGAAGGGATGCCATCCTGGTATACGCTGTTTCTTTCGACATCCGGTATTTTCGCAATACTGAAATACTACGATAGCGACCTTCGACGCTGGCTATTTCTGGCAGGCTTGTGCGGTGGACTGGCGGTCACTGTCAAGATCGTAGGGCTATATTACATTGCTGCAATCGCTTTTGTCATTGCCTACCGAGGGCAAATTCGTGGTGACTCCGAGCCGACGGCAACGAAGGGTTTTTCCTGGAGTGCGATTGCCATTGCAATCGCCCTGAACGCGCTGTGGCTAGGGCTAGTTGGTTTGATGGTTCGTCGCCATGCTACTTTCATGATCTGCATCCAATTCATCCTCCCATCGCTGGCCGTCGGAACCGTTCTTGTTGTCAATTCTCTTCAACGCCCGACGAGTGCGGATGCCGCGATCCGCGTCCTTCGCGAGATAAGTATCTACGTGTTAGGAATACTACTTCCGGTCATCCTTTTTCTCATTCCCTACACGACTTCGGGTTCGTTGACGGACTTATATCAAGGTGTTTTCATCAGGCCATTCGTGCGTGTGGATGCTGTTGTTTTTTCATTGCCGCCCGCATCTTATCTTGCGCTTGAGCTGCCCGTCGCGGCAGTCCTTTTGCTTGGGTTAACGTCACTTGGCAAACGGGATCGTATGATCAGCCTTGTGGTCCTACCTTTGTCAATCCTTGGATTGGTACTTTCGTTGAACTTCAGCGTGTTCCATTTGGTCGTCACGATGGTACGACTGTCGCTGCCAATAGTCGCAGTGATCGCTTCGTGGATGCTACTCTTCGATGAGAGCTTAGAGAATCGCCGAAAGCTTGAAATCTATACTGTGTTGACCGTAAGTTCATTTATGACTCTCGTGCAGTTTCCTTTCTCGGCCCCAATTTACTTTTGCTACGTCGCACCCCTGGTCATTCTTTCCGCACAAGTCACCTGTGCATCGCAGCCTCACGCTATCGTTCGAACACAATGGACGATAGTGCTGTTTGGTTTGCTGTTCGGGGCAACCCTTCTCAATCATTTTCAGTTCTTCGATGATCCGAATTTGGCGCGGATGGATCCCGCGGTGAACTTGCTCGAGTTGCCCCGGGGCGGCCTCTTCCTGACGGAGCGCGATAGGCAAAAATACGATCGGCTTGTGACTGCAATACAGCGGAATTCACCACCTAACAGCAGTATTTATGCAGGCCCGGATTGTCCAGAGGTCTATTTTCTCTCCGACAGAAAGAACCCGACGCGGACCCTTTTCGAACTGTTCGACGAGCCCGACCCGGACGACACAAAGCGATTGCAATTTATCTTACAGCATGACCTCTCGCTGGTAGTACTCAATTTGAATCCGAGCCACTCACGCAAATGGACTCAGCCATTTCTTGATGCGATGACCGCGCATTTTCCGAACGCAATGACCGTCGACAATTTCCTTGTCGTATTCAAGTAGCCTACGGCCTCCCACGGCGAGGAGTGAACTCCCGACCGGAAATGGATATCGTTCACAAATCCGTTGTTCCAAACGCGAAATCGCTAGCATGGCGCGGTTGACACTAGGTGTTGGAATTTTCGGCGGCGTCGGCTGCGTTGGGATAATCATCTCTTTGAGCCGTACCGCTAACTTGAGCGGGACCAGCCAATGAAAAAAGTACCGCATGAGATCGATTCGAAGACCTGCCGACGTCGCAAGGCGATTCAAGGTCTGCTTGGTGTATCGCACATAATGATGATTGATGTCATCGTGGGTGGTCCAGAGACAAGGAAAAGCTGGGACGGTTATCAAGACGAGGCCGTCCGAATCGAGCAATTCAACCGCCTGCTTCAAGGCTTCCTCCGGCTCTGGCAAATGCTCTAGTACGTCCAACATTAGGATTAGCCCGTATTGTTTATTGGGCTTGAACGTGCGATCAAACGGACCGATGTGAATGCGATGCCGATTGGCCGAATCTCGCGAGACAAGGCTCGCATCGGACTCAAGCCCTTCGACGATGCCCCCGAACTCGGAGAGGCTTTCCAAGAACAGACCGTCACCACAACCGATGTCGAGAATACTTGGCCTGATCGGTAACTTCAGGCCTTGAATAACCTTTCGCAGAAATTCCTCACGCGAGCGCCACCACCAGTGTTCGCGGTAGAGTCGCTCGTAGGATTGCCCGTAATCACGATCCACTATTTGTTTTCCTGACGACATGCTTGACGACGTAGTGTGGACGCTGCTTGACTTCCTCGTAGATGCGGCCGATATATTCGCCGATCACCCCCAAGAACAATAACTGAACCCCCGACAGGAAAGTGATCGCAAAAATCAACGCCGTAAACCCTTCAGGCGAATGACCCAAGAAGACTTTGACAATCAACGAGTAGAGCGCAAACAGTGCGGAACACGCGACAACGAATGCACCAAAAGCGGTCGCGAGTCGAATGGGGAGAACCGAAAAAGCGAAGACACCATCCAAGGCGAGTCGAACTAGGCGGCGAAAACTATACTTGGAATTCCCAGAGTGTCGCGCATCGCGTTCGATCTCCAGTCCCTTCTGTCGGAACCCGTACCAAGTCCGCAGTCCGCGAAGATAACGCTGCCGCTCGGGTGATTGGCGAATCAAATCGCACACGCGACGCGACAGGATCGCAAAATCACCGGCACCGATAGGTAAATCGAGATCGGCCAGCGAGGCGATCAGACGATAATAGACGGCGTAGCACACCCGCAGCCACATACGCTCCTTGCGTTTAATGCGAATCACGTAAACCACATCAAAACCTTTTTGTGCTTCCACCAGCAGTTCCAAAATCACTTCCGGTGGATCCTGCAAATCACCGTCCATCACCACGATATAGTCCCCGGTCACGTGGTCCAACGCAGCCCCAATGGCGGCTTGGTGGCCAAAATTTCGCGATAGAGAAACCCCCACGACTCGAGGGTCCTGGGCGGCCGCCTGTTCGATCATCGACCAAGTTCGATCGGAACTGCCGTCATCCGCGAGAACGATTTCATGAGGACCGCCTGGCAGTGCATCAAGGACCGCCAAAACCCGCCGGAGCAATTCATCAACGATCGACTCTTCGTTATAAACCGGCACTGCAACAGAAATCTTCGGCACCCAAGTCATACCCTCGGCTCCCCCTTGAAGTAGACGAGATTCCATAACTCGGCTCCCAGAAGTTTGATCGGATAGGGTTCGAAAATGGTGGTGTGAAAATGAGTACCGAAGATATCTTTCCATGCCGCTAACGATCTAGGAAAATCCCCGCGATCATTGACTGCCAGCCAACGCGGAATCCCGCGATGTTCTGGTAGCACCAACTCAACGATATGCACGTAACCACCTGGGCTAACCAAGTGGCTGAGCCCCCCAAGAACGCGATGCGTCTCAGGATCGGTAAGATGATGCAAGAGGCTATTGAGCAGGACGAAATCAAATCGTTGTTCCATCGGTGCCTCAAATGTACATACGTCTTGAACCCTAAAATTGCGACCGTACTTTCGACACGCATAGTCGATGTATTTCGGATTGATATCGAATCCCGTGTAGTCTGCTTTTTCGAAGTAGCGGCAATTGGTACCCGGTCCACATCCGACGTCGAGAACGCGTTGTATCTTGGAAAAGTCATTGTGATGCAATACCGGTGCAAGCTTTGCATCGGCAAACGGAGCTTGCCAAAGTCGGTAGGCAGTCGTGTTCTCCATCAGACCGCTCATGTTCTTAAGTATTTGCATAGTTCTCCAGCCGGCTAAGGCCAATTGGCATCCACTTGTTTAGCGAAACGGCGCAAGCCGTCCGGTGAGTGCCTGATCAACGTAGCGAAACCGGAGGGCTCGCGCCCAGCCGCTACAAAAACACAATCGAAAGTGAGTGCCCAATGGATCCGCAGCACATTGGAAAACAGTTCAGACAACTGTTCGAAATTCTGTTTCATAGTAGCTCAGCTCGCCAGCTTTCCCACTTAGCCCAATTGTACACTCCCATTTGAGTTGGGGTTGAATCGTGAGTGGACTTTAATCTATATGCGATCTTTGACGAAAAAATTTTGGCAGCGAGTGGTCGCTGCTTGTCCCTTTTTATGAGCGATCGAATCCCCATCTATGGCAGGTCGAAAGAACGGGAAAAAAGAACTAGTGCAGATCGATGCGGATTGGCTGCTCGGCGAATCGATGGATCGACCGTTGCTACGTCGTTCATGGTTCCTCCGCATCGTCTTGCTGCTAGGCTTCGTGGTCGCGGCTCTTTGGAGCTGGCCCTATGCATCGAAGCAATGGCTTCCCTGGGTCTGGAAACAGCAATTGAGCCGATTCGAAAGCGAATCATTCGATGCTATCTTGCCAATCCGCCTGGCACGCAATGCCACCGATCCAAAACACAATGAACCCGCTATTACGACCATTCGCGGTATCGAAAAACTTCCGAACGAAAAATTGTTCCCGCTTCTGTCGAGCACGCTTCCGAAAATCGTTCAAGAGGCATCGAAGGAACTGGTCCAACGAGGAATGACCACACCGCAGCTTGAATTGGCAATCGATTTGGCCCAGGGAAACATCGAGCAACGAATGATGGCAATGGATCGATTGGTTCGCGATCAAGATCTAGATCCGATCCCATGGCTTATCTGGATGGCCGAACAATCAGATCTCAACGTGCGAAGGAAAGCCGTTTCGCTATTAGGTTCTGTGTCGAATCCCAACGCGATCCAAACGCTGCGCAGGCTGAAGTTGCGGGAACCAGATAGCGCAATCGTCGAACAGATCAGTCAAGTGTTGTTGGCTTTTGGAAAAACCGACAACAGCCGTCGATATAGGAATCCCTGAAAATGCATACACTACCGGCGTACCTTGGACGCATCGCACTCATTTCAGTTCTTGCGACGGAAATGTCTGCCATCGCATTCAATGGGTCAAGCGTCCGAGGCGGCGAACCCGAGGGAAAAGCCCAACGCCAATCGGTACCGGGGTATGTTACCGTTGAGCACGAAAAACCGCGAGTTCGTGGCGTTCATGCCAACAAAGCCATTGTGCGTTCTGGCCCTTCGGATCAATACTACGCAACGCTCACGCTGACGAAAGGTGCGGTCGTCGACGTTTATCTGGAAACGTCCGATGGATGGTCCGGTATTCGTCCCCCGGCAGGAAGTCACGATTGGATTCCTGCAAGTGTTGCCTACCTTTTGCCCGGGGGCAAGTCGGCTGAGATCATCGAAGTCGACACACCCGCTTGGATCGGTAGCGACTCACCCAACGTGTCGGAATTCATGTGGCAATCGTCCCTCACGAAGTCACAGCAGGTTCAGGTCTTGGGCGAAGAGATGCAAATGAACGACGATGGCAAAAAAATGCTCTGGTATCGTATCGCTCCACCTCAGGGCGAATTTCGATGGATCAAGAGTTCGCAACTATCGGATTCTATCACTCCCGTCGATCCGCCAAGTCTTGCCATGCAACGACCGGACAACACCCAATCCTCGCCACCCAAAAAGAAGGCGGATACGGCTCAACTGGCAAGCTATGCGGAGCCATTGCCCGCGGACGACGAGGCAAACAACCAAGTCGACGGGGAAATCGTTTGGTCGGACGAACAAGAAGTTCTCGCACAAGTCCAACAACAGATCAAAAAAGAGCAAGCGGATGTTCAACGCAAAATGGCGACGAATGGCGTTCCAATCGAAGCAAACCAGCAGGAAACATCCAAGGCTAAATCCAAGTCCTCCGGGACAAAACTGCGACCCATACCCGTAAATTCGAATCGTAACAAGCAGCTTGCATCTGCACATCAAACCGATTCGATGCGCCAATGGGATTCTATGCAAACCAGCCAGAATTCAAAACTGCGCGTGGGTCCTGTGAGCAGTGTTCTAGGACTCATCGGTATTAGCGTGGTCGAGGCAGATCGAGCCCCTGTCAACTCACAAATCGCACGACAGTCTCATTCGACCCCATCTCAAGGAGACCTTGGTCGCATCGGCCCGGTCGTCGCGAACCGTCTCGATCGATTGCCGAGACCTGGTCGTCGCGGACCCATCATGGCAATGCCTGCCGATGAACTGCAAATGTCTACGAACGGAATTCCGCAGGGGCATGTCGCTCCCGAGGTATATCCCATGAATCCTTTTGGGCAAGCCGAACGGTTCGACTCATCAACGCCTCAGCCAACCTCCTCTCGTAAAGTCGAGAGCACATTTTCGCGATGGATCAATAGAAATGAACCGCTCTTCGGAGGGAATCAACCTTCAACGGGCCCCTTGCAAGTGATACCCAACGGACGCCCTATATCCGGTCCAATCATCCATGGATATCCTTTGACGAATGGAACCCAAGCAACACCGCCAGTTCCGTTCCACTCGATTGCTCAGGACACGTCCGCTTGGCATGGTTTGAGCCCATCAATGCGAATTTCCCATTCGTCTCCATTAAACAGTCCAGTGCATTCCAACGATGCATTAGACAACATGGACGGTCCGCCCAATCCGGATGAGTTTCAAACTCCGGAGATCCAAACGGCTCTTGCAAGATTGACCCAAGAAATCGCAAATCCAACCGAAAACTGGAACTTGACTCCTTTTCGAAATCAAGCCGCCCAGTGGATCGAGAATGGATCGACCGCCATGGTACGCGGAGAAGCCCGATTACTGATGGAACGAGTTGATCGATTCGAGTCGTTGCGTCAACGGACGCTGGGAATGGTTCCAGACACCTCGCTCATCGCTCAACGAACGGTCGGCAACGCAGTCAATCCCTATCTCTATCCGTCGAGCCAGCCAAACAACGTGGTTCCAGCCTCGACTGCCAGCTTTAGCAACAACGCTCCGGTCATAGGCGCAGCAAGCGAGGTCGTCGGCCAAGCCGGCGACGCATCGGGGTGGCTTGTCCAAGTCCACACTTCGAATCCGGGCCAACCCGAGTTCGCATTGACCGACGATACGGGCAACGTGATCGCCTACGTGCAGTCGTCCGCAGCATTGAATCTAAGGAGATATCTTCAACAGCCTGTGACGATTCAAGGAGTCCGAGGCTACATTCCGGGTTTGGCTGCCAAACAAATCCTCGCGGAACGCGTGGTGCGCATGCGATGATTGGGAATGGCCGCATTTCCTTTCACTAAGCCGAGCGGCCGTACTGTACCGGGAGAGCGAGGCTCCTGCCGAGCTTACGACGCCATGGTTCGGCAGGAGCCTCACCCTCCCGAGTAATCTATTGGATGGGCAATGCCTATGAAAACATGTTTACAGGAATGGCCTCACCCTCCCAAAGCCCCCCGGTTCGCAACGTCAACACCTACTTCTGCATTCGAGTCACTGGGGTCAAGGCGATGGAGTCCGTGTCGTTGCTCAAGTGCAAGTCGCCATCTTGAATCGTTGCACTCAATCTCATGGTACGTTGCAACAAACGCGTCGCTTGGTCTAAAGGTGCAGGATCGAGATCGATCACGGTGGATTTAGTTGCCATCGAGAAGTGCCCTACCAATAGCGTTCCACAACGATGTGGCCAGGGGCTGATTTCTTGTGGCGAGCCATGCCGCGCGCGCCGAGCAGTTTCTCCACGTCGTCGAGCATCTGTGGATTGCCGCACATCATGACCACGCTGTTCGATGCCGATAGGGCTTGGTTTGCTTGCGATTCAAGCGAACCATTCTCGATGGCAGTCGTAATTCTTCCCGAGATGGCGCCCGGCACTTCGGCTCTGGAGACAACCGGTATCGAATGGAAGCGTTCGCCATACCGAGCATGCACTTCCAACAACTCGTTGTGATACGCCAGATCCGTCGCAAATCGAACACCATGCACCAAAACGACATTTTGGTATCGCTCCCAGAGCGTGTCCTCTCGCATCATGGCAATATAGGGTGCAAGTCCGGTCCCTGTTGCGAGCAACCAGATGCAATCGGCCACAGGCGTATGCGAAAGCGTAAAACCACCGGTTGCCTTAGCGGAAATATCGATTGCGTCCCCTTCCTGCAAAGCCCACAATCGCGGTGTCAACTCTCCTTCATCCACGCGTACGATAAAGAACTCGAGCGTTTCGCCATGCGGCGAGGCGACAGAATAAGGGCGATGCAAATGTTTTTCGGGCAGTTGCATTCCAACTTGCAAGAACTGACCAGACTCAAATGGGGCAACTCCTGGGCAGTGGATGGAAACCGTAAATAGGCCGTCCGACCAAATCTGTTTTCGAGCAATTTTGCCTGTGATCCATTGGAGAGCCATAGATCCGAATTCCTTACTGATGAAGAGGAGTCAACCGGAGAACTGGATATCCTATCCAGTTTTGAACCGAAATAGTGGGAGCAACCCAACTTTTTCGAACCATACCAGAGTCTGATGTTGGCCGACTGTCGCGGTACGCTACCATTACGAATACAGAAAAAATCCGTCGCCATTTCCGACATACTCCTCTGAATTGAATAGAAAGTACGCACGCATAATGACCGTTGAAAACCCCCCTGCGAATGCCAACCCAAAGCGATCCGACATTCAAGTTGGCGATACTTGGGACTTGAGCAGCCTTTTCAACACCGATGCCGAATGGACGGAAACACTAGCGCAATTCGAGCAACTGCTGGGTGGTTTTGCTCAGTTTGTCGGCCGACTCGGAGATTCGGCAGCAACTTTGGCTGAGTGCCTCGCATTCGACGTCAAACTAGATAGGCTCGGAGAACGACTTGGGACCTATGCGTTTTTGAGGACAACCGAGGACCAAAGCAATAGCCATTACCAAGGCTTTGTAGCTCGGTATCAAAACGTCGCCACCAAAGCGGGGCAAGCAGCAAGTTTCGTGCGACCCGAAATCCTCGCCATTCCAGCCAAAAAGTTAGAAGCCATGATGGCCGAGGAATGTCTCAGCCCCTATCGACTTGTCCTCGAACGAATCAATCGCTTCCGCAAACACACATTGAGTCAGCCAGAGGAAAACTTGCTTGCCATGCAAGGAGAAATGGCTCAAACGGCCAACAAAGCATTTCGCCAGTTGAACGATGCGGATCTCAAGTTTGGCGAGGTTGTGAACGAAAAAGGAATAGCAGTTGAGTTGACCAACGCATCCTTGAGCTCGTTTTTGCTCTCGCCAAACCGAGATGTTCGCAAAAAAGCATTTCATCAATACTACCACCAGTTTCTGTCGCACGAGAACACGCTAGCCGCAACGTTGGCCGGCAGCATTCATGGCGATGTTTATTATGCAAAGGCTCGCAATTACACGAGCGCGCGGGCAAGTTCGCTCTTTTCCGACAACATCCCAGAGTGCGTCTACGATAATTTGATTGCCGCCGTTCGAAAGCATTTGCCCTCCGTGCATCGTTATTTCGACATGCGTCGTCGGAAAATGGGCCTCAAGGACATTCGGCATTACGACACGTATGTGCCGATTCTCGCAGACCATCAGGCCCATCACACTTGGGAGGAAGCGGTCGAGACCATTCTGACATCACTCGAGCCGCTCGGAAGCGAGTATACCAACGTACTTGAAAAAGGGCTTCGAGGACGTTGGTGTGACCGATATCCGAATCAAGGTAAACAGAGCGGTGCCTTTAGTTGCGGCACTTTCGATGCCGAGCCCTTTATCTTGATGAACTTCAAGCCAAGCGTGCTCAACGATGTTTTTACGTTGACACATGAAGCGGGACATTCGATGCACAGCTATTACTCAGCCGGCAATCAGCCCTTTCAATACTACAATTACACGATCTTCGTCGCCGAAGTGGCCAGTACATTCAATGAGCAGTTGCTGGCCCACCACATGATTCGCAACGCGACCACCAAGGAGCAAAAGGCCGCAATTATCAATCATGAAATCGACAGTATACGCGCTACCGTTGTCCGGCAAACCATGTTCGCGGAGTTCGAAAAAATCACACATGAAATGGCGGAAAGCGGTGAGCCATTGACCGTCGCCAGCTTTAAGTCCGTCTATCGAAATCTTCTCGACGCGTATTTCGGCCCCGATTTCAAAGTGGATGAAGAACTGTCGCTTGAGTGTTTCCGTATCCCACACTTCTATCGGGGCTTCTACGTCTATAAGTATGCGACCGGTTTGTCGGCGGCAATCGCACTCTCGCGACGGGTCTTAGAGGGAGGGCAAGCAGAGCTCGACGACTACCTCGGATTTCTCAAGGGAGGATGCTCGAAAGATCCACTCGATCTGTTGCGGGGAGCGGGTGTTGACATGACCCAACCCGAGCCCGTCGAAACCGCCTTGATTCAGTTTGCAAAACTAGTCGAGCAACTGGATGAACTGATTTAAACCCGATCTATTTGGAGCGGGCAAGCCAAATGGGATTCGCTTTCGGTTCGCACCAAAGTTCTTAAAGCGGATCGGCGCGAGCCGACCGGTGAATTCCTAAGTTACTTCCGAATCGTCAGCGAAACAGCTTGCGCTGTTCCGCTGAGGCTGTGAATTTATCATCGTCGCCTTTCGCTCTGCGAAAGTACGCGTTCGCCCTAGGGAAGGCTATGGTAACCCGACGCGTGGCACGAGCGCGCTCGCTCGTGAATCCATGGCGAGACGCCCATGCCACTTTCGAATACCCCGTGTTCACAGCCTAGCTGCGAAGCGAGTGCCCACTGGGGGCGAACCTGCGGCGGGTTGGTACCTTACTTCAAATAAGACAAAGTGAGCAGCACATAGCCGGTCACCAAGTTCGGGTCACCTTCCATCCAACGCGCGTCGGGATTTGTCCAGGATCCATTCTCTTGTTGTTGCGTCGATAAGAACGTTAGCAAATCCGATTTCCAGTTGCGAGGTCCTTCTTTCGAGTTGAATTCCGGTTCACCCAAGGCATCAAGGGCTTTTGCCATCGTTTGCTGATAGTAATACAAACCAGAACTTCCCATACCAGGATTGGTTGAAACAGAGTAGTTTTTATAAAGGAAATTCTTTGCGGCCTTGACGCGATAGTCGTCTTTGTCAACACCTGCAAAGATCATGCTTTTGAGGCCAGCATACGTCATGGACGCATAGGAACGCAGTCCGCCGTTCTCTTCCTTGCCTGCAAAGGATTCACCTCCAGCGGCTGGCGTGTAATAGAAGCCGCCGTCGTTTACTTTGGGCGCGAACTCGGTTCGGTTCGCGGGCGATTCTAGATTCTGACAACGCGATACGAAAAGCAAGGCTCGTTGTATCGCCGGATCATCCTCGGCACAACCCGCGCTTCGGAGCGCCTCGATCAAAAATCCTGTATTGGACAGGTCTGGTCGGGATTTACTGCCGTAGCCCGCACCTCCATATGCGTTATCATCGGACTTGAGACCCTCTCCTTCGTCCCACTGTTGCAGCTTGACAAATTTCTCGGCTCCCTTGATGAGCTCGGTGTAGCGACCGTCTGAGTTCACTTTTGAGAAAGCCATAATGGCAAGGCACGTTTCGTAGTTGGCGTGTCGAGACTCCGGTGCATAGAGTCCGCCGTCTTCGTGACGCGTACTTTCAAGATACTTGAGCGACTTGGCAACCAACGGGTCCGTGGCTGGGACTTCGACAGACAGTAACCCAGCTGTCACAAGCCCCGTCACGCCAGGTCCTGTCTTGCTGCTGAACGAACCATCCGATTGGCCGACTGTCTTCAAAAAGCCTACCGCTTTGTCGATCATAACCTTTCGATTGGCCGACTCATCTGGGATTGATGTAGATACCGTGAAAGAGGAAACAGCGATGGCGATCGCCCAGGAAAAGGAGTTCACGAGTTTCATGGCTTACCCTATGTTCGGTTCGAAGTTGTTGCGTGGTTTTCAATTGAGATCGTTCCTTCATTAGTGTAGGGCTCGCCGGTCAAAAAGACGACGCCAGCGGTGGTCAAATTTTGTCCGCCTGACGGGTAGGCTGCGCGTGCCAATTCAACATTCTGACAAAAGATTCCCTTGGATTTGGGTTTTGACTTGACTACGATTGACATAGGAACCGATACCTTGTTATTGAAGAGTCCGGATGGATTCGATCCCAGGCTACGAAGCGGGGATTCAATCTGCGGTTCGGATCCTCCACCAGTAGTCTCGTTTCTGATCGTTGTGGATCTGAGTTCTATCTTGATATGAGGTGATTGCATTGCAGAATCGTTCGATGATGTAACGCGGAAATTCTCCACCCTCTCCGTCTAATAGCCTCTACGTTTGCATGGGCATTCGTTGGACTCTTGGACCACCGCGCGGCTCATCGCGTCTCATGTGATCTCCTCGATAGTCTCACAAGACATCGATCTACCTTAGGAGTTTTCCAGTTGAGGGGTTACAGTCATGTTTACCAACACATTCACTCTATGGTTGTGCGTTTTCGCATTGGCATCTTCTAAGGGCAACGACACTGCCGAGGAATATGTCGATCTGATTGAGTTGAATCATTTCTACGATTATCAAGGTCGGCATGTGTATGATCAGGTGATATTCTATGAGCTTTCACCTGAAACCGGTCGCTTTCAAGTGAGAGCATGGTGCCTCATCGAAGATAGGGATACCCTTAGTCGGCGACCTGTGAAAAACGTGGAAACGCAGCGATATCAAGTGGATTGGTTTGATAACGACCAACGCTTGTTGCGGAAAATTACAAGTCGACTTTACCGTGAGAGCTGGACCCAAGTCGATCCAGAACGCGTCAACAAAAAGATTCTCGAAGAGCGTTCTCGGCTCGCCCTAGTCCAAAATCCCAAAAAATTTCTCGCGGACAGGCAGGCGCGGCAAGCGGCCGAGACGAAACAAACGACAGCCGAAGCCAGCGTCCCAGCCAATGTCAACACGGGCAATGTCAACACGGCCAATATCCAGCCCAACGTGCCAGTGCCAACGTTAGGTGCAGGTGCTGGAGCATCGCCTGGCACCGTACCGATAGCCGACGCTTTGGTGCTTCGCTAAGCACTTCCCGTTATATCGGTTTCCCTTTCCATCTCGCGAACGCTTCGAGCGCAAAAAACTCGGGCAGCCCGATTCGATTATAGGAATCGGCCGTGCCTCGATTGCGGTCCTCCGCGCGTTGCCAGAATTCGCGAGGATCGCTACCTGGAAAGAGAGCTTTGTCCTTTTGACTCTCGTGCATAAAAATCGACTGGCGTTTCAAAGCGAGATCGCCTGGACTGAGCGGTACAGCGATTTCGATTTCGTGCATCGGGTACTCTTGCCAAGCACCGCGGTACAGCAAGACATCTGGAATCTGCTGGCCACGCTCGGACATCCTTAGGAGAGCCGCAAAGATCGCCTCGGCACAAACGCGATGCGTTCCATGTGGGTCTGCCAAGTCGCCAGCAACATAGATTTGGTCGGGCTGAAGGGTCTGAAGCAACTTTTCAATGATTTCGATGTCCTCTGGGCCAACGGGTTTCTTTGCGATCGTCCCGGTGCGATAGAAAGGAAGATCCAGATAGTGCAGATTGCAATCCTTGCAACCGATGGCGATCGCTGCGGCTCGGGCTTCGCTTCGACGAATAAGCCCTTTGATACGAAGGATAGTATCGACATCCGGTTCACCAGGCCGTTTCTCCTTGATCGCGCTGCGAACTTGATCCACCAGTCGATTCGAACGTTCCCGCTCAATTTCAAACAACTGATTGTAGTCGGCAACAAGTTCCGCCACGCGACAGGCATCATGATCGAACACGGCGATGTTGCCGCTTGTCATGTAAGCCACATGCACATCATGTTTGTCCTCGTTCAATCGTATCAAAGTGCCACCCATGCTGATCACATCATCATCAGGGTGCGGGCTGAAACACAATACTTTTTTGGGTACTTGGCCGGCCGGATGGTACTCAATCGTATCAAGCATCCAGCGGAATACCCGTTGTGAAATCAATTGCGCAGGTCCATGGTGACGAAGGAGTTGATGCAAATCATGCGCGCGAAAGTCGTCTGCATCGAGTTTCAAAAGCGCTTTTCCGGTTTGCGAACATAGCCAAAGTGTCGCTCGCTTGATCAGCTCGTCATCCCACGTTACATTCCCAAGGAGCCATGGTGTAGACGCTCCTTTAAGCAGCGAGGAAGCGGGGACATCGAGCAAGACTCGAACATCGCGGTGCTCCTGCAAGTAGGACGCAGGCACGCGATCATTGACAGGCCGTTCGAGCGTCTCGATGACGATCTTGGCCTTGTGCTCCCCAATCGCAAGCAGGAGGATTCTACGAGCCGAAAGGATCCCGCTCAGTCCCACCGTCAAGGCTTGCGTGGGAACGTTTTCTTCACCGAAGAAGTCGCTTGCAACGCCCCGTCGTGTGATTGGGTCAAGTGTGCAAAGCCGAGTACGACTGCGACGAACGGAAAAGGGTTCGTTGAATCCGATGTGTCCGTTCATCCCGATGCCGAGCAGAACAAGATCGAGTCCACCAGCATGTTGGATCGCTTCGTCGTATCGACGGCAGTGCAAGTCGACGTCGCTCGGATGCAAATGTCCATCGAGGAAGAAAACTTGATCCGCCGGAATATTGACATGCTTGAGCAACTGATCCTGAAGCCAACCGCGGTGCGACTGAGGGCTGTTCGCGGGCAATCCGTAATATTCATCCAACGAAAACAGAACGACACTGGACAGGTCGAGGGATTCCTCGCGATGAAGGCGAATCAATTCGCGGAAGGTCGTAAGCGGGGTTGATCCGGCGGGTAACCCGATGACGGTACGCTGGCCAAGTGCCGCGCGTTCCCGGACCAGGCCAGCGATGAGGTGCGCAGCGTAGTGCGACAGCTCGTGAATCGTCTCAAAGCAAAAAGATGGTATGTTAGTGCCGGAAATGGGGCGAGCCTGCGGCTGGGATTTCGGAGTGGATTCGACGCTTGGTGTGGTCATACTTAAGGAGTGCGAGTCAAGATGGCGGGTCAAAACGAGACTTCATTGTATTCGAACTGTCTTCGAGTGCGAAATCAATTGCGTGCAACAGGGCATCGGCTCGTTTTGGCGGAGAGTTGTACGGCGGGGTTGGTGGCCGCCGAATTGGGCCAAATTCCAGGGATTTCTGAGCATTTTTGCGGTTCGATGGTGGTCTACAGGACGGCAACCAAGCAGGCTTGGCTAGATATTCCGGCCAAGCTTTTGGAGGATGCAACGATGGGGCCGGTCAGCGCCGAAGTCACCGGGCGTCTGGCCATCGCAATGTTGCGCAAAACGCCAGAAGCCACGATTTCGGCTGGAATAACAGGTCATTTGGGACCAAACGCCCCTGGAGAAATGGACGGTCGAGTCTATTGCGCCGTGCTGAAGCGGGACGCGATAAAGGAAACGCCGGTAGTCGTCCGGCACCAACTGCAATCGGCGAGTCCGAATGACATAGAGGACGTTTTTGGGCGCAGGGTCCGTCAACAGGAGGCAGCGAAATTGCTTCTGGAGTTCCTAGAATCGCAATTGGGAGGGTGAACAGAAGCAGGAAATGTTTGGAGAAGGATTTTCCAACAGGAATTGACGGACGAACGAGGTTTCTATAAAAAGGGAGTTCACGCGTCCGTGGCGCAATTGGATAGCGCATCGGTCTTCGGAACCGAGGGTTGAAGGTTCAAATCCTTCCGGGCGTACTGTAGGTTTACCAAGCGAATCGTTGATAGAACGACTACCGGAAGCAGTTTTCCGAGCGCGTAAAACCAGTGAAAAAACGTGTAGTACTACACACTTTCCACAGGGCGTTCGAAAATGGCAAAAGAACCGGGTTATTGTCTGCACAAATCCACAGGGCAGGCGTACGTTAGATTCGATGGAAAGCTCTACTATCTGGGCGTGCATGGCTCCGATGAGTCAAAAGAGCGTTATCGGGCACTCAAGGCGGAATGGCTCTTAAATCGTCACGCAGGGGCCTTCAAGCCAGTGGCATCCTCCGGGCCAACTATGGCGGAAGTATGCATTGCGTATCTTGAGTTTGCCGAGAAGTACTATTCCGCTTCAAGCGAGTACGTCAATTTAGAGCTGGCTTGCCGTCCAATCGATTCTTTGTACTCGACGCTTCTCGCAAGCAAATTCGATATTGCGAAATTTGAAGTGTGTCGCGATTGGTGGCTAGGCGATCCAAAGCGAAGCCGGCAATACGTGAACAAGCAATCCAAACGGTTGCTACGCGTCTTAAAATGGGCGGCTCAAAAGCAAATGATCAGGGCTCACGTGTACCAAGAATGCAGATTGCTGGCTCCACTTCAAGCCGGTCGTACCGTCGCTCCCGAAACGCAAAAGGTGACTTGTGTCGCTCAGAGCGTAGTTGACGCAACACTGCCGGCTATGACGCAAGTTCTACGGGATATGGTTTGCTTCCAGCAGTTGGTTGGTTGCCGTCCGGGTGAACTATGTGCGATAGTTCCGGGAATGGTCGATAGAACTGAGAATGTATGGCTCATTCGGTTACCAAAGCACAAGACCGCCTATCGTGGCAAAGATCGTACTATCTACGTCGGGCCACAAGCACAAAAGATCCTAGCCAAATATCTATTGCGTGCTCCGGATGCCGCTTGTTTTTCGCCCATCGAATCCGAGAAGCAACGCCTACAAGCGAAGCACGAAGCGAGGGTAACACCTTTGAAATATGGAAACCGCCCTGGCTCCAATCGCACTAAAACGCCACGCAAAACGCCGGGCTCGTCTTTTGATACGGGAAGCTATGCTCATTCCATCAAAGGTGCTTGCCGTCGTGCGTTCCCCGCTCCAAAGGAATTATCTGTTGAGGCTAAAAAGAAATGGCACTCCGAGCATGCTTGGTC
>CAMCMB010000035.1 GCA_945875845.1 Pirellula staleyi DSM 6068
TCAGGGCGAAGGAGCGTTGGCGGGCGTTTACCCAGGGCGGCGCTGCGCTCTGCCCTGGGCTAAGTTGTTGCTGCCCCATTCGGGGCGAAATGCAAAAACCAAACCAAACCAAACCAAACCAATCCCCAATCCCCAATCCCAAATCCCAAACCCAATCCCCAATCCCCAATCCCTAATCCCTAATCCCTAATCCCTAATCCCTAATCCCCATCTGAATCTTTTGCCTGCCCATTTCTGTGGAAATCCATCTCCTATCCACCCAAACGGACGATTCACATGCTTAAAACCTTGGTGATTTACGTGCCAAATGGACTTTTACAAATCTTTGACACATCTTCAACGAATCTCGGACATACACAAATGGAAAAGGGCGTTAATGTATGCATAAGTAGAGGACGGGAGTGAATCGCCCCGGAGGTTCTGCCGCTTTTTCGTTACATATTATCCTTTAGCACCCAGGAATACTCGGCATGTTAGGCAAAGATGCAAATGTGGATACGCCCAATCAGCAATATCACCAGCATCATGCAGGCACGATGGTTGCACCGCCGCAACCTCAACTCGAGGAAGTCGTGCTTGCGGGTATTCCATCTGCGGGTGGAGCCACAAAACAATCCCCAATACCAACGATTTGGAATGTTCAGTGGGGGGCTACCACTTGGCTGGTTCTTTTGCATATCGGCGCTCTTTACGCTCCTTGGTCCTTCACTTGGAGCGGGCTCGGCTTGGCCGTTTTGCTTCATTGGATGACAGGAAGTCTTGGTATTTGCCTTGGATTTCACCGACTATTGACACATACCGGATTGGTTGTTCCAAAATGGTTAGCCAATGTGTTCGCTACGATTGGCACTTTGGCAGGTGAGGGCGGACCGATTACCTGGACCGCAAACCATCGCAAGCATCATGCATACAGTGATCTACCGGGTGATCCACATTCGCCGCACGAAGGACCTTGGTGGGCTCACGCGCAATGGTTGGTTTTCAGCACCGACAATGGCGATCCAGAAGGATACGCCCGCAAATGGGTTCCGGATTTGGTCAAAGATAAGTTCCTGATGTTCTTGGAAAAGGGGTTTCTCGCCATTCACATCGTTTTCGCCATTGCAGTTACCGCAACCGGGTACTTGATTGGTGGCACAACCCTCGCTGTTTCTTGGCTGATTTGGGTTATTTGCTTGCGAATGGTGGCAGTGCTGCACACGACATGGTTTGTCAATTCTGCCTCGCACATTTGGGGTTACAAGAACTATGAAACACGTGACGACAGTCGAAACAATTGGTGGGTTGCCATCATCGCTTACGGCGAAGGTTGGCACAATAATCATCATGCTCACCCACGATTGGCTCAGCACGGTCACAAATGGTGGGAATTCGACATGACGTTCATGGTCATCCGAATCCTGCGGGCCCTTGGACTAGCCAAAGACGTCGTCGATTTGAAGAGCATGACGGAAAAGAAACGCAGGAACGCCGATCGTTTGGCTGCCTAGTGTGGGTCGATGAGTCGATGAGTCGATGAAACGTGCAACTTTTTTTATCTCAGGGCGAGTTCAGGGCGTTGGTTTTCGTTACAGGACCAACCTGATAGCCCAATCGTTTTCCGTCTCGGGAACCGTCGAAAATCTTGACGATGGACGAGTCAAGATTGTTGTCGAAGGAGAACTCGAAGAAATTCAGCGGTTCGTCGACGAAGTGCAAACCTCCGTATCTGGGAATATCAAAGCCATCGATCGGTTCGATTCCGAACCCAGTGGAGATTTCGATGGGTTCGTCGTCAAGATATAGGTCAAACCATCAGCCTGCCGTTCGCCTAACGGTACGACGGACTTTCAGGTCCGTCGAATTTCCCATTGAAGGGCTTGGGTTGCTTTGAGACCCGTTGCCACGTTTTTTGCCAAAAAACATCGGTATCCCTTTTGATCCAAAATCGCGGACATCCCGGTCAGTAGCAAGGGATCCCTTTCAACAATTAGCACCATTGGTGCTTTGACAGCTTGGTTTTCCATCACATTTTCCTACAATCTGCACTTTGGTTCTGGGGAAACGAATCCATTCGGACCGGAACAGCCCAAATCCATTCAAAACCCATTCATTTGCTCAAACATGGCCGATTCTCTCGAACAAGACAACACCGGTATAGGTGTCCATCAAGCAGCAAGGCTTGAAAAACTCAAGAAAATCGAAGCACTTGGCCTAGATCCATGGGGAGCTCGATTCGACAATCGGACGTTTGTCGGCCCGGTTCGTGAACTTGCAGCCCAAGTTCGATTCTGCAAAGAAGACGGTTCTGTGGTTGCGTTACCTGATTTTCCGCCACCAATGGAAAAAGGGCAAAGTGACACTTCGGAGCTTCGTGCAGCCTTTGATTACAAGGCCTGGAAAGCCAGTCAGGGCCCGGGCGAAGAGGTTGGCCCAATCGTTCGTGTTGCGGGCCGGATCATGCTGCTCCGGACCGCAGGCAAGCTTTTCTTCTTGAACATTCGCGACTGGACAGGCGATATCCAAATCATGATCGCCAAGGGCCATGTCCCAGACGAAGACTTCGATCTTGCGAAGCTTCTTGACTTTGGTGACCTCGTCGGTATTGATGGCCGCTTAGGCCGAACGAACACGGGCGAACTTACGGTGTTCGCCAGTAAACTGCATTTCATGACCAAGACGCTTGAGCCGCCACCGGAGAAGCACGCGGGGCTCCAAGATGCCGAACTCCGCCAGCGAATGCGGTATGTCGATTTGACCTACAACACCGACTCGCTGCACACGTTTTTGAATAGGACGAAGATTGTTCACTCGATCCGAGCAACGCTGGCCAAACATCAGTTCGTCGAAGTGGAGGGTCCGACATTGCATACGATCGCGGGTGGTGCAGCCGCCCGCCCGTTCGTCACACACCACAATGCGCTCGACATGAAATTGTTCCTGCGAATCGCGCTCGAACTACACCTCAAGCGATTGCTGGTTGGCGGTATCGAGCGAGTGTATGAAATGGGACGAGTCTATCGAAACGAAGGGATTAGTCCAAAACACAATCCCGAGTTCACGATGATCGAACTCTATTGGGCGTATGCCAATTACGAAACGATGATGGACCTGACGCAACAAATCATCGTCGAAGCGATCGAGGCGACTGGCCAAGGCTACAAGCTGAAATGGGGTGACCTCGATATTGACTTCACTCCGCCATTCCAACGCAGAACGTACAGCGATCTCTTCGAAGAGCACACGGGACTGAAAACCTCCGACAGCGAAGGAATCGCTCAACTCGCTCGAAGGCTCGGTATCGTAACGACAGGGAAACACCCTGACGTGATCAAGAGCGAAGTCTTCGAAGAAAAAGTCGAGGACTCGCTCATCGGTCCAATCTTTGTCATCGACTACCCGGCAAGCATTTGTCCATTGACCAAGCGAAAAGCCGGCAATCCGGATATTGCAGAAAGGTTCGAACTTTTTATTCATGGGATGGAATTGGCCAACGCGTACACCGAACTCAATGACCCGATCCTTCAGGAAGAGTTGTTTAAGACGCAACTCGACGGCATGGAGGAAGAGGATTCCATGGCCAAGATGGACACCGATTTCGTTCGGGCTCTCCGGTACGGCATGCCACCGGCCGGAGGTCTCGGGATTGGTATCGATCGACTGATTATGTTGCTAACGAATTCGCGCAGCATTCGCGACGTTGTTTTGTTCCCACTCATGCGCCACGAAAGCTAGGACGTTCGCCCCAATATGGAAGCTGGAATTGTTGGCCTACCCAATGTAGGCAAAAGTACGTTGTTCAATGCGCTCACCGGTTCGCAATCGGCTCAAGCCGCAAATTATCCGTTTTGCACCATCGACCCTAACGAAGGGATCATCAGTGTCCCCGACAATCGTTTAGACCGAATTGCCAAACTGGTGAACCCTCAAAAGGTCATCCCAGCTATGCTCAAGCTGGTGGATATCGCCGGCATTGTCAAAGGGGCCAGCGAAGGTCAAGGGCTTGGCAATAAGTTTTTGAGTCACATTCGCGAAGTCGACGCCATCCTCCAGGTTGTGCGTTGCTTCATCGATCCGGACGTAACCCATGTTGGCGGGAAAGTCGATCCGTTGTCGGATATCGAAACGATTGAAATGGAGTTGATGTTCTCCGACATTCAAACTTTGGAAAACGCGTTACCCAAGGCGGAAAGGGCAGGCCGTGGCGGCGACAAAGAAGCCAAACTGCGAGTAAGTGGAATCCAAACTTGTCTCGAGCAATTGAACAAGTATCTGCCTCTGAGAAAAATCAAGATGGACGAAGCCGAGGCCAAAGCCATCGCGAGCTTTGGATTGATGACCGCAAAACCTATCCTTTACATCGCCAATGTCGACGAAAATGATTTGCAAGGGACCAGCGATTTGGTTTCCAAAATCCGCGACTACGCGGAAAAAGTAGGAGCACAAGTTGTTCCGGTATGCGCCAAGCTTGAGGCCGAAATCGCTGAACTTGACGACCCCGACCGTAGCGAAATGCTCGCAGCCGTTGGGCTTGAGCAACCGGCTCTACAGGTTGTTGCTCAACGAGCCTATCAAACGCTCGGACTACAGAGCTACTTCACTGCGGGCGAAAAGGAAGTGCGCGCCTGGACGGTACCGGTCGGTGCGACGGCTCCTCAAGGGGCTGGCGTAATCCATAGCGATTTCGAACGCGGTTTTATTCGCTGCGAAGTTTTTTCGTTGGACGACCTGGAAAAATACGGGAGCGAAAAGGAGATCCGGTTAGCCGGAAAACTGAGGACCGAAGGAAAGACGTACATTATGCAAGATGGCGATATCTGTCACTTCTTGTTCAACGTTTGATTGAGTCGGCGACTCATTGCATAGACTGCAAGAAAGCCCCAACATTCTATGCTTTACCGGAGACTGATTTCTGCGACTATTTTGATCTGCATCGCGCTTTTGTCCATCGGCTTAGATCTGAATTGGCCCATCGGTGGCCAAGCAGGCATGTGGTTGATCCCTCTGTTTCTCGCATTTACGCTGGGGACGGGTTGGGAGGCAAGCCAGCTTCTCGCACGCAAGTGGTACGTTTCGCCGAAGGGCGTGCTCGTTCATAGCGCGATTGCATGTGCGGTATGCTTGTTTCCTTTTTGGTATAGCTTCGTGATGAACGTTTGCTACCCAACGAATTGTCCAGTGGGTCGCGCTGGCTGGATATTGATTGGCGTTTTGACTGGGGTGGGTACCAGCGGTATTCATGCGCTCTACATGTTTCAACGACATCCTAATGCGATGCCGCTGGAAACTTCGTATGGCGAGCGAACGACTCTAGCGTGGATCTTGTCCTGCTTCATTATCGTGTATATCGTTGGTTGCATGAGCGTCTGGCTTCTCGTTCGCATGCACGAAAGTTCGCTACAGGGCATCCTGCATTTGATCTCGATGTTGGCGATCGTGAAGTTTGCAGACACCGGCGCTTACTTTGCGGGGAAATCCATGGGACGACACAAATTGATATCCGCGATCAGTCCCGGCAAAACGGTTGAGGGACTCGTCGGCGGAGTGCTCATGAGTGTCGCAATGGCTTACGTGTTCCTACGTGTGCTACTGCCGATGTGTGGCGGCACAGCCGGGACGACTTGGTGGGGACCTGCTCTCCTTGGTTGCCTATTGACGTTGGTAGGACTGGTAGGGGATTTGCTGGAATCAATGATTAAGCGGGCCATAGGGGCCAAGGATAGCGGAACACTGCTTCCAGGCTTAGGAGGTGTGTGGGATGTTACAGATTCCTTGTTGCCGACAGCAATTGTCGGCTATCTTGGCATTATAGCGAAACTCACTTGAACGAATTGTTCCACTGTATGTCCGAATCGACTCTTACTCTTTCCGATCCCCAACTCGCTCTCCAATTGTTTGGTCCGCAGGACAACAATCTGAGATTAGTCCGCAACCAATTGGCTGTAGCGATCACACATCGCAATGGTCAAATTCGAATTTCGGGTCCGGCGGAATCCGTGAGACTGGCCACCGAAATCCTGGAAAGGCTCAAGGACAAAGTCGTTCGCCATGGGGCGATTGGGCCGGACGAAGTAGCCGAAGCACTCACCCAAGCCACCGTTACACGCGGCTCTCCAGCATTCGAACGCAACGAGCTTGCGATTGGGAACGCCGGTCGTCGCATTCGGCCTCGAACCGAAGGGCAAGCGTTGTATGTAGACGCGATTCGTCAACACGACATGACATTTTGCATTGGCCCGGCAGGTTGTGGCAAAACGTATCTGGCTGTCGCTACAGCCGTTGAGGCTTTAAAAAGCAAATCGATCAAGAAAATTGTGTTGGTTCGTCCGGCGGTGGAAGCGGGCGAAAGCTTGGGTTATTTGCCAGGAGATCTCCACGAAAAACTGAACCCCTATTTGCGACCGCTTCTCGACGCGATCAACGAAATGGTTGACTTTGATCAGGTAAAATTCTTGAGAGAGCAAGACTTGATCGAGGTGATTCCTCTGGCTTACATGCGAGGACGCACGCTGAATCAAGCTTTTGTTATATTGGACGAAGCACAAAATGCGACGGTCGCACAGATGAAGATGTTTTTGACCCGAATGGGTGAGGGTTCCAAAATCGTGGTGTCGGGTGATATTACGCAAGTGGATCTGCCAGCGGGCGTGACCAGTGGCTTGCGCGACGCCGTCCAACGATTGCATGGGATCCCAGGAATCAGCTTCATCCGTTTGGATGAAAGCGATATTGTTCGCCATCCTTTGGTTCGAAAAATCGTGGCAGCTTATGACGGAACGCGGCATGATGGTTTACCGGGAAACCGCACCTCGCCCGCGGGCGATCGCTAGGTTCGATTAGATACATATGTCCTCGACGCAAAACGCGAAAACACGCAGTGAACGAGCTGCAAACCTTCGAGTCGATCGCTATCCATGGCGACAGCAACTCGATCGTTTCACCTCATTGAATGCTCTTTCCAGATTGGGCATCGCAGTCGCTGCCGCCGTCTTGATCACGGTTTTTGTTCGCGGCTGGGAACCACCGTTTACCTATCGCAAGGGCTTTATCCCACAGCGGGCGATACTGGCTCGAGTGCCTTTTACAGTGGTCGACGAAGTCAAGACGGACGCTTTGCGCATGCAAGCGGCCCGCGAGGTACTCTGCATCTACCAAAACAATCGTGAGCCTCTTGTTCAGCTTCGTGCGGCAGTCGAGGACGCATTGCGTTCCGTTCTTGAAGCTGCGGACGCAACGGCGTTAACCAAACAGCAACAGCAGACTCTAGAGTCCTTCGGCGCGACGGTGCTCGACCCGGATGAAAAACCGCTGACCTATCAACAAGCCTTGTCCGCCGTTCAGTCCATCTTCGCAAACGATGCGGATGGCTCCCGATTTGATTTTGCACTGCACGAGGTCTTTCAGCCCATGGAGGAACTTGGACTGCTCAAATCTTTAGACCACGACATCGAAAAAGGGAATCGGCGTTACATACTCGTATTCCAGATCGGTGACGAATCCAAAAAAATTGAAGCGGACGTAAAACGCATTCTCATTGCCGATGTCGCCGCAAAGTTGCGAAGCGCATTCGAACGGGAGTTCCGGAATCAATTTGGAACACCCGAAGCATCGCTGGTCGCTCGAATGGTAAGCAACTACCTAGCCGAAAGGCTTCCACGGACACTTACGTTCCGCGAGGATCTCAGTAGTCAAGCGAGGCTGGATGCGGTTTCGAGCGTCAAGCAAGCCACGGTATCCTACGATCCGATCTTCGGCGCATTGGTTCCAATTGGACGAACGCTTGACCAAAAAGAGCTTTCGCTACTCAAAGCCGAACATTTCGCTTACACACAGCAATTAAGCTTGAATGAACGCACACAACGGCTTGCCGCGTTTGTTGGATTGATCACTGCCTTGTACATTCTTTGCGGCTTATTTATCTACCAGTCGCTGGACAACTCTCTCATCAAAGACACTTGGAGACTGATTAGGCTTTTGGCACTGTCTTCGTCTTGCATTATCTTTGCCGTGGTTGCATCGAATGATCCGTTCCGAGCGGAGGTCATTCCGGTAACACTGACGGCTATGATTGCGACCATTGCGTTTGGTCGCCCTACGGCACTCATGCTGATGGCCGCTTTGTCGCTCGTCATCGCATTTAGCACTCGCGTCGATTTGTCCGAATTCATTGTGCTTTCCAGCGCAGCGGCTGGGGCCATTCTTTTGTGCGGCCGCATTAGAACGCGAACCCGGTTGATCTACGTCGGAGCTGGCGTTGCGATCGTTGTGTTTATGACTGTGATAGGACTCGGGGTGTTGACCGGCCAGACGGGCGGAATTGCGACAGACGGCCCAGGAGTAAGCAGCTTGCCTACCACCAACTCGTCTTTTTTCCCAACTCAAATTCTATCTGAGGCGTCGTGGCAATCCATTTGCATTTTGCTTTGCGGACCATTGATGACCGGTTTATTGCCGTTCGCAGAAAAGCTATTTGACGTGCAAACCGATTTGAGTCTCTTGGAATTGAGCGACATGAGTCACCCTCTCTTGCGACAGCTTGCACAGCGTGCCCCAGGAACATACAACCACAGCATTTCTGTTGCAGCCTTGGCCGAATCCGCAGCGGACAGTATTGGGGCAAACGGATTGCTCGTTCGAGTGGGCGCTTGCTTTCATGACATTGGGAAAATGTTTAAGCCAAATTACTTCGTGGAAAACCAAGCGCCAGGCAGCAATCGACACGATACCTTGCAACCGGCCATGAGCACATTGGTGATCATTGCGCACGTCAAGGATGGCTCCGACTTGGGACGACAGCATCGGCTTCCAAGGCCGGTGATCGACTTCATCGAACAACATCATGGAACGACGTTGGTCGAGTACTTCTATCGTTTAGCGACCAAAAAAAGTGAGCAGGATCCGCACGGCGAGGAGATATCCGAATCAACATTTCGATACCCTGGGCCCATACCCCAAACGAAGGAAGCTGCCGTGCTCATGATTGCCGATGCGGTAGAAAGTGCTTCGCGTGCCTTGGTAGAGCCCACTGCCTCTCGACTCCAAAACTTGGTGGATCAAATAGCGATGAAGAAGTTGCTGGATGGTCAGTTTGACGGTTGCGGTTTGACTTTACAAGAACTAGATACCATCAAGCGTTCATTGATCAAAAGCCTGACGGCCATCTACCACGGGCGCGTGAAGTACCCAGACCAGCAAACGGCGGGTTGATCGATCACTTGTCTTTGTCCAGCTTGGTCTGTTCTTCCTTGCCGAGCAAGAGGATCGTTGGGGAGTCAACGCGTTCTCCGGTTGTGTTCGCGGGTGCATTCACTGGCCGCCGAGTTGACGCATCGGGCGGTGGCACTTTGGGCGTCAGCGATAGCGTGGGAAACGCTCTTGAGTCTGTGCCTTTTTGAACGACCGTTGGAGTGATCGGTTTTCCGCTTGTCACACTTCCAGCACGCTTCGACACCGACAGACTCGTGGCGACAAACTGATCGCGAGTTTTCGGATCAATGTTGTTGAGTCGCTTTGCAAGCTGTTGAATTCCATAGGGGTTCTGCTCCGCCGTTTGAGATATTTGGGCAAAGAAGGACGCGCATTCGGAGAAGTTGTAATCAGCAGACTTACCTACCAGAGGGCCAAGTGTCTTGACGACCAAATCCGCTCCGAGGTTTTCCAATTTCATAAACACATCCATCGATACGACCATGCCCGGCCTGCCGTCCGCGAGAGGTGACGGTCGGTTATGGAGGATTACCACGCAACGGCCATTCAGCTCTCTAGCCCAGAGATTGCCCCGATAAGAGCCGGTTGCGAAATAAATGTGCATCGAGTCATTACCAAATACCAAATCCATTTTACTGGTCGTTCCAGAACCGTCGTCCCCTTGGAGTTGAAAGGGGCCGGATCGCTGCAGTGTCACTTTCGTTACACCCATGACTTCCCAGATGTTCACGATGACTTCCGGATTCCGAATCAGAAAGGAATACATTTCTTGATCGCAATCGACGGTTTCGGTGGGCATGCGTCGAAAGTAACTGGCGGTATCCACTACCGAATGCAATCTTGTGTTGGCTTCCGCAGTGAGTTGTTGAAATGGAATTTTTTGAACCGCAGAATCGCGGGATTCGCGAGAAGAGGATCCCTCAGTTGGGCTCGAATGTCGGTTTGCAGCCTGTAACGTCGCGTTTGCTGGCGTTTGGGAGAACGCGGTTGAGTCCAACGTCGGAACCCATCCAAGAACGGCGGCAACTGCGATGCCATATCGAAAGCGGAAACTAAGTAGACTGGCCAATTGGATCGCGGATTTTCGCATAAACAGTACGGCCTAAGGAGGAACAACTTCGCCTAAGTTGTTTTGTCGGCAATTCCCCTATGGAAAGAATAGAAGAACAAGTCGAAAATTCACTTGCTAGCCTTGGATTGTTTGCTAGCCTAAAAAAGCGGGGTAAGCTTCCAGCTTGCCAACCGTGATTCATCGCAAGCTGGAAGCTTACGCCACTTTCGCAATGGAGAACGGTATAGTTAAAAAGGCAACGTGCCATTGAATGCGTAGAATCAAAACCAACATGAACAAACGTAGTCACTCCTGGGAACCGGGAAATCCGCACGCAGATCTTGAATCCGATTCCGTCGATTCCACTCACAAAATTGTCGACGTTCAAGAACCGATCGTCATTATCGACCGCAAGAGGACCGTTTACGGATCGTTTATAGGGTTAATTGTGCTTGGTTGCGTGATCCTTGGTGGAACGTTCCTGCTCTTTGGTGGCCGGGGAGGTGGGAACATAAACCGGCTAATGCTGTTTTTGCTCGGTACCTTTTTGTCGGGGCTGTGCTTCGTTGCGTTACTATGGATACGAGCAAGGTGGATTTGCGTGGCGGTCATTGATGAACACGGAATCATCGCAAGCACGTTGAAACAAAAATACGATCTAAATTGGTCGGAAATGATTGGAGCTCGAACGCAATCCAAATTGGCTAAGAACTCGAATGTTCCGACGGTCCAATTGCTTCTATTATTGGACGAAGAGCGCGGGCTTGAAATGCCTGTTGATTTCGTTCAAATCGACAATTTGTATGCAATCTTGCAATCGGCAACGTTTCATCCAACCAGTCAGGGACAGCGTCTCGGAACCACGAAAGGTTCTGCGCTATTCTTGTTTGGAACGATTGCCATGCTGCTCGGCATTTGGTGGGTCTTTGTCTTGATCGGTCAAAATAACAGGGGCGTCCTTTTTCAAGGAAACGCGAGGGGGATCCTTATTAAGCTTGCGGCGGGGATTGTCGGTCCGTTGGGTGGCTTAGGCTGTGCATGCTGGGGGCTTTATCATGTCGTGATGCGACCCATCCTTTATCTTCCGGGCTGGATAGCCAAAAACCACTAGGACACTTTTTTGAACCATCCAATCTTCCGATCCGAGATTCAACGCGTGGAGCGCCATGCACTTGAACGCTTTCAAATCGAGCGCCTCAATGCATTGATCGCCAAAGTGCTTCCGCAAAACGCGTATTACCAAAGCCTATTTGGATGCAGCGATTTGCGAGTCGATTCGCTCGCCGAGTGGGCTATGGTTCCAACATCGCAAAAATCCGATTGGCTGGGAAAGGAGGCAAGTGGAATCGCAACGCACCACACTTTCGCCGAGGACCAGTACCGCCGTTACCATCGTACCAGCGGGACTCGCGGGCGTCCTATGGTGATTCTCGACACACAGGAAGATTGGCAATGGTGGATCGACACCTGGCAGTATGTGCTGGACGCGTGCGGAATACTAGCCACGGATCGCATCATGATGGCGTTTTCCTTTGGACCATTCATCGGATTTTGGAGTGCGCACGATGCCTGTTTGCATCGGGGCTGTATGGTTATTCCCTGCGGCGGTATGTCCACGGCGGCCCGCATCGAATTGATTCAAACGGCAAGGCCCACAGTTCTCTTTAGCACGCCAAGCTATGCAATGCACCTCGCTCAAGATGCAAGAACTCGACAGATCGATTTAAGCAAATCCTCCATTCGCCAAGTCTTTGTTGCCGGGGAGCCCGGTGGGAGCTTGCCAGCGGTTCGCTCTCGACTTGAATCGATGTTTGGTGCAAGCGTAATAGACCATGCGGGCGCAACGGAGGTCGGACCTTGGGGATTTGGATCCGCTGACGGAACGGCAATGCATGTCATTGAAAGTGAGTTTATCGCCGAGTTCCTTCCAGTTGAACGCAAGGCAACTGGCGACGTAGCATCCGAAGTACATGGCTTTGACCCCGCCGCATTTGAACTTGTATTGACGTCGCTCGGTCGAACCGGTGCGCCTGTGCTCCGTTATCGCACAGGCGATTTAGTGAAACCCAATTTCCTCCAAGATGGCAAATGCAACTTCGTCCGTCTTGAGAATGGTGTACTTGGCCGAACCGACGACATGTTTGTGATTCGAGGCGTAAACATTTTTCCTACAAGCATCGACGCAATCGTTCGTTCGTTTCCAAGTATTTCGGACTATCGTCTAACGGTTACGAAAAAGGGTGCCATGGACGAACTATTATTGGAATTTGAATCTTCCAATCAGACGGAATCCACTGGCCAACTCCAGAACCATGTTGCGAAACAGCTTGGGGAGAAGCTTTCGATCCAACTCAATTTGCGTTTTGAAGTCGAACAAGTCTCGGAGGGAAGCCTTCCGCGAACGGAAGGTAAAGCAAGACGTATTATCGACCGTCGCTAATGCATAATCGCCGCCTTTCGCTACGCGAAAGAAAGCGTTCTCCGTCGGATAGGCTATGGTAACCTGACGCGTGACGGCTTGTTGATTTAATGGTACGACGGACTTCCAAGTCCGTCGAATTCCCCATTGCCGGACTTGGAAGTCCGCCTTACCGCCCTTACCCAATAACGACTTCACTAAATCAACAAGCCGGTGAGAGAGGGATTGCAGTCGGCTCCTCGCTTGCGGGCACGGGTTTTCAAAGCGTGGCACGAGCACGCTCGCTCGTGAATCCATGGGCGAGACGCCCATGCCACTTTAGAATACCCCGTGTCACAGCCCATTAATAACAACGCGTCATAAACGCACCTTTTGCGGAGCAAAAGGCAACTATGTTTAAGTTCCTACCCTTCGCTCGATAGAGCAACCTACTTCCCCATTGAAAGACCCGTCCATGATTCGCTTTATTCTCCTTTGTGTCCCGTTGGCCTTGCTGCTTGCTCGTTCCGTTCGAGCGGATGGTTGGGTCATTGAAACTTTTGCAGGAAATGGCCAAAAAGGATCACGTGGCGATGGAGGTAAGGCAACCGAAGCTCAACTCGATAATCCATTCGGTGTCGTCCGCGGTCCCGATGGAGCCATATGGTTTTGCGAATATTCCGGACAGCGCATTCGACGCGTTGCACAGGATGGAACCATCAGCACCATCGCGGGCAATGGTAGCGCTGGCTACAGCGGAGACGGAGGACAAGCCCTTCTCGCTAGTTTCAATTTACCCCATGAGATTCGATTCGATCGAGCAGGTGACCTGTACATTGTCGACATGAACAATCATGTGGTTCGCAAGGTCAATATGAAGTCGGGCACGATATCGACGCTGGCGGGAACGGGCAAGCCAGGTTACAGCGGAGATGGCGGACCAGCAGACAAGGCACAATTCACCCAACCGCACAGCATTCAATTCGGTCCCGATGGCAGTCTGTACATTTGCGATATCGGCAATCATGTCATCCGGCGCATCGATATGGAAACAAAAACGATTTCTACCTTTGCGGGCACGGGCAAACCCGGAGCGACTCCCGACGGTGCCCCCATTCAAAACACACCTCTGAAAGGCCCGAGATCGATCGATTTTGATCGTAATGGAAATCTGTGGTTGGCGACTCGAGAAGGAAACCAAGTCTTCAAGTTCGATCTCAAAGCGAAAACGATTCAACACGTTGCGGGTACAGGTCAGAGCGGCTTCACAGGAAACGGCGGTCCAGCCAAGCAAGCGGCGCTGAAAGGTCCCAAGGGCCTCGCCTTGGACAACGAGGGAAACGTTTGGCTTGCGGATACCGAAAGCCATAGTGTCCGAATGATTCGTGAGTCGACGGGCAACTTGGAACTCATCGCCGGAACCGGTGAGAAAGGAGACGGCCCAGATGGCGATCCGCTTCGATGCCAGCTCGCTCGATTGCACGGAATCTACGTGGATACGGATGGAAGTGTTTTCATCGGTGACAGCGAATCGCATCGCGTTCGAGTCCTACGTAAAAAGTAGTATGTCGCTTTTAGACCCAACCAATGATAGGGAAAAGGGGAGGGCGAGGCTCCTGCCGAGCTTACGACGCAATGGTTCGGCAGGAGCCTCACCCAGTGGTGGTTTGACCTTCGCCCTAGCATGAAGGTAACGATCCCCTGGGATAAACCCAGGGGCATTCGATGCATGCCATCTGGCTTTATGCAAGTGGAGGTTTGACCTTCGCCCTAGCAGGAAGGCAACAATCCCCTGGGATAAACCCAGGGGCATTCGATGCATGCCATCTGGCTTTATGCCAGTGGAGGTTTGACCTTCGCCCTAGCAGGAAGGTAACAATCCCCTGGGATAAACCGGTTCACGCCCGAGGCTATATCATGTCGCCGCATTGCGGCTAAATGCGGCCCCATGGGCTCCCGATTGAAAACTATCGCCAGGCTAGTGTTCTGCTTCGTGTGCCGCAAAGATTCACTTTCATGCCCAGTGCACTTGCGAAATGGGCTTTGCTGAGCACACACTCATCGGCCGCCTTGGCATCATTGGCGTAGGCAACTTGAATGTGATTAGCTTGGTGCTTGGCCATCAGTTGATCGCGGCTGACGCCATACGTTACCGCATGCATGATCGGCCATTGCGGTGTCGTTGCATTCAGGCGACGCTGCGTTTCTGCCGGAGGTAATTCGACTACACCACCGCGTCCGAGGTCCATGTGCAGTGCATCTTCCGCCACGTAGATTCGGCTCCAAACGATTTCGCCTGGCTTCGAGACACCATGCAGCGTGCTGCCTCCATTCGGGAAATACATGGCGGGCTGACGATAACCGTGAGCCCCTTTCCAACCCCCAACAAAGTGTGCCGGCGGGGCTGCTCCGCTAATGAGAAACACCCAAACGTAGTCTTCGCCGAATTGCTCTCCCCAACGAACATCATGCAGCGTGTTCTCGACCGGTTGCCCTAATGCTTTATGGACTCGTTCGGTTAGCATCGCATCCAAGCCTGCGCACTCGTCGACTTCATTGAAGTGCAACAACGGTTCGCCTTTTTTCAAAATGCGACGGCCATCGCGTGAGCGAACTGGCGGGCGCTCGGAATTGTTAAGCGTCCCCTCCACCAAATCGCTGGCGGGTAATAGATCTTTCAAGCCTTGTTGATATTGAATGCCAATCGCATCGCAACCAAAATCGTCCGCGATTCGAACGGCAGCAATGTACATCTTGCATTGAAGACGAATCTGAGCGTCGGTCAAGTCGCTTTCGTGCGTTTTCCCCGTGTGGAACTGCATGCCTCGCTTCTCAAGCCAATCGCGCACCCCCTCGGCTTCCTCGTCGCTGACCTGTTGTGTTTCGTAGTAGAGAGCGGACTGGCTAAGTCGTTCTTTGAAGACACCGACTTGGTGCAAAAGTTGGTCGGGAATAATCGCGTTGAACATTCCCATACAGCCTTCGTCAAAGATCCCCATGATCGCTTTGTCACGTCGAAGTTCCGTCGCCAAGCGTTGCCCTAGCTTGGTAGAACTCGAAGTACCTTTCACATGATCCAGCGAATGCACATGGTCAAGAGAATGTTTTACATGGCCCGTTTTCAACCATTCCTGTAGTTTTGATACAAAGAATTCGTCGCGAAAATCTTCACTCCAAAGCGTCGAATATGCGACACCGGCTTTCGTCAGCGAGCCATTCAAGTTGAGCATTCCTACCAAGCCAGGCCACTGACCGCTCCAGTTGGCAACCGTCAATATAGGAGATCGATGCGTCGTGAGTCCGGCGAGCACATGGTGTGAGTATTGCCAGACTGCTTCGGCAACAATCAACGGTTTGTCTGGATCGATGCCTCGAAAGATTTCCATTCCCTCGCGCTGGCTGGCAATAAAACCATGCTTTAGCTTTGGGCGGTAAGGGTGGGAACGAATAAGCTCGTAGCCTTCGGAGGCCATGGCCGAGGTAAGCGTTTTTTCCATCGCCGCTTGAGCAGGCCAGCAGACTTGGTTTGCAGACAGACGCAGGTCGCCGCTGGCGACTAATTGGATCGATCGATTCTTCATTCGACTCATAGAGGTTGAACCACAAAGTTAGGTGGGAGAATGTTTGGAAAGGAATTCGCCGTGTCGACGGTATTCGCGGTAAAGTCTATCGTAGATTTTTCGATTGCTTCGGTTGGGTTTGTAGATTGCGGCTTCACCGTCGCGCGGGGTCGACATCGCTCGAATCGCTGCCTTGGGCGAATCAAAAATGCCTGCTGCCAAGCTTCCTAATATAGCAGCTCCCAGTGCAGAGCCTTGTTTGCTCGGGTGGACCATGATCGTTTCCCCCAAGACATCCGCATAAACTTGAACCATGACAGGATTGTGATGGGGCAGCCCGCCCGTGGCAACAAACTTGCGTACCTCCACTCCGCCGTCACGCAACAACTCCACGATCCATCGCAGACCGTACGCAGAGGCCTCCAGGAGGGCTTTGTAGAGATGCTCAGGCCGATGTTGAAGCCCCAAGCCGACGAACGCCCCTTTCAAATTCCCATCCATGAGAGGCGTTCGGCAACCATGAAACCAGTCGACGCAAAGAACACCCTCGGCACCCGGCGGCAACAGGGCGGCATCGTGTCCAAGCTTTTCGAAATTCGAATGACCGGTCAAGCGACGCAACCAATCAAACGCATCACCCACAGCTGCCTGGCCCGTTTCATAGCCGTAGAATCCAGGCAAGATTCCATCTTTTACGACGCCAGCAACACCGGGAACCTTTTTGTCGACTAGGGCGTTGAGCATGTGACATGAGCTGGTACCCATCACCATGACAAGCGTCCCTGGCGTGGATGCTCCTGCGCCTGGGACCGCTGCGTGAGCGTCGATGATCGCTGCGCTAACGGGCGTGCCTTCTTGTAAACCGAACGTCTTAGCCATGTCGCGAGTAAGCCCCCCCGCAGCCACACCGGGAGCGATCAAACGCCCCGGCATTTTATCGACCACCACCTTTTCGAAAGACGGATGAACGGCCTTCAAAAAAGCTGGACTTGGATATCCGTCGGTCGCATTCCACATGCCTTTGTATCCTGCTTGGCATGTTGAGCGAGGCAGCGACTCGGCTGGCCCTCCGATCAACTTCCAAACGAACCAGTCGCCGGCTTCCAACCAGATGTCGGCTGCTCGATAGGCTTTCGGCGCATGCTCTAGTGTTTCGAGCATCTTGGGGAAAAACCATTCCAAGCCGATCACACCACCATATCGGTCTAAAAATGCTTCGTTGCGATCGCGCGCCACTTGATTGATGCGATCGGTTTGTTTTTGCGCACCGTGATGTTTCCAGAGCTTCGGCCAGGCAAGCGGCTCCGCAGCAAACTCGTCCAACAAACACAGCGGGGTCCCATCCTGTAGCGTGGGTAACATGCTGCAACTCGTAAAGTCCACACCGATTCCGACAACATCCGTCGATTGGATCTTTGCTTTGCGAATCGCTGTTTTTGTGGCTTTCGCCGCCGATTCATGCCAATCCAGCGGATGCTGCAAAGCATAAAGCGGCGGAAGCCTCTTGTCTGACCCCGGCAACGTTTCCACGATTTGCCCATGCGCATACTTCACCGTAAAGGAAGCAAGCTCGGTACCTCGTGTATCGACCAGCAACGCTCGAACGGATTCGGTTCCTAAATCCAATCCGAGAGCAATTTTTTGAGAGTCGGCCATGATCGGAAGAATTCAGGTTGAGGGACAAAGGTTTGATGGATAGTCCGCCTGGACGAGCAGTCTTTCGCGGTTTTTTTCAAATCGAGGTCAACGGCGACAATAGCGACTTTAGTACCGACTCAACCTTGGCCCGTTCTGGCGGAAGAAATCGGTGGAATGGCTCGGCCATAAAATCGTCACATATTCCTAGAATCGACAAACAGCACTTGGTCGCCTTGATGTATTTCGAAGCATACTTGCCGACGTCGTAAACCTGCTGGAAGGCATCGATCGCAATTTGAAGTTCATTGATGCGAGCAGGATCGCACGACACACATGCTTCATAACATTTCACGAACAATTGCGGAAAGACGTTTGCGCCGCCAGCGACACCACCGTCACCGCCCAAGTGCATGGCAGCCGGTAATTTGGCTTCCGGCCCGATCATGATCGACCAGTCGGGCCGTATCTTCTTCAGTTGGAGCAACTTTTCAAAATAACCCATGTCACCGCTGCTATCTTTGACACCGATGATTTGTGGAATCGCTGCCAGTTTTTCCAGCGTCTCGATTTCGAACCAGACCTTCGTCAAGCTGGGCATATTGTAGAGAACCAAGGGGAGCGGCAACTCCGATACCAAATTTTGTAGGTATCCCGTTAACTCGGTTTGGCCCGCTGGGAAATAATAAGGGGTCGAAAGTACGACGGCGTCGGCTCCCGCAGCGGCCGCGTGATTGGCGAGTTGAACGGACTCGACAAACGAAGTATCGGTAATACCAACCAATACCGGAATGCGATTTGCGACAATCTTGGTCGCCCGATCGATGAATTCGCGGCGCAATCGATAACTCAAGCTGGGAGCTTCACCCGTGGTTCCAAGGAGAAAGATTCCATGTACGCCTCCGTCGATGACATGATGGATCAAACGCTCAAGGCCAACGCAATCGAGGTCATCGCGTCCAAGCAAGGGCGTGACCAGGGGCGGAATGATACCGGAAAAACGCACAGTCATAGTCGATTTCTATTCCGAGAGTTCGTGGATGGGACGCGGACGGATAAGCAGTACCAAAAGGACGGAGATTGCGCAGGCACCCGCGAAAATGCTAAAGATAACGTTGATTGGGACATGGCGATCTCGCATCCATCCGAATCCCCAGTCGGCAAATCCTCCACAACTGATACTCACCAGATTCATGATGCCATACCCCGTCGCTCGAAACCTGGGTGGAACAATTTGGCACAGGATCGGCATGTTATTGCAGTCAAAAAAGCCCCAACCGATCCCAAACAAAACCAGTGCTAAGATTGCCATCGTGAAAGAACCTTGGCTCGTCGCAATTCCCACGCAGATCAAGGCAGGGATGATCAAGCACATCCCCGTAGCGCTGACAAAAATGCGGCCACGAACGTTGCGTTTCATCCAACGGTCTGCAAGCCAGCCTCCAAGTACCGCCGCGACAATGGCAGCACTCTGCCAATAGAGCGTCGCAGAAACACCTGCAAACCCTTGCCCAAGGTTAAAACTATCTTTGAGAATCGAAGGCATCCAATCGCGAACGACCCAGCCCGCCAGGGCCGGCAACGTAAAGTATGCGACCAGCAAGAGAAACGATCCATTGAGCAGCAGCATTTGGAGCGAACTCAGGATGCTCGGTTTCTCTGCCTTTCGCGAACCATCGAGCTTCAACGGTACATCTCGCAAAAAGAGTAGCAGTGGTACGGCATAAACGATTCCAAGAACTCCGATGACCTGGAATGCGACTCGCCAGCCAATGTTCGGCGACTCTGCCGCGTAGCCGGAGAAACCTCCCAGTATTACACCGCAATAGATTCCCATTTGATGAAAACCAACCGCTCTCGAACGCGTTTCCCCAGTGTGATAATCGGCGATCAAGGCGAGGGCAGCTGGAATGTAAAAGGCTTCGCTGACCCCCATCCAAGTGCGAGCCCACAACATCTCGTTGTAAGTCGTGGCATGCCCAGTGAGGAATGTGATGAGAGACCAAGCGAAAAGACTTGAGCAAATCGTTAGCCGACGACTGTATCGGTCTGCCAGATATCCGCCAATGGGACTTAGAAAAGCATAAACCCATTTGAACTGACCAAGCATCCGGCCCCAATTCGCATCCGATTCGATGCTGGAAATATCCAGCATCACCGAGGTTTTCATGGCAGCGATCATCTGGCGATCCAAGTAGTTGAGCATCGCCACCGGAAAGAGCAACGCAACCACCAGCCAAGCCATCGATAGCCAGGAATAGGGTCCCTTTGTTGTTGCGTGTTCGGTCATGATGTCAAGCTAAAGGTTTCGTCACCAAACAAAATCGGTGGTTAACAAGTTTAATCGCTCGCGGCTTCAAAAGGGTGGCACGCTCTGAGGAACTAAGGGCGTGCGAGTTACCCGAGCTTAAACGCCCCTCTTTTTTGAATGATAACCCGACGCGTAACTGCTTGTTGCTTTAGTGAAGTCGTTATTGGGTAAGGGCGGTAAGACGGACTTCCAAGTCCGTCAATGGGGAATCCGACGGACTTGGAAGTCCGTCGTACCATTAAAGCAACAAGCCGGTAAGGGAGGGATTACACGTGGCACCTCGCTTACGCGTCGGGTTACCAAATTGCCGTCAAAAAGTGGTGATCCAAAAATTCACGGCCTGGAGCGTATTATTCCTCGGCAGGCGGCGATATGAGTAGCCCCTGTGCGATCAATGAGTCTATCTTCGGCAAACTGACGCTCTCTTCAAAATCCTCGGCCAACCAATAGCCGACGTAATCGCCGACCAAAACAATGAAGTTATCCGAAACTGGCATGATATTCTTCCAGTCGACTTGCTGAAGATTTTTCCCAACTCGATGCATCATTTCGCGGAAGGGTGCCAAGGCTTGAAACTCCTTCTCAATCGCCTCTTCGTCTTCATCTAGATCCTCTTCATCTAGATCCTCATCGTCGAGATCCTCATCGTCGAGATCCTCATCGTCGCCCAATGCATCCTCAAGTCCATCCTCCTCTTGTGACTCGTCTTCGTTATCGGCACCTTCTTCGAATATCTCAGCTTGCTTAGCCAGAATTTCGTAACAGGCCTCCACTTCGGTCTCAACGATATCGCATTCATCGAGAACGAGCCTTCCTGGAACATCCAAGTCCGCACACTGTTGCGGCCGCCAGATCATTTCAAATTTATCCATGGGATCCGCGAAGTGCGTAGACTCAATCGCATCCAGCAATTCCTGCGTTGCGATTCCGTAATGAGGGGTGAAGTCGTCACTGAAGTCCTGGTACCATAGAAACAAGCAGTAAGCTGGGCTCTTGATGCCAAGCTCCTTCACGCCAATCGGAATCCAGTCGGTCAGATTCCGTTCGATCGTATCGAGAAGAGTCTTAAGTTGCTTGTCGTTCGTCATCAATGGGCCTACCTTTACGAGTTTTGCCGTTCGTGGCCGTTGCCAAGTGGTTAAGCAACGGATCGGCATTGTACGGTCAAATCTCTAGTTCGACTGTACGAACACCTACTCTCCACCGCTCTTGCAATAAGTTTCAAGCCAACCAAAGACCTCTTTATGCCAGTGAATACTATTGGCGGGCTTGCTTACCCAATGCCCTTCATCCGGAAAATTGACAAAGCGGCTTTTCACACCTTGACGCTGTAAGGCTTGAAACAATTCGTGCCCTTGGCCAATGGGACACCGGAAGTCAAGATCATTGTGAACGACGAGCATCGGGACTTTGAATTTTCCAAGATTCGCCGCCAGCGTGTGTGGACTGAATTCTCGATACTTGCCTGGCAGTTCCCAAGGCAATCCACCGTGTTCATATTCATCGAACCACAATTCGTCTGTCGTTCCCCACATGCTTTCAAAATTGTAAACACTGCAATGCGTGATGAGGCATTGAAACTCCTTAGCGATTTCGTTGACAGCGAACCAATCTTGCATGTAGCCACCGAAGCTTGCGCCCGCCGATGCGATTCTCTTTTTATCGACATACTCAAGCGCTTGGACGCGTTTTAGACCTGCGATCAGGTCCCGATAACATTTCCCTCCCCAATCGCCACTGATTTCATCGCAGAACTTTTGCCCGAAACCAGTCGAGCCCCGTGGGTTAGGTAATGCAACGACATAGCCTTGTGCTGCCCACAACTGTGCGTTCCAACGGAAACTCCACCCGTCTTCCCACGCCCCTTGTGGTCCACCGTGGATTAAATACACAACGGGCCATTTCTTTTTCGCGTCAAAGCCGGGTGGCTTGAGTATCCACATTTGCATTTCAGCCGGCCCTTCCACGGTGACCGTCAGCTTTTCCGGAGCCGTTCGCTCCAGGCTGTCCAGTAATGCCTTGTTGTGGGTCGTTACGGATTTGACCGAACTCAATTGGTTCAATGCCATTGCGTACAATTCAGGAGGCTCATTCATGTTGGATCGCGCCAGGACCAATTGACCTCGCTGCGTGGACATCCCCGTTATTTGCCCCGGCCGATCGTTTTGCATTCCGATTTTCATCAAAGTTGGCGGGTTGGCTTTTGAAACCCGATAAAGAGCGGACGAGCCAAATTCTTCTGTACTGAAAACAAGTTCCATCGAATCTTGCCATGCAAAGTCGCTAACCGATCTGTCTAGTTGACTGGTGAGCACGGTAGGGCTTCCCGTAAATGAGCCGTCCGGTGCGCAAGCTTGCATGACCAAATTCCATTTATCCGCTTCGTAGCCCGGTCTGGCTTGTGTTCGAAAAGCGACAAACTTGCCGTCCGGACTGAACTTCGCATAACTATCGGCTGCCAGATTTTGCGATGTCAGCGACGGCCAATCCTCGCTTTTGTTGCTGATACTTACACGGCATATGTCGTGATTGGTCGACCATGATTCGCCGTTCTTTGGCACGGCCGTAAACAAGACAAACTGGCCGTCAGGCGAAAAGCTGTAATCATCCCCAACGCTGAATGTCGTACTTGTTGGGTATGCGTCACGATCTCCAGGCGTGATGTCTCGGCATTCGCTACCGTCGACATTGATGACGAACAGATGGTTTCGTTTGTCTTCAACGTAGGAATCCCAATGCCGATAGAACAGTTTGGTGAACGTTTTGGCTTTGACCGGATTGCTTGCGGCCGTTTCTTCGTCTGCTTTGTTCTTAGCATTGGAATCCGCAAAAGCGAGAGCGCTCCACTTCGGATTCACCGCAGAGTAGAACGCAACACGCTTCCCATCGGGGGACCAGATGCCGCCGCTGGCGCCCGTCGCAATATTGGTTAGCTTGAGCGGTTCGCCACCCGATTTCAAGTCCATCACGTAAACCTGCGAGGTGCCATCGCGATTGGATTCAAACAGAATGCGAGTCCCATCGGGCGACCAGCGAGGGTGCGAATCGGACTTGCCCGAATAAGTGATCTGTCGCGAGTTTGAGCCATCGACATTGCAAAGCCAAAGCTGTGTCTTTTTCGCATTCTTGGACGCGTCCACGATTTCGGTCACTTGATAGACAATTTGAGACGCCGATGGGCTCAATTGCGGATCTGCAATTCGAGCGAAACGGAACAGATCATCAATTTGCATCGCCCGTTGATCGATTGCCATGGATGTATTGGAAAAGAGAAATAAAACCGGTAAAGCTAGAGAAAACACGCAGACTTTCAAGATGGTTCGTAGCAGCATAGTGCGTCTTTCGAGATGTTCTAAAGCGGGAGCGACGGCGGCTACTCCCTTGCGTAGGAATGGACTCAAGTCGCGCATTGTACTCGTAATTCCAAACGCCTGTATATGCTCGACGCCCCATAACTTAGCGGATGGGTGAACCTATCAACGTAGCTCCGCACCGTTACATTTTGCCCAGACCTAACGACCAACAGGGAGGAGGACGTAGAAATAGCGAATTGATGCACAGCAGTGTCGATGACCGCTATTGAAATCGCCGAAGAATAGAACTCAAGAGAATGTGCATGGCGGCGCATTCGTACACTTACAACTTTTCAAAGTCACTTTCAACGCTAACAAGCGTTCTGAAAAGGTTCTAGGGATGGCAAACGAGTCGGCACGAGGTTTCCGTGGCTGGATTTACGCGATTGCAGTCGCGATTTGCTTGCTCCTGATGTTTTTCGCTAGCGAAAACTTGTCTCGATGGAAGCAACCTGGTTTTTATCATGCTCCACGAACGGCGACATTGGTATTTTCCACCAAACCAAAAACGATTCCACGTATCGCGACCGAGTCTATTCCATTGGCAATAGAGCCCGTAAACGAATCGTTGGTATCGACGGTATGGCATGAGTATCGATCAAGCAGTCAATCGTCCATAACGATGCTAGAACCGCCAGCGGGTGCGAGGCTCTCTGCCCCCATCGCGATCGTCAATAACCGCGACCCATTCCTCGATTCGATGAACTTGCAGCGAAGCCCCACCGTGCTCGCGGAGAATGCAGCTCAATCGGCACAATCCACCACCGCGACCAACGTTTCGCTCGTTCGTCCCATCGAACCGCTCGAGCGTGTCGACCCACCGTCGCTTTTCGAGAACCGAGAGACCATCAGCAACGTGCAAAATTGGCCTAGCTCGCCGAAGCTATGCGAGGAAATCGAAAGAACCATGCGATTGGCGACAAGCCTATCGAACCGTGACGTCCAAGAATGGGTTTCGAAAATTTCATTCGTGTACGACAAAATTACGAGTCTGTCACTTACAGATGATGCAGCAGCAGAAAGCATCGATGCGCTGCATTTTTTGTCAACCGATGGAATTGCATTGGCTGGGACTTTGTTGCCAAGCCATGCAAGCCTTGCAAGCGACGTGTCGCGACTTTCCTTTTCGATCGAACGTCGTTACTCGGTTTGGAGTGCGGTCAGCAAGTGTGTCTTTAAGGGACGAACTCGGTTTGTTTCTGCTCGCAAACATGAGATTGACTCCGACAATCTGCATACTTGCTTGCAGGACGTCGAGCGTGCGATTCTCGCGACCGGAGATGCCCCCAGTTGGGATTCCTACTTGATGCTGGACTCGCTCAAGAAACTGGGAACAGGTCAAATAGCGGGCAGGCAGGAACAAGTCGACTTGGTGCGGGAGTTCCTTACTCGTGTGACGGATCCTCGCGTCAGCGAATCACAACGCAAGATCCTTGCGTCCACCGAAGTTCACAAGCTGGCGGATCAAGTCCATCCACTATCGATCGGACCTGTCGATTATCGCAAGTTAGTGGAAAACATCGAGACTTTGGAATCCGATCCAGTGCACCGCTGCAGCATGAGTTTGGCGGACGCAATGCAATCGTTGCGTTTTTCAGAGCATATAGAGCAAGCCGCCGTTTCTCAGGCCATCAGTACGCACTATCGAAACGCCAACATGAGGCTTGCGGTCTCCGAGGACTTCATCAATCGCATGCTGCCCAAGTCAACCATTACGGACAAGCCCGTTCGGCAAAAGATCCTAGGTGCTGACACCCGAGGATCGAGCCAAATCTCGACAGACCTTAAAGTGGACTTCAAACCGGATGACTCCGCGTGGCAAATCGCCCTTCAACTCGACGGGGACATAAGCAGTAGCACCAAATCAAGCAGTCACGGAGCAACTTTTTACAACGCATCCCTGGCCAGCGTCACTGCGATTCGCGACTTAAGAATTTCCACACAGGGCATCCAAGTGAACGGGCGCCCGACCACCGTTGAGTCCCACGACTCATTGAAAAAGTTCAAAACCGATTGGGATGCGTTGCCCATTCTTGGTGACATGGTTCGTCGTATTGCGCACGATGAGTTTTTGAAGGCGCGCCCAATTGCGAAACGTATTATGCAAAAGACCATCGCTACCCAAACCGACCAAGAGTTTGACACACAACTCAAGGTAAACGTCGCAACCGCCCAAAGCCAGTTTGAGAAGAGGCTCATTGGCCCTCTTCAATCCCTCGATTTGCACCCAATGGTCGTCGATATGCAATCGACGGAGACAAGGCTCATTGTGCGTTACCGAGTTGCAAGCTCGGAGCAACTTTCTGCCTATACCCCACGTCCCATTGCACCGGGAGATAGTCTGTTGTCCCTACAAGTTCACCAGTCTTCCTTCAACAACATGGCCGGGCAAATTGTGACAGGCGATCGCGACTGGACCATGCAAGAAATGTCTGACAAGATATCGGATCTACTCCAACAATCACACCGTCCACTGGACGCAGATGCCCCGACGGATATTACGGTTCGCTTCAGTGATGCGCGTCCCATCACCGTGGAATTCGAAGACGGACGAATGTGGTTGACTTTGCGGATCGCCTCCCTAGAACAACCAGGTCGTATCCATCTTAAGAACTTCATTATTCGTACTTCGTATTTGCCCTCCGTGGATGGACTACAAGCAGAACTGACTCGCGATGGAGTTATCAGCGTCGAGGGCCCCAAGCTAGGCATGCGAGACCGATTGCCACTGAGAGCTATCTTCTCACGTGTCTTTTCGAATCGCTCCTCCATTCCAATGGTGGCGAACGAGTTGCTTTCCGATCCGCGTGCTGCGGGTCTAGCTGTGTCGCAAATGGAACTTCGTGACGGCTGGTTGGCCATCGCGGTGAGCAAAGACAAGTCACCGCACGTGGCAATCCTGAAGGCGAATCGAGAAGCACTTCAACGATAGGCAACTGGCGTCAGCAAGCAACTGGTGTCAGCAAGCAACTGGTGTCAGCCAACCCGTTTCTTATAAATTGGACGCTGGCGGGCTGCTGTTTTAATGGTAGGACGGACTTCCTAGTCCGTCGAATTCCCCATCCACGACGGACTTGGAAGTCCGTCCTACCACCCTTGCCCAATAACAAATTCACTACGTCAACAGCCCGCTGGCGGGTTCCGGCTGATCGGGCAATTACTCGTAGATGGGAAAGTAACATCCAAACGCTTTTTCGCAAAAGACTCCTGGATCATTGAATCGCTGGTTCTTGTCCAAGCTATCGATGCTCTCCATCTCCTGACTCGTAAGTTCAAAACCTGCTAAGTCTAAATTTTCACGCAACCGATGGAGCTTACTTGTTTTCGGTACGATTGCCGTTCCGCGCTGGACTCCCCATCGCAAAACAATTTGTGCTGGAGTCTTGTCGTAGTTCTTTGCCAAACTCAGAATCAGAGAATGATTCAGGACGGAATCCATCTCCGTTGCCATTCCAATTGGAATATAGGAGGGGGCACCTAGGGGCGAAAACGCCGTGCATGCGATGGATTCCTCGCTGCAATATCGCAATAGCTTCGACTGGACCAAATAGGGATGCGATTCCACTTGCAAAACACTTGGTCGAATTCGACACTGCGATAGAAGATCGCGAATGAGCGAAGTGCCGAAATTGCTCACGCCAATCGAGCGAACCAAGCCTGCGTCGACAAGCTCTTCCATCGCTTGCCAAGTTTCTCGAATAGGAACTGCATCCGGTACCATTTTTGGAGACATCGCACTCGGCTCAAAAAACCAGCCGGCAGGATACCTTGTCTCGATGGGAACATGCTTTAATGAGATCGGAAAGTGAATCAGATAGAGATCCAGATAGTCCACGCGAAGATCGCGAAGCGACCTCAATAGCGCAGATCGCACATGCTCGGGTCGATGAAAGGTGTTCCACAATTTGCTTGTGACCCAAAGGTCCTCGCGATTGCAGACGCCTTGAGCTAACGCTGCCGCGATGCCAGCACCAACGCTGCTCTCGTTCCCGTAATCGGACGCACAATCCAGGTGTCGATAGCCTGCCTTCAACGCTTCAACGGTTAGCGCAGCTGCTTCCGTGGGATCGACTTTCCAATATCCGAGCCCAATGGCAGGCATGGGCTTGGAGTTTGAAACGGGAATACTGAGTGGTTGGTTCATCGATGGATCATCCGTCCGATTCGCTTGCGATTGAGTCTTGTCGTGGTTATTTTTCAGCCCGTTCGACACGTCCAAAAAGGTGACCGCCAACGTCGTCATGTTTCCAAGTGCCTGCGTACTTTTTGTCATGAAACACGACGCGAGCGGAAAACGTTCCGAGCCCCGGTAACGTAACGGAGTCCATGACCATCACAGGCGTTTTGCCAACCCATTCCACATTGATTTCGACGGGTAATTCAATATCGTTTTTTCCGTATTTGATGCGAGTCACGATTTCCCAAATCGATTCCTCCCCTTCGACTTTCTTTGCACTTTTGATCTCGTATCGTTCCTCTTCGAGCTTATTGAGTGGTTTTCCGTCAATCGTAAACACGCCCGTCAGCACTGAGCCCGATAGATACTTCTGGAAATCCTCGATCGGCGGCTTTGCCACTTTCGGTGCATCTTGTGCGATTCCAGAATTGAGAAAGCTCAGTCCCGCAAGCCCGATGATGCCGACGGTTACCGTTATGAATCCAAGAAAGCCAACAGAACTTTTCATCATTCTATCCCTCACCTTTTGTGGTCTAAATGTTCTTTAAAAACTGTACCGCCAATGCGATCTCTTCGAGTGGGTTTCTAGCGCCATCTTTCTCGACGACGAAATATCCAGGAAAATGGAACTCTTCAAGCACCGCAACAATTTCGGGAAACTCCGCCATGCCACGTCCCAATGCCACTTCGGTTCCTCGCCCTCGCGAGCGGTCTCGAACGCCGTCCTTGGCATGAACTAGCATGACGTGTTTCGCGATCGCAGACAAGTTCTCTAAATCGAATCCATTGACAAGCAGATTGCCAGGATTGAGCGTGACACCCACGCTCCCATCGGGTAACGATTCGATCAGCGAATTCAATCGGGAAAGAGGTTCGGCACCTGTTTCGCACGCGAGGAATGCGCCAATTCGGTGGCTGTAGGTTCCCAAATCGGATAGGACCGTTCGGAGCATCTGCAATACGGGCGAGTCCGGTTGTTCGGGTATTTCGCCGATGTGATTGACAACGACGTTTGCCCCAAGACTATATGCCATTTTCATGGCCTGCTTGGTACCCTCGATTCTGCGTTCCAGTTCGTCCTCACATTCGTATCCTCGACGCGTCTGAAACCGAACCGATGCAACCCGAAGATTGAGGTCTTCGAGCAATTTGAGAACTTGACGCAATGCAGTCCCGACCAGTTCGGAAGGCTTTATGTCCGATCTTGCATCGATTTCTACTGCTTCGGCACCCATGCGTGCCGCAGCGTGCAAAGCTTGTTTAAACGGTAATTTTAGTCCCGTCAGTTGAACGCCTACGCGTAGACCAGGCAAGATGCGACCTCTATTTTATGCGTTAACTGCTAGTCGTTCGACCGCAGTACCCAATGCCACGCTCATTCTAGCCGGATGTGGGTTTACGTCTACCGCGCAGCGGTGTCGGCCCCCATGGGTGAGAAAGTTCCCTGCAAGTGCACAAAAAAACAGCTCGCAACACGTCGCAAGCTGTTCTTTTTTTGCATCGAAAAATGGTTCGACTAGCTGAGTTAGCTATTTGGATTTTGCACTCGGAGACGTTTTTGAATATCTGTTTCGAGAACGCCAAAGACAGCCTCATGGCGCTGTATCGACATCTGCAGTGCGGCCAGTAATCGCTTGGCTGTGAAGAAATTCATGATGATCCGTTGCTTAACGAAAATCGGATCCTTCGGAACCCCAACGGGTTGTGGGTTGAGTCCGAAGTCCACAATTAGCTCTTCTGGAGAACCGGTCACTCGACAAAAATTCGCATAACAAGCAATTGCATCCTCGTCCTTGACTTGGACTTGAACCGTCTGCTGCTGTTGAGGGCGTTGAGACTCTGTAGGTTCCGATGATAGATCCGTCGACATATTTTCCACTCACTCAAATGAAACAAGAAGGGTTGTTTTTCGCTCAGAGCCTCTCTCCGAACAACGTAACTGTACCACGTAACTTTGCGCCGTGTAGCACTAGTTTAGAATTCAAAGTTAAACGTTTTTGCAACATAGCGGTAAAATCGCGATCCAAGGGATTTCCATGCCAAATGGACTTTGGCTTGTCCTCGATAACCCGGCCTCAGCGGTACTTTTGGATCGTCAAATTCCACTCGGGCTTGGTAAGACGTACTGATGGGGCGAGTTCGACCGTATTCGTCGGTTTTGGTATCCAGCTTTCCGCCTGCTGCAATCGCCAAATTGGAGGGACTCTCTTTCATTTCGGTCTCTGAGAAACTGATGATCTTGCCTTTCACCGACTCCAGTTGAGCCGCGTCGAACATAATCTCGACGCTATCGCCAACCTTGACCAAATCGCGATCGTGTTGATCCACGACGACCACCCCTTCCATCACCCCAGACGCGCCAATCAAACAAACCAACTCACCCTCCGTGAAATAGGCCTCCGAGTTCACCAAATCAAATGGATTGCCTGACCAACTTGGGAGTTGTTCCTGGGCTTTTGCGGCCTTGCTGTCTTCCTTCTCAGGGGGTTGAAAAACATGACCGCCAAGAGGGCTCCGGACCGTCAGGTTCGCGAGCTTGTCATCAAGCGTCTCGAGTGTTTCTCGTTTTTGCCTTAGTTCGCTTTCCTGCGTCTCAACGGACGATGACCACTTTGGGTCCGAACTGGAAAGATATCGCATCTGAGTCAGCATCGTTTCCGCCGACCGGACCTCGCTCAGAGCCGACTCCCGCTGAATCAGAAGTTCCGGATTTTGAAGGGAGCAGATTTCGCTACCTGAATCGATTTGCAAACCTGGCTTGGTTTTCCATTGAACTAGTTTTCCAGCGACTAACGTTCGCACTTCAATCGCGTTGTCCGGACGCACTTCCGTCGGACAGTACACATGAAACGGGAGCGGAAAAAAGCAAATAAATGACAACACTGCAAGGGCAATACCAAGACTAGTAAGCATATTGGCTTGTTTCATTTTCGCTGCCTTACCTGGTGTTTTGAAAAATTTAACAACAGCAATCACGGCTGGGACAACCATTCCAGCAAAGCCAGCGATTGCGAATGCTCGCCCAAGCGACTGCAAACCATATGGCTTTAGAACTTGATTGAGAAACATAATGATCCCAAAGGCGACGACCCAGCGGTAGATAAACGAAGCGATGGTGTAAATGCCAAACAAAAACTGGTTTCGCTGCGGCAAAAACGGGTTGTCCTGGAGTTCTAGTCCCAGGCAGTTCTTCTGAAACCATCGCTTCAAAATCTCGCTCGACTTTTGTCGCAGGTTTGGGATCTCCAACGTGTCCATCGTGATGTAATAACCATCGAAGCGCAGCAAGGGATTTCCGTTGAAGACAACCGTGCTGACCGAGCAAATAAACATGACGCTCAAGCAAAGAAAACGAAACATTCCGTCTTCGCTAAACCACCACAAAAAGGTGGCGATCGATGCTAGTATCAGTTCGACGTACATTCCCGCCGCACCGATAAAAACACGTTGCCATTTGTTCGGTAACATCCATGAGTCGGATACGTTGCAATACAAGCACGGCGTAAAAACCAGCATCATGAAGCCCATCTCATGACACTCGCCTCCAAATTTCTTACAGCTCAGTCCGTGACCAAACTCATGAAGCACCTTGACGCATGCCATGGTGATCCCGAGCCACAACCAATTGTCCGCTGCAAAGAAACTCTGAAACGTTGGGAGCTTGCCCTTGAACTCTTGATAATTGACCAACACGAGCGTTATCGCAGCCAAGCCGACCATCAGCGCCAAGCACAAGCACCACGTCGTAAACAACCACCCAAACCATGGCAGAAGTCGATTGAGAATGCGTTCTGGGTCAATTCCTCGGAATCGGATCGCAAAAACATTTGCAAACTTGCCCAACAATTCGCGTTTGCGTTTCTGATCACGACGTCGACGCAGTTGACGCCCCTGGCCGCCCGCATGAGAAATGACGAGGCCGCTTCGGTGAAGCATACCCACGAACTGCTGCAAATCCTGCAACGAAATACGTTGCGGTGCGAAGTCCGCTTGAAACGTCTCCCGAATATGTTGCAACGAGGTTTGACCATCGAGCATGTTCAGGATGGCAAACTCTTCTTCATGAAAACGGAAGTAGTTAAGACCCACTGGTTCTTTGACGACCCAATAAGCTTTACCGTCATAGCGATGCTTACGCGACTCCAAGTCAGGACGACGACGAAGCCGCAAGGGCCTCATCGCGCTGTTGACGAGAGAATCAGCCATCGTTGTCATGAATTTTGCACTTCTGTTTGAGGACGAGTGAAACGAGAAACGGTAACGATGTCTCTACTTCGACTATACTAAGTTCGCCCCCCATGGCCTTGCGGGCTGTTGATATAGTGAAGTCATTATTGGGTAAGGGCAGTGCGACGGACTTCCAAGTCCGTCAATGGTGAATTCGACGGACTAGGAAGTCCGTCGTACCATGGGACATGGAACATCGAACTAACGATTGGGCATGATTTCAACGGTTGCTTTCATTCCTTCGCGAAACAAATACTGTCCATCTGCGGTAAGACGATTTGGAATGTCGATGAAAATCGAGTACTGGTTCTTTGTACCGGTCTGTCGAGGAGCGACCGAGAATATCTTGCCATCAATGGTCTCCGACTTGCCAGGCGCAACGAAAATCGTGACTCGGGCTGGAGCGTTAAGCAACAAGTGGGGAGCATCCAACACTTTCGCCAAACCTCGAATACGCATCTTTTCCATCGAGGTAAATCGAAATACAATTTCCCCACTCTTAGCAAAACTGTCTTTTCTTTTCGCAATCTCACTCACGAATCCATCGTAGGGAGCAGGAATCTTTCGCAGTGCTAGCTGTACTTTCGAAGCATTGAGCTTGGCGGTCTGAACACCAACCGCATTCAATTGCTGGGCCTTTTCACTCTGCGACACCTTGACTTGGAGCTGGGCCTTCTTGAGTTCCAGACGCTTCTTTTCGTTTTCCATTACGCCCTCCGCCCCCTTGGCGTAAAGTTGGTCGGAGATTTTCACGTCTGACATTGCAACTTCGACAGCGGCTTTGGCGTACTCAATGCTGCTGTTGTCTTCCGCTTTGTTCACCGCAGCGGCGAGTTCCTCCTTGGCTACTTCCGCTTCGGCTTCGGCGATTCTGGAATCGATAATGATCATTGGATCGCCCTTTCTCACGAACGATCCCTCGTCGACATAGAGTTCCGAAATTAAGCCATCCGTTTGCGCTGCGATCGGAATATCTTCGGGGAAGAGTACTATCGCATCGGAAACCAAGAGCGTGCCAGCGTTAGTTGCACTCGGTACACTTAGACCAGCATTTGGGACCGGAAGGATTGGAGCTTGATTTTGAGAAAGGCGAGTGAAATTGGACTCCTCCACCGGTAATGTCGCTTGCGCAAACTGAACCGGTATCGTTAACGGACCCAAGGCTTCGTTACTTTCGAGCGAGGCCGATACGTCGGGTGATGGACTACTGTCCTCCAACTCCAGGTTCGAAATAGACCGCATAGGTGTCGCGTCTACAGCAGCTTGATTTCTTTCCAAGTCGACCGAACTACGGCCAGTGGTAGCACCCGTCGGGCCGTTGATTCCCAATTGTGGGAACGTGCTGTCGAGCCAATCTCGTACTCCGGGAACAAGCCCGATCGCGAGCGCTGCCAAGCCAAACGCAAGCACGACAGGCAAGCCAAAAAACCATTTTCGTTCCGCCATTCGCTAGTCCTCGTTAAACCATCAATTTGATCGTGAACAATCGTTCCAAACTAAAACAAAACGTGCGCTCGGACCCACTCGATTGGGTCCTGAAACACGACAAACGCCGCGCTGCGTTTCCCGCACTTCACGTCCGCTTTCACGCGAGCTCCAGGGTACCTCTTAATATGTTCCATGGCATCCGCATCAGGGATGCAACGCAGTTTTACGACCGCTCCATCCTCTGCATCCAGTTCCGCTCGACTTCCAATTCCTTCGGGATAGAGACGCCCCTGGTGCGTTACGGACGCGTCGGTCATCAAGATGAACTCGACGTCCAGATAACCACCTTTTTTTTCTGGATCGGCCTTTGCCAGTGCGTCCTGCATCGCCAAATCCAAGTATCGCATGCGTTTCTCAGGCATCAAGACCTCAATTTCCCAAGGACCTGTGGGATCGGCGATCGTCATAAGGACTTGTCCCGTGACGACAGGCCGCCTGTTCAGGACTTTTTCAACGTCCCAGGTTGTGATGATGCCACCGATCGGACTTGTCCGAACAAGCTTCGCCTTCTTTTCCTGGAGCAGTTTCAGTTGACTCTCTCGATTCGAGATTGTCTGTTCGCTTTCAGCAATGTCTTGGCTTAATCGATCTTTGTCCGCTTGCGTTACGCCAGGCTGGTTCAGCGAACGCATCGCATTGTTAAACTTGGACATCGCAGTTAATCGTTCGCCATTCAAGCTGACAACCTGCTGATCGAGATCGCGATTTCGCAACTCAAGTAGAACGTCCCCTTCTTTGACTGTTTCGGCATGCTTCACATTGACGCTTTGAACTTCTCCGTCGACATGCGCAAATACATTCCGTTCGACACTTGGCTTGAGCTTGCCATTTCCCTCGAGGTCAAAGTCGATCGGCACGATGAACATTAGGGTAAGTGCGGTCGCAATCAAACCCAAGATGGATAATGTTTTAGGCAAGGCCGAGCCTCGAAACATCCACGTCAAGCGATCCAAAAAACGCCAGACTGGCATTAAGAAGATTTGGCTATGGGCTTGCGAGTTTGCGAGAGCTCGGCAAGCGTGCTCGTAAACCAAATCGACTCGTCCCTCCAGTACCTGTCTCGATAACTGCGTTTCGATTTGCTCGACGATCAATGCCCCGATCACATCGCGCCGCGTTCGCGTCTCATTGGTTTCATTTCTCGAAGCCAACACGTCCCCTTCGACCTTTCGCTCTGGTTGACGGATGGGTAGGACGGTTACCGTGCGGCCGTGTGACAAATCGACATAGTCTTCGATCGCTTCCTCGATTTGCGGAGGGAGATCCTCCATCGACCCGTCGTACCAAAGTGGTTCTCCACTGCGAACGACGCGTGTTGCCAAATTATTGAGCGATTGAACGATGTTGGAACGATTCTCGATCGAATCCTGTCCCGATATCGCTACCACCTTGGCCTTGCCTCCCTTAAGGATGGCCACGCTCACGCGGTCGCATTCGATCAACCGGCGGCCCTCGTTGGCGATGGTGTAGGCGGTGTCACTCAGATCCAGGTTTTCATGCACAAGCCGTGCAAACTGATCGGATTGCTGCCAAAGCTCTTGGCGTGTGGAGACTTGTTGCAGCGTATGGCCTTGCAACCATTCCCCCATCAACTTGGTCATGTGCTCCAAAAACCGGAGGTAGCCCCGTTGAGCATCTGCAGGTGCGTCTGGCCGCTGCAGGACTTCCAAAAGTCCAACCGATTGCTTGTTGGCGATCAGTGGGGCTGTCACCAAAAGGAAACGAGTCGGATTGCTTTCGCCAGAATCGTCGCCCGATCCTGACATCGGCGGAATCAACTCCGCTCTGCCCTGTGAAAAAAGACGGGTGAGCAGGCGACCGTGCTGCATTGCTTGTTGGTTGTTGGCTTGCAAAAGACTCGGATCCATTTGGATCTGGTGAGCTAGTCGCATGGAGCCTTCTTCGTCCACCAACCAAATGGCTCCTCCCGCTGCCGCTAACGCCGAAATAATGCGCTGTAATACGGCAGGATAATACTCCGTCGCCTGGACCTCGGACTTGGACAAGTCCGAAATCTCGTTAACCAAGCTCCGAATGTGTTTTTTGGTATTCTCAACATTCTCATCCGTGGGTCCGGAAGCCATAGCTAATCAATACGGTAGGAGGTACAAAAAAATAAAACAGCGTCGAATTCCGTGAACCAATGTCCGTCAATCACGAAAAGATTGCTGGCATTCTGCCTGCCAAGATTTTCGGAAGATGGGAATCCACATTCAAGATACGAAATAATGCCCCCAACAATAGGTACGAAGCCAACTTACAACACGAGAACGACAAAACCACGATACTATGTGTCTGCTTAGACGGGATAGGATGACCTTGCGGATCATACGGACTAAGCAACCAACGACGATCAGACGGACCTAAGATGCACTCGGCTTTCGTTAGTTCGATTTTTTCTCCGACTCCAAGCCATTTTTGGGTGAATGGCCGGATCGCCTCATTTCAGCGGCTTGCCCTCCAACGCAACTCCGTTTGTCGACAAAACTTGCAGTTCATGAATCTTATGTTTTCCTTCGTACTTCCAAACCATTTTGCCTTCGCGAGTCACCTCGAACGCCTTGATCCCTTTTTGAGCGCCATAGCTCGCAATCACCGTATTTCCGTTCGGTAATCTCTGGGCCCCACAAGGGTCCGCAAAAGGTTTCTCTGGAAAGTCGTCGTTGGAAAGTTTCCAAACAACATTTCCTTTCGTATCAAACTCCACGGTTTTGTTTCCATGCGTAAGGTTAACAAGGGTGTTTCCGTTGGCGAGTCGAATGGCCGTGAAAGGCCAATTCTCCGCAGCACGGCCACCCAGCTCAGCCAAGTCCGTCGGAATCATTTGAACAACGATTCCGTCCGGTGAATACTCTTTCACTCGGAAGGCGAGAAGATGTGGCACAAGATAGTTTCCATTCTCAAGCTTTCTCGCCATCCGTGTTTGCATATGCGCATTGTCGGTTTCGGGCTCAAGCTTGACTTCGACCGCTATTTTCCCATCTCGTTCCACTTCAAGCAATCGCGGCAGCGGTCCAAGTTCCGTGATCAATGTACGTCCATTTTCCAGTCGTTCTACCGTTCCAATTTCACGATTGGTGTCCGATTTTTTGTAGCGAAAAACGATCTCCTTTTGTCGGGTCATTTCGAGAACCTCATCTGCCCAAGCGATAAGTAGATTCCCGTTTTGCAAAACAAAACCATCGCGAGCTCCTGCTCGCCCCGAGTCAAACGCTTCGTTCCCGTCCTCATCCAAGATTCCTGTAAAAGTCGGACCGGCAATAAACAGTGAGTGGCGAACCGATTCGTCCGCCCGCCCCTCGGGGCTATAAAGCAAAAGGGAAGTGAACCACGCAAAAAAGGCAATTCGAGAGAGGATACGTGTCATTATGAAGTTCTTTGATTTAGATTGACGACGGAATGGAATATTGAGCGATCCTAGCAATCGCCCTGAAAGCGGTCCTGCGCATTGTAGCAGGCACAAGGGTCGCAAAGCCTTAGACAACCAACCACCCAAAAATATGTGGTGTCCCCAAAGGTCTCTCTGCCCCCAAAGGTCTCTCTGCCATCGCGATCTGTTTGTTTCAGTCTTTCATTTTCCATTCACAAACGTAGGTATGGTCAACTTCTGGATTCAAAACGGTCCAGCCGATAATATCGCCAAATGGGTGGTCGACGGTAAAGTCTGTCTCCACCAAGGTCTTGACGGAGGGAGCATCACCCTTAAATTTCGTCAAACTATATTTCTCATAGGGTTGGTTCGAGGGAAACAAGAGCCAGACCGCGGCCTTGGATGTTTTGGCTACGGGTAAATAGCGAAGCCAAGTCTGACGTAGTTTATTTGCCGCTATCGGCGTGAAAAAGTATGCTTCAAAATCCAGGTCAACCACACCGTCGACGGGAACCCGTGAAAGGTCGAACTCGACCTCCCATTTCGTCATATCAGGTTTCGAATTCCCGACGACCTTTGAGACCTTTAGTTTCGCGCTTTCCGATACATTATGGAAATCAACCTGATCGTATGGGGTATCCTGCTGGAGGATAAACGCTGTGGCCTCTGCAAGTCTTCGAAGTCGAATCCGCCGGTAGTAATAGCCATAGCTCTCCTTGTTCGGCACTTGATTGCGCAGATCGACTACGATTGTGTCGGATATCAATTCAAATCCGGAGTAATCGCTTTTGGATGGTTCGGACAACGATTCGATCGGCAACGGAGTCTGTTTCGGAATCGATTCGTTCTTGACCAAATCGAGGATCTTGCGATAGTCGGGTTGGCCATGCGCGATGGCGTGGACAACAAGCCCATTGATGCGAGCCTGCCTATAAAAGTCCCAGAGATACGCCGGTAGGACCACGAAGAGTCCAATCAAGAGTGGGATGTAAAGGTAGGTTGGCCAATCGCGAAAATCGAGAAGCGATTGCCAAATACGACGGCTGGATGAACGTCTCAGTTGTCGCGCATCGCCGACTGCGCGGTCGACCGATTCAACTTGCGGTTGTTCTGTGACGGTAGCTTTAGAGCCGGTGGACAGCGAGCCTATTTGAAATGGATTCCATGGTGGACCATCAACACTCGCGTTCCCCGGAAGGCTAGAAAGATCCCGCGTCATTTTTCGGGCGATACAGTACCCGTGCTGGACAAGAGCACGAATTTCGAGCGGCGAAAAACGATCCAAGTCGGTGCGAATTTGCTTGACCTCCGTTTGAATCAAGCGATCTGGACACGTCGGATCCTCGTCGCGCTCGACACAGTCCGTGATGCGAAAAAAGGAGAAGCGTTCATCTTTGTCGAAGTTCTGCTTTTCAAGTTGCCATACCCGATCCCAAAGAATATCGGAGGCTCGAAGATTCCGTCCAAGCAAACCCAAAGGTCTCTTTGAGATGACGCGGAACGGTTTTCCCGCGTCGCTAACTAAAATCCGGTCTAAACGCGTTCCTAACAAATTCAATAAGTCAAAGGCCCGCACACCCAAATTGTCGTAGACACCGCCATCGGTAAATGATTGCGTGGGAAAAGTTCCTTCGTCCAAACCGAGATCGTCCGCTGCGATGACAACGGGCGGAAAGAACCCTGGGAACGCCGATGAAGCGGCCACGGCCATTGAGATTGACGCCAATTGAGCTGGTAGGACGTTGACTTGAGAAGCGCGGCCCTGCAAAATCAGGCCGGCCTGAGTAAAGGAACACAGCTTCCCTTCGCTAACGTTGGTAGTGAGAATGTGAAGCTCTGGAGAACTCGGAAGGTGGCGCAAGGATTGATTGCGGTATAAAAAGCGATCGTACAGTCGTTCAAGTGCACCCGTCGAAATGAAAGTTCGACTCTCTGCTCGGCCACTTATCCTTTGGAACATTCGAAGCGGTACCATAAGAGGCAGTCGACGAACGATACGATTACGAATATCGAGCTGAACGAAATCGATAATTTCCTTGGCCGTGGCTTCGAATTCCTCATTCGATCCGTTGTATCGCTTCCAGTTCAGCACCAAGTGTGCAGCTAAAATACTTCCTCCTGAGACGGAGACAACGTGAGTTACCTGGTGGAGCAAACCCGCGTCCCGCAGGTAACGCACCGCCCCAAGATGGAAAAGGGTAGCGCGAAACCCACCTCCTGATAACGCCAACCCAAACTTACTCATTGATCAACCATTTCAGATTCACTCAGAATGCTTTCACGAAGCGATGCGAAAAAGCTCACTAGAAATTTTAGCAAACTGCGCAGTGCGTCGTCGCCGACTACAACCCGTCTCATCCTAATCAACGGAAATCTCTAGTCAAAAGCAACTCGGCAAGAACTTTGGCGATCGGTTCTTACACCAATCCGGCAGGGGATGCGCCCTGGGAAACCAGATAAGAACTTGGGGGGGGACACCACACTTTGGTACTCGGTCTCGAGTTTCCTGACCTTAGGTTTGAGATAAATCGGCACAAACTGCTCGCGAAATTGGTCCTGTTGCTCTATTTCGATTCCAATCATTCGAGTCAAGCGCAGACAACCACCTTTGCCAGCATTCCCAGCAAGGAGTCCCATTTTAGAATGGACACAGAAAGCGTCGCTTAGACTCGCGCTCGGTAGAACTTGCGATGGGTCTTAAGGCTGCGAGCCTCCGAAACACTCTTTGCCGTTCCGGCTACGTTCATAAACGCTCTGCCAAAATCCTTCACCATCGCTGACCAAAGCGTGGGCTCGATGCCAAGTCGTTCCAAGACTGGCGGTGCAGCCAGTGGTGTGGAACCTCGTTTTCCAGCTACCTTGTCGCGTGCTAACCAATCCAGGATTTCCAGATACTCCGCTTCGGCCATCGCCAGAAAACCCTTGTCGCTACTTCGCCGTCCATTGCGGCTAGCATGCGGTCCCAATGGATCCTTGCGTTCATCGATAGTCACCGGAGCAAGAAACGCATCGGCTCGTGAAGGAGTCGCAGATTCCAACGCTGCTCTTTCAACGTCAGGTCGCAGTTTCCCGCTCGAACCCGCATCTAGGGCAGTTGCCTTGATAGATTGAACACGGCGTTGCACCGACGTGTAGTCGCTTTGCTCAAGAGTTTCGGCCATGTCTGCTCGTATTGGATTCAAATCGATGTACGCCGCGCAAGCCAGCAACGACTCTTCATCGAGAATCCGAACGGCTTTGTAGCGGCCTTGCCAAAATCTGCCCAAACCCTCGCCTTCCTCTCGGTTAGCCCGCATGGCGATGTACTGACACAGCAAACGCATCCACCACGAAAGATCGCTCAAACGGAGGCGAATCGTAGCCAATCGGACCGGATCGTTTCGGATTGCATTCAGATCGTATTCCGTCGGGGCGGCTGGCACTTTGACCCACTCTCCATTGATTTCCAGTTTGATTTTTCTGGTCGGGCACAACTGCCACCAGCGCAGCGCAACTTCGCTATCGTCCCAAGTCGCAACGACGTCTGGCCGCGACCTAAGCAGTAGATGAAAGTGATTCGACATACAGGAGAATGCCAGGAGATCAATTCCGAAATTGGCTGCAAGGGTCTTGAGTTTTTCTTCGATCCAGCGTTTTCGGTGATCGAAATTCTTGCCAGAGCGCTCATCGAATCCCATGAGGTAGCAAGAGCGGACGGTTTTTCCAATGAGATGTACGGCAACGATTTCGGACGGGTAAAAAATTTCAGCACGAGGCAATCTCGCCATGATTCACTCCTTCGGATGACCGACAAAAGAAAATTCGATTTCACCTCAGAATAAGAATTTCCAATCCTGCTCGCAACCACCCCCCGAAAACAAGTGGTGTCCCTAAAGGTCCCCGAAAACAAGTGGTGTCCCTAAAGGTCCTCCGCAGAAGAACAGGATTCGTGTTCGGTAGTTTTCAAGGTTTCTAAAGCCTCGCGCGGCGCTCTTGATCGATTGGATACGACTGTTAAAGCCCTCGCTCGTGGCACGATTGATCGCGTTCGCATCCATCGCAACATCGTTCGACATCGAAGCGTCGCAGGCAAGCAGCACAGGTGCCAGCCCTGCTGGGCCGGTCATTTCCGAACCCATCTTGGTCGAAGATGAGGATCAAGCGAAGCAGCTCGACTATTGGCACCAACATAATACCTGATCAACAGTGCGTACGCTCAATCTGGGCATCAAGTACTCAGTCTGTCGTCTGAATGGTGATGCCCATCACGACTGGGGCTGTAATGTCATCACCCTTGATCAGCTCGATCTTGGATAGCGAATCGCGAGTCTCGGGCCGTACGGCCAAATAGCGGATCTGGCGGCCAGCCAAGTCGAATGCGAACTCGCTCTTGGGAACATCCACGCGCCGAATGTAATCTGCGAAATGTTGACCATTGATCAGTTTATGATCTTCGGTTTTCCCATTCGCATAATGCAAGCGAACGATCATGGATAATGTTCCTTCCTTGGATGCGGGGAACGACCAGCCCCCAACGCCACTCAATAAATGGATGGCAACCGCCGAAGTTTGGCACGTCAGCTCAACTTGTTTTGGCATCTTCGGTGCGAAATTCCCCTGCGAACCGTACAGCATGATTGCATTCGCAACTCGGTCCCCCTGCGGATCCACCAACACAAACGGAACATCCTTGAATACCTTGGGAGACCAGTCGGAAAAGGTTAACCGTTCCGCTCTATTGTTCTCTTCCCAAAACATACCCTTGGTGGTTATCGAAGTCGCGACACTATCGATCGGTAACGGGACATACTTACCCTTGCTCGCAAGAAACTCCAAAAGATCGGTCATTTCTGCACGACTCATTTGTCCTTCGAAGCCCTCTGGCATAAGCGACTTTTTCGACGCGATCAATTCTTCTATATCCTCTCGCAAAACAACTTCTTTCTTGCCTTGCGAATTGACGATCTCGATCGAAGTCTTGCTCTCGCTGGCTAACATACCTGTCAACACGAGGTTGTCCGTCGTGCGAATGCTATACGTACGGAAATTGGCTTCGACGCTCCGACTTGGGTCCAGGATATTCATAAGTAGTTCGGCTTTTGGATGAACGGCCATGCCTGTCAGGTTCGGGCCGATGTTGACTCCTAAGCTGCCATGAATATGACAAGCTGCACAGTGCTTTTGATACATGGCCTTTCCGCTCGCAACGTCGCCTGATACGCGAGCGACGTCGAGCCAAGCGTCAAGGACCTTCTGTCGATCGCTGTTAGGAACACCTCCGCTCGATTTCATGATCGCAAGGGCTCGATTTCGAACCGATTCCTCCGGGTGTTCGCGAAGGGCTTGCTTTTGGTCCAATTGCAGATCGCTCAGTGTGAGCTTTCCAGCTTCGATCGAATCCAATAGTTCGAGCGTGGATTGGGGTCGACTCATGAGCAACCGAATCGCGCTCTTTCGGAATTCGGGAGTCAAGTTGCGGCTGCGTTCCAAAAGCAATTCTCCTAGCCCCTTGAGCCGTGAACTCGTTAGCGACTGCAGCATGCCAGCCGAGAACTCAGGGGAGGATTGCGCTGAAATTTGGGCGAGGACCGCAGTTGCGATTTCTCGACTTTCGGGCTGAAGTACAACCGATTGCTTTGCAGCGGCAACACGGCTCGCTTCGTCCTTGGATGTGTCGGCAAACACCTTGCTTAGTTCGCTTTGGATTTTGGCGATGCCGGGACCAAGATCTTTGATGCCGACGGTCGCAGCGAGTTGCAGAACCTGACTCTTAACTTCAACCGGGAGCTCGTTCTTGAGCCATACGTTGATGAAGCGGTCTTGGCCGGCTTTGGAGATATTCAGCTCGTGGTCTTTTGGCCAACCTGCGACCAAACCATTGATCAATGTGGTTCCCACCGCTGGATTGTTTGGTGCAACGACGATTCGCTCAAAGCCGCTTGCATCCAGTTTGGACCGGGCCGCATGCTGAGCAACAATGCCAATATGCTTGATCACGTCCGCGGATGGATTCCAATCCTTCTGTGCTAACACCAACGGTAACACCTCGGTTGCGTGTGCAGCCGACGCGCTGGTCCACGCATCCAATAGCCATCGATCGGTCGAGACCTCTTTGCCTGTTGATATTTGCGTTAACTGATCAGGTCTAGACAGCACGATTCCAAGATCGTTCGTGTATGCTGGGATGTCGGCAATCTTGAGCAAAGCAGCCAATCGCACTTGAAGGTCAGGATCGTTGAGGGTTCCCGCAGCAAGCATGGCATTGAGCGTTTGTTCGTTATTGGCTGCGACGATGATCGCATTGCGACGGACCGCAGGGCTCTTATGCTTAAAGGCCGACAGCACGGAGCTGTCCGGTGTGGCCTGTTGAGGAACTGCGTTCAATGCAACCGTCTTGGTTTGCTTAACAGCGTTGAGAACCCACATCGCATGAATGGCACCCACATTGAGCCCATCGCTATCGACACTAGGATCCTCCAGCAAAGAGCGGAGCGAGCTGATTGTCGCTGGCGTTAGCACTTGCTTCTCGATCAAAAGACGCTGAGCCGTTTTGCGCCACAGCATGGTTGGATGTTTGAGCGCCGCTACGAGGGCGGCTTCGTTGTCGGGGTCAAGTCCATTGAGGATCGACTTGTCGGCCGCTTCCTGAGCCTTTGCGTCTAAGCCTTCATCACCGTTGTAGACAACGCGGTAGATACGTCCGTATTTTTTGTCACGCAATTCGTTTTCGTACGCGTTTCCCTTGCCTGTTTTGAAGCCTTGCGGTGTAGGGTTATGCTGAATGATGAAATTATACCAATCGATAACCCAAACGTTTCCATCCGGCCCCACTTCGGCCATCGTCGGAGCCGCCCACTCATCATCGCTTGCTGCAAGATTGAATGGGTTGGTACTGCGGTAGCCAGCTCCGGTTCGATCGAGGACAAAAGCGCCGACCAAGTGCCCAGTTGGCTCGCAAACAAAGGCCACTCGATTCCACCAGCTCTTGGGGTACTTGCGAGCGGTATAGAGAGCGTGACCTGCAGCCGCCGTATATCCACCGTGCCAGTCCACTTGGCGAACGTTGGGGGTCGCCGCCTGAAACATGTAGGTGTTGGCGATCGGCTTCAAGACGTCTGGAGACCAACCGTTCACGCGTTCGTAGTAGCGATTGGGGATCGGCATGAATCCACTGGGATTTCCGTTGGCGGTCGAACCAAAGATCAGCCCTTCTTCGCTGATTCCAAGGCCCCACGTGTTGTTGTTGGTGGAACGCATGAACTCCAGCTTGCTCACGCGAAGGGAATGGCTGTCGAAATCGTTCGTGCGTTTGTCGGTTGCTTTGCCATCTTGCAGCGCGAACACTGGTGCTGTCTCACTGGACGAGCCTGGTTCCACCGCAAATCTCCAGAACCCTTGTCTGAATCGTTGTTGACGTTCACCGTTGATGACAGGCGCCGATTCGTTGTAACCTTGCATGGCCCAAATCCAGTTATCGAGCCCGTACTGAAAATTGCTAACGCCGCCATGCGTATCGGAAATTCCCCAACCGGTGATGAGTTCCTGACGCATATCCGCCACATCATCGCCATTGGTGTCTTTCAGGAACACGGTGGTTGGGCCATCTTGAATGATGGCTCCACCCTGAACACAAACGATCGCCGAGGGAATGCTCATATGCATTGCAAAAACGGTGAACTTGTCGGCGACGCCATCGCGATCGGTATCTTCGCATATTCGAATACGGTCGCGGCCTTTGCCCGGTGGTTGCAGCTCGTTCGGGTAATCGATTGTTTCACAAAGCCACAATCGACCTCGATGATCCCAATTCATGGCCAGTGGCTTGCCCGCTAGGCCTGCAGAAGAATCACCTTTTGCATCGTTTTCGGATGCCCAAATCCTCATCTCAAACTGCTTCGGTGTGACGAAGTGTTTGAGGGAATCGTGTGGCGAAACAGGGTCTTGCATCCGCGTCATCGGTTTGCCCTGGCCACCCCGAGGCATATAATTCGGGATCTTTTCGCCCACTTCCGTGTACGTAAATTTCGGTAGATCGGTAGGAATCGCAGTCACCTCCGGGACCGGGAATCGACCGCTTTCCGAAAAGGGCGCAACGTCCTGGAGTGATTTACCGGCTGCCCACTTGATACCGCGTTCCAACAGATTGATAAAACCAGGTTGCTGCCAAGTATCGAGATTGTGTCCCCATGCTGTGTAAAAGACTCTCCCTTTTTCGTGCGTCCGAATCCAAGTCCAAGGTTCTGCTGTCGTACCGGCAGCGAGTTTTCCTTGGCGACGTTCCTCTAAAACGATCCGATCGATTGGATTGTGTTTGTGATGAATGTAGGTTTCATCCCAGCTTTCGAACCCGCCAAAGCCTTGCATGATTTCATGGTTGGGTGCGACGATCTGAGTTGCAAATCGTTCGCCACCATGCTCCTTGAACTGCCCCCCGACAAGCTTGACATAGGCATCCGAATTGCGAAAGCAGAACGTTGCGCAATGCAACGGAACCAGACCTCGGCCACTCGCCACGTAGCTGAGCATGGCTTCCTCTTGGCTTTTACTGATCGCATCGATGTTGGCATAGATCAGCAACGCATCGAATTGCTTCAGCCGTTCGTTGTTGAGAGTCCCATCCAAATCCTCACTGTATTCGATGTCGATGCCGACGGCTGCAAGCGGTTTCTGGATGGCTCGATAGAGCGAGGCTGGTTGATGATGCCCTTTGTCTCCGAGCATGATGACTTTCGTTCGATCCGCCGACAGCCCGGCTTTTGTCCAAGCCAAACAAGTCAATGACAAAACAAACAAGAACGAAATCGAAGCGAGAAGATTTCTTGGTGAACGCATGTTTTTGTGAGTTCGGATGAGATGGTGAGGAATTTCCAACAGTCCTTGAGCCTATGTTGCAGATCCCAACGGATAAAGTCGGCGGACTGGATCGCAGAGCCAACCCTGATTTTAACCTAGTTCTACTGTCGGTGGGAGTGTGTCGGCCTTGCATCTGCGGTAAAATGCAAAGGTAGTGACGGTTTGTATTTCCAACGCCTGCTTCATGAATTTGCCAAACAACGTGAACATTGAATTCGATCCGAGCTTACCGAAAACCGAACTTCGACGCCAATTCTTAAAGTCTTTGGCCGCAGCCAGCGCCGCAGCGATGGCTGTCCGAGAGCCTCGATTATTGTTGGGGGCGGATCGTGAACCGATCGATCACCCGCGGCCAACAGCCGACGCTTGTATCTTGCTTTGGATGGGCGGGGGCATGGCGGCTCCGGATACTTTTGATCCGAAACGGTACGTGCCATTCGAAGTTGGCGTCCCCGTAAAAGAGGTCGAAAGTACCTTTCCTCGCATCGACACCGTCGTCGATAACATCAAGATCACCGAAGGGCTTGAGAATATCGCGCAAGTGATGGATCGCGGCACGTTGATCCGATCGCACGTCTTGCCGGACTTGGGCAGCATTCTGCATTCGAGACACCAGTATCATTGGCACACAGGCTACGTGCCGCCTCAAACGGTCGCTTGTCCACACATCGGAGCTTGGATGGCGCGTGTCCTGGGACCTCGCAATCCAGTCATCCCACCCTTCATCACGATCGGCCAACGGCTAGAGGGAGTCGGCGAATCGGAAGAGCTCAAGGCCTTTACGACCGCTGGATTTCTCGGCAGCGAGTTCGGACCGATGGTCCTGCCCTATCCAGAAGTAGCCGCTCAGTCGGTTCGACCACCCAAAGGTATGGAACCCGGGAGGTTTGACAATCGATACAAGCTCTACCAACGCCTCATCGACCAAAACCCTCACCGCGAGTTCATGAGTGACTATCAGCAACAATCGATGCTCCGGTCGATGGACAACGCCTATCGATTGCTCAGTTCCAAAGATCGGGCGGCGTTCGATATCTCGCTTGAACCTAAGGAGAGCTATGCCAAATACAATACCAGCCAGTTCGGCCAAGGCTGCCTTCTAGCCAGACGTCTCGTTGAGGCTGGTGCAAGATTCGTTGAAGTGACCACGGAGTACGTTCCGTTTCTCAATTGGGACACACACGCCAACGGCCACGAAACCTTGGTACGTATGAAGAAAGATATCGACCAACCCATAGCGCAATTGGTTCGAGACTTGGATGAGCGTGGATTGCTCGACCGAACCTTGATCGTACTCGCCAGTGAATTCAGCCGGGACATGATCATGGAAGGTAAGCCGGGTTCGACTGCGAACGACCAGACCACGTTCCCTGTCGAAAAGTTGCAAGAGATGAAGCACTACGGTCAGCATCGACACTTCACGGGCGGTTCCTGCGTGCTGATGTTCGGCGGTGGCATCAAGCGAGGGTCGCTCTACGGCGCTTCTGCGAACCAGCGTCCGTTTGTTGCAATTGAAAATCCGATTAGCGTCATGGATCTACACGCAACCGTCTTGACGGCTATGGGGATCAGCCCCAAGACAGCGTTCGATATCGAAGGCCGTCCGTTTTATCCAACCGAAGATGGAAAAGGCAAATCGGTGAGCGACCTGTTTAGTTAGTCGAGCGATGGTTGTTGGATGCTACTTGGCGGTTGAGATCTCAACGGCTATTTCTTGCGATCCTCGCAGGAACCGCATGGGAACGGAACGTCCTTTCTCGACTTGATTGATTGCGTAAGCGATAACGTCCGTTTCACGCAGCAAATCGCGTCTGCCATCGTATTCGACCAAGACATCATTTTTGACAACCCCTGCTTGCTTGGCTCGATCGTGAGGCGCGAAAGCACCGACATGTTCGACCAAAAGAGATGTCTTGTCCGAGGCGATTCCAAGCGACGCACGCATTTCATCCGAAATGGGTTTTAAGAACATTCCGCCTAGCCCTATTCTGCGAAGCCCCCACGTCGAGGCTCGCCAGCCGATATCCTCGCGTGGTCGCCAACCGGAATCAAGTTTGAGATTCAATGCAACGGTTTTGTTGTCGCGTGTGACAGTGGCTACGATTGGTCCACCATCGCTGGGGAAATGGTTCAGAACCCATTGAACATCCGCAAAGGAGAGCATCGGTTGGCCCGCAAGCAACTCGATGCGGTCCCCTTTCTGGAAACCGGCAGCTTTGGCCGCAGACTTGTCAACGACACTCTCAACGGTCGCGCATTCTTTCGGATCAAGAATCAATCCGATGGTTTTGGGATGCGGATAGGGAAAGAGCAACGACTCCGGCAGCTTGCCGTCTTGGGCCCAATAGTGCTCGCGCAATGCGTCTCCGATTTGGTGACAATGAATGCAGCTCTTAACAACGTTCCCTTCGTAGTCGAGTTTCGCTGTGTACTTGGATGCAAGCGTAGGAAATTTTTCAGGGGATGCAAAGAGAGGTTTTTTGGGTTGTTTGTTCAGCAGCGAGACTCGATTGGCTGGGTAGTCGCGATGTAGTTTTAAAGTTGCCTGCATTGCTTTCCCAAGTCCTTCCACGGAGACATCGTTTTGCCACTCGGTTCGATGCGAGCGAGTGCCGTAGCGGCCGTAAAGCGTTCGATCTGCGTTGAAGAAAAAAACACCAAAGGACTGGTCGGTATCAAATTCAAACAACGACAGGTCCAAGCCGTTGGTTCCCACAATACGCACTCGAACAAAAGACTTCATCAACTGCTGGAGGGCTGGATCCGCCTCGACCAAATCGTCATCCAGCTTGACGCATTCCTCGCAGGGGATGCACCGCAAGATTACCATCAGAGGTTTTCCGGACTTGGTCGCTTCGGCGAACGCGGACTCCAAATCGTTGTAGTACCAAAGTCCAAGCGATTCGAATTTGCGCTTATCCCCGCGCACTTTCTCCTCGCGGCTCTGAGCGGATGCGAACGGTGCGGACGCGATGACCAGCGCCATGAGGGACACGAAAGAAACAAGCGCTGAAACGCGACTCAATCGAACTCGCATACGAACCTCTCGGATTGTGGCTTGGACACGGATGGGCGACGTTTCATGATAGCAGAGAAAGGAAATGCTTTTTGTCGTTTTCTCCACGAAATACGCTGCGCAAGATGTTTCACCCGGAATCGCGCAGTCACAGAGCGAGTCCTTGGGTTCCCAACGGCCTTCGTCGCTCGTTGAAAGGGTCGGTGACATTGGATAGGTTTGTGATTATCTTGTTACCAACTTCCGAGAGAGTGTGATTTGCGAAATATTTTTGATGAGAGGGATTCGAGATGCGATTGTGGTTGATGTCTGTCGTCCTTTGTGCGGCTGTAAGCCCGTGCTGCTTTGCTCAGGAAAAGAAAAGGGTTTACTTCAATGGCGACATCATTACGGTCGCGGGGGACCAGCCCGAGTTGGCGGAGGCTCTTGTCATTCAGAGTGGAAAAATTGCTTTCGTCGGCAGACGAAACGAAGCACTCGGAATGGCTGGACCGGATGCAGAGAACGTCGACTTGGGTGGGCGCACGTTAACGCCCGGATTCATTGATGCTCATGGTCATCTCCTGATGGCCGCTCATACTTTGTTGGATGCCAATCTCACCGGGGTCAAGGACATCCCCGAACTGCTGGCGCGACTGCGGGAGCATGCGAAAGAGGTTCCCGAGGGGGACCGGATTGTTGGGATGGGATATCGAGCGGAGCAAATGGTCGAGAAACGACATCCGACGCGCGAGGAACTCGACTCCGTTAGCACCACTCGCCCCATTGCGATCTCGGATGGTTCGGGGCACCATGGCGTCATCAACTCAGGAATCATGAAAGAGCTGGGAATTACGGCCGCAACGCCAGATCCAGAAGGAGGCGTGTTTTTCCGCAAGCCGGGGTCACGCGAACTGGATGGCCATATTGCGGAAGCGGCTACTATGCAGGTGGTGGCATCACGGCCCTCGCTGAAGGCTGAGCAAATCCGCAAGGGAATTGGACTCGCTGTTGCTTTGTGGAAGTCCCAAGGTCAGACGACAGCGTGCGAGATGGGGCTCGGTTTGAGCGGCGATGATATCGATATCGTCTTGACGATGATCGAAGAACAACTATTGCCGATCGACCTGGTCATGTTTGCCAAAGAATCCGCCAGCAAAGCCATCTTCGATGCCGGTTACCAAGTGGCAAGGCGATTCGCTGCAGGTGAAAGCGACAGCCAAAAACTGCTCGCTGCGCGGCCCGGTCTCGATGTTCGTTATATCCATCGAGTTCGATTGGGGGGCATCAAAATTTGGATGGACGGCAGTATTGATACCTGCTTTATGTCCCAGCCCTTTCGCGTAAATCCGCCGGGTGTGACAACTTCGGGATACCGTGGAATGCGCGTGGACCCCCAAGAAACAGTGCTCGCGACCGTTGAAAAATACTGGAAAAGCGAAAAGCAAATTGCGGCTCACGCCATTGGGGATGAGGCCAATGAGCAGTTTCTCCAGGCTTGTGAAGCCGCGATGAAAAAATGGGGGCCAGCGGATCATCGGCCCATTTTCCAGCACGCGCAAGTGCTGCGCCCGGATCAAATTGCCCGGATCAAAAAGGTAGGTGGCACACCGAGTTTGACCGCGGCCGGGATCTATCCGATGGGAGATTATATGGCGGAACTTCTGGGCCCCGAACGCGAGCCTTGGATTGGTGCGGCGAACTCCTTTGTGCGACAACAGATGCCTTGGACCATTCATCACGACATGCCAGCTGGGGTCAGCCCGAGTTTGATCTACGCGATGTGGAACGTCGTGAATCGTCAGACTCGATCCGGCCGCGTGCTAGGTCCAGAGGAACGCGTGAAGCCCTACGAGGCCCTGCGCTCGATTACCATTCATGGGGCCTATCAATTCAAGGAAGAGAAGACGAAGGGATCGCTGGAGGTCGGAAAGCTAGCCGACTTGGTCATCCTCGATCGCAATCCGCTGAAAATCCCCCCCGCTGAAATTAAGGAAATTCGCCTACTTGCAACCATCAAAGAAGGTCAGATCGTTTACCAGGCCGATCAATAAGAAATCAATAAGAAACGGATTAGAGAAAATGGCGTGGAATTCTATGTTGAGGTTATTTGAACGATTGTCGCTGTGCGCTTGGTGGGGATTAGCCCAGGTAACGCTCATGGTGCTTTGTCCGGTTTTGCTCGCGGTTCCTCAAACGGGTGACGTGCTTTATTCGGGGGGTGATATCCTCACAATGCGTGGGGAAGCCCCAGAGATGGTCGAAGCATTGGTCAGCAGGGAGGGACGGATCGCCTTTGTCGGCACATTGCGTCAGGCGGAGCAACAGCTGGTCGGCGACGCCAAACGGGTGAATCTCGCTGGCAAGACACTCGTCCCCGGGTTCATTGATGGACATAGCCACCTGCTTTCGCATGCCGACGGGTACACGCAAGCAAAACTGAGCCCTCCGCCGATGGGCAAGGTTTCATCGATCGATGAACTTGTGCAGCAACTGCAGTTGCTCCAAGCGGAGCGAAAACTTGGGCCGGGCGAATGGATCGTGGGCTCCGGCTACGACCAGAACTTTCTGAAAGAAGCAAGGCATCCGACTGCGGACGAGTTGGACAAGGCCTTTCCGAATAATCCCGTCGTTGCGATCCACTCCTCGGGACATATGCTGGTAGCGAATTCTCTCGCCTTTGCCAAAGTAGGAATCGACTCATCGACGGTCGATCCTGAGGGGGGGATGATTCTCCGCCGACCGGGATCGCAGGTACCTGCGGGGTTGGTGCAGGAGATGGCGATGGCCGTGTTCTCCGACTTCGCGAACCCAGCCAGAGAGCTCCAGGTGGATCTTGCGCTGATTCGAAAGGCAGTCGATCATTACGCAAGCTTCGGCATAACGACGGCAGCGGAACATTTGGTCATGCCTCAGAAGATGCCCGTCATTCGTGCTGCGGCCGAGCAAGGCTTGTTCCCCATCGATGTCGTGGCTACGCCGGTATTCACGATGACAGAGCAGCTTGTGGCGGATCCGAAGTTTCAGTGGCGCAGGTACCACAAGGGGCTTAAGTTCGGTGGCATCAAGGTCGCAGTGGATGGATCCCCTCAGGGTAAAACAGCCTTCGTCACCAAGCCCTACTTCACTCGTTCCGAAGGGAGCAATATTGAAAATCGCGGTTTCGCGAACATCGCACAGGCTGATCTTGAATCGCTTTTTGCACTGGCCTACCGACACGGTGTGCAAGTCTACGCACATTGCAACGGAGACGCTGCAATCGATATGGTCATCCAGGCGCATCGTTCCGTCATGTCGGGATTGAACCAACCCGCTTACGATCACCGAACGGTCATCGTGCATTCCCAGATCATGCGGCCCGACCAGTTAACCACCTACCAAGAACTAAAACTGTACCCTACGTTTTTCACGAACCACGTCTATTATTGGGGAGAGACTCACCGTGCTAATCTAGGCGAGGATCGGGCCCGATTCATTAGTCCCCTTCAAAGCGCACGGCTCAAAGGAGTCAAGGCGTCGAATCACACAGACAATGCAGTCACACCAGTTGACCCTTTGTTTCTGCTTTGGACCTCAGTCGCACGAGAAACGCGAACTGGCGATGTGCTCGGTGCGGCGGAGAGGGTCACGCCCTACGATGGACTCAAAGCTCTGACCGCAGATGCTGCGTACGAATATTTCGAAGAGACGGAAAAGGGCACATTGGAGATTGGCAAACTGGCGGATCTGGTGATCCTGGATGCGAATCCTATTAAGGTTTCCCCCAATGCGATCAAGTCGATCCAGGTGCTGGAAACGATCAAGGCCGGAAAAGTGGTTTACAAGCGAGGGGATCGATGAAGCGTCCCGCCGTTGGACTCTGGCTGGTTGTCTTGGGGTTGATTGGGTTGGGTGGGTTCATTCCGACGCGCTCTGAGGGGTGCCCCGCTTGTGTGGGTCCCGGTCGTCCCAAGTTGACGCTGGTTCAGCAACTACTGGATAGCGATCAAGCGGTCGAGGCGGTAGCGACTGCCCAGCCCGGCGTATTCCAAGTCGTATCGGGGATCAAAGGCGATCTCGCCGCAGGTCAATCGATCGAGCTTGACATTGACCAACGACCGGCCCTGTCTCTAGCGCAGGGGCAACGCGTTGTTCTTGGGCGATACGGCCTCGCCAAGCGGTGGACACTATTCGGGCAAATCACAGCCGGTCGATCCGATTGGTTGAGGAAGATCTCAGGGCTGAAGAGGACAAGCGAGTTGGCGGAAGCGGATTGGAAGGATCGGATCGCTTTGTTTCTTCCTTATTTAAACGATGACGATTCGTTGGTTCGCGGCACTGCCGTGGGTGAAATCGCGAGGGCCCCTTATGCAAGCATGCGAAGTGTGAAGGGTCGGCTCGAACGCGATCAACTGCTTGCCATTTTGTCACGCGCATCGGAGACCGAGCGACCCCTGTTCTACCTGCTCTTGGGAGTCGTTGGGGCAGAAGAGGACGAGGGGGTGATCGATGATCTGTTGACGATCCGTCAGCGGCAACATGGAGCCGATAATCTCGCCGCTTTGCTGGTTGCCAAGCTAGAAATCAGAGGTCCGGGCTGGACCAAGGAATTGTCGCAGCGGTACCTTGCCAATCGAGAAGCGACGGATGCGGAAAAGAACGCCGCCTGTATGGCGCTGAGCATTCATGGGGAAAGTCAACCACAGCGGTTTCGGGATTCGGTGGTGGAACTCTACGATCAACTCTGCATGGAAGGAGTGCTTGTGCCTGCCATGCTAGAGGATTTGACAGCTTGGAAGCGGTGGGAGTTCAGGCCTCGAATGGTGGATTTACTTTCGAGGGAAACAACGCCGCGGGGGACTAAGGAAGCGATCCACAAATACATAACGGCTTGCGAGGCGGCGGAACGGATTCCGCTGGGAGTGGCGATCCAGGAATCCTCCCGCGAGTAGGAACCATCCCACAAGGAATTCCAGCACTGACCTTGTGTCAGTGGGAGCAAGATTGAACAGCTAGAACGACAGCACCGAAACCACCGCTGCTTTCCATCGCATGAGCTCTCCATCGACCTTGCATCGATGGAAGCACGACTCGTTTAGCTGGTTGAGTCATTCCGTCCACTGACGCAAGGTCAGTGGGGCGGTGGACGTCGGTGTCTGTGATACGGAGTCTAGCTTATCCGTCATCGGTCCACCGACTCAAGGTCGGTGGAGCCGTCGAACCTTCAATGGGCCACAACCGGGAGGGGCCACCCATCTATTTTTTGAGGCCTTTTTTGCGTTCGCTCGATTGGAATAGGTAGCGAACAGGGCCACCCCCAACTTGGCCGGCATGCCTAGATGGATGGCTCCGCGGGTACCCTAATTCGCTTGACGAAGTCGCACCCAAACTCGCCGGGCCACGCACCTGCGAGAGCCACCACTACAATGGCTCGACAAGCATAGATGGGTGGCTGCATGGGAAGACTTCTGAGCCAGCCGCGAAGCAGGCTGATTTTGCCCCTCATGACCTTGTGTCATGGGAAGCAAAGTTTGGTCGGCTAAGAATCCATCGCCGTGAGGCGGTTCGAGCCCCCTCATGACCTTGTGTCATGGGTCGCTCAAGTTTCTCACGTCGCCGAGCCAGGAAACTTTCTCACCCATGTGGCAAGCACATGGGGGCCGTGACCGCTGCGCGGTTTTGGCTGGGTTTAGCTGACCAAACTTGCTGTCCAACGACACAAGGTCGTAGGGGCAGAGACCGCTCGCTGCGCTGGCGTTGCATGTAAACAGCATCACTGAGCAAGCTGTCAGCTGGCTTGCGGATCACTCAGTCAGCTGGCTTGTCGATCACTCAGTCAGCTGGCTTGTGGATCACTGAGCAGCTGGCTTATCGATCATTGAGCCAGCCGCGAAGCAGGCTGATTTTGCCCCCCATGACCTTGTGTCATGGGAAGCAAAGTTTGGTCGGCTAACAATCCATCGCCGCGAAGCGGTTCGAGCCCCCTCATGACCTTGTGTCATGGGTCGCTCAAGTTTCTCACGTCGCCGAGCCAGGAAACTTTCTCACCCATGTGGCAAGCACATGGGGGCCGAGACCGCTGCGCGGTTTGGCTGGGTTTAGCTGACCAAACTTGCTGTCCAACGACACAAGGTCGTTGGGGCAGAGACCGCTCGCTGCGCTTGCGTTGCATGCAAACAGCATCACTGAGCAAGCTGTCAGCTGGCTTGCGGATCACTCAGTCAGCTGGCTTGTCGATCACTCAGTCAGCTGGCTTGTGGATCACTGAGCAGCTGGCTTATCGATCACTGAGCAGCCGCTTGTGGATCACTGAGCGACTGGCATCTCGATCACTGAGCAGCTGGCTTCTCGATCACTGAGTCAAGCCGCGAAGCAGGCTGGTTTTGCCCCTCATGACCTTGTGTCATGGGTCGCTCAAGTTTCTCACGTCGCCGAGCGAGGAAACTTTCTCACCCATGTGGCAAGCACATGGGGGCCGTGACCGCTGCGCGGTTTTGGCTGGGTTTAGCTGACCAAACTTGCTGTCCAACGACACAAGGTCGTAGGGGCAGGAGCGCTCGCTGCGCTTGCGTTGCATGCAAACAGCATCACTGAGCAAGCTGTCAGCTGGCTTGCGGATCACTCAGTCAGCTGGCTTGTGGATCACTGAGCAGCTGGCTTCTCGATCATTGAGTCAGCCGCGAAGCAGGCTGGTTTTGCCCCTCATGACCTTGTGTCATGAGAAGCAAAGTTTGGTCGGCTAGGCGGTGGGCGTCCAAACGCACTGTTCTTCGCCGGAGACCTTGGGCAACGCATCTTTCAGCAGCCGTTTTCGTGGAAGTTCCTTGGCTTGGACATTCGCGGCCGCAGTCGTACTCTACGAGTGAACTACCGAACTTCGCATCAAATCCGCATGCAAGCCGATCGATTGCTCGGCCCAGCGGTGACCGATGTGGATGGGAACAACGAAGATCGAAGCGATACTGTTTCGGTATTCAACGGCCCGCCGCCAACGATTATATTACTCAAAAACGAACGCGAAGAGATCGAGACTGTCGCCGGTTGGATTGCAGAGCAAACGCGAGCAGGCGTCTTACCACATGAATTTGGATTGTTCGTACGTTCCTCTGCCCAACTCGATCGCGCCAAAGCTGCCGCCGAGCTCGCTAAAATGCCTTTCATTATTCTCGATGATGGCGTCGAGGGTGATTCTAGTCACCTTTCCATCAGTACGATGCATTTAGCCAAGGGGCTGGAGTTTCGTGCTGTGGCGGTGATTGCCTGCGACGATGAGATTATTCCATTGCAGGAGCGCATCGAAACGGTTGGCGATGACGCCGATTTGCAGGAGGTATACGACACCGAACGGCAGTTGCTCTATGTTGCATGTACACGTGCAAGAGACAATTTGCTCGTGACCAGCGTAGAGCCTGCGTCTGAGTTCTTAGACGACATGCGAGTCTAGTCTCCCGCTTCAGTCGCATCTATTTTCTTTGCGGGTACCCAGAGCACCAACGTACTCAATGCAGGAAATTCGTAAGGAAGCAGAAGTAACTTGAACGGTAGGCTTTGCTCAACTGTGTCTGTCAATTGATCGTCAAGCAGTCCGTGACTATCACAATGCTGAGCAACGAGTTTTACGAATCTACGCAAAAGCAGGATGGATGGAAAAGTGTGTTTGTGCTGGCACCAATCTAGTAAATCGCGGTCTCGTTTGGAGCTATTGCAAGATTTACAGGCCCAAACAAGATTGTCCGAATGATCATTCCCACCTTTAATTTTCGGGATCAAATGATCAATGCATAACGATGAAATATCTCCACAGTAGCAGCACGCTTGTGGGTAGTTTAACTTGACCTTTTCGTCATCGTATAACGTCTTTATGCTCATTTCACCAGACGTAAGCCCCTTGAATAGCTTTGAACGAATTATGTGGTGTATGCGTCCGTATGAAGTGGCACCAGATTCAATCGCCGCATGAGCGCGAGCAAGATTCGCGTATGACCATGCGATGTGTTGGTGAACAGTTTCGATTTGTGGTGCTGGCATAGGCGACTACGAAACTTCCTGCGACGAACTTGTTTTTATCCCGATTTGGGATCATTATTCCTGAACGTAACGACGTGATCCCTGGTTTGTCAAATGATTATTCAAAACGATTACCTTGCGCCAGCAGCCTCAGTAGTGCAGATCCCGCACGCGAAGTCTAATCAGCCGAAGCCAACGTCCACATTGATCTCAACCATGTTGTGGAAGAGGCAATTGGTCCGGTGTGGACCCGCATGCTGTGGTGATGTCGGACGGTCCCCAAAATGCCATGCACGTGCCATGCACCAAGTGAGCTCTCTGTCTCGCTAAGCGATCCTGGGGAGAGAGATGGCACCGCTAGCCAATTGGTCTAATAGAATATTGGTCGGCGCAAGAAATGGAGGGTCGACCAATTGTAAATGAAATGCATCGAGTATATCGCCAGGGACGTCGAACGTCATCAAGTTAGAGCCAGATCCATCCGGCTCGTACACTTGTGATTGTGGCAACATAGCCGGGGCGAACACATCCGCAATCACGCCAGGCTTATTGGCCTCCAAAAACCTTGTCCGTGGCGGCGAGAGGATGAAGATCTAGAAAAAAAAAGCCCGCTTCGTGAAAAGTGGGCTTGCTTATTTTAAACTGGTCCTGACCTAATCAAGCTGCTTCCTCAACGGTCAACACGTCTGCTGACTGGAGAATATCGACAATAGGTTCATACATCGTCAATAGCCAAATGACATGGACGAGCAGATCATAGTCATTCGGAAGATCTTGTTCCAGTTTGACAAGATACGCGTCCAGCACCGATTGAAATTCCTGAAGATTTGCCAGATTTTCAGGTTCAATCTTTAGTTCATTTGCACGTTCAATCGCCGATTGGACTGAATGGGATAGATTGCGTCGTTGCTCTCTCCTGTCGTCGTCTCGCTGGGCAACCATAGTGCCTGGACTAATTTCGTCCGTAGTCAATCGCGTTCGCTGGGGCTCGGGATCATCCTCCCTACGCTTCCCGAAGCCCCATATGATCCCGAATAGAAGAGGTAACATCAATGCAGAATCGTAATGAAGTCGAGTGTCGTTGGAAAAAATCTGATTGATGGGTCGCGAGACGAACGATGCCACATCCGTATAAATGATACTTGCAGCGATTCGAGAATTGTGACTCCAACCTAATGCTGGAAGCAACAAGCCAATGAAAACACCAATGATTGCAATAACAACCACAAGTTCGACGAGCGTAAAACCTCGACGACGATATGCATTCCGTGTCATTTTGTACACCTCAAAAAATTCTTATCGTGCTCAGCGTACTCAACAACCGTGGTACGCTGAGCGAAGAACAGTAAACAGGGTCCGTTCCTGTATTCGACGCATTTCTAAAAGTTAGGCGTTCTGGGTAATAAACCTACCTACGTTTTGGCTAGGCGGGTCTTCACTTTGGTTTGGCGCGCTTTGACGTTGGTTTGGCGGGCTTTGACGTTGGCTGTGCTGGTTTTCACCTTGGCAGTTTTCGGAGCACGATTAACCGGTTGGGTTTCGGCTACGGCAGTGTTCTTTTGTTTAGGAAGAGCTGGAACATCCAGCAAGCCGTTAATACCGCTCAAACCATCCAATGCTAGTTGGTTGCCATCAAATTTCTTTTGCAGATAGGCCACATACAATTGATGAGCTCGTCTTAAAATTTCAATAGGCTCAACTTTGATTGTCTGGGCATAACGCTCTAGCATGCTCAGTCGCATACCCTCTACCCGATTTTCGTAGCCAAGTAACTGAGATGGATGCATGTCCCAAGCATTCGCTACGAATACGCGGGTAATCCCCATCTCTTTTCGGATCATTGCACATGCGATCCCCGCAAACGGAATCAAGACGTTTGGATTCTTCACGATAGTCTCCCTGCCATTCATTAAAGCTGCTTCGACGGCACATGCTGGTGCCGCGTAGCGATAAATTGAAAATGCTCGACAACCCTTGCCGAAGCTAATCAAAAGCTAAAGATGACGTATTTCGTTACTTTTTAAAAGTGCAAAAATGCATTTTTAAGCAACAAAAAGTAAGTATGCCCGAAAATGTTAAGAACCGGTTAAGAGAATGCTAACTTTTGATTAATCAGCCAAGGAAAGCCGAGCAAATACAAATTGGTGATAGGGACGGTGACTGTCCCCGAACCGTTGTCATCATCGGTAACGCGAAGGATCGCATTGTAAGTTCCGTTATTTTTAAACGCATGAGTGCCGGAAATGGTACCGGTCGATTCGACCCCGGCAGAGCCATTCACGACCGTCAAGTTGGCACTTTCGACAGGCGACCCATCACCCCAATCGATTGTCCCTGTAAACGTTTCGCGGGTACCAGCCAATAGAGAAGTAAAACCTGGGTCGCGAAAACTACCCAACGCAAATAACTTGGCGGTTCCTTCCAATCCAGTCAGGCTGGCCGTAGCGGATAGTGTTGGGTTAACGTTGTTAATCACGAATGGCTTCGTCAAATTGGCTATCTCAGTCGATCCATCGAGCACCGAAATCGTGACATCGTATTGACCATTGTCTGCGTAGATATGCGTCGCAGTAAAAAGCTCGGTTGGAAACGCGTTGTTGCCAGTAGTCGTTGATGAACTACTCCAACTATCAAAACTGAAAAAGTATTCGGAACGGACATGGCCGATAAACCATCACTTATCGAACTTGGCATTGATGATGAGCTGCAATCGGAATTGCCAAAGCAATCGCCCGCAGTCTGCAGGTTTTTGTGGTGTTAAAGTCAAGGCGTCTATTATCTTGCTGGTCCTTCATTGCTGACTCGTTTCGCAGTTTCAATTTGAATCGACTTTTCGCCGTCTTTTGCCTTAAACATCAATGCACGATTATACACCAACGCAACAGTTGCTATAGCGACAATGCCGACTATCGAAATGACCCCTAGAATCACAATCGTATCTTCTGACATATTTTTTCTTTTCATGTGCGAGCCCCGTAAAATACCCAAACTGGTTTTGTGAATCAACTCGGTCGATTTGGGCTCGCTATCCTCCTAGTTCCGCAATTGCTTGCTCTATAGAATCGGCTGCTTCATCTGCCTCCATCGCAACCTTTCCTTCCGCTTCTCTTGATAGCTGAATTAACTCAGGGATTCTCCGCGCTAGGGCTATTCGCGTTATAGTTGGAAATGAGTCGATGCGTTTATGGGAAGTCTCCACTTCCCCATTACTCGTATTTAAATATTGAAAGCAGACACAGATACCACTCTCCTCGCCATTGCCACAGTACTCTAGAGTTGACCCAAAATCGTTATTGTCTTCGGGATGGATTGGAAAGATATCGTTAAGGGAAACGCGCGTATCTACATGACGGGACCCGGGAAGTTTCCTCAGAAATTTTTCAGCGGCTGCAATTTGAACATGCAAACGTTCGATTGACTTAAGGGTTGGAGCGGAAACTGGGGCTGGTTTTGTTATTGCGGTCGGTGGCTTGACCCTGATCGCAGGTTCTTTTGGCAAGGTGATTCTCGCATTCAAAAAAAGTGTTGATACTTACTATCTACCGCAGCTATCAGCTTTTTATCGCTAAAATCCCGTATTATGGGGACGCGGCCACTCAAATTATAGCAACGATGAATCAATAGTCCATGCCCTAGTACTTGTTTCGAGCAAATTTGATGAGAAAACTCCTCATTGCCTTGTTAATCCTCCTCCAACCATTGCCACTGCAAGCATTGTCTGAGGACGGTCACCATATCATCGCCATGATGGCCTTAGACCTCCTCAAAAACGAGGAGCATTCCAAACTTCTCGCCACGCTTGAGAAGCACCCAAGATTCAAGAAGGGCGTCGAACCTGCGGAGAACTGCCCAACGATATCGAGATGACCCGTTGGCGAGTGGTTCACTCAGTCTACTGGCCAAACGTCGCGAGAGGGCAACCAAAGTTCCATCGATCGACTTGGCATTACTAACGTCGCTCCGCGTTGACCATTGGAAACGTGAAAGCACCAAACCGACCAGGGCCACTTCCCCCGATGCGACTTTGAACACTCAAGCCCTACATATCACCCAAGACATCGAACTTTGCCGAGTGAAATTGATGGACACCAGTCCAGCGAAAGAGAAGGCCTTGGCAGTGTGTTGGATGGCTCACTATCATCGTCTACAGGCGTGAGATCATGTCCAACATTTCTGTGGTTCGTCGTGGTCTTGAAGCCAAGACCGAAGTCATTGAGTTATCGAAAGACTAGGATAGAAGCGAAGCAGCGAGCGAAATGCAGAGGTTTCGTAGCGGCTCAACGTTTAACGGCTGAGTGGCGAGGGCTCTCGCAATTCGGGAGAAAGACAATCTTCTCGCGCCCTAGTTCCCTGGTATATTGACCATTAAATCAGTGTGTACATCGTTAATTCAAATGGAGGGCATAACGTGGCAATTGTGGAATCGATTGGTGGATATCTCGCAGAAAAGGCGGTTCGTCAACTATGTTCGCTTTTCAAAACGAATGTCATAGAACGTTGGACTCGTTACCGTGCAGAGGAGTTTGTGAAAACGTTTTGCGATGCCGTAACAAAAGGCTGTAGCGAAGACGAAATTAAACAGAAGCTTGACGAAATTGTGAACGACGACGTCAAATCCGCAGCGTTGTTCGATGCGTATCGCCGAGTATCACTTTCTGCGTCATCAACTATTGGTCCACGAATAATCGCATTGGTAACCGCAAGAATCGTTGGTGAATCCCGGAACGCTACATCAGAAGAAGATCGCCTAATGGCCGTTGCGGAATTGCTGACCGACAACGAAATGGCCGAAGTCAAAGTCTGGTATGACAAGTACATCGTAAAACTACAACAGAAACGGGATGGTAATTTTTATGATCCGGGGCCTCTTGACGACGTTGGTTCAACCGATCTGAGGAGTTTTTGGGGATCGTGGGCCGCAAAACTTGAGCAGCTAGGCTTTATAACACAGCAGATTCGAATCGTACAAAACAAACGCGAATTGGGAGACGGAGTGATTGCACTTGAAAAGGCGCAATTGGCGACTGACATGTACTATGATTCTGCATATACAGAACTTGTATCTCTAATCAATCTTGCGTCCTAAACAAACGGTCAAAATGCCGGTCGAGAGGCTCAACGCAGAACTATTGAGGATGGCTGTTTAAATCCAGTCAAAATTGGGGTTCGCGTCAATGAGACGATTGCGGAATAGTCTTGACCACCATCGAGTCGCGTGCCCGCCAGGTTTCGTAAGCCGGCAATGGGATCCGCACCCAGGGCGACAATGCGATAGAGCGAACCTGCGGCTCGCAACGGGTCATTCAATGCCACCGTATCGATTGACAGCGTGGCACGGTTGTCAACGGAGTTATACGAGGCAACCGTGATGGGAAAGGAAATGTCATCGCTGCCCCCCGAATTGTCGATACCATCGGGACCAAAGTTGTAAAGTCGGTAGGAGCTCGGGTTGGAAGCGGAGCCGCTCACCGAGCTCGAGTTGGCAAACATCCGCTCGCTGAATTGGAAGACGATGGTCCCAAGTGCGCTAACGGCGCTTGCCGTTGCGGGCAATGTCAGTGTCGTGGCCGGAGAAACGAGTTGAGCCGTTGGTATCGTGCTGTTGACGACAATGGGCGTAACCACTCTTGGGTTTCCCGCCACCGCATAGGCAATGTCCGTAATCGCGTCCGGAGACGTAAAAGATCCTAGCGTTAAAACCGTAGGCGCTCCGAAAGGTGTGCTGATCGTTTCGCGTGTGAATCCACCGTTGCCATCGCCATTGAAAACAATCAACGCCGGCAAGCCCGTATCGGAGATGACGATATCCAAATGTCCGTCTCCATCGACGTCACCGATGGCGAGATCCTGTGGCGAGACAAACGGACCAGCGAGGGGTGAGGCAATAAAAGAATCGTTGCGGAGTATCTCCGGTGAAATGCGAACGTTGTCGATCGTGGCGGTGGATCGAACGCCGTTTGGATTGCCGATCAGATCAAACAATAGTGTCGCCCGCGTCCCAGGAGCTACGCCGGTAATGTTCAATGTTACTTTCGTCCCAACAATGGAGACGCCGGTGGCTTTGGAAATCACGGTCCCTGAACCAAAGTTAACGAAGGCGGTTGAGTTGGCTTGATGCGTCGGCACTAATGACGTTGCGTTGTCCGTTAGCAGCGAACCCTCGAACGCATCTGGGAGTTGGCCAGGGGCACTTGGATCAAGCCCAAGTGCGACCAGATCAAATTCAATCGTTTGAGGATTAGGGGGTATGACAAAAGTCTGGGAGAGCGTGGTTAGAAAGGAGTTGTTTTCGGTCAATTGGGCGTAGCCGGAATTGGCTCGAATGGTGCCGGACGTTTGCCCAGCCGCTTGCCCGATGGCTTGCACCTGCCAGCCTGTGAGGCCTGCGGAAAAATCCCCATTGACAATGGGGGAACTCGCAAGTGTGTCCGCGACTTGAGTCAGTATCACGGCTCCGGTGCTACCGGCGACAACAACTTCGTTGACTCCATCCGCGTCGAGGTCAGCGATCTTAATCGACCGCGTCGAACCGACGACACTTGCAAGGGTTAGGCGATTCACGAACGATCCATCGGCACTTCCCTCAAAGAATGTTAGGGAGCCGTCTGCGTGTCCAATGACCAAGTCCACAAATGGGCCTGCCATCACATTGCCGCTGGCGACAATCGTCGGATTGGATGCACCCGAGTTGAAGTAGGTCGGTGCGTGGAATCCAGCGGCTCCATTTCCAAGGAAGATGGCAACTTGATTGGCTTGAGGCAACGGTACTACAAAATCGGCGGACAAGTCACTGCCGAGAAAGGCCATTGTCGACTTGACCGAGGGATGGGATGCAGCATCAACGACACCCGTGTAGGCAATCGATTGACTAACATTCCAGGCGCCAGCTCCATCGCTTCGTAAGACTTGGATGCCGGCGGATGTTTGGAGGACGAGATCATCGAAGGGATCACCATCCAGCAAAGCCGTTGCACCGCCGAACACGGACCCGCGAATCGGAGCCGATGTACGAGACGATTGCCAAGCATTGCTGTTGTTATTTAGCGCGATATCGATTTGGCCGTTCTTGGCAACGCTGACCAGATCGGAAGCAGCGCCAGCATCGAAATGACCAGACGCCAACATGGCACTGATCGAGGTCAAGTTGAGTGGTTGATCCGGTGGCGACGCAACGGTCAGCAGTCGCCGATCCTCAAGTTGTTCAACGATAAACTGGCGAGTCCGTTTTCGCCTAGCTTGCCGAAGCGAAGAGGGATTCAAATTCGTGAACGAATTCGGTCGAGCACTCATGAGTAAGAACGCCTAGTTACTAAAGATTCGCTCTGTTGATTAAATCAATGATTCGTTGAGAAAGTAACGATGGCTATTTTGGTTTTCAACACCTTCCACGGGGTTGGTCGTAAAATAATCGGAAATTTCAGGCATTTCTTGGTAGAGAGTCGGGTCTTGATGGACCCAATACCACGGTGATGTCTGGCTGAGGTTGATTGTGAACGGAATCACTGAGCCAGCCGCGAAGCAGGCTGGTTTTGCCCCTCATGACCTTGTGTCATGGGTCGCTCAAGTTTCGAACGTCGCCGAGCGAGGAAACTTTCTCACCCATGTGGCAAGCACATGGGGGCCGGGACCGCTTCGCGGTTTGGCTGGGTTTAGCTGATCAAACTTGCTGTCCAACGACACAAGGTCGTTGGGGCAGGATCGCTCGCTGCGCTTGCGTTGACGGACAGGGTGTCGTTGGGGCAGGATCGCTCGCTACGCTTGCGTTGCATGTAAGCAGCATCACTGTGCAAGCTGGCTTGACCACTTCGGCAACCCTCGCAATTACCTTTGCATCGATTTTGTCTGCTTTGGCATCGGTACCGATGCCCTTTGCAAAGTCTCGAACCTAGCGTGGATTGACTACTGCCGCACAGATGTTGTGCTTAGCAAGTTCTCGCACCAGGATGGTCTCATAGCCGCCTGTAGCTGTCATGACCATCATAACTGGCGTCTTTGGTTTCTTGCGCGTTTTGCAAAACTGCTCGATAGATTCCACCACATTTGTGAGCGTTTCGAACTTTTTTAGTAATGGAGGATTTGCTGGCACGCCAAGATACAATCGGGTACCATGCGATGCATTAAAGTCGCAGCTTGGCCTTTGCTTATAATCGAGCATTACTCGCAGTGATGCGTGTCGTTCGTCTTTACTGGAGCGTATAGAACTATGGATGCATCAGATTCACAAAATTATCAAGCTAATCGAAATGCGTTGGTACCTCTGGTCCTCCTTTTAGGAATTTGATCTGTTGTGTTCTCTTTCGCGATTAGAAACTATGAACGATGCTATGCGAACATGGCTGGAAGCGGCCGTCCAAAAGGACGCATCGGACATGCACTTGGTTGCGGGTTACCCTCCCATTCTGCGGGTGCATGGAAAGCTCATTCCTATTTCGGATGAGCCCTTGATCGAATCGTCGATCGTCACATCCTTGGAGTCGATCGTGACCGACGAGATGATCCAGCGTTTGGCCCAACTCAAGAATGTGGATTTTGCGTTTTCAACCACCGTCAACGATCAGCCCTTTCGATTGCGAGTCAATTTGTTTTTAGGAGGGGGAGCCATCGGCGCATGCATTCGTTTGATTCCAGACCAGATCCCTGATTTTCGTTGGAGCTCGTTCCCAGAGGACCTTGCCAAGAAGATCGCTTCCTTTCGAAACGGTCTAGTGCTTTTTACGGGTGTGACTGGATCGGGAAAAAGCACCTCATTGGCGATGATCATCAACATGATGAATCGGCTCGGCGGGGTTCGCATATTGACCATTGAGGACCCGATAGAGTACCGGTTTCCGATTCGTGAGAACTCGGTCGTGACCCAGCGAGAGTTGGGAGCAGACGTCGACAGCTTTGCAGACGGGCTGAAATTCGGTCTTCGGCAAGATCCCGATGTGATTTTGGTAGGTGAGATTCGCGACAGTGAAACGGCGAAAATGGCGTTGAGCGCAGCGGAAACTGGTCACCTCGTTCTTTCGACTCTCCATACTCGTGATGCCAAAGGTGCCATTTCACGCTACGCCGACATGTTTCCGCAGCACGTGCAAAATGAAATCCGTTCGCAGCTCGCGTCCAGTCTGCGCGCCGTGATTTGCCAGCGTTTACTTGACAGTAGCTTGCCCAACGAAAAGCAAGAACTCGCTTTGGAAATCCTGTTCAACCACTCGGCGATCGCGAGCGCGATACGAACTGGCAAACTGGAGAGCATCGACAACTACATTCTTACTGGCCGAAGTGAAGGGATGTTGACCATGGACGAATCGATCAAGAGACTCGTATCGAAGGGTGCGATTCGAATGGAAACGGCAGAAAGCCATGTTTCCGACAAAGCATTTCTCAATCGATGACAGTGAGTTTTCCGAATTTAGGGATCAACCGCCTTGAAACGAATTGAATGACTGAGTCGGTTTCAGTGTGTCGATCTTCCACAAAAGCTGTGTTTAGCCATGGATGGCGCCGTCACAGAGATTCGTTGGACTTCGATAAGGGATGATCGATGCGAAGCCGCCAAAAGATTGCTATCAATACCCTGCCAATTCTGATTGCAGGATGCATTGGCATGGGTTGCCGCATGCCAGAAACGTGTGCTTACCGATCGCTACGCTGCGTTTCGAATACTGCAGATGCGTCAAGTCGAGCGTATTGGGAGCAGTGTACTGCCGATTCCATGCCCGTGGCCCCCCCCAACGAAATCGACTCACAGAATAGAAAAGACGCCATTCGAGGGCAGGAAAGCAATCAAGGTTCGGATGCCACTAAATCGGATTCCACCGAATCAAATGATTCGATCATTGAAGCTGTGCCCATCCGATTGGCATCGTACTCGCAGTCGGCGGTGGTGAACGAAAAGCCGAAACAACAAGATCCGTTGCGGCTACCCGCTGAATTTCCAGGGGCTGAAACTCCGCCTATTAGCTTGCCCAGACTCAATGCCGATGGAACCAAGTTGGATGCGAAAACCCAACAAGAAAACATTCTGAAGCTGTTTCCTGACCTGCCTCCGCTACCCTATGAATCGGATGCGTTACCGGATGATTCGCGAGCAGTCATGGGGCTGGAAGAGTTTCATCGGATTGCGCGAGAAAACCATCCTGGACTGCGTGCCGCAGCAGCGAGCGTGGAAGTTGCGCACGGCGCGGTTATTCAAGCGGGACTGCCGCCCAATCCAAGCATCGGCTATCAAGCGGATACGGTTCGAACAGCCAACACGCTTGGGTACCATGGGATGTACTTGCAACAGACCTTTATTGCTGCGCAGAAACTTGGCTTAGCCGCTCAAGCAGCCACGTTTGAGTACGCAAATGCGCAAGTCACCCAGCGGAGAACTTGGGTCACGGTCCAGTCCTCTGTACGACGTGCCTATTTCCAAGTATTGGCAGCACGCCGGCGCGCTGTGCTGGCTCGAGTTCAATGCGAGTACTCAGAGCGTGCATATCAAGCTCAGATAAAACTGGTGGTCGCTGGCGAATCGGCGCCGTACGAACCGTTGCAGTTAAGAGTATTGACAACACAGGCGAGAGCGTCCTTGATTCGAGCCCAGCAAGATGCCATTGCCGCTTGGCGAACTCTGGCTGCGGCCGTGGCGATTCCTGCGCTGGAACCAACCAATATAGAAGGCCGGATCGACTGCCCTACTCCAGACATCTCGTACCCGAGTGCTTTGGCACGAATGACAGCCGTTCATACCGACCTCCGTATCGCCGAGAATCTTATTGCAAGGAATCGAACCTTGGTCACTCTCGCCGACCGGACACCCATCCCGGATCTCGATGTCGGATTTGTTTTGCAACGCGACTATACGTTTCAACCGGGCACGAACACGTACAATTTAACGTTAGGTGGTGCGGTGCCTGTTTGGAACCGCAATCAGGGCAACCGAATGTCCACAAGGGCGGAACTTGTGCGATCCACTCAGTTGATAGCCGATACCGAGAATCAGCTTATTGGGAGGCTGGCAACGACGTACGGCGTGTACAAATCGAACCGTCAACTGGCCTCTTCGTTTCGAACGGATGCTTTGAGTGATCAAGTCAGTGCGTATCGCGGCATCTATCAACGCTATCTGACAGACCCCAGTGGAATCAGTTTCAACGATGTGATTGTGGCGCAGCAAACTGTAAGCGGCGTACTCAATCAGTACCTCGATATTTTGCAATCTCAATGGCAAAGTACGGTCGATCTTGGGGAGTTGCTTCAAGTCGATGACGTCTTCCAAATGGGAGACCCTGTGCCTGTTGCCGAGATTCCAAACTTCTAAATACGAAGTCGTCCATTGCCCGGCTCGACTGGTCTTGGGCTTCCTCTTTACCCGCATATTGAGATCTCGCTCCCCTCGCCCTCGCCCTCGCCCTCGCCCTGAAGGAGACTGCTGATTTCATCCGCATTAATTCCAACCCGACGCGTAATAGCTTGTTGCTTTAGTGAAGTCGTTATTGGTTAAGGGCGGTATGACGGACTTCCAAGTCCGTCAATGGAGAATTCGACGGACTAGGAAGTCCGTCGTACCATTAAAGCAACAAGCCGGTAAGCGAGGTACGGTCTTCCCTCGCTCACCGGCTTGTTGCTTTAGTGAAGTCGTTATTGGTTAAGGGCGGTATGACGGACTTCCAAGTCCGTCAATGGGGAATTCGACGGACTAGGAAGTCCGTCGTACCATTAAAGCAACAAGCCGGTAAGCGAGGGACGGTCTTCCCTCGCTCACCGGCTTGTTGATTTAGTGAAGTCGTTATTGGTTAAGGGCGGTATGACGGACTTCCAAGTCCGTCAATGGAGAATTCGACGGACTAGGAAGTCCGTCGTACCATTAAAGCAACAGGCCGGTAAGCGAGGTACGGTCTTCCCTCGCTCACGCTTTTTGAAGTTGCGCTATTTTCAGAGCTAGCGAAAAAGTGCTATTGCGTAAAAGGCGAGTCCTTATCGTGAGCAGATCATTGGATTATCACCGTCAACGATAAGGACTCACCAATGATCATCGTCATGGAAACTGCTTCGGCTATCAAGGGGTTTCTTTCGAAAACCGCGCTCAGTGAATTCGGACGGACGATGGTTCTTCGAATGGTGATTGCGTTTATCATGCATCGTGGCCGGATGAGCTGTTCGAGCGCTGCAGGCAGTATCGCCTCAGAATCCATACATCGTGGGGAACTAACTCGGTTCCTTGCTCGTCCTCGTTGGCAGAAGGATGACTTCAACAATCCTTTGCGGGCC
>CAMCMB010000036.1 GCA_945875845.1 Pirellula staleyi DSM 6068
CAAGGGCGAGTTGCCCGTGCGATAGCCGGTTCGCCCGCGAAGACTCGCTTCTTGTGCCACCGACTCCGGTTTGCCCGCTACGCGTTTCAAGATCTTACCGAATCGCTTGACTAAGTCGCACCAACACTCCCCTGCCACGCACCTGCGAGGGCCATCCCTCCAACGGGTCGACAAACATAGATGGGTGGCCCCACGGGAACGTTCTTTTTCGCCTCGCATGATTTGCTCGGCCCAAGGCTGGCGGATACTCAGTGCTCGCATCGTAATGTCAGCGTCCTCCTGCCCGCCGATAGAATTTTTGGTCGCTTTGACGGGATTGAGTCCTAATTGGCGCTTTTTCTTCGGCGGCATCGCTTACAACCTTTTTGAGCTGGAGTTTTGATTAGGGAAAAAAGTACTGGGGATAGCTTATGGGAAGTGCTCACGCACCCCCAGGCTTTAAATCCGGCAAATGGGGCGGTCACTCGACATAAACGCCAAATCGTGTCTCAAATGATTTTCCTAGATGTCCAGTGACAGCGACATCCATGTAATGCAGTCCACGGTATTTCGTCGTTTCCCAATGAACAAAGTTATCATACTGCTCGGCAGACTGAATCACGTATGTTTGCTCATGGTTGCCCATGTCGTTCGGGCGTTCAAGACGTGCTTCGTTTCCGTGATTCAGCGCTTTACACTTAATGGAATAGGGATACATCGGCTGATAGGGAAGACGAATGGTAAATCGGAGGGCACGCTCTTTGGGCAAAACTGAACAAGCAGGAAAGTAGTTGCCTTTTGAATCGCGTTTCTGCGAGTCAAACACTTCAGCTTTCACGATGCAACTTTGTTGGTCGGTTTTAGTGAACTGAGCAATTTGGCCGAGAGGTGTACACCTAAGGTATGCGTCGGCGTCAAACATTCGTTGAGTGTAATTAAGCAGCTTTCCATCACTGCTTGTGTGATTTGGTTCCACAAATGGAACGTCGACCATTACTCCATCTTTTAGAATCCTTTTTTTGGCGACCAATTCTTCGGGGAAGTCAAGTGATTCGAGTATTGACTGACCCAACATGCATTGGTTTCTGGATGCAGCGTGCTGCAATTTGGCCGCAACGTCCACATAAAAAGATGTTGCAGTTACTTCGTCGATCCCGGGGTAACCGTAAGAGCTCCATAGAACATCTTTTTCGGCTCCATGATCAAGCCCGATTCGAATTCCAAAGTCATGGTCGACTCCCATTTCTTTGAGCTTCGGCAACACTACATTCTTCGCAAAGTAGGTTAAGACGGCTGAGCAATTTAGGCCGTCTATCGAAGCATCTTCGGGCTTGTGGGTAATGCCTCCAAAATATGCCATCACGGCGTCCCCCATGATTCGATGCACATGACCGTCGAACGCTGTTACGATCTGTATCGCAGTTCGGATAAAAGAATTTTTAATGTGCATCACCAAAGGAAGTGGATAGAGCAGGCTTAGCCGAGTAGAGCTTTCAATATCCATAAAAAGGGTTGTAATGGAACAGTAACAGGTATCGTCAGTTCCTTTTAGATGCATGAAATCTGGATGATCCCCAATTGTCGGTACAAGCGAGTTCCCTTTTCCAAATGCTGTACGGATCGTATTGCGGGGCAGTTCCATGATTACTGATTCGGATCTTCTTGCTTCAACCGATTCATTGAAGGATTTTGTGCTGAATCGTGTAATCGAACTTTGCTTCGACATGGGAGTAAGACCCGCCTCAAATGATCGAAGCAGTGAATTGTGGAGGTCTGTGTAACCGGTTTTCGTAGGTGTCTTGGTTTGCATGGTAGTGCTTTCAGTTGTTGGAATTTACTTCGCGAGAAGCACGACGACAGCAAATACGCTACCGACCGCTGCCGCAAGCATGGCTAGGTTGATGAAGAAATACTTTCTTTTAGCTACGCCGCTCAGGACGTAGATGTGTTTCGCAACTTGTCCAGCCACGTCGGAATCGGTCAGTTTCGAAACGGCTTTCTCATATTCGATAGACGTTTTGTTTTGCAGGATGTCTATCCAGAAAATGACGCCCAAATTCTCGGAACTTGTTCTATCCACCCCATCTGTCGCCGCCCTATCCGTCGGGTCCGCGGAATCTACCTTTGGGGCAGTGTGCCCCGTAACCCAGGATCGACTTAGGAAACCAAGCCCTAGTCTTGGACTTACAGCAAGGACTCCGAACAGGAAGGCAGCTATTAAGGCTGCCGCACTCAGAAGGCCGCACCCAAAAAACCAAATACTTGGCTTTTGAACGAGATGAATTTGCGCAGAGAAAAGTGTTCCTAGCATTGCGCTTGACCATGCTATGCACACAGCTGCTTTGGTGTCGGCAAAACGTATGTACTCGTTCAGATAGGCGTGTATTTTCCAAAGAAATTCAGAGTTCGGCATCGTTCCCTCGATCAAGAAACAGTTTTTCGGTCGTGACACGTTAGACTAACACGTGTTCGCCTATAGCGAATATAGCAGCTAACCAAAACAAGTTCAACTAGGGGCGAACAGGTCTGTTGTCGCAACGAATCAGCCATGGTACGATTTGGGAATGGCAGCAAAAAAAGTGGAAAAGCAAATCGAAACGTCACCTCTATCCCGGTTGTCGCAAAACATTCGGGCGGCGCGACTCGCTGCTGGCTTAACTTTGGAGCAGTTAGCGGGCGAATCGGGAATCTCCAAAACCTACCTCTGGGAACTGGAGAACGACGAGAGCGGCCAGAAGCGGCCATCGGCGGAAATACTACTTAAGGTTGCAAACATCCTTAAGACAACCATCGCAGATTTAATGGGGCTTCCGTCGGTCCAAGTCAACAAAACCAAAGTTGAAGTGAGTCCATCCCTAATCGAGTTCCGAGACATGATGGTTAGGATCGAAACACCGCTATCAGATGAAGACCTCCATTCGCTGGCTTCAACTCGTTTTCGAGGTGGGCAGCCCACATCCAAAGAAGGCTGGTACGATCTCTACTCGGCATTGAAAAGAGCGACTGGAAGGAAATGAAATGCCGAGAAATTCTGGCTCTGTAAGATACCACGAACATGTAATGGCAATCATCGCGGAAATGGGGTTGGAAGATCCGCGAGAAGCAGTGCGCCAAAAAGCAAGGGTAATGCTAGGTAACCTGCTCCCACTTTTTCCTAACCCGCCGCCATTCAACATGCAGGAAATTGCAAGTTGCATTGGACTGCATGCTTCCGATGAAGAACCCAGCTTTAGTGCAGACTCAGAGATTGCCCCCGATGGCGATGGCAATGTCGTACTACGTATTAACAAGAGTCGCCCAATAACTCGACAACGCTTTAGCATCGCACATGAAATTGGCCACACACTTTTCCCCGATTACCAACTCGCTGTGAGATGTCGCAAGGCGCATGATAAAAGATGGAATGACGATGATTTCCTGGAAACCCTCTGCGATGTCGCTGCGTCCGAATTCATGTTTCCATTGCCATGGTTTGAAAACTCCATTGCATCACTACAAATGACTGGCGAAGGGGTTGCTAGCTTGGCTGATGAGTACCAGGCGTCACGAGAAGCAACCGTACGAAGGCTCGTCGAATTGCACCCAGAACCGATGGCCGCAGTGTTCTTTAGCTGGAAACTGAAACCCGTCGAGCACAAGCAAGTTCGACGCAATGCGGAAAAGCCCTTTCTTTCCACGATCTTTCGTCCCGATGAGCCCGAAAAGAAGCTCCGCGTCGACTATCCCATCCTGAACGAATCGTTTCGCAATCACGTGCTTGACCACATACCGGTTCACAAATCGATTCCGAACGATGGTCCCATCTATCAAGCAGCGATGACACTGTCCCCGTGCGATGGAACTGCTGTCGTAAGTTTTGGGCGCATCGAAAATGAGTACCACATTGTCGCACTACCAATCTACACCGATGAAGCCGACTTTGGACCGAACAACGCAAGTTCGGTTGTTGCATTGTTGAGGCCTATCTAGAGTATGTGCTTTCATTATCCCCAACGATCAACGGCGAGCCCGAGCAGGTTGCACAATTGGAAATAATCGATAACATCAATCAACTTTTGGGCGACAACCTCAAAACAACCATCGCTCCAAAATCGAAGCTTAAGATTGCCGCGTCGTGTTTTTCGATCTATGCGTTCGAATCGCTAAAGAAGGAACTCGAAAAAATCGAGTCCCTTGAGTTCATTTTCACGTCGCCAACGTTTGTTCCCAACGAAGTCACCGACAAGATCAAGAAGGAACGACGCGAGTTCTATATCCCAAAACTTGAACGCGAACGCGGGTTCTACGGAACCGAATTCGAAATCCAACTCAAGAACAAGCTGACCCAACGAGCCATCGCCAAAGAGTGTGCTGAGTGGATGCGAAGGAAAGCTAAGTTTCGCTCCAATTCCGGCAAAGCTCCGATGCAGCAGTTTGTTTGTGTCCAAAACCCAACGTCCCAAGCCGTTTACTTGCCACTACATGGCTTCACCGCAGTTGATCTTGGCTACCAGCAAGGCAATGCTGTTTCGAACATCGTCAATAAGATTGACGAACCATCGATGACAGGGATTTATCTTGGATTATTCGACCAAATCTGGAAAGATCCTGAGAAGCTCCAAGACGTAACATCTAGTCTTTGCGACCACATTGCATCGCTCTATCAGGAAAACTCTCCCGAACGTATCTACTTCTTGATGCTTTACAACATCTTCAACGACTTCTTAGAAGATATCAGCGACGATGTTCTCCCCAACGACATGACGGGATATCAGGACAGTCTCGTCTGGAAAAAGCTGTTCAACTTCCAACGGGATGCTGCCACGGGAATCATCAACAAGTTAGAGACCTTCAACGGTTGCATTCTTGCGGACAGCGTGGGGCTTGGAAAAACCTTCACCGCGCTCGCCGTTATCAAATACTACGAGCTTCGCAATCGTGGTGTGCTCGTTCTTTGCCCCAAGAAGCTGTCCGACAATTGGCTCACGTTTAATCGCAACGTCAAGACAAATTTATTCGCCAAAGATCGATTCAACTATGACGTGCTGTGTCATACGGATCTTGGGCGAACTCGAGGCGAATCATTTGGCACTCGTCTCGATCAAGTCAACTGGGGCAATTACGACTTGGTCGTTATCGACGAATCGCATAACTTTCGCAATGCGGAAGCCTTCAATGAAAAGGAGACGCGATACGACAAGCTTATGAATGCTGTCATTCGGGCAGGTGTCAAAACCAAAGTTCTGATGTTATCGGCTACCCCGGTCAATAATCGTTTCAACGATCTCAAGAACCAACTCGCCCTTGCCTACGAGGGAGACACTGAAGCCATCAATCGCAAATTAGATACGACTCGCGACATTAGCGAGATCTTCCGACGTGCTCAGCAAGCCTTCAATGCATGGACTAAGTTGCCGGCAGATCAGCGAACCAGCGATGCGATTTTGCGGAGTCTCGATTTTGACTTCTTCAAGCTGCTTGATAGTGTCACAATCGCGCGATCTCGACGTCACATTCAGACCTTTTACGATACTGCCGAAGCAGGCAAGTTTCCGGTTCGGCTTCCGCCACAATCCTATCGGTGTCCTCTGACTCATCGCGGTGACGTTCCCAACTTGAACGAAATCTACAACAGTTTGGCATCACTCACATTGGCAGTTTACGCTCCGGTAGCGTACATTCACCCAAGTCGACTGCCGTTTTACGCAGAGCAATACGACACCAAATTCGAGAGCGGCAATCGCTTCCGTCAAATCGACCGAGAGCGAAGTTTGCAGAATCTGATGACGGTCAACCTCTTGAAGCGACTTGAAAGCAGTATAGAAGCCTTCCGAATCACACTGTCAAAATTGCAGCGCGGTCACCGAAGTTTGCTGGTGAAGATTGAAAAGTTTCAGCGATCTGGCGTTTCGGATCGCGTATGCGATGCGGGCGTTGGCTACGGAAGCGGTGAGTACGACGAAGACGAGGTTCTTGACCTCGATGCTGTCACCACTGGCAAAGTTCAAATCCGTCTTGAAGACATGGACCTGCCTTCGTGGAAAGACGATCTTCAGCGTGATCTGAAGGTCATTGACGAGCTACTAGCTGAAATGCAGAAAGTGACGCCAAGGGACGACGCGAAATTGCAGCACTTGCTGGGTTACCTAAAAGGAAAATACGCGTCACCGATAAATCCCGGAAATCGCAAGGTCCTTATCTTCACTGCTTTCGCGGATACATCGGAATATCTTTACGAGCATGTTGCGCCAGCGATAGCAGAATATGCGGATGCTGCTGCAGGTACTGTCAATCACACCGGCGGCCATACAGCCACTGTTTCGGGAACTTTCCCTGCAAGAAGTACGATTGTCGATGAAAGCGGTCGGCCACGACGCTACGACTTTCAATCACTATTGACCCTGTTTTCGCCGCGTTCGAAAGAGAAATCGCTCATACTGCCAGACGAACCATCTGAGATCGACGTATTGATCGGCACCGATTGCATCTCCGAAGGGCAAAACCTGCAGGATTGCGACTGCGTTATCAATTACGACATTCATTGGAACCCAGTGCGAATCATCCAACGTTTCGGCCGCGTTGATCGGATTGGATCGCCCAATGATTTCATTCAACTGGTCAACTATTGGCCGGACATCACACTCGATGAATACATCAATCTAAAAGAGCGGGTGGAAAACCGCATGGTAATAGCGGACATGACCGCGACTGGTGATGACAATGTTCTACTCGATGGCAATCCAGCCAACAGTGAAGTTGCATATCGCAAGGAGCAGCTTCGTCGTCTGCAAGACGAAGTCATCGAAATGGAGGACATTAAAACGGGTGTCTCCATTACAGACCTGGGCCTAAACGATTTTCGTATGGATTTGCTCGCCTATGTCAACGCAACTGGCGATTTAGCCAACGTTCCCAATGGAATGCATAGCGTTGTACCCGCCGAACCGGATCGTGGCTTGCATCCGGGCGTGATCTTCACACTTCGCAATCGAGATTCCAGCGTAAACGTGGGTGGGCATAATCGGTTGCACCCATACTATATGGTCTACGTCGGCAGCGATGGCCGGGTCGTGATGGATTACACCGAAGTCAAACGTCTGCTCGATCTAGCACGTGCCGCCTGCAAGGGACGGTCGAAGCATGTCGCGGAAGTCTGCAAACCGTTCAACGATGCGACAGATGATGGGCGGAATATGACTTTTTATAGCGATCTGCTCGACGTTGCCATCGGCAGCATCATCGACCGAAAAGAAGAGTCCGACGTCGAAAGTCTGTTTTCCGGCGGACCAACAACAGCTCTCGAGGGGAACATCAAGGGTCTTGATGACTTCGAACTGATTGCTTTCCTGGTCATCTTTGACCCCAAGCGAGGGTAGTTGTGAACAAAGCAGGGGGAACACTATTCGCTTGGCCGAAGCAGGCCGAGTTTGGCCGCAAATTGAATAAGGAACTATTCTACGCGGGTGCTCGCAATAATCGAAAGCTAAAAGAATTGTTCACGGATCAAGTTGCGCGTGTCGCATGGAAGTACAAGCTCGCGTCGTCGACTCTCAATACGCCAGCGACCGTCGACGTTCCCGAGATCGAAGTTATCCAGATTGATGTTAGCGGAACAGATTTTGATCCAGCTATCCTCATCGCGATCGACAAAGCAATTCCAAATCCCACTATTCACGAAATCCATAGTGCTGGGCGTGTGAAGCAATCCGCGGCCTATAAGCGAGCCAGTGAGTCGGATGCAAACGCCTGGGTCATCAGTCATTACCTCTCCAGTGACTGGCAACCCGTGGATGCTGTTCGAATGCCGCTGCCAACATCTCTTAACCTGGGCATACTCTACGCCAGTCTGCTTCGAACGATGATCGATCTACTGCCGCAAAATGGGGAACCGTTGCGATCCCATGTAGAGCGTCATGGACAAGTCCTCCAACTTCGTCGTGATGCAGAACGCATTAGTCAAAAGATGAATGCTGAAAAGCAGCTCAATCGAAAAGTCGAGTGGAACTCGCAACTTCGATCCGTCAATCAAGAAATTCAAAAACTTACAAGAACTCCATTGCAGGAATCCAATGCCTGAAAAGCTAAAAATGCATAGCCCGGATTTGATCGCTTCCAATATCGATTGCATTGCGGAATTGTTTCCGAACTGTGTCACTGAAGCGGCAGGCGAAAACGGCCTAGTGACACGATTGATTGACTTTGATTTACTTCGCCAAGAGTTGTCCGGAGACATCGTCGAGGGACCGCTTGAGCGCTATCATCTCAACTGGCCTGGTAAGCGAGAGGCGATGCTGGCAGCTAACGCCCCAATCGCAAAAACGCTACGTCCCTGTCGCGAAGAAAGCGTCGACTTCGACACTACAAAAAATTTGTTCATCGAAGGCGATAATTTGGAAGCGTTGAAGCTATTGCAGGAGACTTATCTCGGCAAAGTCAAGATGATCTACATCGACCCACCATACAATACGGGAAATGACTTTATCTACGACGATGACTTTGCAGAAGATGCGGATGCCTTTCTTTTGCGATCAGAGCAAGTAGAGGAATCGGGCGTAAGGCTCATCGCAAATAGTAACGCAAATGGGCGTTTTCATTCCGACTGGCTTTCGATGATGCTTCCACGGCTAAAGTTAGCTCGAAATGTTCTGCGTGAAGACGGATGCATCTTCATTTCGATCGATGACAACGAGATATCCAGTCTTCGTAAGTTGTGTGATGAAATCTTTGGGCCATCCAACTTTATTGCGACGATTGTTTGGCAAAAACGTTATGTATCGAACGTCACTGCGAAATGGCTTTCAGACATGCACGACTATGTACTTGTCTACGCGAAACAAAGTGATTTATTGACAATCAATGATTGGAAACGCACAACCGAACAGGAATCCGCATACAGAAATCCAGACGATGACCCGCGCGGTGTATGGCGTGCTCAAGATCTTTCAGCGAGTAAACCGTATGAAGCAGGGAAATTTACAATTACAGGACCAAATGGAGATTTCTTCACTCCACCTCCAAATCGCTATTGGAGATGTAATCGCGAACAGTTCGACCGTTGGTGCAAAGACAAACGAATATGGTGGGGTGTGAACGGTGATGCTAGGCCAATGCTAAAGGCATTCCTTTCAGAATCAACACGTGGAATTAAGCCGCATACTTGGTGGGGGCATGAATTTGCCGGTCACAACAAGGAGGCCACCCTCGAGTTAAAGGCTTTGTTCGATGGCGACGCTCCGTTTGACACGCCAAAGCCCGTGAAATTAATGAAGAAAATTCTGGAACTTGTGACAAGTGAAGGTGACATTGTAATGGACTTTTTTGCCGGTTCCGCGACTTTCGCTCAAGCAGTTCTTGAAATGGGAAATGCTCGTTTCATTGCCGTTCAGGCTGGTGAGATGGTTCAAGGTATCGATTCGTCGCCGAAATTCCAAACCATTGCTGAAGTAGCAAAAGAGAGGATTCGCCGGATATGTTCATCGCAGTCTGATAAAAACCGAATGTTTGCGGAAGATTATTACAGTGGCTTCCGTGTCCTAAAAATCGATTCGTCCAACATGAAGGATGTTTACTATTCACCACAAGATACTTCGCAGGCGATGCTAAGTGGATTGGTCGACAACATCAAGCCTGATCGGACTGGGGAGGATTTGCTGTTCCAAGTCCTACTCGACTGCGGCGTTGACCTGGGACTTCCCCTGAAGCGAGAAACGCTCGACAATTGTGAAGTGTTCATCGTTAATGAAAGCAAGCACACGGTTCCCGATCTGATCGCCTGCTTCGAGGTAGATTTGCCTGAATCGCTTGTCACAACCATCGCTGACAAAAAGCCGCTGCGAGCCGTGTTTCGCGATCAATGCTACGCGACCGACGCTGAAAAAATCAACGTAGAACAAATCTTCAAGCAACTATCGCCCAACACACAATTAAAGAGCCTCTAAGACTCTGAATTGCGGATTCAAAAACGCTCCTTCCTCATTCTCAAATAGTCATTCACCCTCTGCTCCTTTCATGACTCGAACTGAAACAGAATTGCAAAAACTGCTAATCCAGCTCATTTCAGATTGGGAGAGCGAAGTCGTGGAGTTCAAGAGCGTTGGAGACTCGTATTCTACGTCCGATATCGGCAAGTACTTGACCGCATTATCAAACGAAGCAAATTTGCGTGAAGTTGAGACGGCGTGGTTGGTTTTCGGTGTCGACAACAAGACGCGTCAGATCGTTGACTCGGACTACCGTCGCGATCGTGCTAGACTCGAAGGACTAAAGCATCAGATGACCGAGGGAAGTTCTCCTTCCATTTGTTTTCGCGAGATCCACGAAATCGCCGTCGCAGGCAAACGGGTGCTGATGTTCGAGATACCCGCCGCCCCACGTGGTATCGCAATTAGCTGGAATGGACACTTCTATGCACGCAGTGGGGAAAGCCTAGGACCGCTTTCCATCGTAAAGCAAGACGAGATCCGCGGTCAAACCTTGCAGACGGACTGGACTGCCGCTGTGGTCTCTGAAGCGTCGCGAGCAGATCTGTCCGATGCGGCTGTTTCGCAGGCACGCGCTCGATTCGCTCTTCGTCACGCAAATCAGTTTACAAACGACGAAATCGAAGCCTGGGACGATGCAGCGTTTCTGGATCGAGCCGGTCTGACAATCAACGGCATGATTACTAGATCGGCTCTGTTACTCGTCGGTAAACCGGATTCGGTCCATCTCCTCAGCCCATATCTCGCTCAACTAGTTTGGAAGCTGGTTGGCGTGGAAGCTGGCAATCAGATTTTTACGCCACCCTACTTGCTTGCGACGAGTGCTCTCTATGAAAAGGTGCGCAACGTGCAACTGAGGATACTTCCAGCCGATTCGTTAGTCGCGATTGAAGTTGCTAAATACGACCAAAAGATTGTTCTTGAATCGCTGCACAATTGCATAGCCCACCAAGACTACCGTCTCGGGGCACGCGTGGTCGTAACGGAGATGATCGATCGCTTGGTCTTGGAGAATTCGGGATCGTTTGTCGATGGTGAGCCGCTGGATTACCTGTCGGGTCATAAAACGCCTAGGTTTTATCGCAATCCGTTTTTGATGCAAGCGATGACACGGCTGAACATGATCGATACGATGGGCTATGGAATTCACAGAATGTTCGTTGGGCAAGCGAAACGTTATTTCCCGCTTCCGGACTATGACCTATCGGAATCGGGAACGGTTAGACTCACCATCCACGGGGCGATTGTTGATCCTGCATACTCGCGGGTTTTGATTGAGAACACCGATTTGCCTCTGCAAGATGTGTTCGCTCTTGATCGCGTTCAAAAGCAACTACCCATTGATGATGTAGCCACGAAACGATTGCGTCGCGCAGGATTGATCGAAGGAAGGCGTCCGAACATCCATATTTCCGGCAACGTAGCATCGGCAACAGATCGACGAGCCGAGTACATTCGAAATCGCCATCAAGATGACATTCATTACAAGCGACTGATCTTAGATTTCCTAAGTCGGTTTGATTCTGCTGGCAGGGAGGATATCGATAAAATGCTATTGAAGAACCTAAGCGACGTTTTGACGGAGGACCAGAAGCGAAACCGGGTGCGTAACCTGCTTCAGTCCATGCGTCGGGACGGGCTGATCGAGAATCTTGGCCCGCGGGTTCAACCGACCTGGTCGCTGACAACCATCGGGCGTTCCGCATTAACTAAATCATGACCAGTTTTAGCTAATCAACAGTGAGTCCTAGCTGAAAAGTCGCTCCTAACGAACCTGCAAACCCTTGCCTGGAAAGCACTTAGAGCGAAAGACATCGCATCATTCTAGCAAACGTTAGCTGGAAGAGACAACCAAATCCAAATTGAGTAAAGAACCAAATCTGCAAAATCATTCCGTGAGGAACCTAGGGAATTTGCGAGCCCCAATACGATGAAAATTCAATTCAAAGTCCAAGATTACCAAACCGACGCAGTCCGGGCTGTCGTCGACTGTTTCGCCGGTCAGCCGCTCATTGCGACGCCGGATTATGAGATTGACCCTGGCGTAAATAAGAAACGAATCAAGCCGGTTGGACAGTTTACCCAACAAGACCTTCTCGACTCGCTCAAATTCGAGGGCTTTCGCAACGCCGATCTTCGTTTAACCATTTCTCAGCTGCTTGCAAACATTCAACAGATACAGCTCGAGCAAAACATCCCACAGTCTATATCGCTAGTTCCAAGCCAGTCATGCAAACTCAATCTCGATATCGAGATGGAAACCGGTACTGGCAAAACCTACTGCTACATCAAGACGATGTTCGAACTGCATGAGAAGTACGGATGGAATAAATTCATTGTTGTTGTCCCGAGCATTGCGATTCGCGAAGGGGTTCAAAAGTCATTCGAGATCACCGCTGAGCATTTTCTGCAACAGTATGGTAGGCAGGCACGCCACTTTACTTACGACAGCAAGCAATTGCACGAATTGGAGAGCTTTTCATCTAACGCCGGTATTAATGTGATGATCATCAACGCACAGGCGTTCAATGCATTCAAGGAGGACGCCGCGAACAATGCGGCCCGGATCATGTTCTCGCAACGAGATGACTTTCAATCTCGTCGTCCCATCGATGTTCTAAAGAAGAACAAACCGATTCTGATCCTCGATGAACCGCAACGTATGGTGGGAACACAGACAGTAAAAGCCTTGGCTCAGTTCGATCCGCTTATGATCCTGCGATACTCGGCGACACATAAGGTGGAGCACAATAAAATCTACCGGCTAGACGCTTTGGATGCCTACAACCAAAAACTGGTAAAGAAGATCGCGGTTCGCGGAATCGCGACGAAAGGGCTCAAGGGCACAAACGGCTATCTTTACCTAGAAAGCATCCGCCTGAGTAAAAGCAAACCGCCAGTTGGGGTTTTGGAAATCGAACAGAAAACCGCGAGCGGAATTAAGCGGATTCGGAAATTGGTTAGTAAGAATACGAACCTCTTTGTCGAGTCGGGTGAACTAGATCAATACCAAGGCTTTGTCGTGGCCGACATCGACGCTCGCGGAGTGGAGGGCTTCGGCGAAGGATACATCGAGTTTACCAACGGAGAGCGTCTGACGGTCGGCACCGCTTGTGGCGATACGAATGAGGATACACTTCGTCGGCTTCAAATTCGCGAATCGATTAAAGCTCACTTTGAGAAGGAGCAAGAGCTTTATCCTAAGGGAATCAAGGTTCTCTCGCTTTTCTTCATCGACACTGTAGCCAAGTATCGCCAATACGACAAAGATGGCAACAAGCTTCTAGCGGACTATGGCCGATTTTTCGAGGACGAGTATGCAAAGATCCGGGAAGAATTTCGGACGTTGTTCGCTGAAGAAGCAAAGTACCAGTCCTACCTGGACGGCATAGATACCGCTCATACGCACGATGGCTACTTCTCGATCGACAAAAAGGGGCGATTGGTTGATCCTGAAGTTAAAAAGTCGGGAGACACCAAAGGTGAGACCGACGATGTCGATGCCTATGACCTTATCCTAAAGGATAAAGAAACGCTTTTGTCCTTGCCTACGCAAGACGATGATGACCTGTCTCGACGGAGAAAGAATGTACGGTTCATCTTCTCGCACTCAGCACTTCGCGAGGGATGGGACAATCCGAATGTATTCGTGATCGGCATGCTCAAGCCGACTGACTACGAGGGGTCAACTGTCACGCGTCGCCAAGAGGTCGGCCGAGGACTGCGACTATGCGTTGATGCGACGGGCCAAAGGATTGACGACAAAGCAATTGTCCACGATGTCAACGTTCTAACTGTTGTCGCCAACGAGAGCTTCCAAGAGTTTGTAACCAAGCTTCAAGGCGAAATGCGAGAGTCTCTGTCAGCTCGCCCTCGATATGCGAGTGAAGTGTATTTTACAGGCAAACTATTGCGAACAGAGACAGGGGACAAGACAGTCGACGCCAAGATGGCTTCTCAAATCTTTTTTTACCTTGTTCAAAACGGGTATACGGATTACGACAAACGCATTACTTCGAAGTACCACGATGCAAAACAGAATGGGGTTCTTGCCGAACTTCCTGAGTCACTGAAGCCTTTCGCCGAACCGATATTCAAACTCATCGATAGCGTTTTCGACGATTCGAAATTGCCAGGCTTCGGCAACGGCCGAAGCCCGAAGGGAAACCCTATCAATGCGAAAAACTTGGCTCGCAAAGAGTTTCAAGATCTGTGGAATAGAATCAATCATAAAGCCGTATATGTGGTTGATTTTGAAACAGATGAACTCATCGTCAACTGCGTCGGGACCCTCAACGCAGAATTGAACGTGTCAAAGCTTCGATACGAGGTCCACCGCGGCGTTCAAAAAGACGTTAACACGGTAGATGATCTCGATAACGGTACTGCGTTCGAGGTAAACGGGAACCAAACCGACATTGTCGATTCACCTGTCTCGACCGATATTCGTTACGACTTAGTTGGAAAGCTCAGTGAGGCGACACAACTAACTCGGAAGACAGTAGTCAGTATCTTGTCACGAATAAGTCCCATCACTTTTGAAATGTTTCGCATAAATCCCGAAGAATTTCTCGCCAAGGCTGCTAGCAAGATAAACGAGCAAAAAGCGACAATCATCATCGAGCATTTGGTTTACAACCCACTCGATGGACAGCATTACACGGACATTTTCACCGCAGACAAGAAGGCTGACATATCCAGTGCATACGAAGCGCAGCGACACGTCTTCGACTATGTAATCACCGATAGCAAAAATGAACGTACCTTTGTCGAGACGCTAGACAAATCAACCGAAGTCGTTGTTTACGCCAAGCTCCCCAGGGCATTCTCAATACCAACGCCAGTCGGTAACTACAACCCCGACTGGGCGGTTGCATTCGAGCAAGACAAAGTCAAGCATGTTTTCTTCATCGCGGAAACCAAGGGCAGCATGAACTCGCTCGAACTGAATAAGATCGAGACCGCGAAAATCGCATGCGCCCGGAAGTTCTTCGCGAAGATTACGTCGGAACAAGTCAAATATGATGTAGTGGATAGCTACGCGACACTAATGGGACTGGTGATTTAGGAAATGAACCTTCAATTGTTTGACGAGACGTTTGAGCATTTGCCCTCTTCGCCGATCGTGGAGTCGGTTATTCAATGGACAGCGAGAGCAAGCGTTGCCGCGAATGATACCACTTGGCATAATCGCTTTTCGGAACTACTGCCGGAGTTTCCGAAGGCTCAGCCTGTGCACTGGCAATCAATCGAAACGATGATCGATTCTGACGGGTCGTCTCAGCAGACGGTGAATCGGCCTTGGATTGGCTTGCGTCTGGAGAGCGAAGACAGCACATGGATCGTGCAAGCTGATTGGCAGGGCGTGATTCTCAGTCGCTTGAGCCCCTACGTTGGTTGGACAGAATTCTCGACGCTTGGAATCAAGGTTTGGAAGTCGTTCCTTGCGTGTACTCAACCGACAGAGATCCAAAAGCTCGGCGTTCGATCGATCAATCAAATCCCTATCGAATCTTTTGACGACGTACGTTATTATCTTAAACACCCGCCTGAGTGCTTAGATGACGCAGAGCTACCGGCAATGGGGTTTATGTACCAAAGTTTGCATCGAATCCCAAACCATCCTTATCAGGTAAACGTAATCCGCACTATCCCTCCCAAGAATTTGGGAACCACCGTACCGCCTAGCCTCATTGTAGATATTGATGCTATGACAACTGATGGTCACTTAGAAGTGGGTAGTACCCAGGAACACTTTAAGGCCCTAAAATGGGTTAAGGACAAGACGTTTTTCAACTTAATTACCGATAAAGCAATCGAGATGTTTCGAAAATGACAAGGTTCACCACGGGGTTTAGCGACGCGGCTCAAATGGCAAGTCGATACTTGGTTGAGCAAGTTAACGGTATGCGTCGATCTCAGACTTTCGGTCTGGACAGCGAGCTTCGAGAGGAACTAGGAGACGTTTGGAGCGAATGCCAGACAGATAACTGGGATGGGTACAAAGCGTTGCCAGTGTCTCAGGATACCTTGCAACAAGTCTATGAATTGCTTGAGGAGCTTCCGGATGATTTTCCAGCTCCAAGCTTGTCTGCTGATCCAGATGGTGCTTTAGCCCTTGAGTGGTATACTTCCAAAGACCGGCAAATCTCCGTTAGTATCATTGATGGTGAGATTCATTATGCCGCGAAATTGGGCTCCGAGCGCCACCATGGCAACTATTTGCTGGTCGATGGCTGGCCGAAGTCGTTGTTTTCTTTGATTCAGAAAATTGCTGGTCGATGATTGACGAAAACGATGTTCCCGATATCGACGGCCGCGAAGAGCTTTCACGATGCGTCGTTTACAGCAAACATATCCGAGCTCCGAAGCCTGACGGTTCAGAACTTGGACGAGTTAAACCAAACGCATTCGTTCCGCATCCGTATGACGATTTGTCTGTAAACAGCCACGTGCAATCGACTGATGCTGAAATTTGGCTTCTTTGCCGCAACGTTGCTTTGAAGCAACAAAAGACGTTGTATGGCCGAGCAACAGTACTCGCAAGTGACTTTCAGTCGAAGAAGTTGACAATACAACCTGATCCCATTCGAGCTGACGAAGACAGCGAATTCCCCAACCCAAATCACGCGATCGTCGTAGGCTGGCCAGCTGAGAAGTCTGCCCAGATCGCAATCGCGCAAGACATTGCGGATAGTTGTAGGTTCTCTGAGCCGCCTAGCAACTAGCAATACAGCCGATGGAGTAGATTGCGTGGAGCTGGCGACCGGATCTGCACGGCTTACTTCGAACTCTATCCAAAGTCGTTTTTGTCCATCATCACGAGTAAGTAACACGTCGGCGCGTGCGGAATAACCGAGCACAGGTTGCCACTCTGTGTCTAGAACGTCAACTTCGTGTGTGCAGGTCCATCCTGCCGGACACGCAGCGGCGAAACGCTCTTGGAGAAATCCGGTTAAGCTTCCCAATTTAGGTTCCTCGCTTGGCTTTGATGTAAGAACGCACTAACACGTTGGTGAGAACGTTGGGGTGACGCTGCATGTGAGTGATTTCGTTCCATTTTATATTATCCATTTCCTCTCTCAATTCATGTGCTGGGTACTAGCCCTAGTATTTCAATTAGCCTTCACCCTGGTTGGCCACTTCCTCGTTGAGGTAAGTTGCGGCGAATTCGCGAATCGCGTTTGCAGGATGTCTGATGCGGATACACCAAGATCTCGAAGAATATCCAACGACTGCTGCGTGGTTGTTACGACCTCCTTCTTGGTGACACCCGCTTCGGTCCAAAACCGAACGGTCCTTATACTAGAATCCGCAAGTTGATTTCAACAAAGAAAGAGACTTACGCGGAGGTGCCGAGAACGCGGGGTTCGTTGTAGGAATCTAAACACTTTATGTCGCGGGCTTTCTCCGCGACTCCGCAACTCCGCGTGACATATCGATTGATCGGGGGATGTCGAATCGCCTTATCGCAAGCAGTAGATCGCGTCGGACGAACGAACTAGCAGCGATTGATTTGCAATCGCAGGCGTCGACCAAAAGATTTCGTCTGCCGAACCGATTTGAAGCTCCGACTCGACCTTGAACTCCGACGCCGCATTCATCACGAGAAGTTTGCCCGACTCGTTGATCAAGTAAATCGTCTCGCCCACCGCAACCGGGCATCCTGCCGCTAACGTGCCACCCGGCAAGCGTGCCCGGAACAGCTCTTTGCCGTCCCGTTTGTTGTAACAAGTAGCCGTGTTTCCAAAGAAATACAGTCGCTCGCCTACCACAATCGGGGAAGGCATTCCGGCTCCGCTTTTGGTGTTCGACCAAAGGATAGCAGGACTGGTTTCGGCCCCGTCGGCAAGGGTCAAATCTCCCTTCTGGCCAGGCGCGACCGCCATGATGGGTGCTCGACTACCGGGGCTTGAGGTACCCATATAGAGTCCGCTTTTGTCCGCTACCACGGAACAGGAAAAGGAAGTATCCAAGCCCCCCACTCGCCATTTTTCCGTACCCGTTTGCGGATCGTATCCAATGACCATCCCCTTGCCCGCAGCCACGATTTCCATCGCGCCGTTGTTCATCCAAAGTACAGGTGTGCTCCAGGCAGTTCCCACGGATCGATCTGCTTGCCAAAGTGTTTTTCCATCTCGGGCGTCCATGCAAACGAGCTGAGCAAACTCTTCATTGTAGAGCTGAAGGAACAGCTTTCCTTCGTACAGTACTGGCGAGGAACCGGTTCCAAAGTCGTTCGACAGTTTCTGAACGCTTAGTTCCTTTTTCCAAAGTTGCTTTCCGCTGTGGTCATAAGCAGCCATCGCGCCGACCGAACCAAACCAAACATAAACCGCATCGTTCGAGGCTGCTGGAGTTTCGGTTGCATACGTGTTGGATGCATGCTTGGCGTATTTGGGGATTGCGTCTGAGACGGTCTGTTCCCAAAGGATACTCCCCTTGTCGATGTCGAGGCAAATCAGTTTCCATTGGAGCGGGTCCTTGGGGACTGGAGCTCGGCCCATGGTGCTTGGATCCATGGCACCCGCCATCATTCCTTTCGGCCGCTCGGGCGTTTTCGAGATAGCGGTCGTGACAAAAACCTTGTTGCCCACTACCACAGGTTGCGACCAGCCTGTCCCTGGCAGTTGTGTTTTCCAAGCTACCGAAGCCCCATTTGGCGACCCCTTGAGAGGTTCTCCAGCGGACACGCTCATCGCAGTTCCACCTCGAAATTGGCTCCAATCCTCGGCGCGTGCCGCAGAGGAGATCACAGAGGAGATCAAGGGAACCATCGCCGCAATGGCAAAAAATGGGTTGAGTTTCATAAGGGAATCGTCGCTTGGTAGTTGGGCGGAGTCAAATCTGGACAGCTCTTAATAGAATACCGGGCCGTCAAGAGGGGTTATTGAAGCATTGGACCCCAGCTTAACCTAAGGCAGATTAAAAAAGCTACGCTTTTTGACTCACCGGACGGCTTGCGCCGTTCCGCTACTAAAGAATAGCGGCAGGGCGCTAGCCTGGGCTGTTAAAAATCTGGTATTGACACTACATTCCGACAGATCATTTTTGTTCCTTTCGCTGGGAAGTAAAGTAGTGAAACCGCAACGTGAAGTTTAGGGTTTTTCTCTCCCCTTCTCCTCCTGTAATCAGGAGGAGAAGGGGCCGGGGGGATGAGGAGGTTGGAGCTAGACATGAAGTGGCAAGCCCAAGACGATTTCGCCAAACACCTACGCCGAGCCTCCACGCCCGCGGAATATTTGATGTGGCAAGTTGTTCGTAATCGACAACGATGCCAAGCCAAGTTTCGACGACAACATAAACTCGGGCCTTACGTCTTGGACTTTTTCTGCCCTGAAGCGAAGCTTGCTGTCGAATGCGATGGACTACCGCACTTCACTCTGGAAGGAATCAAGAAGGATCGAATTCGAACCCAATGGCTCAATCAACAAGGTATCGAAGTAATTAGGTTTACGAGTCATGAGATCGAGAACGACACGCAACGGGTTATGTTTGCGATCGACGTCGCCTTAAAAAAGCACATCAAGCAGGACCAACCTCCTCATCCCCCAACCCCTTCTCCTCCCGAGGAGGAGAAGGGGAGTTAGAACATCAGCTTCGCGATGTAGTAGCGGCGTTCGAATGGACTTGCCGATTGGAACAAAAACTGCGCAACCAAAAGCCGTGCCCATACCAGATTTTTAACAGCCCAGCGCTAGCCCTCCTGTGATGTCACTTCACAGTATCTCAACGACTCCATCGCCGATTTGCTTTTTCGCGACGACAGCCAACTGCTTCAGTTGTTGCATTTGTTCCGGTGACAAAAAGGAATGATTGAGCCCTTGCATATAGCCTAGCGCCTTGCGCGGCCGCTGGTCTTGCAACCAGATTTTGACGAGCATCAATTGGATCGAGAAACGGTGCTCGTCGAATGTCTCGATGTGCCGTTCCATCAACGGGATCGCTTCGGCGTAGCTTTTGGCCCGAAGCAGGCCTTGAATCACTCGGTACAAGTCGTTTTGCCTCCAGCCGACGCTTGCATTGGAGGCGGCGATACGATTCTGAAGTTTTACTGCTAGCGAAAATTCTCCTTGATCAATCGCTTGTTCGACTTGTGTTTGCAACTTTCGGCCTTGCGCCCCAGGATCCGATACCACGTTTGCCTTGCGGTCCTCGGCATGGAGTTTGGCAGCAGCCTTTTCCTCGCGGGCTCGAACTTTGTCCCGACCTACCGTGGACTCTTGGCCCGTCTTTCCATTCAAATAGGAAAACAAATCCCAGCCTTCGCAGTCCACATAGCCCAAGCGGACCATCCCCAAACCTATTGGCAACGCGACCACAAATCCCATGATGTGGAGCAGTTCCGAACTCATGGTAAACCCGTGAATCCCAAAGAAAATGAGTTCTTGGGCTAAAAAGAAAAAACCGTACATCAAGATCGAGATTTCAAACATCATTGGCCCCAAGCCGAACCAACTAACAATGGTGAATTCATTGGCCGGTGCCCAAGCCACGCACAGCGCCAACAACCCGAAAATCGCCGCCGAGGCACCGAGCGCTTCTCCCTCCCAACCGATCACGATGGAACTCAACTGCAGCACGAAGCCATAAAGGGTTCCAATACCCAGGTACAACAACGAGAATACGGTGGGTCCAACTTTTCCCTCGACGATGAGCCCGAAAGCCCAAAGAAAAACCATGTTCCCAATCAAGTGCAGCCACCCCGCGTGCATGAAGTTGTTCGTCAGCCATTGCCAAGGTTGAAATGTCCCGAACTCGATAGAAAATGTCGAAGTCCAACCGCCCTGCATCGTTTTGGGTTTCAATGACTCTACGAAGGCTTTGATCGCTTCGTCGTTGTTGTTGAATCTTTCGAGTGCATGATCGAGTTCTTCTTCGTTCTTGAATACCTGACCATCAGGCGCTTGTAGCGAAATGTCGGGCTGAGTCGTGTTGGTGCAAAAGGCAAGAAAGCATCCGACATTGATGGCTATCATCGCCACCGTTGCAATCGGGTAGTGATAGATTGGAGCATCGGTTGAGATTGGAATCATTGTTTCCTAGTCAATCTGTCTTTCTCTAGTCCGAAATTCCGAAATGTCGATCGCTTGCGGCGGCGGCCAAAGCTGCAACCCGCATTTTTAACAAAACCGAGGGTGAATTTCCATCCAATTCTCTGCCCGACTGCGGTTTAGATAGCCTTTGTCGCTCGAGGCTGTGACTTTAGGATCGTCGCGTTTCGCTCCCGCGAAAGAACGCGTTCTCCGTCGGATAGGCTATGGTAACCCGTGCCCGTGAGCGAGGGGCCAACCGCGATCCCTCGCTTACCGGCTTGTTGCTTTAATGAAGTCGTTATTGGTTAAGGGCGGTATGACGGACTTCCAAGTCCGTCAATGGGGAATTCGACGGACTAGGAAGTCCGTCGTTCCATTAAATCAACAAGCCGTTACGCGTCGGGTTACCAAAGCGTGGCACGAGCGCGCTCGTGAATCCATGGGCGAGACGCCCATGCCACTTTCGAATACCCCGTGTCACAGCCCATTAAATCAACAGCCCGTTACGCGTCGGGTTGTGGAACTGACGCCAAAGAGTGGTCCATCCAAAAATTCACAGCCTCTCAGCGAAAGAACGCGGCACTCACGCATCTTTTGCGGAGCAAAAGGCGACTATGTTTTGGCCTTCTACTTGCTGTGCATTATTTTTTGCCACCGAGACACAGAGACACAGAGAAAAGCATTGTCTACCCGATCGGGATCGTTGGCATTCCCTCTGTGTCTTTGTGCTTCCGTGTGAAACCTTATCTCTACGACTGTCTTAAAAATTCTTCGGTCATCACCGGTGGGCTCGCGCCCTGCCGCTAACATTGGGTAGCGGAACTGCGCGAGCCGGCAGGCAGTAAATGATCTGTACTTGGTCTCTGTTGACACCTACCATCCTCGATTGCCAGGGATTTGCTAGAATTCTGTTTCCTTAGTCCTTTCCCTCCTTTTTCAACTGCAGCCGCAACGCCGTGATTACTAACACGATTCGAATTTACAACACGCTCACGAAGAGCAAAGACGTTTTCCAAACCATCCAAACCGGCAAAGTGGGCATGTATCTTTGCGGCCCGACGGTCTATGCGGAAGCGCATATTGGCCACATGGTCGGCCCTGTCATTTTCGACACGATTAAGCGATTCCTCGTCTACTGTGGTTATGAAGTGACGTGGGTCGTCAATATCACCGACGTGGACGACAAATTGATCAACAAGTCTCGCGAAAAGGGAATATCCATGTTCCAACTCGCGACTTCCATGACGGCGGATTATCTTTCGAATCTTCAGTCGCTCGGCGTCGATCAAATCGATCACTTGCCCAGAGCGACCGACCACATGGATGAGATCATTCGATTCGTGCAGGAATTAATTGAAAAAAATTTCGCGTATGTGAACGGAGGGGACGTCTTCTTCGACGTTTTGAAAGATAGCGAGTACGGTCGCTTAAGCAATCGTTCGGTCGACTCGCAACAAGGCGAAGGGGGCGATGCCGCTTCGCGTAAACGTTCGCCTGGAGATTTTGCACTTTGGAAATCCGCCAGAGCCGATGAGCCAAGCTGGGCTAGCCCTTGGGGACTCGGTCGTCCCGGCTGGCACATCGAGTGCTCGGCCATGAGCCGCCGTATTCTTGGAAAGACATTCGACATCCACGGCGGTGGTTTGGACCTCGTCTTCCCACACCATGAAAATGAACTGGCCCAAAGCCGATGCTGCCACGGACAACCCATGGTGACCTACTGGCTACACAACGGTTTGATGCAAGCGGCCGAAGCCAAAGGAAAAGTGGGTGGAAAGAACGATCGCGATGAAGCGAGCCACGCAAAACCCACAGGCGTTTCTCCGGAACCGGCCAACAGCGTTTCTCCTGAGCCTGGCAACAGCGCTGCCCCGGCCAACAGCGCCGAAACCAAAATTTCGCGTAGCAAAGGCGCTGGTGGGTTGGCGAAGCTGATCGAAAAACACACTGGCGAACGGATTCGTTTCTTCTTGCTGCGTTCACATTACCGTTCAACAACACTGTTCGGGGACGAACAGTTAGCGGAGGCAGGTGCATCCCTGGAAGCGTTTTACCGCTTGATTCAACGCTTCGAAAGAATCTCAGGTCAATCGTTCTACGATGCGACCAGTCTGAAATACAACCGACATCGCAGCGAGTTCGTTGCCCCCGTCACCAGCAACGAAGCCATTCTCGAAGTCATTCGCTTGCGTGAGGCTTTTCTGGCCAAGATGGATGATGACTTCAATACGGGTGGAGCAACCGGTGACCTGTTTGAAATGGCTCGTTCGTTAAACCGGTTCATCGACTCGCAGCGGCTTGAGGAAGCCGTTGGTCGCACGCCATCCAATCTCGACTTGTTTGCGCAAGGAATGGGGATACTCAAGGAGTTGGGTGCCATTCTTGGGATCTTTATGAAACCGCCCAAGCAGTCTAGTAACAAAGAAGGCTCGACTGAGATTCTGGATGGATTGATGAAGCTGCTCATCCAAGTAAGAACCGAGGCGAGGGCCAAGCGTGATTTCGCGATGTCCGATTCGGTACGCAACGGCCTCACCGCGATTGGCATCACACTCCAGGACGGCAAAGAGGGAACGACCTGGTCGATCGAGCGTAGCTCGTAAAGCGACTACGCAAGGATGGCATGCTTCTATGCTCATTCCCTCGTCGATGGCTTAAAGCGTCACAGCCGACAAAAGTGAAAGTAGTAGGCACATTCCATGTGCCGTCCACCTGGAATCCTGGTAAATGCTTGACTGCGAACGGCACGTCGGAGCGTGCCTGCACCTTTTTGACTGCGAACGGCACGGCGGAGCGTGCCTGCTACAGCTTGACTGCGAACGGCACGGCGGAGCGTGCCTGCTACTTTTGTGTCAAAGCGACTTGGTTTTCCAATCCAACCGGGGGCGGATGACTGGGCCATGCCAGGATCCGGTGTACTCTTGACGCATCACCCCCGTATCGTGAACCAAAAACGACAAAACCGATTCCTGTCGCACTGAGGTCACGCCAACTTCGGGACCTATCAGGACGCTGATGAAATAACGTGTGTCATTGAGGAAATTCGCAGGAATGCGGCATTCGCTACGATACATGCCGCACGGATGCGGTTTGCCAAACCAAGGATCGGGCGAGAGGCTCATCGACGGGGCGTTTGCGGACCAAAAAACATAGGAGCCAGTTTCGTCCTTGACCTGGATCTGAACACTGACCTTGGCATTGTTGGACAAGACTTTGTAGTCGACTGCAACCACGATCTCATGGTCGATATCGACTTCACCGGTTGGAGCATCGACTCCATTGCCTCGAACAGCGACGGCCTGCAATCGAACTTCATTTGAGCTGGGTGCCGATTCATTGTCACCCCAACTCCGTTGACCGCCCCCGCTTTGCGAATCGGACAAATACTGTTCGATGATGCTCTCGGGTGTCCCATCCGCTACGATTTTTCCGTTTTGCATCAACACGGCCCGACGGCAAAGATTGGCTACCGCAGATAAATTGTGCGACACAATCAGAATGGTTCGGCCCTGATCACCAAGCTGACTTGCTTTGCCCAAGCATTTGCGTTGAAAGGCTTGATCGCCGACGCTGAGCACTTCGTCGATGATCAAAACATCGGGTTCTAAATGCGCAGCGACCGCGAAGGCAAGTCGCACCGCCATGCCGCTTGAATAGCGTTTTACGGGTGTATCCAAAAACGAATCGATCTCCGCAAAGGCAACGATCTCGTCAAAACGGCGCTTGATTTCGGCCCGAGGCATCCCCAAAAGTGCCCCATTGAGAAAGACGTTTTCGCGGCCTGTTAACTCCGGATGAAAGCCGGTACCTACCTCCAATAAGCTCCCTACTCGACCTCGCACACCCACCCGACCTTGAGTGGGCGTCACGATGCGGGAAAGGATTTTCAGAAGCGTGCTTTTGCCTGCACCGTTGCGGCCAACAATGCCAACGATTTCGCCAGTCGGAATAGATAAATCGATGTCTCGCAAAGCCCAAAACCATCCATCCTCCATCTGCTGCGTGGGTGAATCATTGCGCGAATCTGGCTTGGGAGTCGATGATCGCCGCAACCATTTCATAGCATTCGACGCGATCGCCTCAGTGAGTCGACCGTATTCATTTGCCGTTCCCAAACGAAATCGCTTGCATACGTTGTCTAGGTGAATCGATTCGATGCTCATCGTTAGATCCGATCCGCGAGCTGTTGGTCGGCATGTTGGAACCACGACAGTCCGCTCAAGAAAACGAGCAAAGTAATCGCGGCTGCCATCGCCATTCCTACGGTACTCGGTAGCGGTGTCCCGATGATTGCCCATCGAAACAAGCCCACACAGGTCGCAATCGGGTTGGCTTCGTACAACCATAACCATTTCTCGCTGAGCACATGCCGGAGGCGTTCGACATCGTACACAATCGGGGAAATGAACATGCCCAATTGCATGACAAACGGCAGCGCATACCCCACATCGCGATAATGGGCATTGAGCGATGAAAGCCAAGCGATACAGCCTGCGCAAAACAGTATCAGCCAGGCCGCGATCGGAATGGCAAGCCAAACGGTGCTCCAAACGACAGCCGTTCCGGTCACCCAACAAACCGGTATGAGCAATAACGAGCCAATCAAAAAATCAAACGTCGCGCACAATAAACTCGCAAGCGGTAACAAGAGTCTTGGGAAATAAATCTTGGTGACGACGTGGCGATAGTTCACCAGCGAACCCGTGGCATCGCGAAAGCTGCTCGACACCAGTTGCCAACATAGCATCCCGGTCAAAATGATAGGCGCATATGCGACGTTGGAACTGCCGGCATTCGTGCCCAATACCCAAAAGAGTCCCATGAAAATAAGCATCCCCATCATGGGTTGTAGCAAGACCCAGAGCACGCCCACCACAACTTGGCGGTATCGAATCAACAAGTCCCTCAGAAAGAAGCTGTAGAGCAACTCTCGCATTTTCCAAACTTCGCGCAACTGGCCGAAACCAAACGAATCGGTTGGTCCATAGTATTGCATCGGTGGTATGGGTTCGTTGTCGCTGGAGATCACTTGATTCTACATCCGTTCTACCGTCCCAATACCCAAAAGCTCTAGACCTTTTTTCAGTGTCAAGCCAGTCAAGTCCGTCAGCTTCAATCGCGACAAAACGGATTCAGGTGACTCGGCTTTCAGCACTGGACATTGTTCGTAAAAACTGCTGAACATTCGAGCCGTCTCGAACAGATACTCCGTTACCAGATTCGGTAAGTAGTCGCACATCGATTGGGTCAGCATGTCCTCAAAGCGCAACAATTGCAAGCCAAGGGTCAACTCGGGCCCCGCAACCAAATCCAACGTCGCGGAATTCCGTTGGTCGGAGGTGATCCCTTCGGATTCCGCCTTGCGAAGAATACTGCGCGTTCGAGCGTAGGAATACTGGATGTAGGCGGCAGTATTGCCCTCAAGCTGAACCATTTTGTCCATGTCGAAAACGTAATTGCTGGTTCGATTGTGACTTAAGTCCGCATATTTGATTGCACCGATCCCAACGGTTTCTGCGATGCTGCGTTTCTCTTGTTCAGTAAATTCGACGCCTGAGCTTTTGAGACGGTCCGGATTGCAAACCACTTGCCATGCCCGTTCAACCGCTTCGTCCAGCAACGATTCCAAACCGACCACCGTTCCCGAACGCGTCTTGAACGGCTTGCCATCTTTACCAAGTACCGTTCCAAAACAGACATGGTTCAACTCGGTATGCGTGATACCTATTTTGCGAAGCACATCAAACAATTTTTGAAAGTGTTCGCTTTGACGATGATCGACCACGTAGAGCGACACATCGGGTTCGAACTCGCGCTCTCGGAAAACAGCCGTAGCGATGTCCGTGGTCGCATAGAGATACGCGCCGTCTTGCTTGCGAACGATCATCGGAGCCTCGTAACCATCGAGGAACAAGCAGATCGCACCATCGCTCTGCACTGCGAGCGATCGCGCGAGCAAGTCATCGACCACCATCGGCAACAAATCGTGGTAATAACTCTCGCCATATTCGTAGTCGAACTGAACATTCAATCGACGATAGACGCTATGAATCTCAGCCTTGCAATTCGGTAGAAAGTCTTCCCAGAGCTTGATGTTTTCTGCATCGCCTTCGTGCAGCTTGGAGGTCTCTTTGAGAACACGACTGTTCAAATCCGGATGCTCATTGGCAATGGCCAAAAACTCGGGATTCTGCTGAAACTCTGCGACTTCTGCTTTTGCTTTGGCAATTTCGTCGTGGGCTTCTCGGACCTGGTTTTCTGCATTGGCCACTTCCTTCGCCAACTTTTTATCCTTGGGGGCTGCCTCCGATTTCTGCTTGGCAAGGGCAACTTTTTGCTCGGCTTTCGGGATGGCTAACTCCAGCTTCGGAATGTTCCCGAGTGCATTTTGATAGCCAAGGATATTTTGGACCATTCGGTAGAGTCGGCTCAACTCCGCCACAGGAGCCTTTGCAAACGCATTATCATCGCGAAAGTGTTTGTAACCATAAATGATCATGCCGAACTGAGTTCCCCAATCGCCAAGATGGTTGTCCGTGATCACATGATGTCCAAGGAACTTGAGGATCTTGGCGACCGAGTCACCGATAACGGTGGAGCGAATGTGCCCAACGTGCATCGGCTTGGCAACGTTGGGCGAGGAGAAGTCAATGACGACGGTTTTGGGGGATGAAACCTTGGTAACGGCAAGTCGCTCCAGGTCAGCAAAGGCTTCTGTCAAGCACGAAGCGATCCATTGGGGCGATAGTCGCAAATTGACATATCCCTGTCCTGCGATGGTTACCGACGAACAGATATCGGAAAGGTCGACTTTGGAAACGATTTCTTCGGCAATGGCAAGCGGTGGCTTTCCCACCTTTTTTTGCAAAGGCATGGCGACGTTGGCTTGATAGTCCGCATGCAGAACTTCGCGAGATGGAACGATCCGGTCAAGGGCAGCGAGCAAGGCGGCTGGATCGTCGATCCACCCAGCCAAAACAGGGGCGAATCTCGAACGGATGAGTGATAATACTCGCATTAGGCTGCAATAAATTAGGTTAATTCAGGAGTTCAAACGTCCAGAAACATATCCCAAAACCACGATTTCTTCTAGTCTGGATCGATCGCCTTGGTAGCGGAACAGCGCGAGGCCGTCCGGTGGCCATTTGCAAAACCACCTGCAATTCACCGGGCGGCTCGCGCCGCTCCGCTACCGGGCTGTGAATTTATCATAGTCGCCTTTCGCTCCGCGAAAGATGCGTTCTCGGTCGGATAGTCATGGTAACCCGACGCGTGACGGCTTGTGGATTTAATGGTACGACGGACTTCCAAGTCCGTCGAATTCCCCATTGACGGACTTGGAAGTCCGTCATACCTCCCTTAATCAATAACGACTTCACTAACGCAACAAGCCGTTATGCGTCGGGTTGTGAAACTGAAGTCAAAAAATGCACCATCCATAAAATCACAGCCCATCCGCGATTGCCTTACAGGCGGCAATTGTTGATGGATGTTTCCAAGATCGCCAAAGCACCCAAGGACTCAAGCTTTTCCATGATCGGGATGATGTCGCACCGTTTGACCATGGCGCGCACGGCACACCATGCCGCATCCTCTAAGCTCGTCACCGTTGGCGAAGTAAAACCTGGCGTAATCGCCTCGGCTGCCGCCAGCTTCGAACGGGGCACATTGTATTCGAGCAGCGAATAGTCTCTCGCGATGACGACCCCTTCTAATCTCCGAACAATCCTATCGGCTGTAGCCGTATCACGGCAATTAAGGCTCTGAATCAACACGGTTTCGTATTGTCCAATTTCCGTCAAAATTCGCAATTGATTCGCCGCCAGCGTACTGCCTGTTTCCACCAAGTCGACAATCGCATCCGCCACTCCCAGCGAAATCATAACCTCCACAGACCCATTCAGCTTGACCAAATGCACCGGTGCATCATGTTGATTCAGAAAGCGTTGGGTTGTGTTCGGAAAACTGGTCGCGATCCGCTTTCCTTTGAGTTGACTCGGTTCCTGGATGTCGGAGTGCGTTGGAACACAAATGGCTAATCGGCATCTCCCCACCCCAAGTTTCATGCGGACAGCCACGTCTGCTTGCGCTTCATGGACGAGATCGCTGCCGGTGATCCCAAGATCGATGGCGCCCTCGGCACACAGCGTTGGAATGTCATCCGTTCGAAGAAACGTTATTTCGGCGGGGATGCTGCTGACTCGGGCGAACAAGGATCGGTCTTGGCGGCGGAAATTCAGCCCTGCCTGCAAAAGCAGTTCTGTGGCCAGTTCGCTTAAACGACCCTTGCTTGGGATTCCGATTCGAAGCGGGTTTACGGCATAACTCACGAAGCTTTTTCCTGACCACGTTGGCGTTTTTCTTGCAAGCCAGACACGCCTTCTCGGCGTTCTAATTCTTTGCGCACATCTTCGACTGCAATGCCGCGACTTGCCAATAGGACCCAGAGGTGATAAATCACATCGCCTGCTTCACGAATCGTGTGCTCGCGGCCAGCCTCACCGGGTACGGCGGCTGCTTCGATGACTTCATGGGCTTCCTCAAGTATCTTGCTCCCGATTTTCTCAACACCACCTTGCAAGAGTTTCGTGGTATAGGAGCCCTCAGGAAGTTCAGAAACTCGGCGATGAAGTTCGGTCATCAACCGATCAAAAATATCGTCAGCCATTGTGGAGAGAGTTGGTTGTTAAAAGTCCGGATAAGTTGGAAGGCAGTTTACGTGTTGCGTGCATCCGTGTTTCAGGCGGCGTTTTGCAATTTTTGGTCACCTGCCACCGGCACCATCTTTGACTTGCTATCGAATCGTCTTCTCAACTCGTACCTCATAATGATCATGAAACGCGAGACTACGTTGTGACGTGATTGACTGGGCTCAAAGGCCTTGCCCAGAGGACCTGCTAAAATCGCGGGCAACAAGATTAATTCCGCAACGACGCCCGCAATCAGAATCGTCAGCATCAACCAGCCGAAGCGTTGCGTCGGCGTAAACGTGCTAAAGGCAAAGACAGACAGGCCAAGCCCGCTAATGCAAGCCGCTTGCAGCGTTGGTGTTGCGCAACGCTTGAAGGATGCGACAATCGCCTCATGTCGATTGCCAATCTGCTTCAAGTCGCCACGAAACCATGATAAAAAGTGAATCGTGTCGTCGACCGCAACACCCAATGCGATACTAGCGGACATCATCGACCCAATATCGATCGGGATATTCAGCCATCCCATGGCCCCAAAGATCACCACAACAGGCAACACGTTTGGAATCATGGCAACGAATCCCGCAGAGATGCTTCGCGAGACAAACATCATCAGCGGAGTGATTGTCAAGAACGACCAAAGAGTGCTCTCGATCAAACTCTGCAGAAGAGCGCGTTGTGCCTTGTAAACGATCGGGACAACGCCTGTGTAAGTGGACGAAACCCAACGCTTTGGAGAGTTCGGATCCGTCGCTTGCAGGTCGATCACTTTCCCAAGCGTCACACCCAAGGTTCCTATGTCTTGATCCGAGAACGAACCGGTCAAGACAACGGCATCGAAGTCGCTCAACTTCTGGAGTTGGACCAACGGCACGGTTCCAGGATCGATGGAGCCCCTTGTGACTTTGACGCGGGCTTTGGTCAAAAGGGCGGAAATCTCGTCCGATCGAAGCTTCGATTGGCTCGGACCATCGGATTCTTCTGCTTTCAAGTCGGCTGGATCCCAAATCATCACTTCCTTGCCAGTCAACTTCGCATCGCCTGTCCACGCCGCAATCTGCTTCAAAATGCGGACACGATCACTGTGTGCATCGACAATCGGGGAGACAGCATCACGCAGTTCGTGCACGAACTGCCCATAGTCAACACCTTGAAAGGCCGCAACACGCAGGCTGATTCGCCAAAGCTCTTCACCCGTGTCGGAGTCGACTCGCAGGAAACCGGAGCGTATGAACTCATCGCGTTTGCTCTCAAGAGCTTTGTTGTAAATGACGCGTTCCAGATACTTCTGCGTGCTAACCCCTTTGGTTGGCAAGCTGGATGCGAAGGTGGCAGCCGACATGCTGCGTCCGACGATCTTGGAACCTTTGTCGCCAAAATTGTTGTTGATCGTTTCTTGGATTTGAACGGTCGTTTCCATCCGTTCCAAAAACGACAATCGGGTTGGGTCATCGACCGGGAGTTGCTCATCCTTTTTGGAACTGTCCTGCCTTGAGTCTTCCGACTTTGCCTCCGAGGTTTTGGCGATACTTTGAGGATCGAACTGGATGACAATCTCAAGCGGAACCAACATCCCTAAATTTTTCTCGAGCCAGCGGTAATCCTTGAGGATTCTTGCGTTGGAGTCGAACAGCTCCAGGAGATCGATACTGGTACGAGTTCGCGACAGCCCAAATCCGATGGCCGCGACGACAAGCACACACGTGGCCGCAACTCCGAAATGGTTTCGGACGATGAAGCTGGCGATCATGCCCCAAAGTTTTTCGACCTTGGTGTCGGTGGGAACGTGAGCCATTTCAGGCTTCTTGGAACCCTTGCTGGCCGAAGGCTGCGGAGCGACCACCCACCTTCTCGCGTACCCGATAATATGCAATGCAGCCGGGAGCAACAAAAATAAAATAATGTTCAGGATCATGACTCCTGTGGCAGCATAAAAACCGAATTTGCGAATCGGAGTTAGCTCCGACGCACACAGCGATAACAATCCGATGGCGGTGGTGACTGAGCACAAAATGGCTGGCTTAAGTGCGTGGATGACCGCCCGTTCGGTCGATCCAGAGAGTCCACCATCCTGGACCGCGTCGCGATAATAATTGATGAAGTGAACCGCACCGGAAATCGCAAGCACATAAACCAGAGAGGGCATCGAGAGAACAATTGCATCGACAGTCTCGCCGGTGGCCCAGATCATTCCAAGCGACGCCGCAGCGCTCGTTACCGAACAGAAAAACACAATCAACGTCAAAACGACGCTTCGTAACGACCACCAAGCCAAGCCAATCCCAATTAAGCCTGAGAACCCAGCGAGCCGGACGAGTGTCTTTTCGCCTTCTTCATCGATCGAAATGTTGTCGACAGGAGGTCCGCCCAAATGCAAATCCGCGTCGGCAATTCCTGCCTGCTCAATCAATCGTCTCAGAACACCTGGCGGAACATTAGGTCGAAAGATTCGCATCTGGCCGTGACCCAGAATCGGCTTCAGCTTGACCGTCGTTTCTGGGTCGAGGGAGACAATCACACAAGTCTGCCGACCATCCGGCCCTAGAATCGAACCTTTTAGCCGCTCGATCGCGTCGGGATACGTCAAAGGATGCGTCCCAGAAGTGAGTTGTTCTAATACCTGACGGCCCGTAGACACACCCTTAAAGTATTTTTTCGCCTCAACTGTATCGATGTTGTTTGGATCGATTTCGGGTGGAGCAACTAATGCAGCCAATTTCGCGATCCGGGGATCATCCCCTTCCGACCCTGTGGACGGATCGTCACCAAGCTTACAACCATCCCAGCTTACGAGAATGAACTGGTCGGAGGGGAAGTTCTTGCGAAACCAAGCTAGCTCTCCCGTTTCAGCAAAGGACTTCGGAAGCCAATCCTCGATCTTGTTCACATTGCTTTGAATGGCTTTGCCGGCGCTGAAAAATGCAAACGGCACGCACGACAAACTGCCAATGAGGATGATCCATCCCCAGCGGTCGTAGAAAGTTTTCTTACCCTTAATCGGTTGTTGCACGCTATCGCCTTTCGACTTCTTTTGGTGCCGATTTACTAGCACCATAACATCTGTTGCGGCTACTCAAGTCGATGGAGTTTACTAAAAGTCGATCGATTTCGACAGTTTGAAAATCAAGGTCATCCAAAGAATCTCCTGCAATCGATTCCGATGGAATTTAACAGGCAAACTTTGCACCCGAAGGATTCACATCACGAAAAGTTGCTGACATCGTCCTAAAAAAACCTTGCCATGCCTTCGGTCATCGTCTTTCTTGAGCAGAAGATCCTAGGAAATTAGCGCCAAATTCAGAAATCTGAAACAAATTGGAACCCATCAGCCCAGGTTCGGTTGCTTGCTTAGCTAGTATTCTGCCTGCGTTTTGACAACAAATAATGCGTTAAAGCTGTGCCATTGAGGAAATTGCCGAAAAGTCAGCTTTTCAGTCGCGTCGCGAGGGAGTATAGTTATCCCAGAAGGTCCTGTTGAAATTGAGTCTCAACTAAGCTTTGTTGGTTTACCGATAAAAACGAAGAGATTCAGTGATGCAGTCGATCTGGTTTCGAATTAAGAAACTTTTTCCAATTCAGTGGTTTATGATCACCGACTCGGTCCCCCTGCCAATCGAATTCCTTCCCTGCAATTCCCAGGGCACTATCGTAGAAATGTGCGGCCGCCCCTGCCAAGTGCAGAGACTCGAAGAGTTAGGCATTCGACAAGGGTGCAAGGTTCGCATGGTTTGTCGTGGGGAGCCCTTCTTGATTTGTATCGAAGGGCGTCGTATCAGCCTCCGACTGGGCGACTCGGCGGACATTTTTGTTGTTCCTACGGCTGAATAGTGTCTTCCATGAACATTCGGTTGGACGAACTCAGTCCGGGGGAGTCTGCTACGATCTTGGAAATTCTTGGCAATGATGTAATCGCAAGTCGGCTGATGGAGATGGGGCTCATCGACGGCGAGGAGATCCGTATGGTCGGACGAGCTCCCATGGGGGACCCAACCGAATTCTCCGTTCGAGGTTATCGCCTTAGCCTTCGCAAAACGGAGTCGTGCCGGGTGCTTGTTACTAAAGGTTCATGATGGCGACGGCTACCGTCTCAGAAAAATCAACCCGCACCGTGGCGTTGATCGGCAATCCTAATACCGGCAAGAGCAGTCTTTTTAATGCGCTCTGTGGCCTGAACGCGAGGGTTGGCAACTATCCAGGGGTGACCGTTGAGCAGAAGGTCGGCCGTTTGACAGGCTCGAAACTGTCCATTGATGTCGTCGATTTACCTGGAACCTATTCGCTTGCTGCTCGATCGGCAGACGAAGCCGTAGCGGTCAGCGTGCTGTCCGGCGAGCTTGCTCATCAAGCGGCACCTGAAGTTGCCATTGTGATTTTGGATGCGTCCAATGTGGAACGAAATTTTTACTTGTTCAGCCAAGTCTACGAACTTGGGTTGCCTGTCATTGCCGTTTTGAACATGTGGGATCGGGTAGAAGTAGAAGGCTTGACCGTTGACGCCGAAATGATTTCGAAACGACTGGGTGTGCCCGTCGTTTGTACGTCGGCAAACAAACGAAAGGGCATCGACGAGCTTCGCAGAACCATAGAACAAACGCTCCAATCTCCCAGAACCCCACCTACTTCAGCGCAACTTGCCCGTGCTCTGTTCCCGGACGCGTTCCATCAAGAGGCCCAAAAGCTTGCGGAATGGCTGCACTTAAAGGGACGCAAGACGTCGCTCTATCAAGTCGACCGACTCCTGATTGACTCGGATGGACATTTTCAAAAATCGTTGTGCCAATCGGGCCTCCACGAAATCAACACACAAATCGAACAAGCCAGGGAAAGGCTCCAGTTGGCTGGCTGCAAGGTTCCGATGTTTGAGACGAAAGCGCGATACGGCTGGATTCGGCAACTCCTCGATGGAACGGTTACGCGAAAAGAATCTCGCTCCGCATCCTCAAGCGATCGAATCGATAGATGGCTTACGCACCGATGGGTCGGGATGCTGGTTTTTGCATTGATCATGTTCGTCGTTTTCCAATCCCTATGGTGGTTTGCGAAGTGGCCCATGGACGGCATTCAATGGATTCAAAGCCAAGCGAGTAGTGGCATTGAAGCGTTTCTACCCCCAGGAGCGCTTCGCAGCTTATTGGTCGATGGAGTGATCGCTGGCGTGGGCGGGGTCGTCTTGTTCGTCCCTCAGATCGCGATTCTGTTCTTTTTTATCGCGGTACTTGAGGATTGCGGCTACATGGCGCGAGCGGCATTCGTGATGGACAAACTGATGACATCGGTGGGATTAAGTGGCAAATCGTTCTTGCCGTTGATGTCGTCGTTTGCATGCGCGGTACCTGGCATCATGGCAACGCGGACGATCGAGAACCGTAGGGACCGCATGGTGACATTGTTGATTGCTCCGCTGATGAGTTGTTCGGCTCGAATTCCGGTCTATGTATTGATGGTGAGTGCCTTTGTGCCCGCGATCAAGTATGCGGGCGGTTGGATTTCTTTGCAAGGAATCGTCCTGATGGGGATGCAATCGATTGGCGCGATCGTTGCAATCCCCGTGGCCTGGCTCCTCAAGCGATTCTTTTTTCCCGGTGAGCCAGCGACGTTCTTGATGGAGCTGCACAGTTACAAGTGGCCATCGATGTTTGTCATTTATCAACGCGTCTGGGAGCGAGTTGTTTCCTTTGTGGCTCGCGCGGGATCGCTGATTTTCTGCACCACCATTTTGGTTTGGGCGGCATGTTACTTTCCTGGCGATCACAAATTGCTTGACCAGTCGGTCGCATCGTTAGAGCAACTTCAAAGCAAGCAAGCCGTCGACCCAGTCTCCGTTGAGGAGAAGCACATGGACGAGAAGCTGGGTGAAGTGAATCGACTTCGCAGCGAACTGATCGAAACGAGTTTCTTGGGGAGGGTAGGGCATCGCATCGAACCTATCGTGAAGCCTTTGGGCTGGGACTGGAAGATCGGCGTCGCGGTGATTGCATCGTTTCCTGCGCGTGAAGTTATCATCGCAACGCTTGGCACGATTTATTCACTCGGCACGGGCGAGGATGAGAATAGCCAGAGCTTACAGGATCAAATGCAACAGGCGCGACATTCCGATGGACGCCCTGTTTTTTCGCTTGCAACTGCCATGTCCATCATGGTGTTTTTCGCATTATGTGCTCAATGCTCTGCGACCTTGATGACAATACGCCGCGAGACCAACTCATGGCGATGGCCGATCTTTTCCTTTGTCTACATGACGACATTGGCGTATATTGGAGCGTGGCTCACTTACCAATTCTTCGAAGCGTGGAGCTAGTCGCGATGAATGCTCAAACAGCTATTGCCGTTTTAGTCGTCTTGCTATGCGCAGGGATTATGCTTCGAGGATGGATTTCGTTTTGGATCGGTTTGATTTGGCCGTCGAATCTCTCGAAGCAAGCCAAATCGAGTTGCCAGAGTTGCGCGAACGGCTGCCAAAAGGGGCCAAGCTCCCCGAATTTTGTGGAATTAAAGCGCGAGAAACCGAAGTCTTGAGCCCTTACGTATCAACGTCCGTCGTCGAACAGGATGCAAATGGCGGAGGGCGCAAAGACGCAGTTCTGATTAAAGGTCATGCGCCCCGTTGAGTTGTCGAGCTTAAATGCCGCGAGCGTGTGCGAACTTTGGCCAGCGGTTAGCAACCAATTCCCATCCGGCGAAATATTAAAGTTGCGAGGTGTTACGGCGCGAGCGTTTTCGCACTGAACCACCTTGAGCTCGCCATTGCTTGGATTGACTTCAAAAGCGGTGATCGAATCGTGTCCTCGGTTTGCAGAGTAGACAAATTTTCCGTTTGCATGAACACGTATCTCGGAAGCGCTTTTGGCTATCTCGCGCGCGAGTTCGGCAGCAGGTACCGTTTCAATCGTTTGCCTGGGCGTCATCGTTCCGGCTTTGGAATCGTAATCGAAAACGGTAACGCTCAAACTCAACTCATTGAGAACATAGACCCAGCGTCCGTTCGGGTGAAATTTCATATGGCGAGGTCCACTCCCTGGTGGCACAATTCCGAAGCCATGTGAAGTGAGTTTCGAGTGCTCCGCGTCCAGGCTATAGATGACAACGCGATCGAGCCCCAGGTCGGGCACGAACGCAAAGCGATTGTCGCTTGAGAATCCTGTCCAGTGCGCGTGCGGAGTATCTTGACGCCCCGGAACGACTCGCGAGCCACCCTCATGCTTGATCAACTGCGTGCGTTCCTTGATGGAACCGTTCGGATTCACGGAGAAAACTGCGACCGAACCGGAACCGTATTGTGCGGTCAACAATGTCTTGCCGAAGGCATCTAGCGAAACGTGAGCCGCACCGCCATCGCCGATTGGCAAGGCATTGATGAGCGTTAGGCTTTTCTTGTCTTGCGAGCCTTCGATGGCAAAGGCGGCTACCACTTGTTCATTCTTGAGCCCGCCTACGGCATAGAGAACCGGCAAGACGGGGTGCTTGGCTAGGAAACCAGGGCCCTCCATTTCTGCGACCAGCGAAGGATCGGTCAGCTTACCGTTCGTACTATCAAGCTTGCAGTGATAGATGCCCCGACTGAGAGGGCTGCGTCCGGTACCGAGCCAAACATCGATGCCCTCGGCCAACGCCATGGGCGAAAGGGTGCAAAATGACATGGAATAGGCTCCGAGCAATAAAAGAACGTGAATCGTGGTTCGAAGTCTCATCGCAGGGGTGTCTCGGGTTTAAAAAAGGGTATCGATTGCAGAGTGCGAGCTAGTTCGCACGCCGGAACATTGTACAGTCAGTTCCTCGCTCACGCGTCGGGTTGTGATTGGAGTGGCTCCCCCAGTCCCCGGTTTTTTGGTAACTCGACGCGTAACGGCTCGTCGCTTTCATGGATTGTAAGACGGGGTATTCGAAAGTGGCATGGGCGTCTCGCCCATGGGCTCTTCGGAAGGTGCCTGGCACCTATTGCCCTGGCGCCCCATGGGCTCTTCGGAAGGTGCCTGGCACCTATTGCCGGCACCTATTGCCGGCACCTATCGCCCTGGCGTGGCACCTATCGCCCTGGCGCCCCTTGCGAATATCACCGTGTCGCAGCAGGCTCCTCGCTTACGGGCACGGGTTACCAAAGGGTTGTAGAAACGAAAAAACCCAGTGTTGTTTGCACCGGGTTTCTGATCGAATTGCCTTGTTGGAAAAAGCAACTAACGCTTGGAGAACTGAACTCCACGGCGAGCACCGCGAAGACCGTACTTCTTTCGTTCCTTCATTCGCGAATCGCGAGTCAGGTATCCGTCGTCGCGGAGAGGACCGAAGTTCTCTTCATTAAGGCTGACCAAAGCTCGAGCGAGGCCCATTCGCACGGCTCCGGCTTGGCTGCACGTTCCGCCGCCATTGACTCGGATGAAAACATCGACCTTATCTCGGTGGCCGACATGGTCCAAAGTCTGCAATACGAGTCTCCGCTCGGTGTCGTTTACGAAATAAGTTTCGAATTCGCGATCGTTTACTGTGATCTTACCTGCGCCCAACTTGATCCGCACTCTCGCCACCGAGCTCTTGCGTCGTCCCGTTCCAAGGCTTTCACCACTTACTTTGTCTTTTTTGCCTACAAGCATTAGGTTGTTTCTTTGCTCTGAATAAATCGATCGATGGACGGATAAGTTTTACGTTTTAGCTGGCTTGGTGGCCAAACGAAGCGGGTTGAGGCTGTTGCGCCTGGTGAGGATGCTCGCTACCAGCATAAACCTTTAGTTTTGCAAGCATGTGGCGGCCGAGTGCATTTTTTGGAAGCATCCGCTTTACAGCCATGGTGACCAAGTCGGTCGGCTTTCGTTCGAGCCGTTCCGCGTAGCTTTCCAGTTTTTGGCGGTGGTAGCCGTTGTACCAAGCATAATGGCGTACTTTGAGCTTGTTGCCAGTCATCACAACCTTTTCGGCGTTGATGACGACAACAAATTCGCCCGTGTCCACGTGAGCGGTGTACTGAGGTCGATGTTTTCCCATCAAAACCATTGCGATATCGCTGGCCAATCGTCCCAAAATGCAATCAGTTGCATCTGCTAGGTACCATTTTTGATCGACTGTGCCCGTTTTGGCTACGTATGTTTTCGGTTGTGCTACCATGAATAAATCCTTTGGTTTTTGACTCTCAGCAGGTCCAGTTCGGGGAAAATCGGTCCCAGAAAAAGTCCTAACTTCTTCAAATAACCAGTTTTACAGAGAATGTGAGGTGAGGAGTATATCGGCCCGTTTTCGCAATCACAAGTGCTTTTCGTGGCTTCTTGACTGGGATTTTGGCTCCCTCAACGGCGCATGAATGTCAATATGGGAATTTTGGGCAGAAAATAGGGTGTACCGAGTTTGCCGAATCGCAGGTATAAACAATGTCCGATAAAGGATTTAGCGGAGTGTTCCATTTTTGTTCGCAGTCCTGATTGCTGTGATTAGTTTGCTAGGGGAACTTTTTGTGTTGGATTTAACCCGATTTCACGCTCCATTCAATCCTCCCAAGTCCACATTGGTGGACGTGCTCCGATATTGGGCGAACACTCAGCCCAACAAGGTTGCCTTTTATTACACGGACGGTGAAACCGACGAAGACACGTCGATCACCTTTGCGGAGTTAGACCACGTAGCTCGCGCCGTGGCAGTCAAAATTCTTGAGACGAATAAACCCGGCTCACGTGGATTGCTGCTTTACCCACCTGGGGCAGATGAGTTCGTCACTGGTTTTTTTGGCTGTTTGTATGCAGGCTGCATTTGCGTTCCTGCTTATCCGCCTCGCCGCAGCCGAAAGGGAGCTCGAATTCAAGGTATCGCTCACGACTGCCAAGCCGAGTTTGCACTGACGACCAGCGAGACGATTTCGCAAATTCTCAAGGAGGAATCGACCCGAGAGGAGACTGCATCCATGCAGTTAATCTCCACCGATGCCATCGATAGGTCGCTCGCGATCCAATTCTCGGAAATGCCGATACCGCCCTCGGACCTTGCTGTGCTGCAGTACACGTCGGGTTCAACGGGGCAGCCCAAGGGTGTGATGCTAACCCATTCCAACCTGATTCGAAATTGTGAAATGATCACCGCCCTATTCGACGGAACCAATAATGCAATAGGCGTCAGTTGGTTGCCCATGTATCACGACATGGGGTTGGTAGGGGGCGTCCTCTCGCCGATGTACATGGGGCTCAGCATGGTACTGATGAGTCCGATGTCTTTCATGCAGCGCCCGGTGCGTTGGCTAAAGACGCTGTCCAAATACAAAGGTACAACGAGCGGTGGACCGAACTTCGCATACCAGCTTTGCGTGGACAAGGTGACCGAAGAAGAGATGCAAGGACTGGACTTAAGCTCATGGTCTTTGGCGTTTAACGGTGCCGAACCGGTTCGAGCCAACACGCTAGAGCAGTTTAGCCGCAAGTTCGAACGCGTTGGGTTTTCGCACACCTCCCATTTTCCTTGCTATGGAATGGCCGAAACGACGCTGATTGTGACGGGCGGCCCACGGCAGTGCCCGCCGGTCATCAAGCACTTTGATGGCCGATGTCTTGACGCTCGGATGGTAAAGCCTGTCCGAGAAGACGCGCCCGATGCTCGCAGTTTGGTCGGTTGCGGTCGTGCCACCGAGAATGAATCACTGATTATCGTGGATACAGAAACACACAAGTCCTTGCCAGAAGATTCCATAGGCGAGATCTGGATTCAAAGTCCAAGCGTTGGCAAAGGCTATTGGGAAAAAGAGGAATTGTCGCAAAGCAACTTCCAAGCGAGAACGGCCGACGGTGACGGCCCCTACTTGCGAACTGGCGACTTGGGTTTTTGGAGCGATGGACAACTCTATGTTGCGGGTCGCGTGAAAGACTTGATCATTGTCCGCGGGGTAAATCGCTATCCACAGGATATCGAGCAAACGGTAGAAGAATGTCATGAGTCCATTTCCTCGTCAGCCGCTGCCGCGTTTGCGGATGACACAGGACCTCGAGAACGACTCATTATTGCGGTCGAAGTTCAACGTTCGCTGGAAGACGATTGGAACCCAGTGGTCTATGCGATTCGGCGGAGCGTAACCCAAAGTCATGAGCTTCCACCGGATGCAGTGGTGCTTGTTCGTCACGGATCTTTGCCTCGCACTTCTTCTGGCAAGATTCAGCGGCATGCGTGCTTGAAAGATTTCCGCGAAGGAAATTTGCGGGTCATTCATCAATGGCTATCGTGGGATGACAATTTGCCAGAACAAACCCCGATGATCGCCGCCGCGACAGTCGATGACCTTCGCTCGGGATTCCGAGGGCGCGGCAACTACGGTTCAGCTCTACCGCACAAGAAAAAACGCGACCCGGATATCGATGTCGTGGAACTTGTAAAGCGGGCTGTCAAAAACGTTGCCCAAGAGCGAGCCAAATTACTCGATCTCGACACCAATATTGTTGTGGACTTGGGACTCGACAGTCTAGAACGTCTGCAAATTGCACATGTGCTTGAGAGCTCGGTCGGGGGTCGTTTTCCCGAAGAAGTCTTGCAAGAAATTGAAACCGTACGAGAAATCGCCGAAGCGATCGAAGAGCACTTCGGAAAGGATCGCATTCGAACGGATGTTGTCTCCGAGCACGACGCAGAACCGGTCAAGCGAGAAGTTGCCCCAGAGGACTATCGTTTTGATTTGATCCCAGAGTATCGACGGTTGAGACAGACCATGGGCCAATTCGAAATGACGGGATTGCCCAATCCCTATTTCTCGATTCACCAAGGCCTGACTCGCGATACGACGATGGTCGATGGGCGCCAGCTCATTAGCTTTGCGAGCTACAATTATCTTGGAATGAGCGGCGATCCCTTTGTTACCCAAGCTGTCGTGGAAGCTGTCCAAAAGTACGGGACCAGCGTTTCCGCTTCGCGATTAGTCAGTGGCGAAAAGGACATCCACCGACAACTGGAACGTTCGATCGCGGATTGGATTGGGGTCGAGGATTCTATCGTTCTGGTAGGAGGTCACTCGACCAACGAAACGGTCATCGGGCACGTTGTCGGACAACAAGATTTGATCCTGCACGATTCGCTTTCGCATAACAGCATCGTCCAAGGTGCAATCTTGTCCGGTAGTCGCCGCCGAGCGTTTCCCCACAACGACTTCGTCGCACTTGACGAAGCTCTTACTGAACTGCGCACGCGATATCGCCGAGTCCTCGTCATCGTCGAAGGGGTCTATAGTATGGACGGTGACTTTCCGAACCTTCCGAAGTTCATCGAGATCTGCAAAAAACACAAGTGCTGGTTGATGGTTGACGAAGCCCACTCGATCGGAACGATGGGTGCACATGGACGTGGAATCGCGGAGCACTTTGGTGTCAACCCGCAGGACGTCGATATATGGATGGGAACTCTTAGCAAATCCTTTGGGTCGTGCGGCGGATACATCGCTGGCCGAAAAGAATTGGTCGAATTCCTGAAGTACACAGCTCCGGGATTCGTATTTAGTGTGGGTTTGTCGCCGAGCAACACCGCGGCAGCCATCGCTTCTCTGCAAGTTCTCAAGCGCGAGCCGACGCGAGTCACACGGCTCAAGGACGCATCCCGACTGTTCTTGACGGAAGCAAAGAAACGCGGACTCAATACGGGTAGCAGCGGTGAGACAGCGGTGATTCCCGTGATTACGGGCAATTCGTTGCACGCCTTACAGCTATCGAGACGGATGATTGAATCGGGCGTCAATGTACAACCGATTTTGTATCCGGCAGTCGAAGAGTCCGCGACTCGTCTTCGGTTCTTTATCAATTCGACGCATACGAACCAACAGATACTTTATGCCGTCGACAAATGTGCAGAGCATTTGCAAGCGATCGCGCCCGAGTATTTCCGATCAAGCCCGCCCGAGCCCGCGATGGCAGGATGATGCCGAACGAGGATACCAATGACGAAGAGGCGAGAGGTACTCGCCCGCGTTCCGGGGCAATGCAACCCAATTACGTCCCAGTCGCGACCGTGACGCGATTGGCTTTGTATCTGCGAGAATTGCAACAGTTGCAGAGATCCGGCGCTCAGCGAATTCAAAGTGGTGCGATCGCAAAACGTCTCGGACTCAACGACTCCCAAGTGCGTCGTGATTTGTCTTGCTTTGGGCAATTTGGTCAGCGCGGAGTAGGCTACGACATCGCTGGTTTAATGAAAGCCATTCAGGTGATTCTTGGGACCGATCGTTCTTGGAATGTGATTTTGGTCGGAGCCGGTAACCTGGGCCGAGCGTTGTCGGGATACCGAGGCTTTGATCAACAAGGCTTCCGATTGGTCGGGGTCTTCGATTGCTCCAATGAGAAAATAGGGTCCAAATTAGGTAAGCTCGTGATTCGCTCGCTGGATGATCTTGAGCCAGTGGTCGAGAAAGAAATGGTCGAACTCGCAATCGTCGCCGTACCCGCCGAGTCGGCCATTGCCGTTGCCCAGCGGCTTGAAATTGCCGGCATCACCGGAATACTTAACTTCGCTCCGGTTACCGTACGAAGACCCACGAGCCGCCTTACCGTGGTCGACGTCGACTTGGCGGTTGAACTGCAACGACTGGCATTCGCCGTGGTGAATAAAAACAAAGTGTCGGAGGGATAGGGTTAGACGGTCTGTTTTGCCCCTTCAGGGCGATTCGTGTCGTGTTGGGTTGGTTACCCAGGGCGGCGCTTCGCTCAGCCCTGGGCTATGTTGTTTAAGCCCGTTGGGCTATCGAATCCATAAGCCCAGCGGCTACCGAACACCTGGCCCCTGCGGGCTCGGAGATAAATTTGGTTTGGCTTTTGCATTTCGCCCCGAATGGGGCGGCAATGTTAAGCCCGTTGGGCTATCCTCCATCATCCAGGTCCATTGAGCCACATCCATAGCTTTTTACCGGACGAACTGAGAGCAAGCTCTGCCAGAGGGTCTTGATCCGCCCACTCGATTTCGATCGCGGAGTTCCATTGGGTCCTGTGACCGTCCTCTATCTGGGCTTCGAAACTATTGAGTGTGATTCGATAGCGTGTCACTGCATGTTTCAACGTATGCAGCTCTTTGCCAATGAGAACGGGGCGACCGAATCGTTCCTGAAAAAGCTCAGCCAGTCGCTTGCGGACCGACGAGCAACCCGAGTAGCCAGTGATGTCGAAACGCGGAAAATCCCAAAGCCCTGCCCATCGTTCGTCCGCTGCACAGCGTCGCATCAGGATGCGTCCTCGCCGATCGCGGATGACCAACGCGGCCTCTTCCAAGTCCGTAAACTCCTTCGGCTTTTTTGGGGCGGGGATGGTTGCATGCCGTCCGCTGGAAAAGGTAGGACAGAGCGATTGCAACGGACAGATCGCGCAAAGAGGATTTTTGGGCAGGCAGATTTGTGAACCGATTTCCATCAATGCTTGATTTGTTTGGCCACTCCCGGATTGCTTGGGTAGGACTTGCTCGGCGAATGACCATAGCTGCACTTGCGATTCCTTGGACGTCGTTTCGGCGCTGAGATGCAGCAGTCTTGCATAAAGTCGTTGGGTGTTCGCTTCCACGATCGGCAAGCGTTGATCGCTCGAAAACGAAAGGATGGCTCCAGCCGTGTATCGACCAATGCCGGGCAACGCGAGTACTTTGGAAAAGTCCTTAGGGAAAAGACCGTCGTGTTCTTGAACGATTGCGTTGGCCGCTTGGTGCAATTGGCGAGCCCGCCGGTAGTATCCTAGGCCAGCCCAGTGCTGATAGACTTCATCCAGGGTCGAGTTTGCGAGAATTGCGACGCTTGGAAAGCGGGCTAGGAATCGCAAGAAAAAAGGGATCACCGTCGCAACCTGCGTTTGTTGCAGCATGATCTCGCTGACCCAGATGGCATAGGGGTCCGACGTGGCGCGCCAAGGCAGTTCTCGCCCATGCTGGACATACCATGCCACTGCTTTGCTTCGGAGTTTTCGCAGTTCAGCCGTTGACCAAGTCGTTGTTTCGGTGCTCACTACTTTAGCGGTCTCTCGGAATCTCTTGTCTCCGTCCAAGCGTGACCGGCAGCGTCAAAGTCTCTCGCTTTTCCTTTGTTTGAAGTCGGCCTCTGAGGCGTTCAAGCTCCTCCCGGGTTAACCTTGCGTCATCTGGCAACTCCGTTTTGTCAGGCAACTCAAAGGCATAGGAGACTCGCTCCAACTCAATCACGACTTGTTCACCTACCGCAAACTTGGCGAGTTCGCGCCGCAGGTCTTCGAAAACGGTCACGGGAATATTGTTGATGCGACGAATTCGATCGTTTCTCCGTAGACCGGCTATCTCGGCTGCACCGGAGACCGTATCGATAATGACAGATGTCGCCTGACATTGGACACCCAAAAAACCTCCACGAGCAAAGACAAAATCCACCCCATCAATTCTAGACCTCAGTTCTTGTTGGCCGTCTTGAGTGAGATTGGTACCGAACAAATAAAAATCCCCTAACACTGGCACCCGACTCAGTACATCCACTGCTTCGTCGCCGATCGAGCTGTAAATGATTTCGAGCAAATCCAAGTCTGGGGCTTCCGTCAAAGCCTCGAGGTCTTCCGAACGCAACTCGGTTTGAACCAATTGAAGTCGTTTTAGGCCTCGCATCTTGGCGACATGCTTCAACACCTCCCGATTGATCTTGGGCCCTTCGAGTTTCACGAACTCAACGTCCGATAACCATTTCAGACATTCCAAATCCGAATCTGTCCCAGGAAAGTTTGTTTCAATGACCAATGCATTGCGAACATAAACGCGCGACGAGATCACTTGGAAATAGCGGTCGCGAAGCTCGATCTGCAGCCTTTGTAGCCGGTCCAGTGATAATTCTCTCTGCTCGTCGCCGATCACCTGAAGAATTTTCTGTGCTCGCATCGCCTTGCTAGTCGTTCGCGCTGCCGCGACTTTTTCAATGGCGTTGTATGCAATGTCGCCATCCGGGCTGTTTGGGTCTGCGGCAATCGAGGAAAGAAACTGGAACAGCCGATCGGCTTTCTCTCCGCTTGCATTTTCGAGGGCCGATATTGCGAACGGAACTGCTTCTGCTTTGTGGCGAATGAACAGGATTGTTGCGAGCTGGCGCTGCGAGTAGTCGTCGGATGCCATGTCCGAGATCCAAGCTTCGAACTGCTGAGCCGATGGCTTTTCTAAGTCACTTTGTGCCGACGCGGATCGGACTGTAGCTGACGCGAAAAGGGCGATGACTAGCAACCGACAAATATTTTGAGGGAAAGAATTGCAGCGAACCCCGCTTGTAGGATGTCGGCCTTGTGAGTCACAATGCGACGCGCAGTCTTGGCTGCACTGAGGAATTGGAATCGTTTTCGAACTCATTCGACTTGCTTTCGATAACAGCCAAAGTGTTTTTAGGCGAACGGCGGATGGAAAACGATCAATCTTAACCCGACGCGTAAGCGAGGGACAGTCCCTCGCTTACGCGTCGGACGGGGATATTCAATACTGCCTCTCGCTATAGAACTTTTTAGGAATAACTCTGATGGAACATAGTTTTATTGCATGGGCCAAACAACGCGCCGCCCGTTTGCCGAAAGTTAAGCTCGGCATCGGTGACGATTGTGCATTGATGGGATTCGAATCAATGAATTCCGCGGAATCTGACTTGGTTGTAACGACAGATTCACTTTGCGACGGAACACACTTTATTCTATCCGAATGTGGAGCCCAAGCGGCAGGCCGAAAATTGATGGCGGTCAACTTAAGCGATTTAGCGAGCATGGCCGCCAAACCGCTAGCGGTCTTCCTTTCACTGTGTTTACCCAAGGAAAATGCGGGTGACATCGCTGCCGGCGTGTTTGAGGGCGTGCATGAACTGGCCGCCAAATATCAAGTTTCCATCGCAGGAGGGGATACCAATGTTTGGAAAGGACCGCTTTGCATCCACCTGACCGCCATTGGCAAAGTAGCGTCAGGAGCGGCTTGGCTGAGAAGCGGAGCGTCCTCGGGAGACGCAATTGTGGTCACCGGAAGCCTTGGAGGGAGCATTCTCGGCAAGCATTTGACGTTTGAGCCAAGATTGCAGTTGGCGGAAGAACTGAGCCGCTTGGGAGTGGTATCCGCGGCGACCGATATCAGCGATGGACTCGGTATTGATTTGCTCAACATGACGGTCGCCAGCAAATGCGGCGCAGAAGTTTTCTTGGATCAAATCCCAATTAGCTCCGATGCGGAAAAAAGCGCCATGCAATCGGGTCGCAGTCCGCTCGATCATGCACTCGGAGACGGGGAAGACTTTGAATTGCTGCTGGCTGTCCCGCAATCGCAGCTTGATAGGCTACCTCCCGAGATCTGCGGTGTACCGCTCACCCGTATCGGCAATTTCGTAAACCGCACAGGGCTCTGGGCTCGCGACAAGCACGGAGTGCGGCAATTGCCCCCTCGCGGATATGTGCACTCGTAGAGTGACTGATGGTCGCACCCGGCAGGTGGCGACCTAACGTAGGTCACTCTTGCCGAGAGTGACTTTGCACGTCTCATTTTACAATGGACTGAGCGATGCTTTTTCAAACTCGTTCATCCAATCGAACGACTGCTTGAGGTTCGCCCAACGAGAACTTAATTGCAACAATTGACGCTCAATTTCCGAGCGTTGATCTTCGGCTTTCGATACATCAGAGTTATTTGCGGCACCTTTGCTAGCTAGGACCTTTGTTTGGTCGAAAGCTTCTGTGGCGTTTTCTAACTGCCGTTGTACGAGCTTTTGCTCCTTATCAATGACATCCAGGTTGTTTTTAAACTGCAACTTCTCAAAATCCCAACCGGCACGCGTTTCGTCAATCGAGCTTTGCAATTGGATCGCACGTCGGCTTGGGTTCGGAATCTGATCGATCGCGTTCTCGTCTGCGAGATCCTTTAATAGTTGCTTGAGCCTAAAACCGATCGCAATGAACGATTTCTGTGAGGTTTGGTTCTGTGAGGTTAGGTCTGTCGAATTCGAACCGATATCAGAGACATCACTTTTCAGGACAAAGTTTTGGTCGCTGCTTTCCGATTTGGGTGCTGTCGGCGGCGGAACGGTAATGTCGTTTGGGGGTAGGGAAGAATTCGGAATGCCGGGTGGCGGAAGAGTAGTTGAGGGACTTTGGCCAGAAGGACTAAAAGGAAAATCGTATGGAACCGACATTGCAATCGGATCCCAACCAAGTTCGTCCAGTTGTCCTGTCAACTCCTTGATCCGGCGCTCAATGATCTGCGACTTGAGCTTCTCACGTTTTTCGATTAGCTCCTGAGTTTTTTGTACTTCCCCCTGAAGTTTCATAAGTTGGGATACATGACTTTTTTGTCGAGCGTCAAACGACTCCGTCAGCTTCGATTGAAGTTCACGATTGAGTCGTTCGCGTTTTTCGGAATTGGCAGAAAGAAACTCGATGGCAAGACGTTGCACCTCTGCGTCCAATGCACTTCCTGGAAACCGTTCAGTAGATTGCGGGATTCGCGATTGTGGGACTGGCGATGGCATCGACAAACTGTACACGGGGCTTCCCATCATCGCAGGAGGACTACTTTCATATCTTGACTGGAATTCTCGTACGGCCCTGGCTTGATCCTCTTGTGATCGTACCATCTCGGCTCGTGCCCTGCTCATGAAAATGCCGAACGCGATGAGCAATCCCAACGCCAAACAGCCAAACAGCGATAAGACGATCGTGATCGCGCCAAAAAAGCGTTTTACCGGGGCTCGACCGGCTGCGACATTTGTTTCGTTTTCCATGGTTTATTCTCGATTCTCTAAAGTAGTTACAGGACGTTCGTCTTGAATTGCCAGCCCACGGCATTCGGCTTCAATACTCTGTTGTAAGTCGGCAAGTTCCAGGCCGATTCGCTGTACTAGGTTCAGCACTTCCGAATCAATGCTTGTTTCCGATGACTGGCTCCCAGGGATATGGCTCCCAGGAATGTTGTTGTTCCAAGGTGCGGCTTGTTGAACGGATTGATTCAGACTCGACGGTGCCAATTGCGTTTCGAACGCGTTCAATGCAACGTAAAGGATTGGAACCATCAAGAACAACAAACCAAACGTTCCGGCCAACCATGTGCCCCTTGCACGGCCCCGCAGATGCAGTTTTCGCGGCAATGGGTTGTGCGCTGGCGATCGAGAATGGGCCAAAGCGGTTCGCAACAGTTCGGCGGCGCTCTCTGCGTTGCCGATTCGCTCGTCGGCTTGCTTCGCCAGGAAGCAGTTCACCAATCGATCGAACCATATCGGGATTGTTTCGTTGATATCGTAAATGGGTACCGGCTTCTCTTCACCGACGAGTCGCAGTATTGCCAGTGTCGAATCACCGCGCACTGGCGGCCGCCCCGTTGCCATCGCATACAATACGGCACCCAAGCTATACAAATCCGAACGATGATCGATCGAGGCACCCCGAGCTTGTTCGGGACTCATATATTGCGGTGTCCCGGCCACCATGCCACTATTGGTTAGCGAAGCATCGTCGATCGTGCGAGCCAACCCAAAATCGCTGAGAAGCACTCGATGTCCTCCTTCGTCCAGCAAAATGTTGGCAGGTTTGATATCGCGATGCACCAAACCAAGACGGTGGGCGGCTACCAACGCTTCCGCAATCTGCACGCCGACCGATAGGATCTCAGAGATCGGTAATGGACCTTCGCGGTCCAGTCGCTGCTGTAAGTTGCCACCGGCGACGAAGGGCATCACTAGATAGGGCAAAACGCCTTCGGTTGCAACCGTGTAGATCGGCACAATGTTGGGGTGAACGACGGCAGCAGCGGCTTGCGCCTCGCGAAAGAACCGTTGGCGGGCGGCACCATTGCTTGCAAGCATGGGCGAAAGCAACTTCACCGCCAAGGGACGATGCAGTTCTTCGTCCCAAACCTTAAGCACAACTCCCATTCCGCCTTGACCGATGACTTCTCGAACGGCGCGACCATCCAACGTGCCTATCGAATGCTTGTCATTGGCTGGTTTCAGCAGATTTACGACCCAGGCGACTGCATTGTCAATCGGTGGGCATATGTTGGGCTCTACGGAAAGGCTCAATGCATAGGAGTCCTTGAGAGTCCGTTGTGTATCGAGCCACCAACCATCGGGGGCCGTTATTTGGTCCAGTTTTCGACGGCAGGCTGCACAACTGTCCAAATGAGTCGTAATGGAGAGCTCATCGGCCTGCGTGAGTCGAGCATGGAGCAACTCGGCCAACAAATCTGGGTTGCATTCGTCGCGGCGAGCAATCATGACGCTTCCTCATCGATAAACGGATCGATCAAATTCTTGATACGAGCAAGGGTCCGACACCGAGCCACATAGACGGCGCCAACGGTCATGTCCAATCTTCGAGCTACCTCGATCGCGGGGAGCCTCTCAACGGCAGTCAACCAAAACGCCTGCCAAGTGACTGGCTGACTGGATTGTCGAATCTGTTCGGCGGCCCATTGAAAATGCTGCTGACGCTCTTCGATCAGAAACATACTAGATTCATCGGATTCGACTCGCGGAATTTCAGATAGTCGTCGAAGGACATCGCTACCGCCGATAGGCCTTTCGCGTCGACGGCGGATCAAATCAATGCTTGCATGTCTCGCAATTTTGGAAAGCCAACCACGAAACCGACCACCAGCTTGAGTGTCAAACAGTTCCACTTTTTTGCTGACAACGAGCAGCACTTCCTGGGAAACCTCGCGAGCATCGGCATCTTGCAAACCAAATCGTTTTGCGAATCGATAGATGACAGGCTCGTAGATAGCGCAAAACTCCGACCAAGCGGTCGCGTCCGCACGATCGTGCAGGCGTCGCAGCAATGAGTGTCGGGTTTGGGGAATTACCATCGTGGTTGGCTCCAAGGAAATATGCATTCTGCTTGAAACACGAGCATGGTGGCAATTCCTTACAAGCAATAGTCATAATTAATAAAAAAAGACAGCGGCACCCATGGGACCAATGCCCCGATCCATCGTTTGGACGGGACAGTGGCGTAAGCTTCCAGCTTGCGATGCATCCCAGACGGCAAGCTAGAAGCTTACCCCACTTTAATTCTCAACCGAAAATCGAAAGATTGTCTTGGACGCCCAGTTTTCATTGGGACGAAGCGTCGTCGACGGAAATTCGGGCCTATTGGGCGAGTCCGGATAGTGCTGCGTCTCTAAACAAAAGCCGCCATGTTTGGGAAACGGATTGCCGTTAAAACCGTTGGCCGTGTAAAGCTGGACTCCGGGTTCGGTGGTTAGGCATTCCATCACGCGCCCAGACTTCTTGTCGGTCACTTTGGCTGCGGGACGAAGTGTACCCGCTTTCCCCGCTAAGACATAATTGTGGTCGTAACCGCGTGTCGATTCGCTCAACTGTTCGATTCTCTCTCCGATTCGGTGTGGCTGCCTGAAATCAAGCGGGGTTCCAACGACGGATGCAATCTCACCCGTAGGGATCAATGCCTTGTCGGCTACCGTATAAGTGGCCGACATCAACTGCAATTCCTGATCCAGGATGTCGGAACCGTTGCCGGCCAAATTGAAGTATGCGTGATTGGTTAAGTTGACAACCGTTGGCTTATCTGTTTTGGCTTGATAGTCAATGGACAGTTCGTTTCGATCCGAAAGGGAATAGGTAACCGTGACGACGAGTTTACCTGGGAAACCTTCTTCGCCATCCCGGCTTTCGTAGGTTAATGCAACCTGAGGCACGCCATCGCTGAGTGAAGCGACTCCCTTCCAGAACACTTTGGCAAAATTGCTTTTTCCGCCGTGGATGTGGTTTTCCCCTGAATTTTTGGTCAGGAGATAGGTGCGACCGTCTAACGGAAATTGGGCACCTTGAATACGGTTTGCATAGCGACCAATGATCGAGGCCGCCGGGAATCCCTTGACGTATGCCTCTAGCGAATCGGAGCCAAGAACAACGTTGTTCAACTTGCCGTTTCGATCCGGGACGAGCAATTGAGTCAGTGTTGCTCCGTATTCAATAACATCCGCCTGAAGACCACGGCTATTGATCAGCGTAAACTTCTTGACATCGTCACCATTGGGCAATGTGCCAAACGACTTTGTTTCGATGCTGGGTTCCGAACCGATAGATAACAAACTGGAATAAAGGAATAGTCCTGCCGTGAATAGGATTGAACCGGGGCGAATGAGGCGTCGTGACATGTTGGATCTCGAGCGAGGGGAGGAATCTGGTAGCAAAGTCCCAATCCATGATAACCGAACGACTCGGGCTCGACGTGAATGAGACGCAAGGGTCAGAAAGCAAACGACTAACCATAGAGGCACCGAGGACACAGAGTTTCCTCGCGAAGTTCTCTGTGAACTCAGATGTCTCTGTGAAATACCAACGAAACAAATTTTACTTGCTATCAACAGAACTTTCATGCACTGAGTTAAACTCATTGGGTGTTACACAGCGTAACTTTTTCGCGAGTCACCCACCGCAAAAACCGGCTGAACAGAATTCATGAACATCGATAAATGCTCTTGCTTGGTCGCTACCAACCGTTTGGAATCGCTTGGATATTATGAAATTGCATCACGATTGAAACTATCGAACGGATGTGGTTGGCCGAAAAGCGTTTTGTGTCTCTTAGCCTTGCTGCTCCAATTTTCACCGATTGGCTTGGCAATGAGTGCAGAGGAAACGGAGCGATGCGATCTGTTGCTTCGAAACGGCACGATTCACGTTGGGGACGGGAGCGAGGGTTTTATCGGCGACGTCGCGATTCGAAATGGGCGAATCCTCGCGATTGGGAAAAATCTCAGTCGACCCGCCGATAGGGTTTTGAATTGCGAAGGGCTCGTGGTCTCCCCCGGCTTTATCGACCTGCATACGCACAGCGACGATCCCATTCTGAAACGCGACACACGAGCCAACATCAACTACTTGCTACAAGGATGTACGACCTCTGTGACTGGCAATTGCGGTTCTGGGCCCACCGATGTCGGCAAGTTCTTGGATCAAGTGGATAAAGAAGGTGCCGGCACGCACGTCATCCATCTATTACCACACGGTAGCCTTCGCGAACGTGTCATGGGGAAAGAAAACAAATTGCCAACCGAGGCAGATCTCGAAAAGATGCGCGTTCTGGCCGACAAAGCCATGCAGGACGGGGCTTTTGGAATGTCGACTGGCCTCATCTATATTCCTGGAACCTTCTCAAAAACCGAGGAGTTGATCGAGATAGCCAAGGTCGTTGCGAAACACAAAGGCATCTACGCAAGCCACGTTCGAAACGAAGGAACGCAACTGATCGATAGCATCGAAGAAATAGTCCGAATTGGAAAAGAAGCGGGTCTGCCAGTTCACGTATCCCACTTCAAAGCCAGCGGTACTCCATCCTGGGGAACGCTGCACGTCGCTACCGCCCTTATCGAGAAAGTGCGAGCGGAGGGGTTGGCAATCACCGCCGATCAGTATCCGTATACTGCGTCGAGCACTTCACTGGAAGCGACTCTCCTACCAAGCTGGGCAAGGGAAGGCGGCCGAGAAGAACTGAAAAAACGCCTCAATGACCCAGCCACGGCAGACAAAATTCGCGTGGCGATCGTCAAGTCGCTGGCAACCACCCACCGCATTCAATTGGCCACATGTAAGTTTCGGTCGGATTGGATAGGAAAGACCCTCGACGAAATCGCGACGGCCGAGAAAAGCGAAATCGCGGACATCGTCATGAAGATTGAGCGCGAGGGTGGCGCAGCAGTCGTCCATTTTGGAATGAACGAAGAAGACGTACGAATGGCGATGAAATTTCCTTGGGTCGCAACCGCCAGCGATGGGGGCGCGAAAGTTCCTACTGCCAGCCAACCGCATCCGCGTTCCTTTGGGACATTCCCACGCAAAATTGGCCGATACGCGATCGAGGACGGAGTGCTATCGCTCGCCGCTGCAATCCGAAGTTCAACTTCGTTGCCGGCGGACATCTTGGGACTAACCGATCGCGGTCGGCTCAAAGTAGACACGATGGCCGACCTCGTTGTTTTTGATCCCAAGGCGTTCCGCGATCAAGCGACCTACGACCAACCCTACTTGACTCCCTCAGGCATCCGGCACGTCATCGTGGAAGGCGCGATGGCGGTGTTCGAAGGACAAGCCACGGGCGCACTGGCCGGCCATGCGATCCGCAAACCGAAAGCGACAACAGTCGCAACCACACGGCCGGAAACCAACGTCAATCCAGCTTGGTCGGTCGACAAACTCGTCGCAATGCTCAAGGCGGCTCCCGTCCGTACCGGCCTCGATCGAAGCGTCTCAACGACGCCCTTTGCTTCGATCGATTTCACGGCGTACGCGGGGGACCGAAGCCAACTTCCGATAGGGGTTTTTGATTCGGGTATTGGAGGATTAACCGTTCTTGAAGCGATCTTGGCCAGCGACTTGCACAACAACAAGTCGGGAAAGCCAGGTGCCGACGGCATCCCGGATTTTCAGTCCGAGCGGTTCATCTATCTTGGCGATCAAGCCAACATGCCTTATGGCAACTATCCAGAACGTGGCCGTGAAGATTTTTTGCGAGAACTGATTATCAAGGATTCGATCTTTCTGTTGGGCAATCGTTATTGGGCGACCCGCGATGCGATGAAACCCTCGTTTGATAAGCCGCCGGTCAAGGCCATCGTGATCGCATGCAATACCGCCACCGCCTTTGGTCTAGAAGATCTCCGAAGAGCCTTGGAGCAATGGGAGATTCCCATCGTGACGGTCGGAGTGGTCGAAGCAGGCGCAGGGGCGATCATGGATCAAGTCAAAGAAGGTGACAAGCAAGGTGGCAAGCAAGGGGCGGTGGCGGTGCTGGCAACCTTGGGGACTTGCAATAGCGGAGCGTACCCCAGGGCCATCGGCCAAACCGCTGGTCGCCGTGGGTTGTTGGTACCCAAGATTCTGCAACAAGGTAGCCTGGGACTCGCCGGAGCCATCGAAGGGGATCCTGCATTCGTGGCGATCCCAAGCAACTCCACTGAGAAGGCGAACGCGATCCAATATCGAGGTCCTTCGACCGACCGGCCCGAGGCAACCATCGATCCAAAGCTACTGCAAGAGTACGGCTTTGACATGGAAAAGGTAATTGGCAATCCGAATGAGGTAAGCACTTGGCAACTCAACTCAATCGAAAACTACATTCGGTACGATGTGACGACGCTGATGGAAAACTATCGTAAATCGATCGTTGGGAATCCAGTGCCGATTCAGTACATCCTGTTGGGTTGTACTCATTTCCCGTTCGAATCGGATCGAATTGAAAAGGCCTTTGGAAGATTGCGATCGTTTCGCGACTCAACTGGTCAGCTTCCCTATCAGGCGTTGATCGCGGAAAATGTTCAGCTTGTGAACACGTCGCAGCTGACTGCCAAAGACTTGTTTAGGCAACTCTTTTTGCAGCGGCTTTTGGCAAAGCCGGACTTGAACTCGGTTTCCCCAAAACACCAAATCTATCTCTCGGTTCCCAATACAGCGCAGGTTGCGGAAAATGCGCTTGAGCAGGGTTGGCTAACGTTTGATTTCAAGTACGGCCGTTCTGCTGGAGAGTACGCGATGGAGCATACCAAGGTTGTCCCGCTTGAACCAAATCTGTTGCCAGCGAACTCGGCAAGCCTTTTAAAATCCTATGCGCCCAACGTGTGCAAACTGATAGGACTGAACTGAAAACAAAGGAAAGGGTGAGGCGCCTAACCCCACCCCTCTAAACATGCTTTCCTCGACTTAGCCCAATCCATTCCTTGCTTGGGAGGGTGAGGCTCCTGCCGAACCATTGCGTCGTAAGCTCGGCAGGAGCCTCGCCCTCCCATTGGTTTCCAATGCATTCGCCATTGCAAAGATGTTTAGAGGGGTGGCCTCACCCTCCCCGTCCATCTGCCACAAACAATGTTTGATCTGGAGTGATAAACATGCCAGACGGGGCCATCCCTCCAAACTGTCGCAAGTACTAACCGTCCGAATCACGCGCCGCGTTGAACTTGACGACGCGTGAATTGCCATATCGAACCGTGAGCGTAAATTTTCAGTCCGCGTGATAACCCTGCCATGTCCAGATGAGCGTGTCCGCCAGGGTCTGCTCGAAGACTTGCTTGTCGCAGTGCTTGGTCTCGCGGCTGAATACGTAGCGGTAATCATAGCCTTTGGCTTTGAGGGCAGCGGCTGTACGCTGGTTGGCCATCACCCAGTTGTGGTAGGTTTCTTCGGGATCTTTGGCTCGGAGGTCGTTCTCGGAGACATGCGTGAAGATTCGAAGCGGTTTCTTGTCACTCTTTTCGATGAGCTTCATACTTGAGTGGTATTCCCATGCCCCAAGTGGATATTTCGCTTCCTCCGGTGCATCGTCGTCTTGTTGATCCACAAACGTACCGGAATAAGTGATCAAACGACGAAACAGGTCCGGGCGAAACCATCCCATTGAGAGAGCCGCCGCGCCACCCGAACTGCAGCCCATCGCGGCTTTGCCCCAAGGGTTGTCCGTAAACGCGATCTTGGGGAAAGCAGCTTTAATTTCCGCGTTATTTAGCACCGCCGATAAAACTTCGTCGTTAATAAACCTAGCCAAGCGGTCTGACATCGTATCGTATTCGAGACCTCGTTGGCTCCCTTTGCCGTCGTTGCCACCGTTCTGAACGCCTATCGCAATGAACGCAGGCAGCTTGCGAGCTGGATCCTTAGAAATGGTCAAATTGTCCAACGCATTGCGAACTAAATTGAGATTGCTTGGTCCATCATGCATGACAAGGATCGGTGCCTTGGTACCGTCTTGATATGCGGCGGGAACGTAAACGGAAATCTCGCGTTCTTTCTTCACGTCCTTTTTCGGGTCTAGGGTGGAGTCGTCGCCGCGAAATATTTTGCTGTCGGCTAGACGCATCGAGAACTTGAAGAGCTTTCCCTTGGGATTCCCTTGATCCTTGAGTTCGGGAGCGATCGCATAGTCTGGGCCGATGACAAAGTTACCATTTCCTTCGGTCCCGGGCCTCTCGGAATAACCCTCTTGGGAAAGCGTCGAACTGGAACTCAAACCGACGAGGGCCGCCGCGAAACACGTACGAGCGAAAATGGACGGGAACGTTGATTTCAACATCATGGTGAAGAACAATTAAGAAAGGAGAGGGGTTGTGAATGGGAAAGCTGCAGGACGAATCCCAGTTCAGAATAGCGAAAATTGTTGGCCATGGTGATTCGCATCGAAAAATTACGACTCTCCAGAATTTCCCTTCCAGTTCGACTGCTCTACGATAAAGAAGATCAATAGGTGAAATGCTCACTGGAAGGGGATCGAACTATGGACAAATACTCAAGGTCTTTGGCACGTTTTCTCGAAATGCGAGTGCAAGTTCGTTTGGGAACGTATACCACGGTATTCGGCAACTTGGTTGAGGTGAACTCGGAATTCTTGCGACTGGAAAACTCGCGTATCGTCGACGAATACGAGGAGTCGGATTGAGGAAGCAAACTTACCGAAGGGGACCCCGAAATGATTGCCGCCAGTTCGGACGGTGAGTCGTTGATTTTAATGAACTATGTTTCGTCCGTCACCTGCATGCCCGACCAACTCGAATCTCCGCGATCTTCTCAGTCGTCTCGATCTTCGGATTCAACGATGGCGTGGCGTGAACTTGCAAACGAATCGTCGAGCCAAGATGTCTCTGCGAAAGATGCGTCATTCACGCTTCTTTTGCGGAGCAAAAGGCGGCGATGTTTTGGCCTTCCACTCGCTGTGCATTATTTTTTACCACAGAGACACAGAGACACAAAGAAAGGTATTCGCATATTTGGGAGTACCTTGTTTGTCATGCTTTTTCCCAGGCTGGAAGCCTAGGCCACCCCTATCGCCGGGTAGCGGGTTGCCATTGTCCTGCAAATTGATCAGTCTTGTACATCGGCAAATAGCGGTAGTAGACTTCGAGACACATGCAAGCGACCGCCGTTGAATAGACGCGGCCACCGTAGCCTCCCCAGAGACAACTTGGATTCCATGAACCTTCCTCTTGTCCTCTAGGGATTTGAGTCGAACAGAGCTGTTGCTTGAGCGAATCGTTCCATTGATTCCATGCGAGCTGCGATGGGCTGTTCAATTCTCCATCGCCTCGCAATTGGTACATGGCCAAGGTGGCATAGTACCAGTAGTAAAGGTTTTCCTCGCTCTTCCCGGGCAAGTTCTTGAGGATCATGCGTTGTGCCTCTTCGGCTGCAAGCGGAGTGCTCGGGAAACTTAGCAACAATCGCGAAGCAAGCAATTCGGCAGTCATGGCCGGAGTCGCTAGTTCGGAGGCGGCCATCTGTCCCGCTTTCGGACGGTAGATGCCCAAACCTCCATTTCGACCTGCGCTTACCGAATCCAAGAATCGTTGCAGGACCAAGCGAGTCGGAGGGGCCAACGTGATTGCTTGATTATTGGCGGAGCTGTTCAGCAACATGGCTTGCCAACCGAATTGGCTCATGTCTCCTGGGTCTTCTGTAGGGAACTCGTATCGCCATCCACCTGTTCGCGGGTTCATCGCCCCAAGCGTATATTTGCACGCGGACTGAACCGCTGGCAGCATCACGGGGTCGCCCGTCATTCCGTACGCCTCGGTGAGTGCGAGAGCCGCCATGCCGTGGCTGTACATGCGTGCAAAACGGACGGTTGGCTCGCGACCAACTTGATCGCGTCCTGACAAATCTCCTGAAGGCAATTGTTGATCCTTGAGGTACAGCAACCCTCGGGTTACCACTTCCTGGTATTTTCCATCGACGTGGGAATGGCCGGCACCTAGAAATGCAAGCAGAGCCAGCCCGGTCATGGCTGTATTGGCTTTCAAGCCAGCTTGGTGACGGTATTCGCTGTCGGTACGTTTCTTTGAGGCGGAGGGAACACGACCTGCGCCATGTTCGGCTGCGTGCCAGCCTCCGTCGAGGCCTTGCGCATGGGCGAGCCATACCAAGGCTCGTTCGACAGCAGATTCCGTGTTCACGTCACCTCCGTTGAGCATCGCATATTGCTGGCGTTGTGGCGACAGACGCATTTGATAATGGATCGGAACGGGTTTGTGGTCGACTTTGCGAGTTTGTGTCGCCGCAGCCCCCGCGATGGCTTTGCTGCGATCCATCGGTTGGCCGTCCAATGGGGGCGTGTTGGGTTGTTGGGGTAGCTGCAATTGGCTCGGAAGCATTTCGTTTGCTGGATTGGCCAGGGCGGCAAGCATTGCGATTTGCTCTGCCGAGTCTATGGGAGGTAACTCTGGCTCGGGCGTGTCGCTTACCGCCGAGTGGTTCACCAGCGTTGGTCTCACCTCCAGAATAGGAAACTCCGGCGTCTTGGGTGTCTCGGTCGCTGTGGAAACCGAGCGTTCCTCTTGGTCGGGTTGATTGCGATTGAGAGGTGCTTCCCAGGGTGCGATCTCGAGTTCCTTTGTTGGGGGTTCCTCGGTGGACTCCTGTTCCGACGTGGTCTCATGCTCAGAGGTAGAGGGTGTTTCGATGGCGGGCAAAGCTTCGATGAGTGTCATCGTGATCGCGCCGTTGTCGCTGCGTATTCCCCCTTGGTTGCCCCCTCCGAAACCAGGCGTCGCAATGCGGGTTCCGTATGCGTACATCAGGAGCCAAACGTGGGCAAGAAATGCTAAGGCAATGCATTTGGTAAGCGATTTGGTCTGTCCCCATTTGGTCCAAGATGCGACCAACAACGCAATTGCGACCACGGCCAAAAGGATACCAAGAACGATGGCCCAGATGCGACCTCTACTGATGTCACCGATGGCCGCAAACATCCCTGGCGTTAGTCGCATTGCGAATTCGAAGATAGGACCAACGATGCGACTGGGCATGATTTAATGGCGCTGTCCGGGCATTTGATACGTGGCTAACGCGACACCATTTAGTTTCGCGCCAGATCTGTGTACGGCACTGGCTATGTCGGCGGCTTGTTGAAACGGAATAGAGCCATCCAGCTTGATTTGCACGGACGTGTCAGGAAAGTTCCGAACGGCTTGGGCCAGCAGATTCGTCAGTTGTTCTTGATTTACTTGTTGACCATCGATTCGAATGACGCCGTCGGTCGTCAAATAAACCGTTTTGCTAGAGGGGCTCGGCAGCATCGCTCCATTCGGTGCAACCTTTGGCAAGTTGATTTGAATGTTCGATTCGCTCTCAGTGAATTTCGTGCCAACCATGAAGAAGATGATCAGCAGAAAGAGGATATCGATCATGCTGGTCAAATTAATCGTTGGCGATTCCTCTTGGTTGAGTTTGAGCGGCATTCGCGACGGCTCCCTTAAGCTGCTTTACGCGTACGAGTGCGAGTTCGAGTCGTGTCGTTTTCCTGCAAGCCCTCGGCGCTAATGACTTCGACCAACTGCTGCGCGAAACGATCCATCTCCATGGTCAGCTGATCGGTGCGTCCAAGGAAATACATGTACAGCAAGTATGCAGGGATTGCGACCAATAGCCCAGCGGCGGTTGTCAGTAGGGCTTGGCCAATGCCGCCGGCCAATTGTTCAGGGCGTCCCATGGCTTGAGCGCCCGATATATCGTTGAACGATTGGATCATCCCCATGACCGTTCCAAGCATCCCGAGCAAAGGTGCCACGTTGCTAATGGCGCTGAGCAGGCGCATATGTCGTCGCAGCTTGTTGCTCTCTCGTTCACCCGCATCGAGAACCGCTTGCTCAATCTCAACAGCGGATTTTCCGTATCGCTTGATCGCAGCCACCAAGATAGAAACCATCGGGCTCGGATTGCGCTCACAAAGCTCTAATGCCTCCTCGCGATCGATTTGTTGTTGCTGAAGTTGTTCGATCAGCCGCTTGACGAAGGGCCTCGGAATGACCCTGCCGGTTCGCAAATGGATGAACCGCTCAAACGCAAACACGGTTAGCACGAAGGAGCAAAGTGCGATGGGGTACATCATTAAGCCGCCGTCCTGAAAAATCTGCAAAAGATTTCTCACGGGGATAATGGAGTCCTTCGCGGAGGCCGGATTTGAGGGACTTGCGGGAGCTGAAGTGGATGCTGGTACCCCAATGCCCGAGGCCGCAGCATTCGGGTTATTGGCTACGCGAGTCGCCGGTTCGAAGCCGCCTGGATTTGGAGAGTTGCTCCATTGCGGGTTGTTGAACGACTGCCTTGGCAGGGCAGTACCGTTCGTATTGTTCGGACGACTGTTGTAGTTGCCTTGAGGGGGCCCTTGGGCTTCCACGTGTTGGCTGATAGCAACGCAGGAAAACAGCCAAACGAGCGGAACGATGCGGCTGCCCCAACGTGTCGGCGAATAGGCGACGTTACGGCTATTCATCATCGCTTGGTTCCTGACGAGCTTTGGTTGGGTTGAGTTGCGAGCGAAGAGGATGGGAGTAGTGATAATCGTTGTTTGGCCCGGGAAGCAAATGGACTTTCGCCAAATTCATTGGCAAGTTGGGAATACGCGTTGTGCGCACCTTGCATATCTTGCGTTGCTTCGCAGCATTGCCCAATTTGCAAGAGCGCGGCTGAGTGCCAGTGGTTTTGTTTCGGAATTTTGAGTACTTGCTGATATGCGTTTCTTGCTTCTTCGTATTTACGTTGCATCAAATACGTTTCCCCTGCCATCCAATTCGCGCGAGCCAATAACTCAGCAGGCGTGTTGTTGATGGAGCTTGTTAACGTATCGAGTACTTTTCGGGCGGCATCGAAGTCGGCTTTGGAGATCAAACACCTTGCAAAGAGATAATCGACTTCGTAACGGCGATTGCATTTGGGAAAATCGTTACGAATACGCAAAACGATTTCCTCAGCCCGGTCCCACTCCATTTTCAATGCAAGCAATTCCGCCGTCCGCAGGAGAATGACAGGAAGCCAGTCCGGGGGGGAACCAGATTCGGATTGCGATTGGGCAAACTGTTTCAGCCAAGTCCAGTGTGTTTCTGCCTCGGGCCAGCGCTCGAGTTGGTAGAGTGTTTCTGCAAGATGGAAATGAACGGAAACCTTCAGTTCCAAATTCGCGCTTTCGTGCTTAAGTGCTAGCTCAAAATCCGTTCGTGCTCCGTCCAGATCCCCAAGTTCCAACTTAGCTCGCCCTAGCAGCATTTCGGCATGCGGTAGCAAAGGTTCGGAGCATCCCATTCGGATCGCTTGTTCGGACCATTGAAGCGATTCCTGCCACTGATTGGAATCTATGGCATTGCGAGCAAGCCTAACTCTCGCCTCAATCGAGATGGGGGTATGAGGGAACCGGTGAACGAGTTGCAAGAGTATTTCGTTCGAGTTCGCGTTGTCCCCTGCATCCAGCAACGCCATCGCGAGTTCGTACAGCACCGACGCTTGAGGATTGCTAGCAATCGCGAGTCGAATGATAGGATCGAGTGCCTGCACGGTATCGATGGACTCTCCGACGGCTTTCGATACTTTGATTTGCAGAAGCTTGAGTTGAATGGCGAGATTGTCGTCGAGCGTCTTGTCTGCCAGTTGGTCCAAGTACGATTTCGCTTCTGTGAATTGTTCCTCATGAAAGCAAGCTAGGGCAATTCCCCAGGTCGCTTGAGTGGCGATGTCCTCCGAATCACCGCAACATCCAAGTGCGTTTTGGAAGCATTCTTTGGCAGAACCCCAATCTTGGTGACGTTCCAAAAGGAGCGAGCCGAGTTCGAGCCAAGCTGCAGGCGAGCGTCTCGGCTGTTTGCTTTCGTTGGCCGAGTTTTTGAGAAATCCTCTTAAACGGGCTTCTGCCAACTCGAAGCGTTGTTTTTGGCGGTCCCACTTGGCATGCAATACGTTGGTATTCTCCATCCATCGATGTATCCATTTGTCATCGAAGGATCGGTTGGCAGCCAACGCTTCGTCACGAAAGCTCGTCGTTTTCGCGAGCCAATCGGATAGCTTCGAGGCGGTCGCGTCCGACGGTTCCAGCGTCCAATTCGAAATGGCGGCAAAGTACTCGCATTGAATGGCCAACTCGGACCCTTGGCATTGATTAGCAACGCTGTGAAAGAGCGCAGCTGATTTTTGAAACTGCTTTTGGGCGTAGGCTGCTCGGGCTTCTTGATATTGAGCGACAAGCGGGTTTTCCGGTTGTTGAGAAACGCATCGCAATGTCGTTAACAACACGATTGCTGCGGTCGCGAGGAAACCAACGGGGAATACAAACGGGTTTTGCCTGGGATTTCTCATACGCAAACGCATACGAAAAGCAGGCGATCTATTTCAAGTGCAATTGAAGAAACTTTGAAGTTTGGTGGATGAAATGGCTGGCGAGTTTGTCGCGGAACAGCGCAAGGCAATCCGGTGAGGATTCGTAAAGCACTTGCCAATTCAAAGGGCGGCTAGCACCGCTCCGCTACCCAAAAAATTTGTCCAAACCGAAAGTGTGTGCCCACTGCCCACTAACCACTAACCACTAACCACTAACCACTAACCACTAACCACTAACCACTAACCACTAACCAATGCGAATGCCTACTTGGCTTGCCACTGTTGCTCTCAATACCCTAAACTCCCACCTAGCATTTTTCTCATTTCACCCTTGTTGGAAAACAGATTGGTTAAGAGCTCGCCGCGCCGAGTGGAATAGAGCAGGCCCTTGGGGAAATTGTTCACCAAACTACGGAACCTGCACTGTTTTTTGTTGGCGACTTCACGGCAATGATGGCATAATCCAACGCTTCAGCCGGACAGCCTGAAAAGAGTCCGTCGCTACGTTCGTTGTGAGCTTTCCGTTTGTAAACTTAACGAGGATTTCATGCTTGCTAGATTATCCGCAGTTGCGTGTTTGATTTGTTCCATGTTCTGTTCGAATGTGTCCCTTGGTAGACAAACGACCGATCAAGCCACGAACGAAATGATCGCGAAGATCAAAGAAGAAGGACTTGAGCGATCCCAAGTGATGGACACGGTTAGCCATTTGACCGACGTTTATGGACCCCGATTAACGGGTTCTCCCATTACCAAGTCGGCTGGCGAGTGGACACGAAAAAAACTCTCTGACTGGGGATTAGAAAATTCTCACTTAGAACCATGGGGACCATTCGGACGGGGTTGGACGTTGGAGACCTTCACCGCCAACATGGTCGAGCCCTCCTTTTCGTCGGTGATCGGCTATCCAAAAGCTTGGTCTCCAAGTACACCCAAGACTATTCGAGGCGAACCGATCTTGCTCGATGTTTCGAAAGCAGAAGATTTTGAGAAGTACCGTGGCAAGCTGTTGCGAGCCATCGTGATGATCAGTCCTCCTCGCGAGGTCAAAGCCCTTTTCGAGCCACCCGCCACACGACAGACCGACGAGTCACTGCTGGCGCTTGCGAATGCGGAGCCAGGTTCTCGTCGAGTTCGCCGACCTGGTGGAACGAGTGCCCCCGGCGGCGCATCTGGACCAAGTGGCGGGCCAGCAAATGCTGCCTCTCCACCTCAAGCAGGGACTTCCGGTAGTGGAACAGGAGGTGGTGGTTCTGACGGTCGATCTTCACTCATGCTCCAGTCGGATAAATGGCAGTTTGCCTACAGCGAAGGTGCTGCGGTTGTCCTCGAACCTGGCCGAGGTGATGGCGGCACGGTCTTTGTGGGCTCCGTCACGCTACCGCGCCGACCTGAAAACGCGAACCGAAATCCAAACGATGCTACGGGGGGACGCAGCGCTCGCTCCTCGCCATGGTCACCCGAAGCGACCGAAGTCATACCGCAAGTTGTCTTATCGGTAGAACACTACAACCGACTCGCAAGAATGCTTCAAAAGGGAGCTCATCCGATTTTGGAAATTGATATCGGCTGCCGCTACTACTCGGAAGATCTCAACAGCTTCAATATCATCGCCGAAATCCCTGGTACCGATCTGAAGGATGAGATCGTCATGTTAGGCGCTCACTTTGATTCATGGCACGCCGGAACCGGTGCTACCGATAATGCGATTGGATGCGCGGTTGCGATGGAGGCCGTCCGAATTCTCAAGACCATTGGGGCTCAGCCAAGGCGGACGATTCGAATTGGTTTGTGGACAGGCGAAGAGCAAGGATTATTGGGTTCAAAAGCCTATGTCGCCGAGCATTTCGGCCGAATGGTTCCTTCGAGCTCAGCAGACGAGGCGCGGGGACGCAATACCGATTCTGGTGCTGAAAACCAACGTGCTGAGCGAGCGAGACCCAAGTACGAACTCAAGGCGGAACACGAGAAGCTTTCCGCTTATTTTAACTTAGATAACGGTGCGGGCAAGATTCGCGGTATCTATCTGCAAGGCAACGATGCGGTTCGATCCACGTTTCGCGAATGGCTTGGACCGTTCGCCGAAATGGGAGCATCGACCGTGACACAATCCAACACGGGCGGTACCGATCACCTTTCTTTCGACGGCGTTGGCCTGCCAGGATTCCAGTTCATTCAGGATCCACTGGAATATGACACACGAACGCACCATTCCAGCATGGACGTTTACGAGCGAGTTCAAGCGGACGATGCCAAACAAGCCTCCATCATTATGGCAACCTTCGTCTATCAGACAGCCATGTTGAAGGACAAGCTGCCTCGCAAGCCACTGGGTGGCGACGTGGTAACTCCTGCTACCGAAGCAGCGGAAGTGCCTGCGGCGGTTGCCGCACCGGCGACAACCGCCACGACTCCCTAGCCTCGAAGATTAACCGGTGAAGCCGTTTGCGTCGCCTTTCGCTCCGCAAAAGAATGCGTTCTCCGTCGTGTTACCCTCGCGTGGCACGAGCGCGCTCGTTGCAGTGCTAGGTAGTCGCGATCAACGATCCCAAAAATTCCAAAGCCAAAACTTCCAAAGCAGGTAAAAAATCGGAGGCAACAATCCAGGAACCGACGGGTGAGCCGAACATCGAAGAGCGAAAAGGGCCGTCTGTTCTGAAACTTTCGCGGTTGATTGAGATGAAGATCGCGAGCGGCCCTAGCTGCGTGCAGCGGAAGCACAAGGATTTTGCAGACGTAGTCGAGCTAATTGCAATACGAAATTTGGATAGCGCGTTCGCTCAAACCTTGCATTAGTCGATTCGCTAGACATTCAAGGAACTTGTGTGCAGCCCTCAGTCACAAGATTGAGGTCCATTCGCGAGCTTTCGCGCCGCGCTTTCGCTATAATCGATTCCGTCCTACGCCGAGCGGCAGATTGCAGGGTCCAAAACCGAAGCGTAAGCGAGGGACCATTTCGCAAGTCCCTCACTTACGGGCTTGTTGATTTAGTGAAGTCCTTATTGGTTAAGGGCGGTATGACGGACTTCCAAGTCCGTCAACAGGGAGTTCGACGGACTTGGAAGTCCGTCGTACCATTAAAGCAACAAGCCGGTAAGCGAGGGACAATTTCGCAAGTCCCTCACTTACGTATCGGGTTATGATTGGTAGGTTACAGTCTGCCGCTCGCCTAGCAATAAGTTTTTGTCGGTTTCGTTGGTTCCACGATCGAACAGGCTGCGATTGATCATGATATTGAATGTCCGTGCTTTGGTAGCGAGTCTTTCTCTCTGCTTAATTCTATTGGCCTCTCGAAGTTCGCTAAGTCTCGCTCAAGGAAGCAAGCTTCCTTTGGTCAGCGCGGTTGCAGCCCAGCCGGTTTCGGTTCACGCCAAGCAAATGATCGAGGCCCTCGATTTTACCGGTGCACCGCTCCAGCCAAGTGAACGGCTTGCGTTAGAAGAAGCCTTGAAGCAAGATGACGGCGCGAAACTCGTCGCCGGCGTTCAAGCTGTGTTGGACAAACTCTGTCTGTTGTCGGTCAACATCAATCCCGAGTCCAGAGTCAAAGTGGCTCCCGGACCTGCCAAACCCACTTTGGTCGAGCAGGGATGGTCTCAGTTTCTTGTGAAAGTTCACAACGAGGCAGGCGTCACTGCCGAGTTAAAAGTCTCGAGTCCCCAGGCCGGAGACGTCTATCGTAATCAATACCCCGAGCCAAAGGACAAGATCAGCCAAGCCGAGATTCGCGACCGCTGGTGCGAGGTCAAGATGTTCAACGGTCGGCCCATGCGAGAATCTCTGTCAGGCTTGGAACTCGAGTATCGTATCATCCAGATTTATAGTCGCGACAACGGCAAACGAGCTGCAAACATCTCCTTTGACGTGGGCCAAGGAACTCAGGATGTTGGTTTCCGCTCCGAGACCAGTATCGTCTTCAATGCGTCTGCGTCTGTTGATGTTGCATTTGATATTCGGGATGAGAATGGACAACCCGCGACGGCTGGCTTGACCATCCGCGATAAGCTCTCCAACGTTTATCCCTCACAGTCCAAGCGCCTTGCACCCGATTTCTTTTTCCACCCTCAGGTTTATCGTCAAAGTGGCGAAACGGTGTTGCTTCCAGCGGGTGAATACACTCTGGAATACTCGCGTGGTCCAGAATACCTGATCGGTCGGACTACCTTTCAAGTCGGGGATCAACCCAGCACTGTCCGTATCGACTTGAAACGTTGGGTGGATCCAGCCAAATTGTCATGGTGGTCGGGTGATCATCACATCCATGCGGCTGGATGCGCGCATTACACGAACCCCAGCGAAGGTGTTCATGCATCGGACATGCTCCGACAGATTCTAGGCGAAGACTTAAAGGTAGGCTGCAATCTCACCTGGGGGCCCTGTTTCGATTATCAGAAGCAGTTCTTTTCGGGCAAGGACGACGCCGTTTCCACTTACCCGTATCTGCTGCGCTACGATATTGAGGTCTCAGGTTTCGGCTCGCATCAATCGGGACACTTATGCCTTTTGCGTTTGAAAGACCAGATGTATCCGGGTGGCGAATCCAAGCACCATTGGCCAACGCTTGGACTCAATACGCTTCGATGGGCCAAGAAGCAGGGGGCGGTTTGCGGTCCAGCCCATAGCGGCAACGGACTCGATGTTCGCAAACAGGAACTTCCAAATTACGAAATCCCACCCTACAACGGCATTGGAGCAAACGAGTTCATTGTGGACATCACCCACATGGTCGAAGGGCCAGACGGCAAGATGACGCCAGCCGTTGACTTCATCTCCACGGTCGATACGAATTACTACTCGGAGTTGAACATGTGGTACCATTCGCTCAACGTTGGCTACCGGGTCCGTGCCAGCGGCGAAACGGATTTCCCATGCATCACGGGCGAACGCGTCGGCCTCGGCCGATCGTATGTGAAACTCGTCGGCAAACTTGACTATGACGCTTGGTGTGAGGGGATCCGGCAGGGACGCAACTACGTGTCCGATGGGCGCAGTCACCTCATGGAATTCCAAGTCAATGGGCTCGGTGTTGGCGAAAACGGCAGCGAAATTCGACTCACCGACTCCGGCGCGATCAAAGCGACAGCGAAAGTATCGGCCTTTCTGCCTGAAACTCCGGGCAGTACCGCTGATCGCCGAGGGCTCGGATCCTGGAATCTCGAAAGATCGCGCATTCCGAACACGCGCAATGTGAAAGTAGAATTGATCGTCAATGCCTCCCCCGTTGCCTCAAAAGAGATTACTGCCGATGGAACAACTCAAGACTTGGTGTTCGACGACGTCAAGATCGATCGCAGCAGTTGGGTGGCTCTTCGGATCGCATTCTCATCGCACACCAACCCGGTATTCGTCATGGTCAAGGGTCAACCGATTCGCGCCAGTCGACGCAGTGCACAGTGGTGCCTGGATGGCGTCGAACGGTGTTGGAAATCCAAGGAGCGAACGTACAAGGCAGACGAAATGGAGGATGCTCGTTCCGCCTACGATCATGCTCGGACGGCATATCGTCAATTGTTGACAGAATCGGAAGTGGACTGACGATATGGCATGAATGCCGCTGGGTTTATCCCACGGGTCCGTCAACCCATAATCGCATGTGCCACGATCTGCGACGAGGCTGTGATTTTATTATCGTCGCCTTTCGCTGCTATGTATTGTTTTGTGTCAAGGGTGGTCGGGACAATTGTTGGTAAATTTTCCGTCGTACGCCGCAAGCTGCTATTCGATCTTACGAGGGTTAGCCCGTAGATCAGTAAACTCGTTCGCGTGTAAAGCG
>CAMCMB010000037.1 GCA_945875845.1 Pirellula staleyi DSM 6068
CGGTCGTGCAAATCGCAACCAACCATGATAACCTTAGACATAATTCGGCCCTCGTTGGAGAATGAAGTAATTTGGTATTCCCAACGAGTGTGCCGGATTTTTTTCTTGATGCAACCCTACATAGTTTCTCCGCGAAAGATGCGTTCTCCATCGGATAGGCTATGGTAACCCGTGCCCGTGAGCGAGGGATTGAAGTCGGCCCCTCGCTTACCGGCTTGTTGATTTAGTGAAGTCGTTATTGGGTAAGGGAGGTAAGACGGACTTCCAAGTCCGTCAATGGGGAATTCGACGGACTAGGAAGTCCGTCGTACCATTAAAGCAACAAGCCGTTACGCGTCGGTTTGCCAAACTGTCGCCAAAAAGTAGTCGATCCAAAAGTTCACAGCCTCTCCGCAAAAGAACTCGGCAATCACGTTTCTTTTGCGGAGCAAAAGGCGACGATGTCGAGCGAGCGTACGCTGCACTCATCGATCTTGACTTTGCTTCGCTCATTCTGCGATAAGCGAAGGAGCGCGTAGTGAATCTGCGCCAATGAGATCCATCGACTGACGACACAGAGCCAATGGGAAAATGACTTCGAAAATTCGAAAAACGTTTGCTCACCCCCTTCCTGATAGGATCTTCGTCGATGCTTCGCACACTTGCGCGTCGGGCAAGAATTCGGGAATTGAAAGGGTTGTACGAAGCCTGCTTGCTGAATTTGGGCTTTCGTGTGCGTCCGACGGTCTCCCAGTCCCTCAGCCGGTGACACACCATGCCGGCCAATTTTTTCGCATTGAAAATCAGGTTGAAGAACAGTTCACGCATATCGCTTCGCTTGAGGCGAACGTCCGAAGAAAACTGCCGAGCTGGTATTTGAGGCTTGCCGAACGCATTTGCAAAAGTTTGAACTCACGTAAATTGAGGAAGTGGTTACTGCCAGAGGCGGGTCACTTGGGTTTGTTCAAAGTGCCGCACAATTTGTACGACTCTTGGATTCGCCGAAATCTACGTTTCCATTCCCGTGCTGTCGTTCCAACGACCGAGGATTTGTTTCTGTTGCCAGACGCTTACTGGACAAAACGCGGTGTTTGGAAAGCCTCCGCAGCGGCACGCGCGCAAGGTGCAACCATTGCGACGTTGATTTACGACCTGATCCCGTTAACGCACCCTCAGTATGTGGGTACCAAACGCAAAGAAGGATTCCGACGCTACCTTCATCAGGCCATTGAGCATTCCGATTTGATCGTTGCGATATCGCGCACCGTTCAAGAAGATGTCGAGGCCTATATCCGCGATCATCGTTGTCAATTCAAACGTGTTCCGGCAGAAGTCCAACATTTTACATTAGGGGCCGAACTGAGCTTGGTCCAAGGGGAAGTGCGGCCAGCTGTACTTGATCTCTTTTCGGCGGAAGCTGCAGTACGAAACCAAAAGAACCCTTACTTGATGGTCGCGACCTTCGATCCACGCAAGAATCACCATTACTTGCTCGATGCTTTCGATCTACTTTGGAGAGATCGCTCGGACGTACGGTTGTGTCTGATAGGTCGAGTTGGATCGCTGTGCGAGGATGTGATTCAGCGAATTCGAAATCATCCGGCCTTGAACAAGCAACTGTTCGCATTTTATGACATCCAGGACTCAGAACTTCAACATTGCTACCAGACTTGTCGAGGAGTTATTTTTCCGTCGATCGTCGAGGGCTTTGGGCTACCGATCGTCGAATCCCTTTGGTTTGGGAAACGAACATTTGCCAGCAACACGCCGATCCATCGGGAAGTAGGAAAAACCGATTGTGTCTATTTTGACTTGGAATCGCCAAGTTCGCTCGCAACCGAAATTGAGAAATGGGAATTGATTGCGGACATGCCTGCCATTCAACTTCCAACACGTAGGCCCACAACTTGGACGGAGAGCAGCAAGCAATTAATGACGCACTGCTTAAACACGTATCGTACGCTTCGGACCGACTCGGACAGAGTGCATAACAAAGCAGCTTGATTTAGGCATTGTCAGTTGTCATTTGTCAGTTGTCATTTGTTGGCCACCCCCTGAGAATTTCCTCCCCTCGCCCCGGTACTCGAGACTGCTGATTTAATCCGCATTAATCCCAACCCGACGCGTGAGCGAGGGATGGTCTGCCCCTCGCTAACGCTTCGGGTTGTGATAGAGCCTTTGACTGCGGCAAATCCACTAAATCAGCAGTCTCTATACTCCGGGGAGAGGGGGTAGGAGGGTGAGGGGCGAACCACGTATCATCCCCAGGATACAACGGCGATTCCAATGCACTCAGCCCCTCATCCCCAGCCCTTCTCCCCGGAGTACCGGGGAGAAGGGAGCAAGAATCTATTGGTAATTGTCAGTCGGCAGTCGGGACGGCTAGCCTAACTAAGAACTAAGAACTAAGAACCAAGAACCAAGAACCAAGAACCAAGAACAACTGCCCACACTGGCAAGCATGGCTAGACTCGGATAAAGTGCTTAAGTGTTTGTTCGCCCACTGCTCTACGATAGGAAATTGAATTTTGCGAGTTGTGATTCTAGACTCTTCTGATCAAGTGACGAACTTCGCGGCCGACATGGTATGCGAAGTGATCAAAAACCAAACTCAACGCAGTGCGCCAGCAGTTCTGGGGCTAGCAACCGGCGGAACTCCGTTGGGACTCTATCGCGAACTCATCCGCCGTTGCACCAACGGGGAGGTCTCCTTCCAAAATGTGGAGACTTTCAACCTGGATGAGTACGTTGGTGTTGAGCCGTCCCGCCCGCAAAGCTACCACTATTACATGCTTGAAAATCTATTCTCGCATGTCGACATCGACTTAACACGTACGCACGTCCCCGAAACGTGGAACGTAGATCTTAATCAGAGCGCAATCCAGTTTGAACGAAAAATCGAGCAAGCGGGTGGCATCGAGTTGCAGATACTCGGTATTGGTTCCGATGCGCACATCGGATTCAACGAAATTGGATCTTCGCTAGGCTCGCGAACTCGGGTGAAGACGTTGACACAGCGAACTCGCGATGACAACGCTCGTTACTTCGACCACGCGGACCATGTTCCGCGAACCGCCCTGACCATGGGAATTCAAACGATTCTCGAAAGCCAATCGATTTTGCTGATGGCGACAGGCGCGAGCAAATCACGTGCGATTCGCAATACCGTCGAAGGGCCTATCACCGCATCGGTACCTGCAAGCGTCTTGCAACTTCACCCCAATGTCACGCTCGTCATCGATCAGCCAGCATCGGTCGAGCTTGCCAATCGAGACTACTACTTGGAGTCCGAGCGCAATCGAACCGGCTTTTCTCGGTCGTCTTGAAGCACTTCGTCAGTGCTTTCGGGATCGACTTTACGGCAGCATTCGGTGAGCCGTTCGACCAAGGCATCGAGCGGCACTTCCCATGTTTCCGGCGTACTGTTTTCTGGAGCAATCTGGCTGATTTCTTCGACGAGCAGAATGAATCGGAGCACATGCCGAAACAACATCCCTTCTTGCTTCTGAAAACCGCGAGCCGCGATGTACTTGTGAAACTCGCAGTTGAACTCAAGCAATTCACCGACCACCCAAACACCACGTGTGTAAACATCGTGAACACGGGGGAAGTCATAATTGAATAGCCGCCGCATCTTTTCTGCCAACGAGATTGGTCGGGGCGGCGGCGGCCTGAATCGATCATCGCTATAACGCGAACGCGTTGTCCCGCCTGCCGTTGCCGCTAATGTTTCTGCGTCTGGCTCCTCTTCCTCGTCCGGCCATTGACCCGTCAACTCCGAAGCGCCTGCCAGTCCGAGTTCAAGCAGTTTTGGATGCAAGATTTCCGTCGCAAGCGGGCCGAACGGCATTACCTCCAGCGATGGAACCTGCACCAATTTAGAAATGTTGGCAGGAAGTTCGAGAACGCTCTCCAAGGCTTGAATCCGTTCGGCTTCGTTGGCATACTGGAGGAGATTGATCATGAAAAGTCCGTAAAGTGGATTCATGCTCCGGAGTTGCGAAACAAGTTCCAATCGGTCGGTCGGTTCTGCACGATCGGGCCGATAGGTATCCAAATCGTACCCGCGTCCGGCTTGCTCATTGGCGATAATTTGTGCCATTTCTGCCGCAGACGCTTCGGAGTCGTCCTCGTCGTCGCCCGTTTCGAGTGATTCATTCGGCGAAGCGGTTCCGGCTTGGCTGGCGGGTTGTACCGAGTACGCAATCCAGGGCTTACGCTCAGGAACTGCATTGGCTTTTTCCTTTTCCGCAATTTCCTTGCGGGCCACTTCGACCGAAGGCGCTGGCCTTGGATGCAAGTTGACAAACCCGGCGGTCCATAGCGTGATGAGCATTTGGTTCAAATCGCGTTGTGCCTGAGCGATTTCATTGTTGGGAAGCAATCGCCTGCCAACCAAATCTCGCAACGGCTGGACATTCGAATCGTTGAGCAACACATAGGCCAGTAGTCGCCAAGGGAGCAGCCCTTTGCTAGCGAGCCGTGCCGCAGGAGCAAGACAAAGTTTTTCAAACTGCTCGCGGGTCCAATAGGTTTCACCCGCTCGCTTGGTCGGCATCTTCTTCTTCAATTGCTTTTTCGCCCGGAGCAAGTTTGGGTCCTTGGTGTCCTCGGGGATCAAGTCGTATTGCTTTCGCCATCTCAAATACTTGACATCATCTTCGTGAGCCAAAACGTAGACGAAACCCTTCGCGTCGAATTGCGGTCTGCCGGCTCGGCCGAAGATTTGCTGAGCGGAACTTGGCTCGATAATTTTCTTCTTGCCGAAGGGGCCTTTGACCATGCTCGGCAAAATGACACTTCGAGCGGGGAGGTTGATGCCAGCCGAGAGCGTTTCGGTGCATACCGTAATACTAAGCAACTTCTCTTGGAACAATTGCTCGACAATTCGGCGGTATCGGGGCATAAGGCCCGCGTGATGGACCCCCACACCTCGAATCAAGATCTGTTTCAGTTTGGGCCCCGCACCCTGCGTAAAGTCGAACGCCTCAAGTCGCTTGGTGAGAAATGCTTGACGTTCTTTGTCGATCAACTTTTTCCCTTTGAGCAACTCAGCAACTTGCCAGCATTGATCGCGGTTAAAACAAAAGACCAAACCAGGCGTTCGACGTTTGGCCTCGTCCCCTTCGGCAATGCGTTCCAAGTGCTCATCCAGATAGGCATCATCCACCCACTCAAATTGCAATGGCACTTTTCGGTCCGAACTCTGAACCAATTCGAGGCTGCGTCCATGCGCTCGCATCAACCAACTACAAAATTCGACGCTGTTACCAATCGTTGCCGATAGCAACATGATCCTCGTATGACGCGGCAGCATACCAAGGCTGAGTTCCCACACAATGCCTCTTTCTGGATCATTGAACGAGTGGAACTCATCCATCACAACGGAGGATACCGACGCGAAGGAATCGGGATCCTGCATCAAACGATTGAGCAAAATTTCGGCCACAACGACTAATACGGGAGCATCTGGATTGACGCGTCGATTGCCCGTGACAAGGCCGATACTGGAAGCGGGAAATCCCCATCGTACAGCCGCTTCCTGAATCTCGGTGAGTTTTTGGTCGGTGAGTGCAATGAGCGGAGTCGTGTAGTAGCACTGCTTGCCCGTTCGAAGCGCCTCATAAATGGCGGACTCCGCGATCAGCGTTTTACCGGTGCCGGTCGGAGCGCAAACGAGGACCCCTTGTTCGCACGAGAACCAAGCATAGAGAGCTTCCTCTTGGACGGGATAGGGAGTGAAGATTAGTCGCTCGAAGTACTCGGCGGCTATTGTATCACGATCGATAGGTGGACTTGATGGAGCATTCATAGGGCTAGCATTGTACGGACAAATCGCGTTTGGGCGCACCACCGAATAAAAAAGGGTGTAGAGGGCTGGGGATGAGGGACAAAGAGCGTTGCTGCCCATTCGGGGCGAAAGGATTGATAGCCCAACGGGCTTAAATATTGCAGCCCAGGGCAAAGCGAAGCGCCGCCCTGGGTCTACATCCCACACAAGGCAGATTGCCCTGAAGGGGCCACATCATGCATCTATCGTTGACGGACGCATTCTGTTTTGCCCTTTCAGGGCGACGATTGGGCGCTTTGCAGTACCCAGGGCGGCGCTTCGCGACGTTCCGTCGCTGCACTCTGCCCTGGGCTAAAATGTTGCTGCCCCATTCGGGGCGAAATACGTTGCTGCCCCGTTGTTGCCATTCGGGGCGAAATACGTTGCTGCCCCGTTGTTGCCATTCGGGGCGAAATGCGTTGCGGCCCTGGGCTACGATTCGGCGATTCCTGTCATGCAGCCCTCGAAAAAACAAACTTGAAATTGATCTTTCTTTTTTGATAGGTGTCCGTGTAGCATCGATCGGTTGGTCGAGCAGTGTTTTGTTTGGGGGTCACCTTTGACGGCCCAAACATGACGGTCGCACCAGGGCTGGAAGGACTTCACGGCGATGGCAGTATTTGGACGCCAGAAACGGCAATCTCGATTCTACTGGGCAGAACTTGGCTTTATGGCTCTAGGTCTGCTCGGCCTTCAACCAAGCTTATTTACAAGTTTGTTTACCGGCTTTAAAGCAAAGACAGCCAGCTACGCGGATCAAAACTACCCTTCCACTCAACCTCAGTCGCTGGATTTCTATCGAGACTGGGCCGCGTTCCAGCTTGCCTCGTTAATGACACAACCGCAATCCGGACCCATCAGCACACCCAACGGATGGGCGCCCGCGCCTGTCAATGGATCTCAAGTTTTATCCTCGGCTTACGTTCAACCTGGCTACGCCGCGCCACACTATTCATCGGCTCCATCCTACGGGTCATCGGCTCCATCCTACGGGACGCCTCAGTACGCAGCGCAAAATTATCCAGCGCAAAACTATGTTCCTAACCAAACCAACCCGGTCCAGTTCAATGGTCCCGCAAGCTCTTATCCGCAGAATTTGGCGCAACCCAATTATGCCCCGCAGCAGCAACCGTATGCCCAATCCGCTTATAGCCAAATGCAACCTTCGAGCAACGGGGCTTACTCACCCACTTTCTCGACCGCAGCGAACCCTAACAACCAGTCAGCGCATATGGCCCAGTCGACGATAGCCAACCCATATGGTTATCCGAATCAAGCAACCAATGCGAACGGCTATGGGGCTTCTTCCAATGGTTCGCAGCCCCAATACCTTCCGAATTCCTCGTACAGCACAGGGTACGGCGTACCGACAGCAAACAACGCGAATCCCTACGGGAACGGTTTAAGAACGGGAACCTACTCCAATCCGCAATCCAACACCGGAGTTAGCTCAGGAACCTGGCAGCGCTATCAGGCACCCACAAGTTCGACGTATTACAGGTAGACGATCCAAGGTCGAAGGAGAGCTTTGGAGATTGGGAAAAATGGGAGGGCGAGGCTCCTGCCGAGCTTACGACGCAATGGTTCGGCAGGAGCCTCACCCTCCCAAGAAATGAATTTGGTAGGCAAAGCCCATGAAAACCTGATTCGGATCGCTCTTAGATTAAACTTTCAGGCGAGGCAAGAGTTCGCGTTCGACCCACTTGGTGTCGACGGTGCCGGCAGCAAACTCGGGTTGCTTCAACACCGTTTGGTGGAAGCTTGCGGTTGTTTTGATCCCGGTAATGCGAAGCTCACTGAGGCTTCTCAGCATGCATTCGATGGCTTGATCACGCGTTGGTTTATGAACAATGATTTTCGCGATCATCGAATCATAATAGGGTGGCACGCTGTAGCCTGCGTGCGCGTGTGAATCGACGCGAACGCCCAATCCTCCTGGAATAAACATTTTTTCAATGCGACCTGGGCAAGGCTGAAAGTTCTTGTCGGGATCCTCCGCATTGATACGGCACTCGATCGCTGCGCCATAGGGCTTGATATCGGACTGGGAAAACGTCAAAGGTTGGTTTGCAGCGACCAAGATTTGTGACTTGATCAGGTCCACTCCCGAGATCATTTCGCTCACGGGATGCTCAACCTGGATTCGGGCATTGACCTCGATGAAATAGAACTGATCGTTTTGGTCCACAATAAATTCCACTGTGGCTGCATTGAAGTAATTGGCTTGCCGGATCAGTCGTACAGCCGCATCGCACATTGCTTTACGAGTGGATTCGGGCAGCCTCGGTGAGGGACTCTCTTCGATCAGTTTTTGATGCCTTCGTTGAACCGAACAGTCTCGTTCGTGCAAATGGACTACGTTTCCATGTTGATCCGCGATGATCTGCACTTCGACGTGCCTCGGACGATCCACGTAGCGTTCCAGGTAGACGCCTCCGTTACCAAACGCAGCTTTGGCTTCGGTTTGTGCTTGCAGAAGGGATGTTTGCAACGACGCTTCGTCTAGCGCAACTCGCATTCCTTTGCCGCCGCCGCCGGCTGTAGCCTTAATCAAAACCGGGAAACCGATTTTGCGAGCCGCAGCGAGCGCGTCGGATTCGGATTCAAGCAATCCATCGCTACCTGGCACGACCGGCACGCCAGCCGCCACGGCCATTTCGCGAGCCGCATTCTTATCGCCAAGTTTCTGCATGGCTTCGGGAGAGGGGCCGATAAACTCGAAATTGCAACTACGACACACTTCGTTGAACTCGGCGTTTTCCGCCAAAAAACCGTATCCCGGGTGGATGGCGTCGGCATTTCCGATTTCGGCAGCAGCGATGACGCGATCAAACCGGAGGTAGCTTTCCATCGATTTGGCTGGACCAATGCAAATCGCTTGATCTGCCAGGTCCAAGTATTGCGAGCCCCGATCCGCCTCACTGAAGATGGCGACCGTTTCGATGCCTAGCTCTTTGCACGCTCGAATGACACGGAGAGCTATCTCGCCGCGATTGGCGATAAGAATACGACTAAACATGTGCTCTATCCTCGTGTGTCGATTTTGAAGAGAGGCTTGCCGAAATCAACAGCTTCCTCATTCTTGACAAGCACTTGGATCACCTTGCCTCGCGTTTCTGCTGGGATTTCGTTAAAGACCTTCATGGCTTCGATAATGCAAATCACTGTGTCGTTTTGCACGGTAGAACCAACCTCGACAAAGTTCTTGGACGTCGGGTTTGCTTTGGAATAATACGTACCCACCATCGGTGACTTGATGAATGCAATATGGGGGCCATCGGCTTCCACTGCGGGAGCGGCCGCCGCGACGGGTGCAATGGCGGGGGCGGGCGCAGGGGCCGCGGGTATTTGGGCCATTGGCGGGGCGCTCGCAAAGACTGGTTGCCCCTGGCCAACGCCGCACAGCCTAATCCTTTGGTTTTCCTGGCGAAGGTCGATTTCGCCAAGCTCGTATTCCTTCATTAACTGGATCAACTTGCGAATACGATCGATATCGAAGACGTCGTCCGCTCGTTTGGTCGAGTCAGCCATCGCGTTGGGGCCTTTCGGAATGAATGCGTTCAAAGGAAACTAGTGAGTGGCATCGTTTTATACATTCCAGGCGATAGACCTGGAAGCCCCGAAAGCATGTTGATTTTCTGCCCAATCGTATGAATTGCCTGCTGGTCGTCACAACTGAACTCCCCGAAAATGCCTTGCAAACCGCCTCATTGTGGGCCATTCGCATCGCGATGCTGTTGCTGGTCTTGGTATTAGCCGCTGAAATTCTGGGGAAAAAGAAAACAAACCCGGCGTGGGCCAGTCTCTGGTTGCTAGGTGCCATTCTGTCTTTGTGTCACAGTCTGGGTGCGTTGATCGCCTTTCACCATTCAAGTCAAGCCGAAGCCCTTGAATCGACGGCGCAACAAACGGAAGAACTTCTCGGCTTCCGATTCGGGGCTGGCCTTTACGTAAACTACGCCTTCGTCGCTATCTGGCTGTTCGATGCCGTTCTAAGGATTGCGATGCCGACCAAGTATGAACAATTCCCAAAGTTATATGGTCGTCTTGTTTACGCGTTCTTGATCTTCATCGCAATCAATGGCGCGATCGTTTTCAAATCGGGAACCGTACGCAGCGTAGGAATCGTCAGCCTATCGATTCTCCTTTTGTTGTTAGCGTCGAAGTATCGGCGGTCCTGATTTTGCAACGTCTAAAACAAAGAGCTTGAAATCTTTGGCTCAACTTCGCGAACTGGATTCAGCGAAGGGATCAAGCCTCGCAACCTGAGTTCGCAAACGATTCCAATCAGCAAGATTGGGACGATAGGAATTTGGAAATATTCTTGCATTTGGGGAGCGACCGCTAAGCCTACTGCCAACATTCCGTAATATGCGAAGCCGTATTTGGGCGCCGTGGCCACCAACCACAAGATGGGCAACAGCAGTACACAGAGATCGTAGTGGTACGTATGTGGGCTGATCAGGAGCGTTGTCGCGAGTAGCATCAAGGCTTTCTCCGGCGATTCGACCGAGTAGGACTTGTCCTCGAACACGCAATACAGCAAGTAAATGGCGAGCGGCAAACAAATGGCCCATTTGCACCACTGCATGGCCTCGGCCGGTACGCTGTAAGCCATGGTCATGAGATTGCAGGACCAGTCCAGGCGATAACCGGAATTCTCGGCATAGCTCCCGACCGATTGAAGCCCACTCCCAACAAATGCGATCCAAGTATCCATTGGGACGAAGCATGCCGTAGCACCCCAGATTGTGCAGACACTCAGACTGGAACCGACGAAGAATCGCCATCGCATGTTTCGAAGCATGACGATAGGAAACAAAAAGAATAACGTTGGCTTGATCGAAAGTAAGCCGAAAACCATGCCGGCCGAGTAATCCCGATGCGACTGCAAAAAACGCCAAGTCATACAGACGATGAGCAGCCAATAGACGCTCTTTTGGCCAAGCGTGATGGAAAACAAAAGCGAAGGGAAGAGTAGCATTGCGATCCAAAGATACTCCGTTTTGGCTTTCGTCTCGTGCCCTTCATCGGCACCAAGATTGGCTGCATGATGCATGGCGCTATCCACGATCAGTTTTGCCGATCCGAGTGCTGCGACGATCAAGGACGCCAGCCAGACCAAAGCCGCCCATCGATAAGGAATACAAGCCAAAGGGCTAAACAAAACATAGTGCGGCGGCGGATAGACCGGTGGAAAATATTGGTCCGAGGGCCACTCAAAGCCCACGATGCGAGAATCATGTTGCCATGCACGAAACATGTCGACGTCGTAGAGGTGCGAGACGTTGCCCGTGACCACCATTCTTGCCCCTACCCACTCTTGCAAGAAATCCGCACCATAGGGCGTGTCGGAGGATTGCTGCGTCCAATCGTAGTTAGGAGCGAAAAACAAATACGAACCAAAGATGGCTAGAAAGGCACAGAACATAAGCCACATGGTTCGCGATTTCGAATGGGTTTCTTGCATCGCTTAGACTGCCACCGCTGACGGAACGGTTTGTTGTTTGCCGCCAATTGCGACTCGATACGGTGATTCCGCGATGAAACGAGCCAAAATACTGTGGGCCAAGCTTCGTGCGGAATAAAGGAGGACCTGGGGAAAAGTGCCGTCAAAATTCTCCGAGTGCGTAGGAAGTACCTCTTGTAGCGATCTTGCCGTTTCGGTGCCTCCTCCGAGGTCGCCTCGCTTTTGGACCAACAAATCATTGGTAAAAATTGGGAGAGCGAGGCTCCTGCCGAGCTTACGACGCAATGGTTCGGCAGGAGCCTCACCCTCCCAAGCAAAGAATGGATTGGGAAAAGTCGAGGAAAACATGTTTACAGGGGTGGAGCCTCGCACTCCCGATGAAACTGCAAGCAATTCCAATAAAGAAAGCAAGACGGCCCCCGCTCCCCCGATGTTGGGGGAAACCTAAGAAAAGTCGTCTTTGCTGATTCCGAAGGTCTCAAGTTTTCGGTACAAAGTGGCTCGCGAGATTCCGAGCAACTCGGCCGCCTCTGGCATGTTCGCCTTGGTTCGTCGCAGGGCCTCTTGAATCAGCCGCTGCTCCCATTGCTCAATGTTGAGCGTGTCGAAAATTTCCGTTTTGGATTCATGCAGCGTGATGTCCGTCGCACGAATTTCGTCTCCAGTCGCCAGGACGACAGCACTATCGATCAAATTGCGCAATTGACGCACATTTCCTGGCCAACTGTATTCGAGCATGCGTTTTCTAGCCGCATCGCTGAGCTTCAATTGCATCCGACCATGTTGTCGACCGAAGTGCTCCAAGAAATGGTCGACAAGTAATCCGATATCATCCCCTCGTTGTCGGAGCGGCGGCACGTTGATTTCGAAGACGGACAAACGATAGTAAAGATCCTCTCGAAAACGCTTGTCGGAAACAAACTCGCTCAAATCACGATTGGTGGCTGTTAGGACGCGCACATCCACTCGCACTTCTTTCCGCCCCCCTACTGGCAAAAATGGATGTCCCTCGAGAATCCGCAATAGTTTGGCTTGACCGGCCAATGTCATCTCGCCGATCTCATCGAGAAACAGAGTTCCGCCATGGGCTTGTTGAAACCAGCCCACATGATCCTTGTCCGCTCCCGTGAAGGCACCCTTGACGTGCCCAAACAATTGGCTTTCCATCAGTTCGCTTGGCATGGCAGCACAATTGACACTCAGCATAGGGCGGTCCGCTCGCATGCTGGCTCGATGGATCGCTCTGGCGACGAGTTCTTTGCCCGAACCGCTCTCGCCCCGAATGAGAATGCTGCCCGATGCCTTGGCGACTCGAACGATGCGCTCTTTGAGTTCAACCATCGGTCGACTCTCGCCGAGCAGCTCGTCGAAGTCTGCATTTTTGTCTTGAAGCCGTTCGTTTTTGATGCGCAGTGACGACTCATTGCGCGCGCGGACGAGCGATGCCGCAATGAAACTTGCCGCTGCAATGGTGAAGTCGAATGAGTGCTTTTCGAAGACTTCTTTTTCACGGTACAGATGAATGACGCCGATCGTGTTGCCCTCATTCAGCAGCGGAACGCAGATCGCGTCTGCATAGTGGCGCAGCGGCGTGTCGCCGATCTGGCGAGTCTCATTTTTGACCCAGACGGCGGTCGCCTGTTTGCACACCATTTCGGTCAACTTGTCGCTTAACAGAGCTCGACCATCATTTGTATTGGGGTATTTTCGTTGAACGATGAGTTTTCCATCGTTGTCTGCAAACAACAATGCAACGAATGTTGCTTGTGTGCGATTACGAAGTACATCGATGGCCAATTCGCTCACTTGTTCGGGAGTCGATAGCGTTATGCAGCGAATGGATAATTGATGTAGGTCGGAAAGATCCTCCGATCGTCCCGCTTTCCGCAGAGACAAAAAAGCCGACATGCCGGAGGCCGAACCATCCGCAACGGCCCCAAGTTTATCACCGCGAAGGTCGTGGGACAGATTGATTCGTTCGATCGTCAAGTCTTCGGTGATCGTATCGTCGACAAACTCGAGTTCGGTGTTGCCGATTCGTATTTTGTTGCCGCTAGCTAAAATCGCAACATCGATCTTGGAACCGTTGAGCAACGTTCCGTTGCGTGAGCCGGCGTCCGAAACATGCCATTGCGAATCTTTGAAAAAGAGCTTGGCGTGAACGCGCGAGGACAGAGGGTCATTGAGCTGGACTTGGCATTCCAGCCCGCGTCCCATTTTATTGTCTTGTGTCTTATCTAGCGAGTAACGAACATCCTGCTCGCGTCCCCTTGTGATGACTAAATACGTCGACATAGGTGTTTCGAAAAGCGGTAGTTGTGTGGTGACGACCAGTATAAACCGGCTTGTCTCGATTCGCTACCGCGCTCGGAAGGTGTGTAAAGTTACCCGTCAATGGGTGGCAACTGCATATGAGTCACTCTCGAACCTGTTTGTTGAACGATCCTAGGCCAAGGTTTCGATTCCCAGTTTCTTCATCTTTTTGTAGAGCGTGGTTCGATTGATTCCTAGTTGGTCTGCAGTGATGTTTCGGTTCCAATCGTTTGCCTTGAGCACTTGCAAAATGATGCAGCGTTCCGGGCCTTCCAACGCTTCGCTCAACGTTGGATTTGCAGTGGACAGTCGTTTTTTCCCGAACGAATCGTTGGGTGAGATCGAAGAGAGCGAGGAAAAAGAATGGATTTCGTTTGAGTGCGTTGGCTGAACTGTCGTGTGTCCGCGACCATGAATCGAGGGGGGCAAGACGTCGATGTCAATATTTTTGGATTTGGTTAGCAAAACAGATCTCTGAATTGCATTTTCCAGTTCTCGGATATTTCCTGGCCACGCGTAGGTTAGCATGGCATTCATAGCCGATGTCGAGAAACCTTGAACGTCGCGAGAGTATTCGGTACATGCACATCGCAAGAAATGGTTAGCAAGCAGCGGAATATCGTCGGGTCGCTCGCGAAGGGATGGTAACTCAATATGGATGACGTTGATTCGGTAGAACAGATCTCGTCGAAATCGACCCTGGGCTATAGCGGACTCAAGATTCTCGTTTGTGGCGAGAATGGCTCTCACGTCGACCGACACTGTCTCCGTTCCACCGAGTGGTTCAAATTGAAGTTCTTGAAGCACGCGGAGCAATTTAACTTGAAGAGCCTGGCTGGCCGTCCCGATCTCGTCCAAAAAAATCGAACCTTTGTCGGACTGTTGAAATCTACCGATTTTGTTCTGCGTGGCGCCAGTGAAGGAACCGGCCATGTGCCCGAACAGTTCACTTTCAAGCAGAGTATCCGGTAAAGCGCCGCAGGCAACTTCAACGAACGGCGCATCTCGACGAGTCGACTTCGTGTGAATGGCTCGCGCGATCATGCTTTTTCCCGTACCGTTTTCGCCGGTGATCAAAATCGTGGCTCGCGAGTCTGCAACGTTTTCGATCATTTCAAAGATTTTGAGCATTCGTAGGTCGTGACTCACGAAGCTTTCTAATCGAAAACGTTGGTCGAGGGCTTCCTTGAGCCTCGCATTTTCTTCTGTGATGCTCTTTTGCTTCAAAGCTCGCTGGATCGCAGTCTGAAGTTCATCGTCGATAATCGGCTTAGTGAGCATCTCAAATGCACCTGCGGCGATCGACTCTCGAGCAGCGTCCGGGCCAGCGTAGCCAGTCATCATCAGGATCGGCAGCTCGGGGAATCGTTTCCTGGCTTTCCGCAGCAAATTCAATCCGTCTCCATCGTCAAATCGGACGTCGCACAGTAAGAGATCGAACGATTCGCGGGCCAGTAGCTTGGTTGTTTCCGCGACGCTGCCAGCCTTTTGGACCGAGTAGCCCTCGCTCGCAAGCCAATCGCCCATCGATTCGAGCAGCCAACGATCATCGTCAGCGACAAGGATCCTGGCTTTGGTTTCTTTGCGTTGAGTTGTTGCCATTTCAGTAGTCACCAAGTCCGGAAGCGTGCGAGTCAAAATGGTTGTTACGTTTTTTCCGGTGCAGTTCACAGGATCGAAGGCGGCTAACAACTTCTTCGGTTAGCAAACATAGGTTGACTTTTCGCAACGTGACGCCGAAATGAAATGTTTCTTACAAGCTACATCGATTCTTCGTGTGATTAGCGTTGTTTCAACCACAAAATCGTTAAAATCGGACCCATTATGGGCAAACTCGGACTGCACTTGGAATATCCTAGAGTTTGGTGCAAGGCACACAAGTTTGTCTTCTCGATTGACGCGTTTTGGGAGTGTAGATTTTGTCATCACAGATTTGGCAGCGATTGATGAGGCAGATCAAGGCTCCGGAAACTTTGTGGGCCGTATGGGTGTTCGGGATCCTCGCAGGCATACTGGTACCTTTGTTGCTTGTTCTGGGGGGAGTGCTCATTCAGTTATTGCTGGAAGGACAGCAAGGACTTTCTCGCGATTCTTCGAATCCCTTGCCCGAACAGCTTACGGTCGGAGCATTTTTTCACTTGCCTACGGTTTGGCTGAACACCGGCGGAAGCGCTCTGCGTGGCGTTTTAGGCGTCGTGGTTTTAGTAGTCATCTTGATCGCACTTGAGTGCATCTCATTGTTGATTTGTTATCGAGCCGCATTGCACACTTCCTTGGAGATCGCAGTTGAGGTGCAACGTAAGCTATTCGAAAAATCCGGCGCGTTAGCCATTGGACAAGGATTGTCGGGGCAGCAAGAAGCCTTGAGGGACATGATGTTTATCCACGTTCCTCAAACGCGTGAAGCTGCTAGTCAATGGTACCGCGTGTTTCCAAGGCATCCTGTCCAGTCGTTGCTCCTGATTGCATTAGCATGCTCTATTCAACTTTCCGTCACGGTGTTGGCATTGGTTTGTGCACTGGTACTTTGGCTGCTTTTTAGCAACTTGGATGTCACGCGTCGCAAGCGACGCCCCGTCTTGTTCGAGCGAGCGCGAGAATCGAGCGAGCAGCTTGCCTACCTTTGCGAAACGGCGCCTTTGCTTGCATCCGTACACGATCAAGAAGATACCAAACTCAACTATGAGGGCCAATTGAATACGTATCGACAATCTCAATTGCAGCTTTCCGATGGTGGTGTTTGGAAATCTCCAACAATGCTCATCATCGGAACTTTGCTCGCAGCTTTTTTGATGGTTGTGATTTCGATTCGCTTTTTGGACAGTCCGAGCAGCCTCCATTTTAGTGAGCTTGCCACATTGTGTGCAGCGGTTGTGCTGTCGGTAGCAGGCATGCATCGGTTTTCGCGCGCGTATCGACGGTACAAATCAACCGAGCAAGCCGTGAACGAACTCGCTACCTACCTTGAACAACCCATGTTGGACAAGAGCAGCCTACAACGCACTCAGTCTGTCGATATGCTTCTTCAAATTGACTTGGATCATGTGACGATTCGAAATAGTTCGGGCCGGAAACTTCTTGAGGACATTTCAGCGACGATACGATCCGGTGACTTAACAGCCATTGTGGCAAGCGAGTCCGTACAAGCGAGCGCGTTTGCCGAACTGATTTTGGGATTTGGTCGACCTGCGAGTGGACGCATTCTGATTGACGATCTGGATTCCACCGATGTTGATCCGACCACCATTCGAAGGTCGTCTTTGTGGGTCGCTGCCCGAGGTCCATTGGTTCATGGTACGTTGGAGGAAAACCTGTGGGCTGGCGTCGACCACGATGCGTCGGTTGATCTGATGTCCTATGCCAAAAGGATGCATGTGTCCGAGGCGATTCTAAATCTTCCAGACGGTTTGGTGACGTTGGTTACACCCAACGAAGATCGTATCCTTCCCGATCATCTGTTCCGGTTAGGGTTGACGCGAGGGCTTATTAAAAAGCCTAAGTTGATTGTGGCACAAGAACCTGAGCTGCGCGTCAAAGCATCGACCGAGGCCGAAACGCTCGATGCCATACTTCAGCTCAAATCAACAACGACCATGCTGGTCGTATTGGCGGAACGTCTGTCCACTCTGCGAGCGGCTGACCAAATTATCGTGCTGCATGAACATCGCATTGCGGCTGTCGGTACCCACGACGAGCTTTTAGAGCAAAGCGAGATCTATCGCCACCTCAACTACATCCAGTTTTCGCCTTTCAGTGAATCCGGACAATCCAACTAGTGGTTCGCTTCGAATATCCCCTCGCGTGACCTGTTGTGTTACCGAGAAAAGCGGTTGACCGCAATGCACAACCATTAGATTCGGCCACGCCACTTGGTTGTTAGACCGAGCTGTTTGCGGAACAACGCAACCCATTGAAGGGATACAAACCAAAGGGTTCCAATTGGGTGGACCAACGCTCCAAAAGGGGACTGTTTAAACCGGATGCTCGCAATCACACGCGGCACGAACGAAATCAAGAACGCAATGGCCAGCAATGTGAGAGGCAACCACGCGATGCCGAGAACCAAGCCAACCAACAAAGACAAACCCGGCAGCACCGAACCTCCCAATAACAGGATGGAAAAGGGGACGATGAGCTTTGGGTTTGCAATCCCTTCCGTCGCATTTTTGAGCAGGCCGTTGCACACCTGGGTCGTTGAGGTGTACATGCGACAACGGGCGATATCCGTTGCGTCGAATATATCCGTGCGGAATCCCGCTGTTCGAAAAGCCCTTGGCAATTGAATTCCATCGTGGCGCGAGGACTGTATCGCCGCATGTCCACCTGATTGGAGGTATGCCTCTTTTTCTGCGAGAAAAAGCTGGCCGCAACCAGCGGCAAGTCCCACTCCGAGTGTCGAACGCATACGGTCGATTGGTAAATAGCCTAGCAACACGTAGTGCATGAGCGGGATCAGCATTTTTTCGGCGAACGTGCCGGTCTCTTGCATTGGAAAGCCACTTACGAGCGGAGCTTTTTGTAGCTGTTGCTCAGCCAAACAACGACCGATGGCGTCGCTCGAAAGTCGAACATCCGCGTCGAGAAACAACAACCGATCATAGCTGGCCGCATTCGCAAGTTGCCAGCAAGCGTGTTGCTTGCCGTTCCAGCCCTCTGGCAATTCCTTTGACTGCAATAGCTTGACTCGCGGGTCGCGCGATGCGATCGATTGAACAATATTGGCCGTCGCATCTTCGGAATGGTCGTCTAAAACCAAGACCTCGAATCGTGGGTGAGCTGAGGACAAGATGGAATCGAGTGCGGGGCGGATACTTTCGGCTTCATTCCTGGCGGGAATCAACACACTCACTTGGAATGGCTTTACCAAGGAGAGCAAACCCAAATCGCGTGACGCTGGCAAAAACTGCGTTCCATTTTTCAGGAACATGAGCACAGGCAATAAGGCGATCAGCAGAATAAGAATGGAGTAGAAAATCATGAATTGTCTGAAATGGGTTCACCGCGTCGTTTCGCGATAGTAGGCGATCGTTCGTTTGATACCTTCTTCGAGCCGAACTTGGGGTTCGTAGCCGAGCAGTTTGCGAGCCAAACTGATATCAGCTAGGCTATCGCGAACATCTCCGGCACGAGCAGGTTGAAAGTCGGGCTCAACTGGCTTGCCGAGCAACTGGCTCAAAATTTTGAGAAGCTGCAAAAGAGTCGTTTGGCCTCCGTCGGCAACGTTGATAACGCGACCACCTATATTTGGGCGTTCGGCAGCCAATAGATTTCCGTGCACGACATTCGAAACGTACGTAAAGTCACGCGACTGGAGTCCATCACCAAAGATGATAGGACTCTTGCTCGATAGGATTCGGTTAACGAACAGCGGGATGACTGCGGAATACGGACTGTCCGGGTCTTGTCTTGGGCCGAAGACATTAAAGTAACGTATCCCCACCGTCTCCAAACCGAAACTATGAAAATACGCTTGGCAATAAAATTCGCCCGCAAGTTTTGCGACCGCGTAGGGAGAGAGCGGCATGGGCAAATCGGTTTCGCGTTTCGATGAAGTCGGTTGGTCGCCGTAGGCGCTGCTGCTAGCTGCATAGACAAATCGCTTCACTCCCGCTTCAACACTCTGATGGAGCATGTTGAGAGTGCCCGTCGCGCAGGCATGGTGCGTGTCGAGGGGACGCTCCAGCGACCGTGGGACCGATGCCAATGCAGCTTGATGAAAGACGCGCTCAATACCGGACAACGCCTCGCGAACGGAGATGCTGTCGCAAATGTCCCCTTCGACAAACTCAATCCGGTCGGAAACTTCTTCAAGGTTCTTGCGATTGCCCGTGCAAAGATTGTCGATCACCCGCACTTTGTGACCGGCATCCAACAGCCCACGCACAATATGGGAGCCGATGAAGCCTGCACCACCGGTGACTAAACAACGAACCATAGCGACCTTTCCTTGTCGGAATTCGGGAACTGAGCCCCGATGCGTTAGGTTCGCATGTGAGCCGATTTGTCTAAAGTCTATTGCACACTCGGCACCAACGCAACGCAACGTGCTGGTGCTCATGTTTAGTCCGAAGGACAGTGCTCGTACGGTTTTCCATAAACCGGACACAACCAGGCTGTTGATTTTATGGTACGACGGACTTCCTAGTCCGTCGAATTCCCCATTGGCGGACTTGGAAGTCCGTCGTCTCACCCTTACCCAAACAACGATTTCACTAAATCAATAGCCCGCTTGTGCGTTGCGGCTGACCAGACAAAAAATACGGATGTTCGTTTAATCAGAAAATTCAGCCTGCGAGCGATCTCGGGTGGTACTCAAGTGCCCAAGCTCCGATGATTTTGATTCTTTGGCTTTGCAGTTTTTTGAGAACTTGGATTGTGCTTCGTGCGTCCGAAGCGGGATGCATTTGAATCACAATGCCATTGCAAAGTCTGCCCATTCGCGACATGGCGGGAGAGCCTGCGTCCCCCAAGTCGAACAAAATGAGTCCAAACTCTTTTTTCCACTCGAGTAGGTTGGCAAGTTGGCCATTCCAACGCCTTTTTTCTTCTTGCGATTCTCCGAAACCCGACCAATGGATTTGGGCGTAAGACCCGCCGTGCACGAGTCCTTTCGAGATTGCGATATCATGATCTGGCGTACCGGATCGAAGTCGTACAACAAGAGTGTTTCGGCTGGTTTTCTGTCCGCAGCGAAGGGCTACGTCCGAAACGATGCGTTCTACGAGCGCGTGGTCGCAAAATCCGGTTGTCCCAAGCCCCAGCAAGTATGGCTTTGTCTTCAGAATACTTGCAATAATCTCGTCGACGGGCAATTGCACGAGTGGCGGTGACATGGCCTCGCGTGGTTCAGGAGCGATAGAGACGACGTCTGGTACTCCTGTTTTCGAGCTCAACCCATTTTGGACGCGATCGATGGGTGCATCGTCGTTGAGATTCATGAGTTTCTCAATTTGGTAAAGAGCTTGGCGTACGGATGCAACACAGCTCGACTACTGACGGCTGTCTCTTGCTGAGCCCCGGCTGGAAGGGATTCCAGATCGTCCTCAATCACGAGCAGATCTCGATCATCGCTCATGGCAGAACGCGCACTGAGCGAATCCGAATTCGATTGTGCTGGCTCCAATCCATCTGAGCTGTTTCGTAGGCCCGAAAACGAGACGACATCGCCATGAGCTTGATGCGAAAGCCGTATCCCATCATAGCGATTCTGCTCATCGTGCGATTCGTACGAAAACCCAGGTTGACCAGCAAACGCATCGATTGACGTGGCAGGATCAAAGCTCATCGCACTCAGGTTGAGCACGGACACTAACTCACGCATTTCCTCCTCGATTTGTCGTTCGAGATTGGCTGCCTGTCTCGGCGAGATATTGGAAATCGGTTCGGAATACTCGGAATACTCGAATTCGGTCGATCCATCCTCAAAGGACTTCGCGACGGGTGCAGCGAAGGACTCGGAGAGTCGGTTTCGTTGCGTCCCAATCGTTCTATTCAAGAACTCATTTCCTTCCTCGAGTTCCAAATGTTGAACCCGTTGGCTTGCGTCGGCAGTGGTGCCGGCAGTGGTGGTGCCGGCAGTGGTGGTGCCGGCAGTGGTGCCGAAGCTGTCAAGGTCATGATTGAGATTGCCGTAGGCTGCACCCGAATAGGCTTCGTAGCTGCGGGATGTCTGAACTGGGATCGAAAATTCTTCGTCGAAGTCGCCCGCAAATACGTCTAGAAGATTTTTCTTGGCCGGTTGTTGGATGTCGGTTGCTGGTGGCGCCTGCGAAGCGACCGCTCGCAATGAGGAATTCTTGCTGGACGGAGTATCCGATTCGAACTCCTCGTCCAACTGTCCAAATTCAATTGCGGGTTGCGAAGCGGCAATCGCAATGCTGTTTGGAGCGGAGATACTAATGGGTTGCGGAAACGCAGTCGGAACGTTGCTTGCAACAACATTGACGTTCGTAGTGGTCGATGGAGTTACCGAAGGGAGACTCGTCGAATCAGATTTCGCAATGGATTCTGGCTCACTCCAAGGATTTGGGAGTTGCTGGAGCACACACCAAGCGCGGCCAACCATCGCTGCCGAAACAGGCCGTTCACGATCGTGGTAAGCCAATAGCAGCGATTGGTCGGTAAGCTGATCGATCAAACGCGGGATTCCATCCGAACCTCGGTAGATAGCTTCGAGGGCATCGCGAGTCATCACATTGGAACTTGTTGCGCCGCTCAATTCTATTTTGTGAGTCACATACTGTGCCGTCTCTTGCATGCTCAGAGGGGTCAAATAGCAACGAGCAGCGAGTCGTTGATTCATCGATTCCATGTGGGGATGAGATAGGCAATCCTCCAATCGCATCGTTCCGCACAGCACCAATCGAACGCGAGGTAGACCATTTCGGACAACGTTCGTCAGCAGACGAAGCTCGTCGAGTAGCTTCATGGAGAGTGTTTGGGCCTCGTCGACGATCAAAACCAAGCCATCGTTTGGGTTTTCGACGGAGGGCTGAATGCGGTTCATCAGAGTCAATCGCAGTTCACCCTCGGACATGTCTCGGTAGGGCATCCGCAACTCGAACAGCAGACTTTGCAACAGTGCACGTCTTGTGATCAATTGTGAGCTTGCCAGCGTTACAACTTCGAAATTGCGTTGGAAGTTTTCGGCGATTCGCAAGCAGCACATGGTCTTGCCCAAACCGGTGCCACCGAAAATAGCGACAGGACCTTCACCGCGCTGAATCGCACGCGAAGTTGTTTGGAAGGCTTGTTCGATACTAGTGGCTGGGAAATAGCGGTCGAGTGTGGATACGGCAAGAAAAGGCCTTTTGACAAATCCAAAAAATGTTTCGTACATCCGTTCGGTTCCGTAAGTGAAGTGGCCTTCGCGATCTTTAAACTGTAGTCGTTGTATCGTCTGATTCGCCGTGAAGGCATTAGACTTATCGCTACAATCCGCAAAGATTACCGCGTCACTTGAGCCGTTCGACTTTTCCGCCCTTGAGCCGAACCAGCGCGTCGCATTGCATCGCGATGTTCTCATCGTGCGTGACCATGACGATCGTCAGCCCAGATTCTTGGTTTAGGTTTCTGAGAAGTTGCAAAATGGATTGACCCGATTCTTGGTCCAGGTTTCCGGTGGGCTCATCGGCCAACAGCAATTTCGGGTCGGTGATCAAGGCGCGCGCGATGGCGGTCCTCTGCATCTCACCACCGGAAAGCTGACTCGGTTTGTGATTGAGCCGGTGCGAAAGTCCCACCATCTCGGCGAGTTCCTTGGCTCGTTTCAAGATGGACGAGCGATTTCGGAAATAGGAAAGGATGCTCTGACCAATCATGGCTGGGGCGATCACGTTTTCGAGTAAAGTGAGTTCCGGCAGCAGGTGATAGAACTGAAAGATCATTCCCAATTGCTGGTTTCGAAATGCGTCTCGCTTTCTTGCGGGCAGGTTGTCGATCCGCTGATTCGCGAAATGGATTTCGCCGCTATCTGGACGGTCCAGGGTCCCCAACAAATGTAGCAATGTGCTTTTTCCGGAGCCACTTTGCCCCACGATCGCAGTCATCTTGCCATGCTCCGCCGAGAAATCAACTCCCTTGAGAACAGCGACGCTGGTTTTGTGGCGGCGGTAGGATTTCGTGACTCCACGTGCATCCACCATCGATTCACTCGAGAACGATTGCGGCGACGTCGAATGGGTTTTTTCCGCGTGTCCTGATTCGTTATCCGTTTCGGGGCGCACCACACGGAGCTGGTTTGCCGCGGATGTTATTGGTTTTGCAAGCGACTTTGCTGGCGTAGAATTATTCATAGCGCAGGGCCTCCACGGGATGCATTCGAGCTGCTCGGATCGACGGCAATACGCTTGCCAAGATAGCGATCAGCACAGCGCCGATACTAACCCAAACGATCGTAAACGGATGGATGACGGTTGGAATGGTGTCGAAGTAATAGACCGTCGGGTCAAATACTTCGCGACCCGTTATCCATTCCAAGACTCGAGCGATTTCATTAATTTTCCAGACAAATGCCAATCCGCACAGGACTCCCACTCCAGATCCTACCGAGCCTAGCAACACTCCATACCCAAGAAAGATAGAAGCGATACCGCTTCCGGGCGCTCCCAACGATTTAAGGACACCGATGTCGCGCGTTTTCTCCACAACGATCATGAAGAAGGTCGCTAGAATCCCAAATCCAGCAACTGCAATAATCATGAACAGTAAAACATTCAAGATCGTGGTTTCGAGTTGCACGGCTGCTAATAGTGGTCCCTGTGTATCGCGCCATGAGTTCACTTGAACATACGATTCGGAGGGTGGAAACTCGTCTCGAAGCGAGTCTCGAGCGGAGTTCAAATCGGTTCCGCGTGCCAGCTTGATCTGAATAGACGTAACCGCACCTTGTTTGGATACCGGATCGAACATTCCACGTGCGCGTTGCAAGGCTTCGATGGGAACGAATGCAAACGTTCCATCGTATTCACTCATCTTGCTTTCATAAAAATCCACGACCGTAAAGAGTTCGTCGATGGCCCGTGGAGGCGAACCTGCGTTGGGAAAGGCAATACTAACGTCATCGCCAGGTCGAATGAAGAAATAGTCTTTGACTTGACCCTCCGCATCTCGACCGCGAACGCTGCCGATTCCAATTCCCAGAACAATGCCGATGCGTTGCTCTACGGAGGCGTCGAATACGCGTCCACCCCCGCCGTTTTGGATCGGTTGAATCGCGGGGCCTCCAAGCAAATCCAAATTGCTTTCCGCTTGTTGGGTGGCATCTTCCTTGGCTTGGGAATCGGCTCCCTGGTCGGTGGTCGAATCGCTCAAGGGTTGAGAGTCTTTGGCGATCTGGGTTTGCTGCTCTTCGGAAATTTTCGCTTGAAGTTGTCGATACCGCTCTAACTCAGTCTGGCGATCTTTTTTGAGTTGCTCGACCCGGCTTCGATACTCCCAGCCCGATGGCTGCAGGGCTTCTCGCTCAGGAGCATATCCATTGCGTTTGAGAATGAAATCCAGTTGCTGCTTGTTGTCAGGGTGGAGAAGATACTTGCTAAAATCGCTGACACTTGCATAGGTCGTCTGGTCGATCCCGATGAGATTGATTTGTTGCGTATGAGCGTTTCCGTTGTGATGAAAAGTCATCATGGCTGGCAACGTGACAACGGTGGTGATTCCATCTACGGAATCTCCGAGTCGGGCTCGAATGCGGTCGATGTACCAACTGGGTTCCGCGATACCGTTGGTGGCTCGGGTTTCGACGACGAGATCGCTGAGAATCCCGTGCATTCGATCCTGCATCTGGGACGTGAAGCCGTCCATGACACTATTAACCACGATCAACGTAGCAACACCCAAGGTGACCGACACGATGGATGCCAGGGCGATCCAACGCGTTTTCAAGTAACGCCAACACAACAATACCTTGTACATTCCGCGTTCCTTTGCATGTACCGTTCGACGATGTCGACCCATCCGTTGGCCTACAAGGGTTCGTAAATAGCATTCTTGGTCCATCGGATGCCATAGCATTCCCGTTTTTCTGTCGGTTCGGGTTCATGTCAGCCATGTCGCGTTCCCAAAATTCGTAGAAAACGTCACAGGACAATCCATGAGCTTCGCCATTAGCCATCATTTTGAATTCGCGATGAATATCTGCCGTCGCTTTGCGACGAATCCAGAGCGACGCAACTCGGAGTCGCGAAGCTGCGGCATGGGGCACAGCACATTTACTTGGGATGGCCGCGCGTACTGGTTCGTCCGTAACGTAATAACGTGGTCGGAATAGTCTAAAGTGCCGAAAACCAGTGTCGATGAGCGAAACGGGGCATTGCAATCCGGCTGTACCTAGTTGAGTTCTTAGTTGACATTGTTAAACTAACAACGGTGTTTTCTACTCCATTGGGCGTCGGAGAAGTCAGCGTGAAGCGATATCAGATGTTTCAGAAAGTCGTCTGTGGATTGATGGCGACTTTCATGATCATGTCTGTGCTGAATGCGGACGAGCGTCTCTTGCCTGCGCAATTGGACGAACGGGTTGCTGTGGGATTTGCCGGGCAACCGCCTGCTCCGCTAGCGGACGACGCGGAGTTTCTCAGACGCATTTGGCTGGATTTGGCCGGGTGCATTCCGACGTCGAATGATGCTCGTCACTTTCTAGACGATACCGATCCCGGCAAACGGTCGCGAATGATTGAGCAACTGTTGGCTGCCCCGACGTATGCACAGCGGATGCAGGAACTGTTCCATGTCGTGCTGATGGAACGTCGTGGCGACCATGAGAAGTGGAAGCAATACCTTTACAACGCATTTGAACGGAACAAACCCTGGGATCAGATGGTTCGCGAAGTCCTGAACCCCGATCCGCAAGATGAAAATCGTCGCGGCGCGGCATTTTTCTATGCCAAACGCATCGAGGCGAATGGGCAGAACCCAATCGATCATCCGGGACTCACGCGAGATGTGGGTCGATTGTTTCTCGGAGCCGATCTGCAATGCGCTCAGTGCCATGATCATCTGTTCATCGATGACTACAAGCAACGAGACTTCCAGGGACTGTATTCCGTGTACCTTAATCTTGCGGCAAAAAGTTCTCCGGACATTCCCGCCGTGACGGAAAAGCCCATGAAAAAAAAGCTCGAATTTATTTCCGTCTTCGATCCGACGCAGAACGAAACGGGACCGCGTATTCCGTTTGGTTTGGAGATACCAATCCCTGAGCAAGGAAAAGACGCCGCGCCGGTTAGTTTGCTGGCGGTGCTGGCCAGTGAGTTGCCCACAGCTCAGAACGCATTGTTTTCCAGGAATATCGCCAATCGTTTATGGTTTGTGATGATGGGCCGAGGCCTCGTGCATCCGCTGGATCTGCATCATTCCGACAACCCGCCGTCGCATCCGGAAGTGCTGGACCTGTTGGCGTCTGAATTTGTCGCCCATCAATACGACATCAAATGGATGCTGCGACAATTGGCACTCAGCCAGACTTATCAGCGAAGCAGCCGTTACCCGGTTGCTTCTGCCAATGCTGCCAGCGCGGCGGCGTCTGTGAATGTTGAGCAGGTCCGTCCGCAGAGTTACCTGTTGGCCAATGAAAAGCGAATGATGGCCGAGCAACTGCTGCATAGCACGCTCAGGGCGACGGGTAATTTAGAACGTCTACAGCAGGCGACGGTGGACGGAAAACCCAATGCAGAACTTACCGAACTGACCAAACGATTTGTGGCCGCCTTTGCCAATGAACCTCGCGAACCTGAAGACCAGATCAACCCGTCCGTCAAAGGTGCGCTGTTCAGTCTGAACGACGATTTGGTGCTGCAACTGGTGTCGCGCCAATCCGGTAATCTGATCGACCGACTGCTGGCGATGACCAGCGATGAACTTCTGGCGGATGAGTTGTATCTGTCCGTGTTCACTCGCCGACCCAATAACGAAGAACGCAACGAACTTGCCGCATGGCTAACGAAGCACAACGACCGTCGCGAAAAAGCGATCGCGAACTGGGTTTGGTCAATGCTTACCTCGATGGAATTTGTGGTCAATCACTGATAACGAAAGCGGACGTCGCAATGAATCAACGACAACTTTGCAAACCATGGGAACATCGGCTTTCAAGGCGACAGATGCTCGGCGCAGCGGCAGCGGGAGGACTCGGCTTGGGCACATTTTTGCAACCTTGCGTGGCCGATGAACTGGCAAAGAACGACAAGCAGGTTCTACTGATCTGGCTCGATGGTGGCATGAGTCAACTGGAAAGCTGGGACCCGAAGCCGAACACGGAATTCGGAGGTCCGTTCCGGGCGATCCCGACTTCCGTGCCGGGGATTCATGTGTGCGAGTTGCTTAAGCACACGGCCAAACAAATGCATCACCTAGCCGTGCTGCGCAGCGTCTGTACTCAGGACAACAGCCATTCTGCAGGCGTCGCTAGAATGAATCGCGGGGATCCGAAAAATCGAGGTGTGGAGTATCCTTATCTGGGTTCGGCGGTGGCCAAACTACTTGGGCCGACTAGCAGCGGCATGCCTCCTTATATCTGGATCAAACCCAATAGCGGTGGTTTTAAGGCAAGCGATGCCGGGTTTCTGGGAGCAAAGTACGGTGCTCTGGCCTTAGGGGACGGTAAGCCACCGGACAATTTGCTGCTAAACAAATCCATCAGCCCGGAGGAAGACGAACTTCGCAATGAACTGCGCCGAAAGTTTAATGATCGGTACGCTGTCGGACGTCGAACGCAATGGACCGACGCCAACAGCTATGTCTATGAACTGGCTCAGAAACTCATGAAACGCGACGACCTGTTTGACGAATCCTCCTTCACAGACAAGGATCGCCAGCGGTACGGGACTCACGAACTTGGTCGTCATCTGTTGCTGGCTCGGCGAACTCTGGAAACCGGCGTGCGGTTCGTGAAGGTCAATTCGTATCATTGGGACAGTCACGGCGACAACTTCAACGCTAGTGAAAGTTTGATCAGCCAGTTTGATCAGCCGTTTGCAGCACTCATCGAAGACCTGCACCAGCGCACTATGCTGGACAATGTACTGGTGATTGTGATGAGCGAGTTTGGGAGAACTCCAAAAATCAATTCGCACGTCGGTCGCGACCACTGGCCGGAAGCGTGGTCGATCGCCATGGCCGGTGCGGGAATCAGGAAAGGCGTGGTTGTTGGTAAGACCAATGACCAGGGAACCTTTGTCGAAGACAAGCCCTATGACATCGGGCATCTTTTTCATACTTGGTTCAAAGCCATGGGAGTGCCTCCTGACAAAATGGAATACGACAACCAGGGTCAGCCACTTCCGGTTGCCCACGACGATTGCGGCCCGATTGATGAGTTACTGGTGTGAGCCTTGCGGAGCTATTCAATGGACAACACAACCTTGCTTTCCGAATTCCAACCGAAGCCCACAAAGCAGGTCATCGAATATGAACGGCAGCTCTTTCAGGCCAGGTTCAGCCCGTGCGGAAAGTTCCTCCTTGCCAGCGGATACGATGCCACCATCCAGCGCTGGGATGTGAGCGGTAGTGAATCCAAGCGTCTGAATCCGTGCTTGGGCCATCACGCCTGGGTACCGTGCCTGGCATTTATTCCGACAACCGAACGCATCGTTTCGGCCGATTCATGGGGACAGATCGCTGTCTGGCGATACGCAGACGAAACTCCATCGCCGGTCTGGAAAAACGATACTGCTCACGATGGCTGGGTGCGAGCTGTGGCCGTCAGCCCGGATGGACAACGGATTGCCTCGGGCGGCAACGATCGTATGCTGCGCATGTGGTCGGCTGCCGATGGCAAGTTGCTTAAGGAGTGGCCTCATCCCGAAAAGATCTTCAGCCTTTGCTTTCATCCAAGCGGATCATCGCTGGTGTCCGGCGATCTGAAAGGGGTAATTCGCGACTGGGACATTGACACCGCCACGGTTCGCCGCGAACTTGATGCTCGTGTTCTCTATCAGTTGGATAAGATTCAGGAGTGCGGTGGAGTTCGTCATCTAAGCTTCAACCACGACGGCAAGCGATTGGCCTGCGCGGGCCAGAAGACTCCTGGAGGCGGATTCTCTACCGGTTTTCCTTGCGTGCTGGTCTTTGACTGGGATGATGGCCAGCTTTTGCGAGAAATGCAGATGGGCAAGAATGACGATGGTTTCGCTTACGACGCCATCTTCCACCCAGCAGGATTCGTGATGGCTACGAGTTGTGCGTTTCCGGGCAAAGGATTTGTCTGGTGTTGGACGCCACAAAACGAAAAGCCATTTTTTGAAAGCACTTCGATTCCAAACGGTCGCAGCCTAAGCCTGCATCCCGATGGCCGCCGCATCGCTCTGCTGGTCTCGAAGTCTGCCAACGGTAATGGACGAGTTCTTGTGCAGGGAGTTTACCAAGGAGGATCGGCCCAAATCCACATTTTGGAGTTTTAGGTAAAATTCGCGATTTGGCGGAAACCACTCCGGTGTTGTTTCTAAAAAGGATGTCTCCGGAGACGGAAATGCAACCGGCGAAGTCGGTCTTTAATGCTTAGCAGCCCGCCGAGTCGCTCGTCAAAATCGAATGTCGCTCCGTCGGATTTTATCGGGCGCACGAGTCGTGCGCTTTTTGCGAGGTAGATTCACGATAAGACAGTTGCCGAGGGCAAGTTGGGATGTGCGAGAGAATTCGATGGGTCGTCCGCTGGGTCTGGATTTGAACAGCGACCCTCATTTGCTCTTTGCACAACCGATCAACGTTCGTGCTTGGCTAGCCACTCGATGCTAACCGCCAAAAACTTTCAGCCACCTGTCAACCGTAAACCAACCAGTAGATCAAACAAGCCAAGAAACTCGGTTGGAGTCAGACGGGGTTTCCCGTTTTCGATTTCATTGAATTCGCTGGTATCCGGTGGTGGCAGTCATTGGGCCATCATTTTCAAGGAGCAAGGAAGTTTTGGAATCGCGGAAGCTGCGGACTGCTATAATCGGATAGGCATTCGCGAGGGGGACCGGGCGTGAGTGCCTGGGTTGCGGGAAGAGTTTGCAATTTGGTTGAAGCGTTCAATCGCAAAAAAGAGTAGTATTCATGGTTTAGCATCGACTTTACGGAAATCACTGTGTGTTGGTGGATTTTGCTTCCCCCTCGGCTTCGAAAGCCAATTTTGGAACGTGCAGAGGTCTCATGACAAATAGAATATTGTTCGTTGACGATCATGAACTAGTACGGCTGGGTTTGCGGCAGATGTTGTCGAATTCGGAATACGAGATCTCTGAGGAAGCTCTCACAGCCGAGCAGGGTTTCAACAAGTTCGTGGCTGGAAAGTTTCATTTGGTCATCGCGGATGTTCGAATGCCTGGCGTCGATGGCCTGCAACTCTTAGGCAAAATCAAGACCCACACGCCCGCCCAGCCCGTGTTGATTTTTTCAACTTACGACAATCCGACGTATGCCGCGCGGGCGGTCGCACTTGGGGCAAACGGATATTTGTTGAAAACGGATTCGCAGGAAAAGATTGTAGATGCGATCAGCCGAACTGCCAAAGGTGAGAGCATTTGGAGCCGCGAGGAGCTTCGGCGTGTCACGGGTGCACTTGCAGCGATGCGAGTGGGAAGCGACTGCGAGATACCGCTGACCCAGCGCGAGGGCGAGGTGCTAAAGCAACTCGCCAATGGGCTTACCAACAAGGAGATCGCGATGTTGCTGGGTATCAGTTACGAAACGGTTAAGGAACATGTGCAGCATATTTTGCGCAAAATCGGCGTATCGGATCGAACCCAAGCCGCCGTTTGGGCGGTGCGCAAGAACTTGGTTTAGCCATTGCAGTTAAATCGGGAGGGTGAGGGCCTCGCTCTAAACATCTTTGCACTGGCGAATGAATTGGAAACCAATGGGAGGGCGAGGAAACCAATGGGAGGGCGAGGCTCCTGCCGAGCTTACGACGCAATGGTTCGGCAGGAGCCTCACCCTCCCGAGCAAGGAATGGATTGGGCAAAGTCGAGGAAAACATGTTTAGAGGGGTGGGGTGAGGGCCTCGCTCTCCCATTTTTCCGAATGATTTGTTGGGGCCAAAAGCGAGATGGTCGCCGCACTTGAAATCACCTCACAATTGCACTGCACCCTGAAGGTCCAAAATCAAGATTACTTTTTCGCGGGCGACTGCGATAATAGAAGGCAAGCTTCATTTCAGAAATCTCGCCCAACAACCACGTGTTTTTCCATGAGCTATCAACTTCTGTTTTTCACCGCAACACTTTTGCTGGCTAGCCAATGGCTTGGGGAACCAGTCAGGGGCGCGAACCAGGCGGGCCCCGAAACTCGGCTGGCTACGCTTGTCCCGGTTGAATTCCCACTTACTGCCTCGAACGAAACACGCTTGCTGGAAACTCTGGAACGCATTGGCAATCGGTCGAGCGGAACGGACCGCCCATTGGTCGTACTTGAGTTCCTCTCCGGTCGCAGTCCGAACAACAACAATGAGGATAATGCGATTGGCCGCGGCACGTCGTTCGAGCGAGCGCTCGGATTGGCCCGCTGGCTTAGTGGTCCAAAGGGGAGCCGCATTCGGAGCGTTGCCTATCTGCCGAATTCTATCAGTGGCCATGCGGTATTAGTCGCATTAGGGTGCGAGGAGATCGCGATCGCAGCGACGTCAGAAATTGGGCGAGCTGGGATCGACGAAGCGGCCATCGATGCGACGGTCCGGCAGGCGTACTTAGACGTTTCCGCTCGGCGCAGTGCCTTTCCTGCCGCGGCGGTCCTGTCCCTCATCGATCCCTTGGAGTCCCTCGTGCGAATCGAAATGGTCGGCGGTGCCACGGACTACACGACCGCACCACAGCTTGCTCAAAAGAAACGTGGAGAAACCACCTGGAATGAAACTCAGCTTGTACCAGCCAATCAGATGGCCGTCTTCGTTGGGCAGGAACTGAGAACGTGGCGATGGGTTGCGCACATTGCAAACGACCGAGAGCAACTTGCTCAAGCCTTGAAACTAGGTCGCCCCCTCACCGAACAAACCGTCTTTGAAGGTGAGCGAGTGGCAATTCGTCTGCATCTCAGGGGCATTGTCTCAACGCGACAAGTGAATCGCAATATTCGGGCGATCGAGGAAGGGTTGAATCGAAAAGAGGTCAACTTGATCTTGATCGAGATTGATTCGTCAGGCGGTAACCTAAGTGAAAGTCTCCGATTGGCGCAGTATCTGGCGGACATCCCGTCGGATCGAGCTGAAGTCGTTAGCTACATTAGCGGTTCAGCGCTGGGCGATGCCGCTTTGATTCCGTTGGCAAGCGATACCATCCTGATGCATCCGGACGCAAAACTGGGCGGCCCTGGAGAAGCAACGATTTCGCCAGCGATTTGCAAAGAACAAAAGTCTGTCTTGAAGGAGTTTGCGAAATCCGCAGGTAGATCGGACGGCGAAGTACTCGGCTGCATTTGTCCTGAAATGCAGATCTTTGAATACAATGCGTTCGACGGTCGCAAACAGTGGTCCAATCCAGAATGGCTTGCTGACGCTCCCGACTTTCCTCAATGGAATCAGGGAGAACCGATTTCCTTTCAGAACGGCCTGAGTTTTGACAAAGCGAATGAGATTGGGCTCGTGGCTGACAAGGCGATTTCGTTGGAAGCTGTCGGGAACCGATTCGGAATAGATGAGTTGCCAAAAGAAGTGCAAACGAACGCCACCGAACAATACGTCGAATGGCTGGCGGGTCAAGGTTGGTTATCGATGTTGTTGTTCCTCGTTGGAATTGTATGCCTTAGCGCCGAGCTAAGCACGCCTGGCCTGGGGGTCGCAGGCTTAATGTCCGCCGTTTGCTTCTTGCTGTTTTTTTGGATCCATCTCTTTCAAGGGACTGTGGAGTGGCTTGAAATCCTTCTCATTGCAGCGGGCGTGGTTTGTCTGGCACTCGAAATGTTCGTTCTTCCAGGCTTTGGTCTCTTTGGAATCACCGGCATTGTTTTGCTAGCGGTAGGATTATTGCTTGCTGGGCAAACGTTTGTGTTTCCCACCAACGAATACCAGTGGCAACGTACAGCCACAGGAATCGGCCAGCTTGGTCTGATTGTTCTTACGCTCATGGTAGCTGCGATCGTATTCCGAAAGCAGCTTGCCAACTTGCCTATGGTGAGATGGTTTGCACTTCAACCCCCCAAAGAAGACAAGGAGCTTATCGCATTGGAGCAAGCGGACGAGGAGATGCGGTCTCTGATGGGTTGGCATGGACTTACTGTGTCCCGATGCAATCCCTCCGGCAAAGCCACGATTGGCAATCGCATTTACGGAGTAGCCAGCCAAGATGTTTGGATTGATGAGGACACAGACATCGAAGTCGTGGGTCTTCAAGGGCATACGCTCATCGTAAAGCAGCGCGCAACGTAACGACGGTCGCAGTGGTATTCACTTGATAGCGGAACAGCGCAAGCTGTCCGGTGACCATTCGCAAATCACGCGGGAAGTCACCGGGCGGCTCGCGCCGCTCCGCTACCCTTGAAACGATCCTTAGGCGGCTCGTTTCATTTGTTGGTAGGTCAAGAGGACTTCGTACAGATCCCGGGTGATGACGACCGGGTCGTCAGCGAAGTCGCTTACCCAGTTGAGACGATTGACGCTCGATTGCAGGAGTGCTGGCACTATGTCACGGACTCGAACGGAGACGGTTTCGAAAGTCGCAGTTGGCGGTGGCGAGTAGAGCTTGACACCATGCATGTCAATTGAGGCAGGTTGGGTGGTCGTTTCCGTGCCAAAGTAATCTGCATCGCACGTGGCATGATCCAAACCGACGACTCGAAAAACGGGCTTGTTCATAAGCAAAGGACTTCCGGAATTGGCGAAATCAAACCGCAAATAAATACAACACACCGCGGTTTACATCGACTGCGTTGACTTTAACGCTTGAGTCCTTTTTCCTAAATTGTGGAGTTTCGTCACCCTAAAAGCCCTGGAAGAGGTATTTCGCGGCATCAATTGGGCTCGTTCTTGCTGTAGAACGGCCGAAAGCTTGACAATTGAGTGCGACTCCCCTAGATTCCCATTCTTGTTTGGATGCATTCATCCCATTGCACCGGTAGTGCGTTACGTCTCCCTTAACGTGAAGGACTTCAAACTTCGATTTCGGACTCTGAATCAAACGACGCCCTCGTGGATTTAGAGCCAACATGATTCGCAGATTGAACCAGTTTGACCTATGAAAGATATTCAAGCGATCGCGCGTTATATGCGCCTTCCCGAAGACCAACTCAAGTTTCCGATCGAGTTGCTCAATCAAGGTTACGAACCAAACTATCTAGCAAACTATCGGCCGGACGAACTTGGGAATATTGATGAGCAGACTCTTTCGATTCTACGTCGTGCGCTGAACTACTCGGAATCGCTCAAGCTCCACAAGGAAAAAGTCCAGCAAACGCTTGAGCGCGAACAGCAATGGAACGAAACCGTTTCATCCGTGATTTCGCAAGCAAATACGATTTCTCAAGTGGACACGGTCATCCGACATCTAAGGGCGAGGCGTAACTCTCGGAGTATTGCCGAGAAGTGCCCCCAGGTGGAGTTGGTTGGGCAAGCGATTTTGACGATGCAGGGAGACCCACCCAAGGATATTTTGGCCTGGGTCGCCGAAACGGCCTCTGTGCCCTTGGAGCAGGCTGCCGATGTGCTTGAGAACACCAAGCGATGGATGGTCCAACTCTTGAGCGAAGACGTTAGGTTAATGCAAGACCTACAGCTTACGATTCTTAAGAGAGCGGGTATTTCAGTCAAAGTCCTTCCAGACCCGCCCAGGGGGAGCGACGAAGAAAAACAACTTGAGCACTTCGAGAACGCGTCGCCTCTTCCGCAGAATGCTGCGGCCACGGTCGCCGTGGTCGAATCAGCATCACCCTCGCCGATCCTCGCCGATGACGTTGCTCACCCGTCACCCGAGATAAGCACATCCGAGATAAGCAAACCCGAGATAAGCGAGCAAGCCGACAGCGATGAGGCGAAAACAGAACGAACCGCAGACGTTCAAGTCATTGGTGATTCCAAGAACCTAGAGCCGATAAACCCTTCGTCAACCGACGTCAAGTCTGAGGAACGAACTGCTACGACACCAGACGAGGGCATGGTTGACAGCAGCGAGGTCATCGGCGACGAACCATCACAAGAATCGGCTAATGTGGCTTCGACGGCACCTTTAATCGTGGATTTTCAGCAAGGTAAAAAACCGGGTAAGGGGCTAAAAACCAAGACCCTTTCCGACAAGCAATTGTCGCCACGGCAACGTCGACGAAAGTGGTTGCGAAGCATCTTGGAATCCTACTCCAAACTTCGAAAGCCTCTATCGGCTCTAACTCCGTATCAAATCCTGATGCTCTCTCGAGGGCAACGTTCACAGATCATTTCGATTCAGTTTCACTACGACGAAAAACCGTTGGTTCAAGTCTGCCGAGAGTCGCTTTGTCCTGGGCGTCATCCGATGCACTATTGGCTTGTTGAAATTGCAGAAGAAGGCTTGCGAAGCCATATCTTGCCGCGATTGCATCAAGACGTTTTTGCCATACTAGAAGAAGACGCACACACCGACCTTACCGAAGCCGCGGTTGTGCATTTGCAAGCGTCCCTGCTGCAACGGCCTGTTCGCGGACATCGCATTTTGGTTATCGATGCGATCGGTCCCAAGATGGCTGCCGTTGCGATCGTGGATGCGGACGGAAATGTGATCTTCACCAACGAGATCGCTTGCAACAGCAATCGTGCGGATGTCGTTGCTCAGAACGTGGTTTCCCTTGGACAATGGATCCATGAGCACAAGGTGACGCTGTTGGCGCTGTCGAACGGACCGGCACGTCGCTACTTGATTCACACGGTTTCCGAATTGCTCAAGCAGTCCGCCGAGGGTTCGCTTTATTGGACAATGGTCGACCGAGCGGGTGCGGACGGATATTGCATGTCTCGTGGATGCCTGGTCGAATTACCACGCATCTCGCGTCGACATCGCGCGGCTACTTGGCTGGCTTGGAGGCTCCAAGATCCGCTCAGGCAAATCCTGAAGGTCGACCCAGTCCGACTGCGATTAGGATCGTATCAACGCGAATTGCCGCAACGCGAACTTGAGGCTGCGCTTCAAGATGCCGTTTCTGCCGCCATCACGCAAGCTGGCGTGGACGTGTTTCACGCCAATACCGACGTGCTCAAACGTATTCCGGGAATGACCGCAGATGCTGCGAAGGCCGTCGTGCAAGCTTGTCACGACGACAAGATCACGAACCGGGAAACACTCATGAGCGTACTTCGCGAACACTTGTCGGAGATGCATGCCCGACAAGCAATCGGTTTCCTGAAAGTGTATGGCAGCAGCAATACGCTTGATGGAACCACCGTACATCCCGATGATTACAGGCTGGCTGAGCGCTTGGTTGCTCATGCAAACTTAGCGGTGCCCGCTTCGGCTCCTGAAAATTGGACCAAGCCAAACTACGCAGAGCTCGATGTTGCACATGCTGCAGCAACGATTGCACATGCCAAGCAAGTCACCGAAGAACCTTTCGCCGCTTCCATAGAACTTGACGACGCAACGGGTGAAATTATCTCGGAAGAGGCTAGTCAATCCTCCGATGCGTCCCCGACGAATAACGGTGCCGCCGAAACCGAAACACAGCTCGACACCGTCCCGATCGAAACTGCAACTGCTGACACGGCAGCGGCTGACACGGCAACGGCTGACACGGCAACGGCTGACACGGCAGCGGCTGACACTGCAACGGCTGACACGGGTGAAACGAAGGACGCGTTGGTTTTATCGACTCCTCGCAGTTCCGTTCCGATGCCTCCGATCCCGACGTCCGCCATGGAACGACCAACGCTGTCGATCGACGTCGAACGCCTTGCGAGAAGTTGGCAAGTAGGTCGAGAGAAGATGAAGCGTGTCGCAAACTGTTTGCAGTTCTCTTTCGCAGACAGTCGAGATTTTCAATTCCCTTTGCCCCTTCTCAGCAAAGTGCCGCGACTGGACAACCTCCAAAGTGGCATGATGCTTCAGGCTCTCGTGATTGGTGTGGCCGACTTTGGCGTGTTTGTGGACCTTGGTCCTGAGTGCAGCGGCCTGATTCATATCAGCCGGCTAGCCCCTGACTTCATTGAGGATCCGCATCAGTTCGTTCAAGTTGGGGACCTTGTACCCGTCTGGGTGCTCAACGTTGACGAAAAGAAGAAACGAGTTTCGTTAACCGCCATACCACCCGGAACACCGTCGCGGCGCAGCGAGCAAGGTTCGTCAGGGCCCAACGAGGGGTCGCATGACCGTGGCAGCCAAGGACGTGGCAATCAAGCGGGAGGCGACAACCGAAATCAACGGAACGATCGAAATCAGACCGGCGCTCGCGATAGCGGACCACGCCAAAATCAACCTCAATCTGCGAACAGGACCAGCCAGCCAGCTGGTACTGGTACTGGGGGGGATCGCAGTCGAAGCTCGGGCGGAGATAGCCGCAGCAGTCGTGGCGGCGACAATCGTGGCGGCGACAATCGTGCCGGCGGAACTCGTGGTGGCAAGTCGTTTGGACGCGATGGCAATCGCGACCGAGGTCGAAGCCATTCGGAATCCGGCGATTCATCCCAGTCTCGCCGACCAACGCGAGTGGATCCACCCAAGCCGGTGACCCCGCTTACCGACGCCATGCAACAGGGGAAAGAACCATTGCGATCTTTCTCCGACCTTCTCCAGTTTATCAAGAAGTCCAAAGATGAACCCACGGAAGAACAAACACCTGCACCAAAGTTGGAGACAAGCGTTCGTTCTACAGACGCACAAAACGAAACGCCGGTAGAGACCAAGTCGCAAGGCGTTGAAACTACCGATCGCGGAGAGGCGTCGGCACCCTCCGCCTGAGAATGATATGTCTGATTTTGACGACAAGCTAAAGCAAGCCGCTGCCCGCGGAGCAAACAGGGCAAATTCATCCCAATCGGAAGCGGAGCGGAAGCGGATAGAGGCTGAGGAGTTTCGCGCTCTCCATTCTAGAATTCGATTGGAGCTCTCCGAACGTATCGAAACGGTCATGAAGAAGATCGCGGATCTGTTTCCCGGCTTTCGATACCAGACCGTGTTCGGGGATGCCGGCTGGGGCGGTGCGTGTGTGAGAGATGATTTGTTCATCGAACGGGGCCGCCGCGAGAACAAGTACAGTCGATTCGAGATGGCTGTCCGGCCCATTAACGAATTTAACATCTTGGACTTGCAAGCCAAAGGAACGATCGCGAATCGGGAGCTGTTGACCCGAACTTTTTATCAGCCGCTGGGTGAAGTAGATCTGGTCAAGTTTCGAGATCTCATCGACAGTTGGGCGTTGACCTATGCCGAACTCTACGCGGCAAACCGATAGACCGTACCAAAGTGGGATAGGCTTCCAGCCTGTCTTTTCTCGGCTAGACAGGTTGAAGCCCCCACAAATGGATTGATCGCCCCTCTTAGAGTTTTTCCCAATGGTCGACGACCCAGTGTTTCGTATCGATGGACCCATCTCCATCAATCTCGATTCGAATGGCATGGTCGCGGGCCGTCACAAGCACTTGGCGATGTTTGGCTGCGAACGCGTCCAACACGCGAGTCGATTGGGCTCGATTCGCACCGCTGATCACGATGATTTCGGGGGCGCACCAATCCAACAGGGCTTCCGATTTCGCATTGAGCGAACCATGGTGGGGAGCCATCATGACATCCACTTTCGTCGCGTCTTGCGCGACAAGCATTTGCATTCCAGGCGGTTCTAAATCCCCGGGAAGCAGAATGCGTCGCCCTGCGTATTCCATCATCACACAAAGACTGTTGGCGTTGTCGGTTCCAACCACACCTTGGTCGGGCGGATGCAGGGCTAACATGCTCCAACCCTCGCCTTGATGCACGTCCCCTTTTTTCCAAGCCACCATGCGAGCACCACGACCGCCAACCACACGCAGGTTTTGCTTCAACAAGGGGCTTCGATGCTCAAAGACTTGTCGAGTTGAGATCAATTTCTCAATGGCAAACCGTTTGGCAATCCCCTCGAGGCCGTTGTAATGATCGGAGTCGGCATGCGAGAGAATGACGCCGTCAATCCTTGGCTTGTTCAACGCCCACAATGCCTCAACCATGACCTGGTAACTGCGCTGATGGTCACCTAATCGACCGGCGTCGTACAGCCAAGCTTGCTGGTCGGGAGTTTCAATGAGAATGTTGGTGCCGTGTCCAACATCGATGAACGTAAGGGACAGTTTGGGATCGCGCCCGGTCATGGCAGACCGATAAAAGTCCATCGTCGGCTGAATCGTCAAACCGAAAACGAACCATATTCCCAACACCCGAACGAGCAATCGGCGACTGGCGGATCGTTTGACGCCACCTAGGATCGCGGTGATGATCCCGAGAGCATAAAAGCTGTGTAACCACCAAGAAGGCGGGGCTCTCAACCAAAAGTGACCCAATGGAATTTGCTCGCCCAATCCGACGATCCATTGCACCATCCATAACGAAACGCCGCAAACCAAACCGAGCGGCCAAGCGAAGACCGGGAACCATCCAAAGGCAATCAGGCCAAGGCCAGCCATCAAAGCAAACAACATCGGCAACCATAGTAGTAGATTGAGCGCGATTGCGATCGGACTAACCACATGGAAACTGCTCCACACTAAGGGGGCGGTGACGAACCAGACCCAGAAACTCGTGCGGATCATCTCGCGCGCCCAAGTCCCAATGCGGCGAAGATTTTTGCTCCAACGGCTCGATTTCGATTCGATCAACCGCGCAAGTGGCGAAATTCGAGGAGCGCCGGAACGGTGCGACAGAATCAAAACCGCAACCGCCATGAACGACAGTTGCGTTCCCGTCTCAAAGACCACGGTGGTTCGGTGCAATATCAATGCAAACCCGGCGAAGGCGAGGATGTTTGCACTGGAAAATCTCCACCCATTCCACTTCGCGAGACAAAGTCCGGCAAGCATCATCGTCGCACGTGCAACCGGCGGATTGGCTCCGCAAAGAAGCGCGTAACCGATGACGATCAAACAGATACCCAACAGCATCGGCTTACGCGGCAATTGAAGAAATGTTCCGATCAGCCACAGTGTCAAGGCAACCATTTCGATATGCATCCCTGAAATCGACAGCATGTGGATCGTCCCAGTCGCTAACAATTCTTCTTGCAATCGCCATTCCGCTTGTTCCCGTTGGCCCAGAACCAATGCTGCGGTCAATTCGGATTGGCCGAGGATGACATAGCGCTCGATTGCCCACAGGGCTTTCGCGGAGACCATTGCAAGGTAGCGATCGACTCGAAGGCGAGAGATTCTGTCAATTCTTGTGAGTTGCGATTCGGAGTCGGCTCGTGCTTGAGCCGAATAGCCCTGTTCCGCGTAGCGACGCGACTGATTGAACTGGCCAGGATTCGACGGCTTGCCGGGCAATCGCCATTGACCGTAGAGTTCGATTGCATCGCCAGGGTAATAGCCAGATAACTTTCCATTGATGGTGAGTGGTATCAAAAGCGAGACGGGAGACCACTGTCCACCGATTCGGATTTCAAAGACACGCAGAACGGTCAGCGTTTGCCAACCGACTTCACCCAGGTCGGTATTTCCCCCCGGGATGGTTGCTTTTCGATATCGCAACGACGAATCGACAGTCCCTCGGCATGCAATGGGATTCCAAGGAGCGGTCCCGAGCTCTTCTTTTCCCGTGATTTCCATGAGAGTGGACTCCCAATTGGCTAGACGCTCCCGGGAATCTTGCTGCCCCAACGAGTGGAAGTAGCTGATGACTAGACCGATTGTGAGCGCGATGCTCAGAACAGCCCAGGCAGAATGACGGGTGGGGCGAAATTTCCAATGCCACAACGTTGCCACGCCCGAGGTCAAAATGCCGAAAAAAAGCAGTGCACACCAAGCATTTCCAAACGACTCTTGCATTGAAATCGCCAAAAGCGAGATTGCAAGGATTGCAACCATTGGATAACGGGCCCACAGCCTGATAGCTCGGTTCCGAAGCCGCAAATAAACCGTGTTAGAAACGTTGATTTTCGGCAACATGTAGCGATTGGGCAACGTATTGGGGTAGAGTTTCGACATCATGTCTCGCATGAGAAACCGAGCGAAATTAAATTCTATCAACGAATTCACAGGGGAAAGCGACACATCGGGTCAGACCCTAGTCAACCGGCACACGGAATGCAACTGAATTCTTTTTATCCGTCGGAACTCGATGTGAAACCGGCGCATCTAACTCAGTTACCTTCCACGAGACGTCTCCAGTTATGTCCAAGCGATCCAATCGTCGAACCTTGAAAAACGCGGATAAAAAATCGGGCTATTCGTATATTAACGAAGACTGTGAATTCGCGGGGGACGTGGTCGCAGGTTTTGGATATGAAGAAGAAGAAGAAGAGGACGTCGACGCGGAACCCCATGTAGACGAAGACGCGCTGGGGGACGACGATGGCGACGGCTACTTTCCTCAAAATGAGGATAATGAAGTTGTGGATGCAACCGATGATCCGGTTCGCATGTACCTGATGCAAATGGGCGAAATTCCATTGCTGACTCGCCAACAAGAAGTCAGCGCCGCCCAACACATCGAAATCACTCGCACCCATTACCGCCAATGGATGCTGGCGTCCGATTTTGTACTCCAAGGAGCTACGAAACTGCTGGAGCAAGTTCGCGACAGCAAGTTGCGATTAGACCGAACTATTGAGGTTAGCGTGACGAACGCGACCGAAAAAGTCGCAATCATGCGACGCATTGGTCCAAATATCAAAACCCTCCGACATCTGTTGTTGAGAAATCACGGTGACTACCACGTCGCTATCAACAAGAGCGTTACGATGGACGAACGCCGCTCTGCTTGGAAGCGATTGGTTTGTCGACGCAACAAAGCTGTTCGCTTGATCGAAGAAATGAATTTGCGAACCAATCGCTTGGAGCCTATTTTCCTTAAGCTCCACACCATCGCTAGCCAAATGGCAACACTGAAAGATCGAATCGCCATCGCACAAGAGACCGGCTTCTCGGATTGCACACCGATCGCGAAGCTCAAAGAAGAGTTGCGATACTTGATGAGAATCACTTACGAAACACCGAGCACGCTGGCTCGCCGTTGCCAACGAGTCAAAACACACCGACTCGAATACGACGCGGCCAAACGTGAGCTCTCCGCTGGAAACCTGCGATTGGTGGTTTCGATTGCCAAGAAGTATCGCAATCGTGGACTCAGTTTCCTCGATTTGATCCAAGAGGGAAACACAGGCTTAATGCGTGCCGTAGACAAATTCGAATACGAACGCGGATTTAAGTTTTCCACGTATGCAACTTGGTGGATTCGACAAGCCATCACACGAGCTATTGCGGACCAAAGCCGAACGATTCGGGTACCTGTCCACATGATTGACACAATGAGTAAGGTGCGACAAGTGACTCGCGATTTGATCCAAGAACTGGGTCGAGAACCCTCTGTTGAAGAGACAGCCGAACGAGCAGGTCTTTCGCTCGATGATGCTCGAGTTGTCATCAAAATGGCGCGTCAACCGTTGTCGCTCGATCAACCCGTTGGCGATCATGAAGACAGTTTCTTCGGCGAGTTTCTGGAAGACTATCGAGACGATGATCCCCTCTACGAAACCAATCAACAAACGCTCAAGGAGCAAATCCATGAAGCCATGCAAACGTTGAACTACCGTGAACGCGAGATCCTCAAATTGCGATACGGCTTGGCAGACGGATACGCCTACACGTTAGAAGAAGTGGGCAAGATATTTCAAGTGACCCGTGAACGCGTTCGTCAAATCGAGAGCAAGGCGGTCAAAAAGCTACAACATCCACAACGCAGCAAATCGCTCACGAGCTTCATCGACGGCCTAGACATGACTCCCTATCAGGACGCAGCCCTCAACGGCAGCGACCGACCCATGTAGAGCGACAGAGCCAAACCCGCCTGACAGCGAGTGATGTTAAGCGAGTGATGTTAAGCGAGTGATGTTACAAGAATAGGCGTTGTCCTTAGTTGGAAGATAATTTGATTTGAGAGGGGCGCGTTTTGGTTGTGTGATTGCACCACGAGTAGGGGATACGACGCGGAGCGTCGTACAACGAATTTGCCTTTTTTGTTGCACGACGCTCCGCCGTCGTGATTCTGTCTGTGCGACGACGCGGAGCGTCGTGCAACGAAGGTGCACTTGGATGACTTTCCGTCAACGGAAGTTCAACGACGGGAGATGGGACACGGGGAGGTGGTGGAATCTAGAGTTGTCCCTGGAACACTTTTAACAGGCGGTTCTTTTCTTCTGTGATCAACCAGCCGTCGAGCTTGTTGATTCGCAGGGCAAGATGCGGCTTGCCTTTTGCCGCCGCCGACAATACGTCGCGAATCGATTGAAGCTCGTCTTTCAACTGGGCAATCGATTTCTTGATGTCTACGTTTCCTCCAGCGTTCTCTTTCTTAATGTCTTCCAGCAAGTCCAGCTGTGTCCGGAATTCGGTCAACTGTTTCTCTTGCTCGGTCCGCTGCTGGCTCAGTAGGCGACGACGTTCGGTATCTTGACGCGACCATTCGGCAAAGTTCTTTTGATACTGTTGATAGAACGACATTTGAGTGTTGTAGAACGACATTTGACCTTGATAAATGGAGTCCCGTTCGGCCTCAACATCATAAATGGGTCTGCGCTCTTGCACTTGATAATCGTAGCGCCGACCGTTGATGAACTCCGTCACAATTCTCACTTGAAAGAGATCGACGTAGATAAGTTCTCGACGCGGCAGGATTGGCATCGCAACCGCTGCCGGCATTCCAGGCGTCGAAAGCGCCCATTGTCTTTCAATGTCGCGAATCCTTTCGCGAACGACTGCCATTTGGCTTTTTAATGCTTTGACAGCCGCGAGGTTTTCGTCAGAAAACGCTCGTTTCTCTTTGACCGCAACCGACAAGTCCTTTTCCAACTCCATCCATTGCATTTCCATTGCGAACTCAAGCTCTTTCATGGCTGCGTCACCCAGTTGAAGGTAACGGTTGAGTGCCACTCGTATTTTTTCCGATCTTGCTCGGGCCAAACCGTATTGATGCTCATAGGCGTTTGCGATCGACGCCTCGGGAGTTGCAACCATCGTTCGTCTGGCCGATTCGAGTGTTTCTTGATCGATGGGCGATTGAGATTCTTCGCAATTAAGCGTACCGATGATCTCCCCTAGCCACTCGGCACAGGACTTCCTCACCGGGGCGGAGATGGATTCGCGCTGGCTCGCATCCAACAACTGCTTGAACAATTTATTGGCAAGTTCTTTGTCGTTCGTATTGATGGCGCACAGCAGCTTGAACTTGCCGACCGTGGAGCGGGTGAACTCCGAAGACTCCTTGGTGCTCGCCAGATTCAACGATTGCAGTGCTTTCTCAAAGTCGAGCATTCGAACTTGGAGAATGGCCAACACGCAATACGCAAGCGAGTCGTCCGGCTTATTGGCGATCTGTATTTCCAGGAATGAACTCGCCCATTCCAGGTCTTTTTCGCTCGGAGAATCCACAGCTCGGATGGCGTCGATCACCGTGCGTTTATTGGGAGCGATGATTGTTTTTTCCTGCGCATGCGCACCGCTGAAACCCGACCCTGTGCCATTCGTAATGGCAAAAAGTGCAAACGCAACATTCGAAGCGCAACGAAAAGATCTCACGATTTCTCTCCAAAGACGAGATAAGTTGAACTCCTGTTATACACGAATGATGGACAGAAATAAATTGTTTTCGCCGCAAGCCGTTCCGCCTTGAGATAGAGAAAGCGCATCGTAACGGACTACGCGAGGGACAAGTAGCTACGCAAGTCGACATCCAGCCCAGCGAGGGTTCCCAGATCTTAGGCAAGCAGGCTGGGAACCTATGCTTTTTTTGGTAAAACTTGTCGACGACCCCCTGTGAATTGTCCCCCTCTCCATGAGCGATTCCCGTATGGCTTTGCCAAATGACCACGAACTTCGAACCAAAATCCATGGGCCTTGGCAGATTGTTCGTCGCAATGAAATTTATCAAGACGCGTGGCTTCACATGCGAATGGATGACGTGCTTCGGCCTGACGGGAAACCCGGAACGTATTCGACCGTCCGCATCAAGCCAGGAGTTTGCGTCATTCCCGTTGCTGCCGATGGTACCTGCTACTTGACCAAAGAGTTTCACTACGCGGTTGGTCGTGAAACGATCGAAGGCATTAGCGGAGGAATCGAAGTCGGCGAATCCGCCGAAGTCGCCGCGACTCGAGAGCTTCAAGAAGAAGTGGGGATCGTTGCCCAGCATCTACATCCGCTCGGAGTCGTCGATCCGTTGACGGCAGCCTTGTGTTCTCCGACCGCCATCTTTTTAGCGACGGATCTTAGCTTCACGACAACGAATATGGAAAGCACGGAATGTATCGAACGCGTCGCAATGCCGTTTGAAGATGTGGTTCGGATGGTGATCCGGAGCGAGATCACGCATGGCCCTTCTTGTGTCGCAATCCTAAAAGCGAATCTAATCCTAACGAATTTGCTAGAATCATGAAACCCAAGAGGATTCTTAAACGGAGGCGATCGCAAAACCCTCGGCGTCGATCGATTCCCGGCAGTGCACCAGGTTTGATGAATGTCGATCCGAGCGCGAACCCAACTACGATCCGGGTGATGGCATTTAATGGAGCGGAATTGCTCGAAAAAGAAATCATCGATATCGATGAAATACGAGCCATTCGGGTCGCATTCCGAAACGTCTGGATCGATGTGACTGGGCTTGGAAGTGAAGACAAGCTCCGGGGAATCGCTCAGTTGCTGCAGTTGCATCCGTTAGCGATGGAGGATGTCGTCAATGTTCATCAGCGTTCGAAAGTGGATGAGTTCCCCGACTCCATTTTCGTTGTTGCACGGATGATCGATGGTGACGATGCACTGCAATCGGAACAGCTATCTTTCTTTCTCATGCATCAAGTGCTGCTTTCCTTTCAAGAGAGGCCGGGCGACTGTTGGGATCCGGTTCGGCAACGTATTCGGACGCATCGCGGAAAACTCAGCGACTCAGGTGTCGATTACTTACTTTATGCTTTGTTGGATGCGGTGATCGATAGTTATTTTCCGGTCATGGAAAAATTGGCAGAGCAAGTCGATACGGTCGAAGCGGAGATTGTCGAAAACCTGGACCCGGATCAAATGCGGCGAATCCATCATTTGCGTGGCCAGTTATTATCCATGCGACGGTCCATTCGTCCGCATCGAGAAATGATCAACGAGCTCGTTCGAGATACGCTGCCGCACATGGGTCCAGAGGCCCGCGTTCACTTGAGAGACTGTTATGATCACGTCGTGCAAGTTGTGGATGCGGTGGATACGTATCGCGAATTGACATCTGACATGCGGGATTTTTACTTGTCCAGTGTCAGCAATAGCATGAACGAAGTGATGAAAGTTCTCACGATCATTTCGACGATTTTCATGCCACTCTCGTTTGTGGCGGGCCTGTACGGAATGAACTTTAGCGATCAATCCCCGTGGAACATGCCCGAACTCGGCTGGTACTATGGATATCCCTTTGCGTTGGGATTGATGTTCGTGGTTGCGTGTGGACTGTTGGTGTTCTTTCGAAAGAAACGCTGGATTTAGTGGTAGCGGAACAGCCCAAGCTGTCCGGTGAGGATTTGATTACGTGGGAATTCACCGGGCGTCTCGCGCCGCTCCGCTACAAGTTGTTAGTCGCCGGAAAAATCGCCTTCGAATCCCATTTCTGTGGACGGGCTGATGCGACCTGCGAGGACACCGAGCTGGTTAAAAATAAAGAACGCAAAGAACGGCAAGACAAGTCCGCAGACGATATCGCCTCCCACTCCCCGGAGAGATGCGACCGCCATGAAAATAAAGAACAAGGCGTAACCCAATCCAGATTGAATGTACATGGCCCCCCATGCATCGCCATAATTCCTGATGGAGCCGAAGACAGCTTTCGAGTAGGGCTCGAATACAGAAGTATTGTTGATCATGCTCAAGAGCAGAATCGGCGAGAGACCCCATATGCCGAACATGACCATTCCGGCAGCAATCATGGGGTTGGCCCCTAACGAGGTTGTTATGGCTCCTAGCATCCCTCCTGGTATGCTTGCGATCACGAGAGTCACGATCACCATCATGCATTCACCGATGGCTTCTCCAAGTCGGTTGAATGGCCATTCCGCAACTCTCGGTGCACGATTGGCAGCCATAACTAGAACAGGCAGACCACATAAGCAGATGAGGCCACCGACTGGGAGCAAGAACACGGCAAAGATTATGACTCTCGCCACATAAGCCGTTTTTTCGCTTGCCTCAATCACGGAGCCAACCGCTGCCATGGAAAAGAGCCAGGCACTCGATACCAAGCCAAGAACGACGATCGCCGCCACGACCAAGGGGTCCCTCAAAAATCCGAGAATGAGGCCCATCCAACGTTTGGTGTCGAAGACGAAATCAATGTCCTGTAGTTCCTCGCGCTCGCGGTCCACTTCCACTTTGGCTCGATCGAGTATCTCTCGCGTATTGACATTTTGATGCGAGGAGGTTTTCGAGTTTTCTGCATCGATTGGAGAAAACCTTAGGCTTGGCATTTCATCAAGCTTGACCTCTTTCGGTATCGGCTTGACGAAGGGTTTTGGGACAACGAATTGGGAATGGCAGTCCGGGCATCGCATCTTGCTTCCGATTCGCGATTTGTTAGCGTATAGAAAAGTACCGCAAATCTTGCAGGCAAATCGAAACTCTTCGTCCTTCGGAACGACGAAGCTATCGCCAAGAGCCGGCGCTTCCAAAATCAGTTCATCCAGGGAACCCACCAAGAGAGGTTTGGAGTCGGTGGAGTTGGAGCTGGGCTTGCGTTTCACGTTCCCGGAAGAGCTTGGTTGACTTTTGGGCTCGGTTTTTTTCTTTGCAGAGGGGATGGCATCTATTTTGGAGGGACGCGCTGAGAGTGAAGGGGACGAATCGATTGGTAATACGTCGGGAAAATCCTCTTCAAATGCGCTTCGCGACACTTTGCTTGGAGGGCTTAGGGGTTCGAGTCTAAACTCGTCGTCATCATTCTGCGTGTCGGCATTCTGTGTGTCGGGTTGCTTCCCAACGCCGGCCGCCGTTCCAGGCTTGGCCGATGTTCCAGCGTTGGTGGCGACGTTAGTCCCTGCCGTTGGCGAAGGGGCTGCCGCCTTGGAAGGAGCGATTGCTGTCGCTGGGTTCGTCTTAGCATCACGAACAGGTTTTGGAGTGGGCTGTTCATCGACCGATTCCGCCATGTCCAGTTTCAGCCAATCATCCTCTTCGTTGTTGGCACTGATAACTCCCGGCACTCGGATCGATGCAGAGCACTGAGGGCAAGCCAATTTTTGTCCTGCGAGCGATTGGGGGGCTCGCAATTTCTTTTGGCATTGGGGGCAGGCAAAGTTTAACAATTCGGGACGATCGTTGGACAAACGCAAACCCTCGATCTGTTGCATCGGAGAAAGTAATCATGGGACGACGGCTACCATTATAGCCGCCACCCGTGTTTTTTCGGTCTTTGGATCAGTTTAGTTGCGTTGATGTTTTGGCAAAAACTTGATAATGTTCATCGCCGACTGTCTGAGTCCATGCGTTGCGGTGCAGTACGACTCGGTAGAGCATGTGCATCGATTGGCCGGGTTGGAGCATGTAGCCACCTTCTTTTTTCGTGGCATCTGGATTGACTTCAAGAAAGTGCTTCACCCCTATCGGATTGTGAGCAAAGAGGCCGTAAGTTCGAACGTGCCAATATCCAGTTCTCCCGAAACTCTTGGGATGGATGAGGATTGCAATCCCGTGTTCTTGTTTTGCGTCGATGGTTGCTTTTCCAGCATAGTCGACCCAGTCCGCTGGCTTCCCCCACGTTTTTCCATCTTTTAGGCCGCTGCTATTGAGGATATGTCCACTGGCTTTGTCGACCTTCATCGTTTCCGGAACACGGATGGCAAACATTCCTTCTTTGGTATCTCCGAAATGGATCGGATTCTTGGAGGCAGGGTCGGCGTGTTTGAGAATGTACTCGCAGTCGATGATGCGTTCCTCTGGCGTACCGGAAACTGTGTATTTGCAAAGCTCTTGAAGAAAAGGCTTGGCTTCAATGGTTTGCCAAATGTGGCGAGCTTCCACCGAGGCTGAAGTATCGGATTGAGCGGTGGCGACGACTTCGGAATGAACCACTTCGCCGTGGTTTTTACCTTCGGCCCAAAAGTCAACATCGTTCACTTCGCCAAATGTCATCCAAAGTGAGCGGTGGTGAGGGTGATCGTGAGCTTCATTCGTACTGTCGGGAACCATAGGGTATTCACGGGACATTCGCAAATTGTCTGGACCCATCAACGGCCATAAGATTGGCTTGGTACCCGATTTGAAACGATAACTCGTAATCAATTTGCCAGCCTGCATTAGATCGACGCGATCCGATTCACGTTTGGCTTGGAAATCTTGGCCCAAGCTTGGGATGGAAAAGGCAGATGCCATGATCCCGAGAGCGATCGCGTTTTTTGTCGCTTGGACAGCAGATCGCAATGTGTTAGAGCGAATGAGAGGCAGGAACGCTTGCATAGTTTTGTCGACCCTTCAGAAGGTTTGAGCCATCGGTAAGTGAGAGGAAAATAGGATTTTTACTAGAGGTTTGATGATTCGGGCTTTTCAATTTTACAAATGCACTAATATTACATGGTGGGTACGTTAGCAGCTTTCTTGCCCCATTTCTTATGTTTTGTAGGTCAGGAGTTACAGCAGTGTTTTTGTTGTTGCGAGGGAGTCAGGTTTGGACCTTCCCAATTTCGGTCGCTTTTGTATTGCTTCATGGCTTGGCAAGCAACACTTTGGCGATCGAAGAGGTTCCCCCGTTTACTGTGCCAGATGGTTTTTCGGTCCAGAAAGTTGCCGATGACTCGTTGGTTCATGATTGCTTTTGCATGACGCTGGATGGACTTGGACGGCCCGTTGTTTCCGGGCCCGGATACATTCGAACTTTATTGGACGACAACTCGGACGGGCAATTTGAGCGAAGCGTTCTATGGTCTAATTTACCCAAGCAAGGCGCTCAAGGGTTATGGGCTGAGGGAATAAAGCTCTATTTCGTTAGCGAAGGTGGGCTTTGGATGACCGAGGATTCCGATGGCGATCTTGTAGCGGATGCCAATGCGAAACGCGTTTTGGATCTACCAACCGGTTCGGAGCACGATTCGCACGCCCTCCGCAAGGGGCCCGATGGATATTGGTACCTCATCGCCGGCAATTTTGCCCGCGATATCTCGAAAATGCAAAATGATCCGAACAGTCCCGTTCAACGGAGCCGAAGTGGGACACTGTGGCGTATTAGTCCTGATTTTTCAACCCGAAGCGTTTGGGCACACGGAATGCGCAATTGCTATGACTTTGACTTCCTGCCGAATGGACAGATTGTCACTTTCGACAGCGATTGTGAGCGAGAAGCGACTCTACCGTGGTATCGACCGACTCGCGTTATGGTTCTTGGGCCCGGTGCCGATGCGGGCTGGTGCGGGCAAGCCTGGAAGGATGAGGATCACCGAATCACGATGCCATTAACCCTGGCGCAATTGGGGCGTGGATCTCCAACTGGGGTCGCGGTCTATCGGCACCGCGCGTTTCCAAAGAAATATCACGATGCCATTTTTGCTCTGGACTGGACGTTCGGGCGTGTTCTCGCCATTTATCCCTCGAGCAATCTGGACGAATCCAAACGGATTCCAAACAAAATCCCAGCGGAAATATTTATGCAACCGAGCGGTATGGCTGGGTTCGCTCCAACGGATGTTTGTGTGGCCCCAGACGGTAGCTTGCTGATTTGTATCGGAGGTCGCGGCACCACCGGCGCGGTCTATCGCGTGACTTCGAACGAGAGCATCCAAGCGAAATCGCCTAGTTGGTTCACCGATTCGATCGCCTCCGGGCAACTCCAAGCCGAACAAGCTGAGGCGCTCGAGAGCTTGCTCAGAGCGAATTCTCCGTTGGACAGTTGGTCCGAAGCCAAGTGGCGCCCCAATTTGGAAAAAGTTGGCATTTCGACCCTGCTAGCGATCATCGCAGGAACTATCCCGATTTCCGCGGAGCCGGATGTTGTCGCGGAAGCGAAATTGAAAGGTGCTCAATTTCTGACGCGTATCAATGCAAACGTCCCTTTCGCCAGCATCCAACGCATTCTCCTCTCGCCATCTCAGTCGTCAAGAGCGTCTGGTTGGTGGCTAGTTGGTCGCGGCCGTCTTAGTTTAAAGCCACAGGAAACAAAGTGGATCGAATCGCTTGCCGCCACAGATTACTCGCTGCCTGAATCCACCCCGAACCAAGAGGATGCGTCCAGTTGGGAACCGCATCTTGGTCGGGACGACGAACGGCTTCGATGGGAAGCATTCGGTATTCGCAAATGGAATTTGAGTTCGGCCGAAAGTCGACCTGTTACGGACAACGATGCCGGAAATGCGCTGCGGCGCACTTGGCTTTGGGCGCTATCGCGTTCACCAGCCCCCCTTGCGGCAAAGTCGAGTCGGAACGGGCTAGACACTCTCATTGCAAGGCAATTGTTCAACACGAGCCAGACCGGCATTAATTCACCGCTGTTAGATGCCTTGGCAACGTGGGTACCAGCCAACCAAGCCACATTGACGACTCGCGATAAACTCGAGCTTCTGACGCTTTTGCAATCTGCGCTCGGAGATAGACGTTATAGCTTGCCGCAGCAATTGGATCCGCCACAGCCTGATGTGCTCGATGGGTATCGAGGTCTGAGCTCAGCTCGCTTGCCCGACAATGTACGAACCGCTTGGATCGGTTGGGCAACGTATTTTGCAAAGTTAGCTTTGAAACAAAATAGTCCGTTGGTTCAGCTCGAAGCGACACGAACGATGGCCATGCTGGAACCCAAGGATCAATGTTCACTTGAGTTACTATTGAGTCAAATCGACCAAAAAAGTCATCCAACCTCGGATATTCATTGGTTGTGTTGCTTGGCCAACTGCAGTAGTCCGAGAACGTCCGACATGACTCGTGCAACGGCGGCTGCTCTTTCGGGACTCGTTCGCAAAGTAAAATTGCGAGGTCTGTATACCGACAATCAATGGCCGACGCGATTGCAACAGCTCGTCAATGCATTGACGAAACGGGATTCTCGTCTTGGTAAAGCATTCGTAGAACTGCCTGTCCCATGCTGCCCGGAAGACATTGTTCTGATTTCGTCATTCCCAGTCGATGTGCAAAAAGAAGCCCGCAAGAAGATGCGAGAACATCTGATTGCAACGGCGCCCACCGAATGGCAGCCAGTCATTGTGCGTTATGCTTGCCAACTCGGCATTGATGAGAGTTTTGCCAACTCGATTCGCAAGTCTGCGATTGAACCCAACAATCGATCCCTTGCAACAGAAATGTTATCGTCTCTCGGGGAGCAAGCGGATTACGAGCTGTTTCTTGCCGCTCTGGACTCCAGCGATCGAAACCAATGGCCATTTGGATGGAAGGGCATCAGTACGTTGCCGGTACTCGACCCTGCGCAGGAATGGAAATCCATCCCTCAGATCGTTTCCAACGTCATCAACACAACCATCGCGCTGCCTCGGACTGCTGTTCTCAATCGAGCCAGAACGATTGCCGCAAAATTGAAGATGGAAAAAGTCCCGACTACGGAGCAATGGTCCGACTGGGATCGTTTCTTCCAAGGCAGTTTGGATGAAGCAGCTTACGCGAAACTGCGCCTTCCCTCGACAAACTCCGACTGGCGAGCCATCGTACTTTCCGCGAGTTCCCTCGCAGGCGATCTTCAAGTCGGTAAGTCACTATACGAGCAGAAGTGTGGACTTTGCCATGGCGGGCAGAGCGCACTAGGTCCAAGTCTTTTAGGCGTAGCGAAACGATTCTCTCGCGAGGATTTGTCGAAAGCGATCTTTGAACCTAGTCGAGACATTTCGGATCGCTATCGATCGATTCGAGTGCTGACGATGGATGGCGAGATTTTCACGGGCATGATCATTTACAATGCGGCCGATGGAACGACTTTGCAGACGGCCGATGGGAACTTGGTTCGAATCAATCAGGACAACATCGAGGACAAAGCGTATTCGACCGAATCCTTGATGCCAAGCGGGCTCTTGGATGATCGCTCCCCAGCGGAGGTCGCGAGCCTGTACGCGTACCTTGGAACACTACAGTAGCGTATCGCGATACGTAGTTTGCTCCTCGCTTACGGGCTTGTTGATTTCATGGTACGACGGACTTCCTAGTCCGTCGAATTCCCCATTGACGGACTTGGAAGTCCGTCATACCGCCCTTAACCAATAACGACCTCACTAAATCAACAAGCCGCTACGCGTCGGGTTACCAAACCGCGAATAAATCCACATCCGCAGAGCGTTGCCACCCTGCGGACGAATGGAATTATCGAATTTTCCTAATGCGAGGGAGCGGAAACGGTAACATCTTCGGTGCCGCTTTTGGGTGGGTGAAAGAAGATCGCGAGCGCGATTGCCGCTACGGTTGCAACGAAGCAAGGAACCAGAAATAAACCGCGGAAATCTGTTTTCGAATTCTGCGTGAATACTTCTTGAAACAACCAAGGGCAAATCGAATTCGCAACCAACGCGCCAACACCCAGAATCATGACATTGAACAATCCTTGCGCACTATTGCGAACGTTCTTTGGAAAATAGGCATCCACAAAGATGTACACGGTTGCGAAGAAAAACGCGTAGCAAATACCGTGAAGCATCTGCACAAGAATGATCACGACAGGATATTGTGGCAGAAATGCGTAGACAGCAAATCTGGCTGCGTGCCCAAGGATGCCGACGATCATCGTCGTTCGCCATCCCAGGTTTTTGAGTGTTGCGCCTAGGACAAACATCGTGAGAATCTCAAACAATTGACCAACGCTCATGACAGGCATAATCCAATTGCCAGGAATACCTACACCACCCGACTCTTGAGGCGTACCTAGGAATTGACCTGTCCAATTGAAATAGCAGTTGTGCACAAACGAATCCAAGAACGTTACCAACCAAAGGACAAGCACGAAGGGATGCTTCAAGAGTTTAACAGCCTCAAACCATGCAAACGTTTCCTCACCCTTTTCCGCTTTTTTTGCTGGGGTGTGGGGCAACACTAGACTGAATGCGGCTAACAGCAGGGAGGCAATCCCCGCGACCACAAATGTCCATTTCGTCGCACTCTTGAGTGCTTCACCTTGCAAGGGGTTTGCCAGTGCAGACCCAATCCATCCGACAATCCCCTCGGGGTTGGATGCCTCAACCGCTGCCCAGTTAACAAAAATAAACGTAAATGGCCAGGCTGCCAAAATCCAGCCGATCGTTCCTCCCATGCGTACAATCCCAAATTCGTTTTGGGCATCTTTCATGTTCGCAAACGCAATCGAGTTGGTGATCGAAATGGTGGGGACGTAAAGCAAGCAGTGAATCAGCATCAAAACAAAAAATGTTGTGAAATCCGTTACGAACCCACATCCCAAAATTGCCAGTCCCCCCACCAAATGGCTAAATGCCAAAAACTTTTCGGCAGCAAAATTTCGATCGGCAAACTGATTGCTGAAGAACATCCCGACGATTGCCGCGACCGGGAACGCGTTGAGAATCATGGACTGCTGCCATGGGGCAAATCCAAGTCCTGGCAAATAACCGAAAATCAGCGGTAGCCAAGCGCCCCAGATGAAGAACTGCAGGACCATCATTACGAACAGTTTCAACCGCACTCCCATGAGTCTCTCCGCAAACGTGTGAAATAAATGTTTAGTAGATTGGTGTCCGTAGCGTAACCAATCCCCGGGAGAAAACAATCGACAAACATCTTTGCGGTGTCTAAGGGATTGAAAATCAACGGGAGGGCGATGCTTTTGGCCGTTTTGCCCCTCACGGGCCTTGTGTCGTGGGTCGTTCCAGTTTCGAACGTCGCGGGGCCGAGGGAACTTTCCTCACCCATGTGGCAAGCACATGGGGCCGGGACCGCTTCGCGGTTTTGGCTGGTCGATGCTAGAATGGCGATACTATGTTAACCAACGACAATCCAACGCTTGGCATGATTTCGCTACGAGGTGCCCGCCAGAATAATCTCCAAGGCATTGATCTGGACTTTCCGCTTGGCAAACTGACCGTCATTTGCGGCGTTAGCGGTAGCGGTAAGACATCGTTGGCGTTGGACACGCTGTATGCGGAAGGGCAACGACGTTACATCGAAAGTTTTTCCGCCTACACCCGCCAATACCTGCAACGAATCGATAAGCCTCAATTCGATTCACTCACCAACCTACCTCCCTCGATCGCAATTACTCGAGAACAGCGATCTCGCAACAATCGAAGCACTGTGGGAACCGCGAGCGAAATGCTGGAATACTTGCGGATCGTGTTTGCCAAACACGCAGAGCTGAACTGTTATCAGTGCCATCGAAAAATTGAGCCACACACTCCCAAGACGGTAACAGACTTCTTTCGCAATCGCGCAGTGAGTCGGGCGATGATCGGTTTCGAGATTTCTTGGAGCACGAAAAGTGATTTATCCGAGCAACTGTTTGACCTTCAAACCGATGGTTTTGTGCGCTTGGTGGCACGCGAAAAGACGATTCATCTCGCGGACGACGATCGGCAACGCTTAGCGGAGCATTTCACGGATCAGGGATTCGCATTCGTCATCGTGGATCGGGTGAAGTTAGGTGGCGAGGAAACGCCGCCCGATCGAGTGGGTCAATCCTTGGAAATCGCGTTCGAACACGCCGATCGTAACGGCAGGCACTGCGCGATCATTTTGAGCGAAGTTTCCGAGGCAAGTTCCATTTCGCAAAGCTCACCTGTAGCAAGTGAATCCAATGAAGAGCATTGTGTGGATGGAACTCAGTATCGCGTTCATCGATTTTCCAGGGAACTTCGGTGCGAGCATTGCAAGATCGATTATCCAGCCAGCGAGCCAAGGCTCTTTAGCTTTAACAATCCGATCGGTGCATGCGAATCATGCGAAGGATTTGGTGAGACGGTTTCGATCGATATGGCCAAAGTCATACCCGACAAATCACTGAGCGTGCGTGAAGGAGCCATAGCCGCTTGGCGAACTCCTGCCTATTCGCATGAATTGGAGGAATTGCTGGCGATTGCGGCGGAATACTCGATACCCGTGGATGTTCCTGTCTCGAAGATCAAAGACAAGCAATGGAAGCTGATCCGGGAGGGAGTTCCAGAAAAGAACTTCGGTGGACTCAACGGATTTTTTGCGTGGTTGGAGCGCAAAAAATACAAAATGCACGTGCGGGCCTTTCTGTCTCGATGGCGTACGTATTCGACCTGTTCCGCTTGTGGTGGCCAACGACTGAATCGCGGGGCGTTGGCGTATCGTATGGGAGATAAAACATTCGCCGCGCTTTGCGATTTGACGATCGACTCGTTAGGGGCCGTGGTTTCGAACGCAGAATCCAACACGCCCAAGCGTGTTGCGCTAAGGGATGAAAGCGAAAATCAAGAAACGGGCGAATCGCTCGCGTCGCTGGCCGCCGAGGGAAAATCGCAGTACATGGCCTCGGAACCCATGCGTCAGGTCGCTTCCCGGATCGAATACCTCAAAGCGGTCGGCTTAGGATATGTTAGTTTGTCGCGTCCTATGCATACTCTCAGCAGTGGCGAAGCGCAGCGGGTGATGATGACGACGCTGCTCGGTTCAAGCCTCGTGGACATGCTTTACGTATTTGATGAGCCAACCGTCGGTCTGCATCCGCAGGACACGGAGAGAATGGCAAACGCAATCTTGGGGCTACGAGATCGAGGTAACACGGTGATCTTAGTGGAACATGAGCCGTATCTTATGCGGATCGCAGACGTGGTCATCGAAATAGGTCCCCAGGCTGGCGAACTTGGTGGCCAGGTCACATTTCATGGAACACCGACTGAGCTGCTCAAGAGCAGTACTGAGACAGGTCGCTTTTTGAGTGGCGAACGAACAACCCGGAGGCACTTTCGCAGCCCGAGCGACCGATGGACTGAGTTGCAAGGCGCGAGCGGTCGCAATCTCCAAAGTGTCGATTTGCGAATTCCGCTCGGATGCTTGACCGTGATGACCGGGCCAAGCGGCGCAGGCAAGAGCACGTTGGTTTTGGACACTTTGTGCCCTGCCATCCGCCATGCCTTCGGAGACGATTCCACAGAGGCACTGCCCTTCGTTGGGCTCAAAGGGGCTGATCAAATCCTCGGTTGTGTCGCGATCGACCAAAGCCCCATCCAGCGTTCGTCGCGAAGCTGTCCGGCCACGTATGCCAAGGCAATGGATGACATTCGAAAGGTGTTTGCGGAAACACCCGACGCAAAATCGCAACGATTCGGAGCCGGGCACTTCAGTTTCAATAGCGAAATCGGGCGATGTGCGACGTGCGAGGGGCTTGGATTCACGACGGTGGACATGCAGTTCTTGGCAGACGTGCAATTGCCTTGTACGGATTGCGATGGCAAAAGATTTCGTTCCGAAGTACTCGATGTTCGCTATCGCGACCTCAACATCGCCGAGGTGTTAGCGATGAGTGTCGCGAAAGCTCACTTGTTTTTTCGTGGTTGCGGAAACGTGCAAAACAAGTTGAAGCCGTTGCTGGATCTGGGACTAGGATACCTGCCGTTGGGGCAAAATTTGGGGTCCATCTCAGCGGGCGAATCGATGAGGCTCAAGCTCGCGAGCCATTTGGAATCGAGGGCGGAAGGCAACGCGATAGGTAGTTTGATCGTGATGGATGAACCGACGACGGGCTTGCATTTTAGCGATGTGGAGCGCCTGATCCTTTGCATCGACATGCTCATCGATGGAGGGAATTCGGTGTTGGTCATCGAACACAATGAGCAGCTGATTCAATGTGCGGATCATCTTATCGAGATGGGGCCCGGCGCAGGTGCTCATGGCGGACGCATCGTGAAGATCTCCCGATAAATCGTGCTCGTCGCCCTTGCTTAGCGGCCGCCGGCCACTCGGATTGTGGTCGCTGTGATGTACGAAGCCGCATCCATACACCGATCCTACCCAGGGCTAAGTGTTATTCGACGAAAAACGCTTTCATTGAATGTGCCAGTGGTGTCCCGCGTGTCCAGTACCGTAGGTCATTCTTGCCGAGAGTGACTTGCGTTGCCCTTTCGATGAACTCGAGAGCATGTCGGGGACGCAGATTTGGATTACAATACGCTCCTTCCGGCATTGCGTGTTTTTACATTTCGCACTCCGTGAAGAGCACAGACACAAACCCATCCTCCTCCATTCTCTCAAGGAAATGCAGACATGATTCGCAACGTTCGATGGCTAACTTCAATGACGCTGGGCCTTTTCGCCCTGGTCGCTTCGGGAAATTTAATGGCACAGGAAGCCAAGTGGGTGCCTTTGTTCGACGGCAAGTCGTTGGAGGGATGGGAGAAAGTTGGCAAAGAAGATAGCGTTTGGCAAGTTACAGACGGTGCGCTCGCAGGTTCGGGAGCGGCTTCGATGCTGGTATGCACCAAGGGTCCTTACAAGAATTTTAAGTATCGGGCTGAGGTCAAGATCAACGACAAGGGAAACTCGGGACTCTATTTCCGTACGACCCGTAAGCCAGGCTTTAGCGATGGCTACGAGGCCCAGATTGATAGTACGCATACCGACCCGATTCGGACCGGATCGCTTTACGGAATGTGCCACGTTTACAAACGATTGGTGGAACCGGACGCTTGGTTCGTCTATGAACTCGAAGTTCGCGATGATGTGTGGCGGGGCAAAAACCTGACCCGCATCAAAATTACCATCGATGGCAATGAGTTGTTTGAGTACATGGACTTCAACATGACGTTCAAAGAAGGGCACTTTGCTTTTCAGCAACATGATCCCGGCAGCAAAGTCATGATCCGCAAAGTTGAGGTCATGGAGTTGCCTGCGAAGTAAACAGAGCTACTTAGAATACTCCATCGCCGAACGAACGTTTATCAATCTTAGGATCGGTATTCCCATTCGATTCGGCGGCTTGTGGGTTTCTAGGTTCCAAGAAGTGAGGTTTGGGTACCGCACCGCTCTGTGGAACAGGAACTGCGGTCTGTGGAACAGGAACTGCGACTGGGGATATTTCGGAATGTCCCGTTGAGGTTCCGATCTCGACATATTCGTCGTCGTACCGGGACTTGTATCCTGGTTGCTTGGCGCGTTCGAGTTCATCCGAGTATTCGCGAATGACTGAATTTTGGATCAAATCGCGGCATATTTGATTGATAGGATGAGCGATATCGGCATACATCTTATTGGAGTTGCTGCCCTCAGAATCATGCACGTCTTGCGGCCCTCGAAGCCGTGCACCGCACTGATTGCAGTAATGACTGCGCAAATAATTCTTGTTTCCGCATTTCCCGCATCTGGCCGTCATCTTGCGGCTTGGCATCGCGACGAAGGGGCCGTTGACTCCTTCGATGATCTTAAGATCTCGAATGACAAAACAATGATCGATCGTGATCGAGCAAAAAGCGCGGAGGCGGTCTTCCGATGCCTCCATCAGCTTTATCCGTACCTCGGTGATTTCCATGGCGAAAATTCCAATCCCTTTTTTGACTTGAGTTCAAAAACTCTTCATCCGTTTCGAATTCTTATGATCTGCTCTTCGATCGAGGGCGACTGCCACGATTGAACGCAGTATGCCCGCATTTCTCCCTGCAACCGTATTTCACTAGCTATCTTCTCGGCTTGTTCGCGGGTTGTGCACAAACAAAATCTAGCCGAACCGCTCCCGGACAGGCACTGACCGTGATGGTCGTATCGGTTGATCTGCCTTCTCGACCGATCGATCCAATCTGTTGTGCCCTCCGCAGCCTGTTCCAGCCGATTCGTAAGCGTTTCGCCAATGGTTTTTATATTCCCTTGCTCGAGAGCTTGGATAAGTTTATCCGGATTGGCCAACACGCGGGGCGATGGTTCGAGTCGCAACGCGTCAAAGACTTCTTTCGTGCCGCACCCTCGCGGCGGATGTACCACGACCAAATGCAGCGGTTTCTTGCATTGCAAGCTTTCGATTTTTTCTCCTCGGCCTGTGCATCTCGCCAGCCAAAAGCCGTCGCGATGGGACTCGAGGAAAAAATTAACGTCGCTTCCAAGTTCGCTTGCAACCGTCGAAAATTGATCCAATTTCAGATGCTCCGTCCATAACAAGGTACCGAGAACGAGTGCCGCAGCAGCATCAGCGCTTCCGCCACCCAGTCCTGCCATGGCAGGTACGTGTTTGATCAGACGGATATTTGCGCCGTAATGGGGCTGTCCCAAAAAAACGCGGAACCGTTCCAACGCCCGTAAAATCAAATTGCTTTGGTCGGCGGGAATTGCCCACGCCAGATCCTCTTCATCAAGATTTTGACAGGAACGCTCTGGCAGTTCGACACTGAGAAGCAGTCGTCCATCATCTCGATGGCTAATCTCCAACTCGTCAGCGAGTGAGACCGCCATCATCACGGTATCAAGCGAATGATAGCCATCTACTCTCTTGCCCAACACTTCCAAGAACAAGTTCACTTTGCATGGGACCGTGACTCGAAATCCGTCTTTAGACCTTTCGACGATCATGGATTGAATGTGACTTGATTTCCTAGGTGTCGGGCGATGCTAACTCTTCTCCCAATGTACGGCCTTTGCGCAGTCTGGTCAATCGACCACGGCTTTTGGCAAGAGTGGAAAAGAAGAGGGCCTTAAGCACGAGCGGCCCCGGATTGAACCCGGACGGAAATCCCACATGGGGGGACATGGGACACTGCTGCTTGCGCAGACCGTTTCGCCCGTTTCGCCCCTTCCCCCCGGGGCTACGCCTGCTTGTTGTTGACCTAACGGTACGACGGACTTCCTAGTCCGTCGAATTCTCCATTGACCGACTTGGAAGTCCGTCGTACCGCCTTTACCCAAACAACGACTTCACTACATCAACAGCCTGCGGAAGGGAACAATGACCCTTACTGCTTTATCTCGATGGGATAATCGGCTTCGGTCCAGCTTCGCCAGCCGCCATCGACACTTACTACGTTTCGATATCCCATTCGTTGTAGGTTGTCGGCAGCCAAGGCAGATCGAAATCCCCCACCGCAGTAGAGCAGGATTTCCTGGTTTGGGTCTGGAACTACGGTTTCGATGTCCCTTTCGATAATGCCTTTGCTCAGATGAATGGCATTGGGAATGTGTCCTGCCATAAATTCGCTATCTTCGCGCACATCCACCAAGGTCAGCGTTTCGCCTTGATCCATGCGTGTTTTCAGTTCTTGGATCGTGCACTCTTGAATGCGAGCTTTCGTTTCGTTAGCGATTGCTAGAAACCTTGGTGAATGTTGTTTGGCCATAATCTTGTTGGGATGGAGGGACTGGGATGAATTGCATTTGTATATTCGAAAATAACTTGAATTTTTTTGCAACAGGGTGGAGAAACCGCTCAGTCGTTGCCGATCGTAGTGCTGTGGCGAGGTGCCTTCCGAAACAGCGTGCGAAATTGCGTCGATCGGAAGTCTTCGTCGAGTGTCCGACCAAAGGGATTTCTCTTCGGTTTAGTATCTATGGAACCCCCTTCCCCAGCGAACACTTCGTTGGGACATTCGTTTTCAGCATGTTTTGGTTGCATCGCTTTATCGACCACGATCCTTCTTGGTCTTTTAAGCGGTGAAACGACAGAATCCATCTTGACTCGATGCCTGATCTTAACTGCAACCTTTGCAGCAATGGGTTGGTTGTTTGGGCAAATTGCGGATTCTGTCATCAGGCAAAGTGTGGAAATGAATGATCGGGGCAAGTTCGAAAAGATACGTGAGAAGCGGAAGAATACGGAAGATTAGTTGGTTTTGAGACGTTGCTCCTCGCGCTTTCAGTACTCCGGAGAGTTGGAAGTCCGAACGATAGGCAATCTAGCAAAGACAGCGAGTGATCCATGTAATTCTTTGCTCAATTGATGTGGAATTAACAGTTCCAAGTCGGTAGAGTCCGCCTCCCAGGACACAAGCCGCAATGTCAATCAGGACGATTGACGGCGTGGAAGTGTGTTACAAACGGAATGGTTGCACACATTGCTTCGCTTGCGGAGCATACCAGGTTACACGATTCATTGATTCCCTGTGCCCCAGGGAGTCATTGCCCTTGCCATGTCAGTCACGGAGGTTCGGATGGCGACGACCGTAGCATCGAACATCGACATTGTTGATGTATGGAATAAATACAAAGCGGATTCAACAAGCGTCGATTTGAGGAATATTCTCATTGAGCGCTACATGCCTCTTGTTCGTTTCAATGGCGAACGGCTTAGAGCTAAACTACCAGAGGGGGTCGAACTCGACGACCTTGTCAGCGCTGGCATCTTTGGCTTGATGGATGCAATCGATGCGTTCGATTTGGAGCGAGGTGTCAAGTTTGAGACCTACTGCGTACCTCGAATACGCGGAGCAATGCTCGACGAATTGCGAACGATGGACTGGGTGCCGCGATTGGTGCGCAGCAAGGCAAGCAAGTTAAACGAAGCCACAAAGCTTCTCGAAGCCAAGTACGGTCGCGCTCCAAGCACCCACGAAATCTCCCAATTCATGGGTATTTCGATCGATGAACTGGAAAAGATGAAAAGCGACGCCTCCGCGGTCGGCTTGGTTTCACTCAACAAGAAGTGGTACGAGACCGACAGCTACAAAGACGTTCGCGAGATCGATGTCCTGGAAGACAAACGCAGCGAAGATCCGACTCGCCGGGTGAACAAGAGCGACCTCATGCGATTGGTCACCAAAGGCCTAAACCGCAACGAACGCCTCATCATCATTCTCTATTATTACGAGGAATTGACGATGAAGGAAATTGGCGCAACGCTCGATCTGAGCGAAAGCCGGGTTAGCCAAATGCACACGAGTATCGTGCAGCGACTTCAAGAGCAATTAGGGCGGCATCGCCCGGAATTTGGGACCTAGCATTGGATCAAAGCTCCCTCATTAAGGTTGCTACGCTCGGACCATTCTGTCTCCAAGGCTGTGATTCCGTGAATCGTTAGAAAATCACAGACTATGCGCAGGACGAGCTTAGCTCCCGACCAAGCTGCGAAAGGGCGAAAAAATGCGTGGGTCACCAACATTGGGCTCGCCCTCTGTCGCTATACTGGTTGAGTGGACCGGCGCAAGTCAAACGGCACTCACTCTGGTGAATCGGCATGACGAACAGAAAGCCTGCTCAACTCGAATTCACGGATTGTCTTGGATGTGGCAAGCGCGTTGCAACGAGCGCAACACTCTGCCGGCATTGCAACACAGTCAGACTTCCTGTCGGGGCAATCAAGCGAAAGAATGACGACGACGACGACTTGGAGTCGCACGCTGCACTAGGTTACGGCGGATATGACAGTTACGATCTCGATGAGGAAGAAGTCGATACAACAAAGAGCCAAAAGAACCTCTGGTGGTATGTGGCTTGGATGTTGGTCGTCGTCTTTCTGCTCAGCGTGTTGGTCCCGTGGTGGCTTTGACACCACTCGTCAGCCTGCAAAGAATGTCTAGAATTCGGTTTTATGGTAGGTGAATTCAAAAGCAACGATTTGCAGGCGACCGTTGACGAACTGCGCCGGCAATACAACGAACTCGCGGAGTTAGCTGGTTCGTTGGCACATGAGATCAAGAATCCGCTTTCCGTAATTCACATGAATTCGGAGTTGCTCTGCGAAGAGCTTGAGGAAATCCAATGGCCGGGGCAACGCCGAGCGATTGCAAAAGTGGACATGATTCGCCAACAGTGCAATCGACTCGAAAACCTGCTTCGGGATTTCTTGCGATTTGCCCGAATGCGCGATCTCGACATGACTCCGGGCTCGTTGAACGACAACATCGAAGCCGTGCTTCGTCTCTATCAAGCTCAAGCAGACCGATCGTGTATTCGGCTTCAAAAGTACCTTGACCCCAATTTGCCGCATATCATGCTGCATAGCGATTCTCTCCAAGCTGCTTTGCTCAATCTCGTCAAAAATGCGCTCGAGGCAATGCCTGACGGCGGAGAGCTATTGGTTCGAACCTATCCCGTTCCTGGGGGTATTGCGATGGAGATGATCGACACGGGATGTGGCATGGATGAGATTACCGCCATGCGAATGTTCGAGCCCTTTTACTCTACCAAGCATGGGGGCTCGGGACTTGGGTTACCTACCGCCAGGAAAATCATCGAAGCCCACGGCGGTCGCATCGCAGTTCAAAGCGTAGTCGGTCGCGGATCGAAATTTGTGCTTGAGTTCCCAACGCCCATTCGACTGACGGCAGTGGTCGACCTGGCAAATGCTCAGCCAAAGATCGATTGAATGGGGTTGCCCAACGCGATCGGCATGGGGCGATTCTGACCGTTCATGATCTCTCCTTTGGGATCAATTCCGAGCGCCCAATAGAGTGTCTCAGAGCATCCTTGATGGATATTCCAAATTCCCGTTCAATGAACCGTATCGTATTGGGGTGGCCATCCAGAGTTGCCCTGATTTGTGGGTTGGTGAATAGCTTTATGGCTGATGATTTTTTGGCATCTTCTCGAGGGACTCGTTTCAGCCACTTCACAAGACAAACATACTCACATAATTCGTCATCGTGACCGTCATGATCGGGATCGGTGGCTGTAAGTTTCAGGTTCAATAGTGGCGTTCCTTTGATCAGAACATCTCGAATTCTCTTAGCTGTTTCCAGAATCCTACCAACGCCTACAAAACCACGTGTTTTCAAATAGGCTGCAATGAGGTCACCACGATTAAATGCCTTGATTGCATCACGGTTCTTGGTGCCCCGGCCTGCAGAAATGAACCCGTACTTTGCGTAATCGTCCCAATTGCGAAAAGCATTCTCACCGACGTTGTAGTAGTAGAGTCCGTTTTCAAATTCGAAACCGAATACCTCTTTATGAAGGGTATTGTGTGGCCGAAACTTTTTGGAAAAATGCCCTGTCGCAATGTTGGTTGTCCATTTACCCAGTTTCCATAGAAGTGTTTTCTCGATAAGTAACGCCTCGCTTTGAGTAAGGCCGCGTGCGATCACTCGGATGAGAGGTTCCAGTCCTTGTTTGCGGATCGCTGCAATTCGATTCGCTTTGTCGTTATCCGACTTGTCCTTCAAGTGCTCGTCCTTGCGGGAACCCCTGCCTTTACCATAATAGAATTCTTCGTGGTTTCTCGGGTCGATGTAGACATAAGCGTAGTAGTCTTCGGTGATTGCCATTTTGGCCATGCTAGAGTTCTCCGGTGAAAGCTTGGTGCAGTAGCGACTTCTTTAACGCCTCCAGGGCGGCTTACTGCACTTGCTCGCTCTCCGCGTTCGACGTGGCGAAAGGGGCGAGGGCGAAAGGGAGGATGGAATCGATGCATTTCATTCTTGAGGGCGTTGGTTGCGGTGTTTGAGTCGGGCTTGGGTCATGCGCTCGCGTAAGCCACCTTGTTCGATGAATTCCTTCTCCAAGGTCTTCAGTTGCTGATCCAAAAGGTAGTTGGTTTGGTGGATCAGGCAGATTGCAATGTTAGCAATCACTTCGTCGGATCGGGTTTCCACGAAATTGCGATATATCTCGTAGTCTTGTGGCGTCCGGCGACCGAGATCTCGCACATACATTGCCTCCTTGGATCCCTTTTCCCAAATCGACTTATCACGGACTCGAAGATAGTCGCGGTAATCGGCCAGCAACTCTTCCAGACTTGCACGACCAACGTTGGTTAGCTTGATTTCGGTTTCCTTGGAAGTCGTTCCGGCTTTGCTCCCTTCCAAAATACTCTGCTTGCCGGAACGTGCCGATTGAATCATTTGATCCACCGTGCGGTCACCTCGCGAAAGATACTTGTGGGCAAATCGAAACGTGATGTCGTAAACGACTTCAGCTTTCTGGAATGACAATAGTGTTTGCTAGTCACCACGAGGCTGGATGATGCGATTGGGAACCGGGAATAATGGCAAAGGAGATTTATGGGAAGAATGGGAAACATGATTTTCATTATTCCTGCTATTCCCATCACTCCCACGGCGTTGTGGTTGGTCGGTCATAATAGCCATGTCTCGATACAGGTCTCTACTTAGGACTTTTTGCAATCGGTGTTTCCTTGTCCCCGCTGCGAAGGAAGGGTTCTCGTTCTTGAACTCCCTTGGCGTTGGCGATTTCGCGAATCCAGATGTTTCGAAAACGAACTGGATTCCCGTGGTCCTGAATGGAAATGGGCCCTTTTGGGGAGTGTGCCTTGTATTGCGGCGGTCGGTTGAAGGGTGTATCGCCGAGCAGTTGGAAATGGTTCAAGATCAAGACACCGTTATGAACAGCCGTTATGTAGGCCGGCGTTTCCAACGATCCATCCGCTTTGAATCGAGGCCCCGTCCAAAAGATGTCATATGTGTTCCACTCACCAGGCTTGCGCATCGCATTCACCATGGGCGGTGTTTGCTTGTAAATCGCACCCGCTTGGCCGTCAAAGTACGTGAGGTTGTCGAACGAATCAAGAACTTGCAATTCATATCTTCCCATCAAAAATATGCCGCTGTTGCCTCGCCCTTGCCCACTGCCGGCTGCCGGCATCGGCGCAGACCACTCGACGTGCAATTGGCAATCTCCAAACTCTTCCTTGGTCGTAATCTGTGCTTTGCCGCAAATGGCGACGCCATCCTTCACCACCCAGGTGTCCGCGTTCTTCCATTTTGAAAGATCTTTACCGTCAAACAGTATGACAGCATCCGAGGGAGCATCAGCATCTCGAGCACCAGGACTAATGATCGCCGGCGCAGTCCATTTCATTCCGTTAAGATACTCTTGGGAGAACGCAGACGATGCACAGGCAAACGTGATTGCCATCGCAGCCAGCCGCTTTGAGGATCGCGAGGACGAGAAGAATTGGAAGGGTTTTACAAACATAGGTTACGGCAACTTTCGTAGGGAGGATGAATCACACGCCAGAGCTTCTGGCTATCAATGACTTTGCACGAACATTGTAACTCAAAGGCATCGTCCCAACACTGAACCCCATTCGATAAAATGATCGTCGCCTTTCGCTGCTATGTATTGTTTTGTGTCAAGGGTGGTCGGGACAATTGTTGGTAAATTTTCCGTCGTACGCCGCAAGCTGCTATTCGATCTTACGAGGGTTAGCCCGTAGATCAGTAAACTCGTTCGCGTGTAAAGCGGAT
>CAMCMB010000038.1 GCA_945875845.1 Pirellula staleyi DSM 6068
TAACCGTGAATGGTACGACGGACTTCCTAGTCCGTCGAATTCCCCATCGACGGACTTGGAAGTCCGTCGTACCGCCCTTACCCAATAAGCACTTTAGGTTTAGCAGGCCAAACTCGCTGTCCAACGACTCAAGGTCGTAGGGGCAGCAACGCTCGCTACGCTTGCGTTGAATGCAAACAGGATCGCTGAGTATGCCGCGAAGCAGGCTGGTATTGCCCCTCATGACCTTGTGTCATGAGGGGCCAAGTTTGGTCGGCTAAACACTCTCGCCGTCAGGCGGTTCGAGCCCCCTCACGGGCCTTGTGTCGTGGGTCGCGTAAGTTTCTAACGTCGCGAACGTCAAGTACGCCCTTTGCCCCATCGGCCTGCCAGTGCATTCCTGGCAATCGATGCGACCACTACCGTCGTTATAATTCGGCGTGGTTGACTTGGACTTCTAGGTAATTTCTATCGACTAGGTTGCCATTCGCAATTTCGGTGGGAATGCTTGGTCAACAGATTTCGCGTCAACCGCCATCGAGATAGGGTGGCAACTGGGGAGACCTCGGATGGGTTTCTTGGCCAGGAGTTTACGGCGCGGTTTACGAAACTTTTAGATTTTTTTGGAGTTAGTTCCATGCGTCGATTGATCCTCACTTTAACCGTTGTTGTTTTTGCAGCAATTTCGTCGTCCAACGCTTCGGCTGGTTTGCTCTGCAAGAAAAATGCTGGCTGCGATTCAGCACCCGTTTGTTGCGAAGCTCCAGCTCCAAGTTGCGATGCAGCACCTGCTTGTCGACCTAAGTTGAACCTCGGTCATAAGTTGAAAGGCATGAAGGGCCACTTGCAAGGTAAGTTCCAAAGGAACAGCAGCTGTGATGCAGCTCCAAGTTGCGGATGCGAAGCAGCAGCACCCTGTGCAGCTCCAGCACCCTGTGCAGCTCCAGCTCCAGCTCCAAGCTGCGGTTGCGAAGCAGCTCCATGCGGTGGTTGCGATGCAGCAGCAAGCTGCAGCAAGCCAGCTCGCAAGCACTGCCTTAAAGGCATGTTTACTAACATGAAGAGCAAGTTCGCTTCGAAGAAGTGCGGTGCAGCTGCTTCCAGCTGTGATGGCTGTGCATCGGCTCCAAGCTGCGGTTGCGAAGCTCCAGCTCCAAGCTGCGGATGCAACTAGTTGAGGCTGAACGAAGGCCACGTTAAGGAATACTGTCGATTCGACGCTTGGTGCGGGGAATCGTCCCACGGCCCCAAGGAAACTTGGGGCCGTTTTCGTTTGCATTCGCAAAATTCGCTCTCAGGCTCTGAAAAAATGCTTGTGTCATCACCGGAGGGCTCGCGCCCTGCCGCTATCAATTTGTTAGCGGAACGGCGCGAGCCGTCCGGTGAGTCAATCAGAATAAATTCACAGCCTATCCCAAAATGAGCTCGAACTCACTGTGCTAACCGTTCTTAAAATCCTCGCTGCACTGATCGTCTTCATCGCGGTTGCCGAGCTTGCGAGACAGCATCCCAAGTGGGGAGGGCTTATCAGTGCGTTGCCATGGATCACGTTGTTGGTGATCGTGACGCGATATCAAGTCGAACAGGCAACCGTCTCCGAACTGTCACGCTACCTTTGGGCAACCTTTTGGTTCATCTTGCCTACATTGCTTTTCGTTGGATTGATGGCTGCGTTGCTGGATCGAGGGTTCGCATTTTATGCGTCGCTGGGGCTTTCGATCTTGATTGCTGCGATTGCGAATGGAATGGTCGCTTACTGGCTCACTTAGCATTTGGTTTATCGCCCGTGAGGCCTTGGGTATTTCGAGTCTTTTTGGCTTGCTTGGCTTTTTGTGCTGCGCTCAAGTCCTTGAATATTCTCTCAAATTTCTCGATTTTGGGAACAATCGTGAACTGACAATAGGCTTCGCTTGGGTGCAGCCTGAAGTAGTTTTGATGGTACGCTTCGGCTGGGTAGAAATCAGGTAATGGACTGATCTCCGTGACGATTTTTTTATTCCCGAAGACTTTCTCCGCTTTGAACTCCGCGATGACCTTCTCCGTGGCAACCCGTTGATTCTCGTCATGATAAAAAACTACGGATCGATACTGTGTACCCACGTCGTTACCTTGCTTGTTGAGAGTCGTTGGGTCATGCGATTTGAGAAAAATCGCCAACATCTGTTCAAACGAAACAATCGATGGGTCGAACGTGATTTGGCAGACTTCCGCATGGCCAGTTCGGCCGGTACACACCGCTTGGTAGGTTGGGTTTTCGACTTGGCCTCCCGCGTAGCCCGACACCACTCGAGTCACTCCATCGACACGTTGGTAAACGGCCTCTACGCACCAAAAGCAACCGCCTCCAAAGGTTGCGGTTTCTAAGTTCTTGTCCTTTGCCGATTCCTGGACAGGGATTTGGGCGGCAGCCTTGTCCAGTTTTTTGGTGGACTGGGCAAGCGTAGAACTAGTCAAGCAAAACGAAAGAAGTGCGGCTAGGCATGGCAAAACAGAGTTGAGACAGAATTTCTTCATAGTGATTCTCCTACAAATGTTTCAAGCACAAACAATTCCACTCAAATTTTAGCCAAAAGGCAAGCGAAAGTCAGGAACGGTTACAATGAAGAAAACGTATTGATTTGGTTGCTTCGTTTTTGGATCGTGTCATGGATTTGTTTACCCACGCCGAAGAGGCCAATCGAGAAAAATCCCTCCCTTTGGCTGCTCGAATGCGGCCAAAAACACTCTCGGAGTTCGTTGGACAGTCCCATTTCCTAGCACCTGGTAAACTTCTACCGCGATTGATTAAAGCCAAACGCGTACAGTCGATTATTTTCTATGGGCCGCCCGGAACCGGTAAAACGACCCTGGCTCATCTCCTGGCCATCGAAACGGGAGGGAAATTTCGGCAGATCAACGCCGTCACCAGCGGTATCAAAGAATTGCGAGAAGCACTCCAATGGGCGAAAGATGAAGTTTCTACGGGGAGCTCGCGCCCCATCTTGTTCATCGATGAAATCCATCGCTTCAATCGCGCCCAGCAAGATGCGTTGCTCCCTGATGTTGAGGATGGTGTGATCGCGCTTGTCGGGGCCACCACCAGCAATCCCTTCTTCTCAGTCAACGGAGCACTGTTAAGCCGTTCGCAACTCTTCGAATTGAAGCCGCTCACGGAATCGGAAATTACTGGGCTCTTGAAGCGCTCCATTGCGGACAAATCTCGGGGACTCGGGATGTATAACATTCATGCTCAGGACGAAGCCCTTGCGTTTTGCGCAACCATGGCAGAGGGCGATGCACGGAGGGCTTTGGGGGCGCTGGAACTGGCGGTCCTTTCCGCAAACACATCGCCCATCGTTCTGGACGTTGACTTGATTCGCGAAAGCATGCAAAAAAAAGTTCTGCAATTCGATGCGAGTGGAGATCAGCACTACGACATGGCGAGCGCCCTGATCAAGAGCATTCGAGGCTCGGATGTCAATGCTGCCCTTTACTGGCTATCGCGTTGCATCGAAAGCGGCGAAGAGATTCGTTTCCTGACGCGTCGACTTGTGATCCTGGCCAGCGAAGACATTGGCAACGCGGATCCGCATGCCTTGCCACTTGCGGTCGCTGGCATGCAAGCATGTGAATTTATCGGGCTTCCAGAGTGCCAGCTCACGCTTTCGCAAGTCGCCATTTATTTGGCACTTGCTCCGAAAAGCAATTCCGCTACAACCGCGATCGCAGCCGCCCGTGAGGATGTACGACAAGGGACCGTCATTCCGGTACCGATCCACTTGCGAGACGGACATTACCCAGGCTCGAAACGACTTGGGCATGGGCAAGGATACGAGTACTCACACGATTCAACCGAGGGTGTCGCGGCACAGGACTATCTCGGCGTAGAACGTGAGTACTATCACCCGGTCGGTCGAGGATTCGAAGTGGAGCTTGCACAACGTTGGGAGGAAATCCAGAATCGTCTCAAAAATCGACAAACTTGATCTTTCCCAGCGGATCGCTGCTGCGAGAATATGGTTCCACTCGCCCCGTACTCATGTCAATCTCGGCCAGAGTGACCTGCGATAGGTCGTCTTTGTCGAGTGCGGCTCTTTGAGTGTTCACTTGCGTTTCCCCATGATTTCATCAAAGAAAAACCAGCAAAGGCCTTTGGAGCAACGAATGCGTTCAACACGACGACTGGGGATTTTCTTAGGTGCGCTATTGGCTGTTTTCAGCAAAGGCGGCGAAGCGGAGGACTGGTACCAGTTTCGAGGCCCTAGTGGCGACGGGCACATTACGGAAAAAAACGTGCCGACAACCTGGGGTGGGTTCTTTGAAAAACCCGTTTGGAAGACCGTCGTGCCGGGGCGTGGGTGGTCCTCACCCATCGTGGTTGCAAACCGGATATGGCTTACATCCTCAGAGCAGCTTGCGCTCTCCGACCAGGCCGTCGAGCAGAAATTGGCGAGCCGTCCTTTTGGCTCTACCGACTTCCAAACACATGCTTCCGTGGTTTTATTTGCCGTCGAGCTCGATGCCGATACAGGCGAGATACTACGCCGCATCGATCTGTTTTCCATTGAAAATCCGCCGCCGATCCACTCGATGAACAGCTACGCTTCTCCGACCCCGATTACCGATGGATTGAGGGTTTATTGCCATTTCGGTTCCTTGGGTACAGCCTGCATCGATATTGAATCGGGAAAGGTGCTTTGGCGTCGCGAATTTAAGATTGAGGAGATCACCGGAGGTGGTGCATCGCCCGTGCTTTGGGACAACCATTTGTTCGTTCCGTTCGATGGGTCCGATGAGCAATACCTAGTTGCACTCGACAAGATGACAGGTCAAACAAAATGGAAATCAGCTCGCCCTCCTATTGATACCACAAGTGATTCGCATCGACGCGCGTTTAGCACACCCCTCCTCGTTGATTTCGATGGACGAATACAGTTGATATCAGCGGCCGCTCAATGGCTGGTGTCTTACAACCCGGAAGATGGAAGGGAATGGTGGCGTGCCAAGGTCGGAGACGGGCACGCCTTGGTACCTCGTCCGGTTTTTCAGAATGGGAGCATTTTCGTTTGCACAGGATACAGCAAGCCGCAAATGGTCGCGATCAAGGTGAATGGATCGGGTGACGTTACCGAAAGCGCAATCCTTTGGAGGTCGTCGCGTCAAGTCCCCGAAATCGCATCCCCAATCATCGTCGGTCGTGAAATTTACTTTGTGTCGGCGATGGGGGTTGCAACCTGTCTTGACACGGAAACCGGAGTTCTGGTTTGGCAACATCGAATGGGGGGAACACACGCCTCCAGCCCTTCCTACTCGGATGGAAGGATTTACTTCACCAGCCAGGAGGGAATTACCACCGTGATTCGGCCCGGGCTCGTTTATTCGGAAATAGCCAAAAACGAGCTTTTCGGCGAAACACTCGCTTCGCTCGCAGTTTACCAAGGGATGTTTTTGCTGCGTACAGATCCCAATCTTTACTGCCTCAAGCGGGTTTCTTTGGAATAGCACATCCCTATATGCAACTTGGTCTGGACTCTGGTAATATAGCCCCATGACGTCACCATCCAATGAAGTTAAATATTTGCTTTTTGACGTGGAAAGCGTTGCGGACGGAAATGCGATTGCCAAAACGCGTTATCCGCAACGGAATTTGTCCGCACAGCAAGCCATCAACGCCTTTCGACAGGACTTGCTCATCGAGAGCGGTCGCGATTTCATTCCCTATACCTACCACACCCCCATCGCTGTGGTGGCGGCCAAAATCCGAGAGGACTTCAGTCTCATCGAGATCGTGTCGTTGGACGAACCGCACTTTCGACCACCCGTCATTACTCGCTTCTTTTGGACCGGTTGGGAACGTTATGCACGACCGACATTCGTCACGTTCAACGGACGTTCGTTTGATATTCCCTTGATGGAGCTCTCCGCTTTTCGATACGGTGTCAGCGTCCCAGCTTGGTTCAACATCTATGACAAGACTTATGAGCAGTTTCGCAATCGATACAATCTGCAATCTCATCTTGATCTACATGAGATCTTGACGAACTTCGGCAGCAGTTGGTTTCGTGGGGGATTGAACCTTGCCGCGCGTTTGCTGAACAAGCCTGGGAAACTCGATGTGCAAGGGAGCATGGTTCAAGATCTTTACGCGGCCGGCAAATCTGCTGAGATTAGCGAGTATTGTCGCTGCGACGTGCTCGATACGTATTTCGTGTTCTTGCGAGTTCAAGTGGTCATGGGCAGGCTGACTCTGGAGCAAGAAGGTCATTTAGTAGAAACCACTAAGAAAATGCTTGAAAGCCAAGCCGAGAAACATCCCGCCTATCGCGCCTATCTCGACCAATGGGGTGATTGGAGCGATCCATTTAACGGCGTGGCACCATCGAGCTTGAGCAAACCTGTGAATGCGAAATGAGCAACGGGCCTGCGTCTTGACATTTGAGTTTGCGGCACTATTCTTCGAACTCCAATAAACAATCCGATCCTATCTCTTAGATTAGAGTACCAATCATGCCAAGTCTGACCGTTGAAGGAATTGGAACGTTCGAGGTTCCCAGTGGAAAGCGACTTGTCGCTGCCCTTCGTGAGGATGCGGGTACCGATCAACTGCATGCTTGCGGCGGAAAAGCCCGATGCACAACGTGCCGGGTTGAGTTTGTGGCTGGAGAACCTGAAAAGATGACGAAAGCCGAAAAAGATATTCTGACCGCTCGCGGTTTGACGGGCATTAGACTTAGCTGCCAGATCGCTTGCGAATCGGACATGACGGTCAAAGTGATTAGCCGGCTCGAGGGGAGCGGTCGAAAGGACTGCGGTTCGCCTGTTGCAGAAAGCATTGAACCAGCACCAGTTGAGTGGACGACCAAGCATGCTTGAGCCGCCCATTCACTCCTCTGGGAATTGATGTATGTGCGGGATCGCAGGCGGAATTTGGTTGCACAACGCTCCAGGGCTTTCGCGGGATGTGCTAAGAACCATGACCGACGCGATCGCACATCGAGGCCCAGACGATCAAGGACACTTGATCATCCCACCCAAAAACAACCCCTCCATTCTCGATGCGAACCCGTCCCCTGGCGTCGCTCTTGGTTTTCGCCGTCTGTCGATCATCGATCTGGCTGCTGGCAATCAACCGCTCGGTAACGAGGACGGTTCGGTTCAGATTGTATTTAATGGCGAGATATACAACTATCAAGAACTGAGGCATCGTCTGGAAGGATCCGGACATACCTTTCGAACGCATACCGATACCGAAACGATCGTTCATCTGTACGAAGACCTCGGCCTCGATTGTTTTGAGCATTTGAATGGCATGTTCGCCATGGCGATTTGGGACCAACGACGGGAACGCTTGGTGCTCGCTCGGGATCGTTTGGGCAAAAAGCCGCTCTACTATTCGATGCACAACGGGAGACTCGTCTTTGCCAGCGAACTGAAAAGCCTCATGCAATTGCCTGGGATCAGCAAGGAGATCGATCCAGGCGCAATCGATTTGTATTTAACTTACCAATACATACCGCACCCGCATTCCATTTACAAAGGGATTCGCAAGCTGCCGCCAGGCCATTTTGCTGTTTTCGAAAATGGGGAGTTAAGCGTTCAGCGGTACTGGGACGTCGATTGGTCTCGCGAAACTCCAATGGATCAGCCCACCGCATCGCGAGAGCTTACGACGATGCTTGCGGATGCCGTACGCATACGTTTGCGCAGCGATGTACCGCTTGGGGCGTTTCTCTCGGGGGGAATCGACTCCTCGTTGATTGTGGCAATCGCACAACAGCAGTTGGAGATGCCCATCCGCACGTTTTCTATCGGTTTCTCAGAGGCTGATTTTGATGAAACTCACTATGCCAAGATGGTTGCGGATCATGTGGGCACCAAGCATGAACGCTTTGAGGTCACACCCGACGCCTTAAATATCATCGATCGACTTGTGGACCAATATGATGAGCCTTTCGGCGATTCATCCGCTGTGCCCACGTGGTACTTGTGCGAGCTGACTCGACAGCATGTCACGGTTGCCCTGAGCGGGGATGGAGGCGACGAACTGTTTGGAGGTTATGAACGCTACAGAGCCCTGAAACTGAGCGGCCAACTGCAATCTTGGCTACCGGTCGACTGGCTCATGCAATCGGGGCTCATCCAGCGTTTGCCTGACTCGAGTGCTCGACGATCCTTTTTGCGTCGTGTTCGGCGGTTTTGCGAAGCTCTCGGACAACCCCCAATCGATCGCTACATGAATTGGATCCAAATCTTCGGTGAGGCCAGCCGGCTGGATCTCTATCGAGACTCTTTTATCGAACAATTACCCGATCGCAATCCGGTATTGTTTTTGGCGGACGCTTGGCGACGAGCGGGTAAGCGGGATCTCGTTAGTTGCGCTTCCACGGCAGACCTGCAAACGTATCTGCCATGCGATTTGATGACCAAAGTGGATATTGCGTCCATGGCGCATTCGCTCGAAGCTCGCCAACCGATGCTGGACTATCGTCTGGTCGAATGGGCGGCCGCATTGCCATCCCACTTGAAGCTGAGAGACAGGCGTGGCAAATGCCTATTGATGGACACCTACCACGACCTTTTGCCAAAAGCGATATGGAATCGTTCCAAGATGGGTTTTGGCGTGCCGATCGCCAAGTGGTTTAAGACGTCGTTGCGAGATCGAACCTACGATGCCCTCTTGGGGCCAGATGCAAAGTGCCATTCTTTTTTTCGCCGCGAAGCGATTGAAACTTTGGTTGAGGAGCACATGAGCGGTCGATCGAACCAAGCCTATCGACTTTGGAACTTGCTGTTCCTGGAGCTTTGGTTGCGAAAAAACGGGGGCTAAGAGTGGCGTAAGCTTCCAGCTTGCGATTAGGCTTTGAAAAAATGCTTGGGTCATCACCGGAGGGCTCGCGCCCTGCCGCTAACATTTGCTAGCGGAACGGCGCGAGCCGTCCGGTGAGTCTGCCGCTAACATTTGGTAGCGGAACGGCGCGAGCCGTCCGGTGAGTCAATCAGAATAAATGAAGAGCCGAGACGTAAAAACGCAAGCGGGAAGTTTATACCACCTTTCGACTTGGCTATTTAATAATTAAACATTCCTAGTCGAGTGAATGGTATCTCCACAGAGGGTTGTTTTCTGATACCATTCTCGCCCGGCGGTTTTTAGGATTTCGTTCAATACGAAGAGGGATACAAAGATGAATTTGGGAAAACGTTGTATTGCTGAGTGTTTTGGAACATTTTGGCTCGTTTTTGGTGGGTGCGGGAGCGCCGTTTTAGCGGCGGTTTTTGCCGGACAAGTCGATCAGACACCTATAAGTCTGGGAATTGGTTTTGTCGGGGTTTCGCTCGCGTTCGGACTTACGGTTCTAACCATGGCGTACACCATCGGTCACATTTCGGGTTGCCATTTGAATCCGGCTGTGACGCTTGGCCTAACCGCAGGCGGACGCTTTAAAAGCGCGGATGTCGGGCCGTACATTGTGTCGCAAGTCATTGGCGGGATATTGGGAGCGGGCGTTCTTTATTTGATTGCGTCAGGAAACTCCAGTTTCAGCCTTGCCGGTGGATTTGCTTCGAATGGTTATGCAGAGCACTCGCCAGGAAAGTACACGCTTTTAAGCTGTTTTGTGGCTGAGTTTGTTTTGACCTTTTTCTTTCTGTTCATCATCCATGGTGCAACGGACAAGCGCGCACCGGCAGGCTTCGCACCGATTGCGATCGGACTTGGTTTGACGCTTATCCATTTGATTGGAATTCCCGTAACGAATCTATCGGTCAACCCAGCTCGATCCACGGGCCCTGCACTTTTCGTTGGAGGCTGGGCGATTATGCAGCTTTGGTTGTTTTGGGTAGCACCCATTCTTGGAGCGATCGCCGCTGGCGTCTTTTACAAGACCGTCTTTGAATCGGACACGGATAGATAATCCGTATATCGAGGCAGCGATCACTAGAATGAGGGATTTCGCCGCATCGTGCGCCGAAGGTTTATCGCATAAGCCAAAATCGGAATGGAAGGGAGCGATCCCTCGAAAAGGGCCGCTCCCCAGTCCGACTTGGGGCTACACGACGCTCGGGTTGCACTAAGGTTATATAAACCTATTCAACGGAAATTCCACTTCCTACTGGAGCAAGGCCTACTTCGGGGAATAACTGTAAAACAATTGAAGGCCACCATCGAATTGGCGGTCAGATCCACCACCAACCGGGCCAACATACGATGCCGTCAAGTTGGATCTCTTTCCGAACTCGAACGTAGTGCCCGCTACTATGTTGGTTAGGCTTGTCGTTCCGGTGAAATTGCCGACTTGGAATGGTCCTGCGGTCACAACGTCGCCGGGTTGGAGTGCGCTGTTCTGGTGAAGTTCGACCATCGGGATGATCCCGGTTAGCCCACCCTTCTCATTGCTTCGGTAGAGCCAGTAGCCAGCTCCGACGTCGAGAAAGAGATTGCTTGGGTCCGTGATTCGACCTGCGCTCGTTAGACCTGAACCAGTCGAGTTTATTGCAACTCGATTGCCTGAGGCCGCTCCATCCCACTGAAGGAACGATTGGACGAAGAAGCGATCATTGGGTGTGTACAGTCCACCAAGGAACGGTTGAAGCCGAACAGACTCATTCTGAATGCTTAGGAGCGGTGTGCCATTGGCATACGAAACTCGCGTATCGGAAGCGGTGGGCGTGACGACTCCTAGGCCGCCGGATAGAGCGAATCTCCCAGTATCCAGCAGCATTGATTTTAAGTAGACGGTCAGATTTCCAAATCTTGTGTCGGATCCGCTGCTGAACGAATCGCCATTGAGCGTTGACGAGGTGACTGTGTTGGCAGCAAAGGGAGCACGAACTTCGACGGAAAACATTCCATCTCCAAACGACTTTTCAAATCCAGGTACGTAGCGATTGAGATGTTGACCTCCGTTGCTGTACCGGACATTATCCAGGTAGCTATATCGGAAGAAGAAGCGATCCTGAGGAAGAATCGTCCCCCCCTCGGCGATTTTCATTCGCCCAACGCCACCGCTAGATGCATCGGCTAGGGCAGTATTAAACCGGACGAGGTAGTCATAAAAATAGTAGGCATCGAAGTCCTCGCCACCCGTAAGCGTATCGACGCCACCTTGGAGGAATGCTCCAGAAGCGCCCGCATTCAGTGTTGTCGTTCCTGGCAGCGTGTTGCGAGTTAGGAACAGGGCATCAATGGCTGAGTTGTATGCACCAGGAGGGGGCTGGATGGCAATGATGTCAAACGCTTGGCCGGTGGAGGCAAGCTGAGATTGAATCTGAGCAATGGTTTGCGATGTCGTAAGCGTCGCATCGCTGTTTACGATACCTATAAGCGTTGCGCTAGGAATTGGTGATCCGGAACGCAGGAGAACTTGAAGTTGTTGGCTTGACTGCAGTGAAGTGCTAAAAATCCCAACTGGCCCCGGTTCGGAAATGGCAAGAACGCTTGAGTTGGGTGGTAGAACAAGAGGAGCATCCAAGTCATCGGCCAAGACGACAAGTCGATCGAGGACCGAATCGCTACGGAACCCCATCGAACCGGCATAAAAATCGCCCATCATGGCAGGCGTACGAAAACGCCAATCGCAGGCTGACTTCGAGTTCCGAAAGAGAGACTTCGCAATCCCCAGATCATTGATGCGAAGGTCATCACAGGACGTTGCAACGGATTGATCGCACGCACCTTCATCATTAGGCAATGCTCGGGTAGGCTCGCCAGCGGAAAGGCTTCCACTAAAACTTAGTAATCCTAAAACGGTTCCGAACCAAAATTTCGAATGCATGGCGTGTACCCAAACTGTTCCGTCAGAATATAGTAAGACAGCTTAATTATCGGTAAACCGGGGGGTGGGTTGTTTTGTTTTCAGGGATTCTTCTAAAGACACCTGCGAAAGCACTGGAACAATCGACACAAACTGCCTGGCTTGAAACAAACTAGAGAATGCTATCAATGCCTGTCGAGATTGCAGCTCCCTCGACTGCAGGGCAGCTGACTTCAAATGCTTATCAACCCGGATTACGCATACTGACATTCCACTAAGTCAGCCGAAGCCGGAAAAGAGTTCTGGCACCTCTTTCAAACCATGGCGTTTATTGACGTCATTTGCCATTCATTTTGAAATGCTGCATCGTTCCAGCAATCCATTAACACGGAAACAAGAAAATGAGTTCATCGATCAACCTGTCGTTAACGGATGAGTTGAGGGCATTCGTTGACGCGAATTCTGGGGATGGAACGCTGTACGCGACTCCCAGCGAATTTATGCGAGATCTTTTACGGCAACAGAAAAGTAGACAGGAAGCGGCCGCTGCACGTGACGCAATCCTGGAAGGATATCAGGATGCCATCCATGGTCGAATGCATGCCTTCAAGGGCGATCTTCGCAGCCTGTTAAAGAAAGTCCCGTAGTGGCCAAGCAAGCCGGCAAAAAGCGGACGGTTCATCTAACCGAGCGTGCGCTGCGCGACATTGCAGGCATTGAATCCTATTCATTGGAACAATTCGGAAAGGAAGTCGCCGCACAGTACATCGGTAAGCTCGAAGCAGGAATCGGTCGGGTCTCGGACAACGCTGAACTGCTTCGCGAAGAATCGCACTTTCACGAGTCGCTTAAGTTTTACCGAATCGAGCAGCATCTGCTGGTTTGCGAAACGGGATCGAGGGCAAGATCATTATCCTGACGCTACTGCACGCCTCGCTGGACATACCATCGCGGCTCGCCGAGTTAGAACCGAAGTTGTCGATAGAAGCCGAAATGCTGTTGACGCAATCCCTGAATCCGATGAAAGGTACCTGACACTTTTTCTGCTTTCTTAAGCAACTGTCGACAATTGCTCAACTTTGGTCATACAAACCAGAGCCAACCAAATTGCAAGATAACGACCATCTGTCCCACGTTTCATCAGGTAGCAAGTGGTGCTGTCAACCGCCACATCGCGTAGACTTTCAATATCGTAGCTCGATCCATCCTTCATCGTGACACGAACCGGGCCGTGTTCAATTGCTTGCAAAAGCGTTTCGCGGTCCATTATCAACCTCACAAGCTATCGGAAACCCTTACGTTTTTTCAACGAAGGCTCACAACAGCAGTGCAGAATTCAAGAATATTGCAATACAACGCAATCGTCAACATTCCCAAAAAAAGCCACAGCCGACAAAAGTCAAAGTAGTAGGCACATTCCATGTGCCGTCCACCTGGAATCCTGGAAAAAGCTCGACTGCGAACGGCACGGCGGAGCGTGCCTGCTACTTTTGTCGGCTGTGTCACGGCAAGCATCGATGGTGACCCCATGAACGGTCCCCTTGTACGCGCCTTCGGTTGCCTCATCGCCGATCTTGCCGAAACCCCATGTCCAGGTCCTGCCTCCACTACTTGGGGCATTACGTTATTGAATCAATACATTCGCACGCTCCTTCATCAACAAAATGTTCCTCACCAACCACTACGATTGCTTCCAGTCGGGAATTGCTTGGAGGTAGATATCGTAGAAGTCCCAACGCTGTATTTTGCTGGATTGACGAGGCAATCGCATCGTAGTCAAACGCCAGAACGTCAGCAGTATCTTTCGACGCCCATTGTTCCACAAGTTGTTTTAGGTCACTCAACGAATCGTTCGAGAGTACGATCAAGCCTCGCCCCCAGTTCAGTATGGCACTTGCGCTGGAATCGAAGCTAAAATCCGAAAGATCGACGATAGCTCCCAACCGGGTGTCACCATGCCCGCATTCAATCTCAAATGCGATGTGCGGAAGCTGCCTAAGCACTTTGTGCTCCCATAAAACGCCCTTTTTGCTGCGCATTGCAGAGGGACTTCCGACGTCACTGAAGAGAATCAGAATTGGCGGTTTTCCAAGACACTTCGCAAAGCTCCTTACCAAAGTCATAGCCATAAATTCGGGCTTTGGCTCAGCGTCGTATTCTCGTTCCGACCGAAAATGCCAAATCTTTGCGACAACTGGCTGTTCTAGTTTCCCGCAGAAGTAGAAAGCTCGATCTTTCCATGCCGTAGTAGAGTCGAATTCAACCATATTTAATTCCCAAAGAAGTGGTGCTGCTTCAGTTTTTCAAAAGCCGGACCAGCATTGAAATGCCAACCTTGATCCCCTACGCCGCCAGGTCCGCCGAACGAAGCAGGCTTGTCAAGCCGAATGTGAATCTTCTGTCCGGCGCTGTTGAGATACTCGTATAGAACTACGTTTCGATCATCGAGCCCAAGCTTGATCCCTTCTGGGGTGTTCGGCTTGATCGTACGCAAAGGTTGGGCACTGCGCGGAATACCGTTTGCTTCCTTCGCAGCGCGTAACGCTGCATTGCGAGTACCAGAAATCGTGTCTGCGATTCCCTTAACTGGGGCAGGGAATCCAGGCTCACCACAATTGTTATGAACAAGTACTCCCAAGTGCGAGACCAAATACACATGGTCGAATTGGACTTCAAGGTTCATCACCTGCTCGCGACTAGCGGATTCTTTGACAGAAAGTACATCAAGTTGCGATTTCAAGCCTTGCAAAAATTCCCCTTTTGACAGTTGATCTGCCCTAACGAATTCCTGTTTCGTCGCAGACCAGAAAGGGTGATTTGCAGTACATCTGATTGGTTCCTCCAATCCCGCAACCTGAATTTCGACCAAGTCATTCGAATGGTGAACGAACTTACCCGTGACAATCTGGCCGTTGCCACTAGAGATTTCTGGACACGCGTCAATGCTGATCAATTGTGCGACTCCAGAGACTCCCAGTTCCTGAAGGTCGAGAGTCACTTGCCGTTTGACTTCTAGTTGGTGCTCTTCAATCCAGCTCTCTGGTCTGAGCAGTTGGATATCGACATATTCGTTGTTGCTCTTTTGCAACCGAAGGTGAATGTGACGCCACTCTTGATTATCGACTTCGGATTGAAACTCATCCTTGCCGAGAGGATTGGTCACTAACACGCGATCCCCGATCGCTACGTCTCGAATAGGGCGCAACACAGGTTCGTCGGAGCGGCCGACAACGGTACTGGCGGACGAATTGGGGGCAACAGAATGTCCGTACCAATCTGAATTCGTCCCGATGAGACCGGCTGCAACAAAACAAATCGCCATCCAAATCCGTGCGAGATGCAACCGGAAAGATCCATTGGTTGAATCGATTGGTTGAGCTTCAACTTGTGGAGCAGTCATTCGTTGTCTGGTTTGACTTTCGGGAGTAATTGCATCTTCGACGTAGATCGTGGTCACGGAAGCTTCATTTCTCTCGGCTTGCGAGGCATCGATGCTTGTTTTCATCGATGAGCAATTTTCGGATGGATGATTGAGTTTGAATTCTGTTTCTGTCTTGAGCTTATCGTGCATATCCCCCTGAGTTTCGTCGTAAAGATCGTCGCTAAGCAACGCTAGATCATGTAGTCCTATGTCGCAAGCAAGAGTCGACCCCTTCTTTCGACGTTTTCCGCGTATTACCTGAGCACCAGCGATTCCTACCAAGGCAATGGCAGAAGCGACGAGAACTTCGCTAACCTCCCATTCATCTGCATAAACGCCTGGGTTGACACCGGCCAAAAACATCTGAGTAGGAGGTGATTCTTGGTTTTCGTCCGGCGCTAGCCAAACCAAGGTATCTCCGACGAAGCACGCCCCGTTATTTGGATTGTTGGGTCCGTTGGGTCCGTTGGGTCCGTTGGGTCCATTGGGTCCATTGGGTCCATTCGGTCCATTGGGTCCATTCGGTCCATTCGGTCCATTCGGTCCGTTGGGTCCGTTCGGTCCGTTGGGTCCGTTGGGTCCATTCGGTCCATTCGGTCCGTTTGGTCCGTTCGGTCCGTTCGGTCCATTCGGTCCGTTTGGTCCGTTTGGTCCGTTCGGTCCGTTCGGTCCGTTCGGTCCGTTCGGTCCATTCGGTCCGTTCGGTCCATTCGGTCCATTTGGTCCATTAGAGCCATTCGGTCCACCAGAGCCATTAGGTCCACCAGAGCCATTAGGTCCACCAGAGCCGTTGGGGCCACCAGAGCCTCCAGGACCGCCAGAGCCTCCAGGACCGCCAGAACCACCAGAGCCTCCTGGACCACCGTTGGGACCTCGAGGAGTGACTCGCACAAATCCAACGGCGCAACCAGCTCGAACGGTGAACTGTGCCGCGTTTTGCGATGTCGCGATATCGTAAGCGTCAAGAACAAGTCCTACGAACAAGAATAGCCCAGCAATTCCGCCAGTAGATGTGACGGAAACTACGCCGAAAGCGCCTCCAAACGCAGCGCCATATAACGCACCCTGAGCTGCACCTGCTCCAGGATCGCCACCGCCAGCAGCAGCGTCAAGGTAACCGCACACAAGTCCTTCGATTGCCCCAATTGTTGCCCCGATAATAAACGCGGAAAGAGCTGCATATGAAAGCAAAGAGACCTCGCCGCTGGGATCAACTCCGTTTAGAGGTGTATTGAATACGTACCGATAAAGATTGGTATCCCCTCCCCCGAATTGCAACGGATCTTGACCGAGAAATCTACCTTGGACCGGATCATAAAAGCGTGCTCGATAATAGTAGAGTCCTGTTGACGACTCGTACTCTCGCCCGGTGAATCTATATCGACCGGCCTCACTCGGATTTGTTTCACGAATAACTTCGCCAAAACTGTTATAATCGATATGGTTGATCAGTACTCCGTTTGCATCGAGAACATCGCGAACACTGCCAAGCCGGTCTGTTAGCTGCCAAGTGACTCCTTCACTTTGCTGATACTTCGCAAGAATTTGATCAATCGCGTTTCCGTAAAGATATCGGGAAACAATCTTACCTGAACTATCTAAATCGGCCCAAACGTGTTCTCCGTTGTAAACGAAGTGCACTGAAGTGGCGGTGCCCGCCCCTTCGCCGTCGCTATCCTCGATGCGTCCGATGCGTCGATCAAAAATGTCGTAAACATAGGTTATAGTGTAAATGGTTCGCTGGCTGGCGTCTTTAATGACTACCGACGTCATTCGATTGCGATGGTCGTACTCATAGTGCGAAACATTTCCCGTGCTACGCTCCGTCTTTGTTATGAGATTGCCTTCGAGGTCGTAGACGTAGTCGTATTTGCCATCGGCCAATATCTGATTGCTCGCACCGACGGTGATACCTCCGCCAATGCGGTTGCCGTTTGCATCATAGGTATAATTCTCGTCTCCGAAGACCGAATGATCCGCACCAACCAACTGAGCGTTTGCGTCGTAGGTATATACTGATCGATTCGCGTTATTCGACTCCGCGATCAATCGATCTAGCGAATCGTAGTCATACTCGTACGAAGCGACGATCGTATCAAGGGCGTTTAAGTGCGCGATATCGGACAATCGTCCAAATGCATCGTATGAGTATCTTGATTGAGAAGCGACGCCGGTGCCTGCTGGAGAAGAGAACCGTTTTATTGCATTGATCGCACCATTGTCACCATATGAATACTCAACTCGTGCCCCCAAAGTGCCATCCGTTCGCCACGTTTGCATTGCGAGCTGATCACGCACGTTGTAACTCTGTGTAAGGCTTCCGCCCGCAGTATCGCTAATCGTAGCAATGTTGCCGACGGCATCGTACTGATAAGTCAACTTCAACGGATTCGGAAGCGAGCGACTCCCCCCTTCCACTGCCACGATTCGATCCGTTGCGTCTCGATTAAACCGGTACTGACTAAAGGCATCCTCTCCGCCGATCGTATTGCCTTCGACATCATACTCGAACGATATAGAATGTATGACCCTATCAACGTCCAACCAACGTTCGTTTTCCAATTGATCAAGTTGGGTGTAGGCAAACCTTCTCGTTCGACCGTTTCGATCTATTGATTCGACAACGTTGCCAACGGCGTCATAGCGGTATTGACGGTTACTATTGATCGGATCAGCGTGATTTACGAGTCGATCCAAAGAGTCATATTGAAACTGGTTCTTGTTTCCAAGTGGGTCCAGGATTTCAGTTATGTTGCTAACGGCGTCGTACGAATATCGAGTAATCTCACCTTTAGGGTCAACGGATGTAACAAGCCGGTTTAGCTTGTCATGAGACCTGAGTACTTTCGAACCGATCGGGTCCGTTGTTTCAACCAAGTTACCTACGGAGTCGTACTTAAACGTTGCTGTACCACCGCTCGCGATCTGAGTTTGGATAAGTCGATTCAATCCATCGAATTGATTTGTCGAGTTGCCTGTCAGTGGATCCGTTAGGCCAACTAGATTTCCGTTAGCGTCGTAAGAATTTCGTGTCGTAAGACCAGACGGATCTGTCGATGAGCTAAGTCGGTTCAAACTATCATAGGCATACGCAGTTGCACGCCCAAGCGAGTCGATTTCGCGTGTGACGTTTCCGACCGGGTCGTATTCGAAGGAGCTTTGATTGCCAAGTGCGTCAATCGCAACCACCAAGCGAGAAAGTTCATCGAAACGATACTGGTTCTTGTTACCCAGCGGATCAATGTATTCCGTCAAGTTGCCGATCGCGTCGTAGTCGTAGTGCGTTGTGCCTCCAACGGGATTCGTCGCCGATATCAATCGGTTCAAGCCATCGTAGGCATAGGTTGTGATTCTACCGAGCGGGTCCGTGTGCTGGACGACATTGCCTTCAGCGTCACGAACATATACGTTTATCCCTCCTAAAGCGTCTCTAGTTGAGATCAAACGTCCGACCGAATCGTAGTCGTAGGAAGTTACGCGTCCAAGTTGGTCAGTAACCGACTGCTGATAGCCTGCTGGGTCATACAAAAACCTAGACTCTCCACCAAGTGCGTCGATTTGTTTTGTTACGCGTCCAGCATAGTCATAGTCAAATTTTGTTTCACGAGCTAGCGAATCCACGATGGACGTAACATTGCCGACCGAGTCATACCCGTATTGAGTTAGGCCTCCGAGAGGGTCGGTTATTGCTGTTATTTGACCACTTCTGCGATAGGTGTAGCGAGTCGCAAATCCTCGTGGATCCGAGAGACTTGTTAACTGGCCAGAAGCGTCATAATCGTAAATAGTTTGACCGCCAAGGGCATCGATCGTCTTCGTTCGGTAATTTCTCGCGTCATACTCATAACGAGTTGTGTTGCCATTTGCGTCGGTATTTGAAACGATATTGCCATTCCGATCGTACGCGTATGAGACTGTCATTCCTTGTTGTGTCGTCGATACGAGCTTGCCTTTGGGGTCGTACGCAAACGTCGATCTGCTTCCATTCGGATCAATTCGAGCTGTCATACGGCCGACGGCATCGTATTCATATCTTGTAACGCCCCCCTCTGCATCGATTGCTTTGGTGCGTCTTCCGGCAGCATCGTATTCGAACGTAGTTGATCGCCCCAGTCGATCGACAATTTTATTTACTCGCGGCCCCTCATACTCATACGAGACTGTTTTGCCAGCATGATCCGTCGTAGAAAGTAAGCGACCAATGTTGTCGTAGAAGTACTTGGTAACTTTTCCTCGCTCGTCTGAAAATTGAGTCGTATTGCCTCTCGCATCGTAGCGAAACGAGACACTACTTCCGTCAGGATTGATCACTCGCGTTGGTAAACCACGAGAATCTGCGTATTCAAAGCGAGTAGTCTGTTCATTGGGATCAGTACGGCTTTGCAGCCTTCCTGAATTGTCATACGTGAATCGCAAAACACTGCCCGCTTCATCTGTCTGGCGAATCAGGTTTCCCTTTGAATCGTAATCGTAGGTGATTTTCCGACCAAGTTGATCCGTAACGGTTTGTACAAGACTATTACGGTATGTGTAGGAAATGGTCTGACCGAGAGCATCGGTCGACTTGACGACATTTCCCGAGGTATCGTAAGAAAAGGTCGTTATATTCCCCTTAGCATCTGTCACTTGGATTGGATTGTTGTTGGCGTCATAGGAAGCGAGAATGACATTGCCAAGCGCGTCCGTTTCACTTAAGACATTCCCCTTCGCATCGTAGGACATGCGAGTAGCGTTACCGAGAGCGTCGCGAACAACTGCTTCGTTTCGATCAGAATCGAAGCTCCGACTGTCAACTCGATTACCCAGGGCATCGAGAACGCCAATGAACCTATTCTGCGAATCGAACTCGGCTTTGAGAAACCGCACGTTTTGAGAATCGAAAAGCTCACTTAGGAAGTGCTTCGGAGTTGCTAGATATGTTAGCGTTGACTTAAGCCCAATTTCATTCGTGATACCTATCAAGTCCCCTGCTGCATCGTATTCATAGACGATCTTGTTGCCATCGGGATCGACCACCTCTTTGATCCGGCCGCGATGATCGCGCACAAACTGGACCTCGGTACCCGACGAGTGTTTGATGCCACTCTCGGTAAACGTAACCATCTGCCCGTTTCGATCTGTGATTTTCTCGAGGCCGCTGGATTCGTCGTAACGATACTTGGTTCCCTCTTTGGTTGTCAGTGTGTACTTGGCTGGGTTGATACCCCCGACCAGTGCACCCAGGATGCCGCCTCTCGAAACGGAAGTCTCGTCAATGGTCAATGTGTCATAGACACCCGGATCGGGAACGAACGACGGAGTGTAGAAGCAGCCAAAGGAACAGCCGATTAGGAAAGCAGCACCGCTGGCATAGGTTTCTTTGTAAGTGAAGCCGACGCGTTGCCCTGATGGATTGGTGAGATACACCTTGGTCTTATCCGGAACGAAGGTCCCCTCGCCGTTTCCAAATGCTCCGCTAGCACCGACCGCAGCGACCTCGAGAATCCGAGCGTCCTGAACTCCCAGCGACCAACCGTAGCCAAAGTCCCCTTCGCGGCCAGCGTGACGCGTGTCGTACGTGCGCGTTACCTGAATAGGAATACCGGCCAATGGAATAGAAAGATCAGTGAAGTCCAAATGGAACTGACCGAGTTTTACATTGCCCTCCACGTTGACAATCGTGGCTGCAACATAGCCTGAGCCATTCACATCGAAGGCAGCTACAAGAATGACGTAGGAATCATTGTCCAGCTTGGTGGGGTCGAACTTGGCGATCTCGGCATTGATAACTTCGTTCGTGCCCTGTGCAATCTGCACCAGATCGGGATCGGAAAGATCAATCGAATTCACGTCGATCAGGTCAAGCCGAGCATAGTAAGTTCGCCAGTACCACAAATGGTTTTCGGGATCGTCGATCGTCCCAATGATTGGAACGATGTTGGTTACGGATGCACCGATTTCTGGGCTGGTGATCGAAACCAACGGAGCCTTGGTATCGCCGGGAGTTGGACCTGGGTTCGGCGGCAAAGTCGGATCGTTGGTGGGCGGCTGTTGCTCCGATCCGCTGCTCACGACTTTGATCGAGCCAAGTTTCTCACCAAGGTTGCCGGATCGGTCGGTCGCTCGCCCACGCAAGACAAAGGTGCCAAGAACTGTCGTGGGGACTGTCGCTTCGCCAGCAGTATTCAGCGGAACGGAAACTCCGTCGACTTCGAGCGTTAGTCCGTCGATACCGACATTGTCGGTGGCCAAGACTCGAACAACGACACTAGAACCAATATCGACATTGGCGTCGTTGGTAGAAATGGAGTTTCCAGCTCGAATCTGTAGTAGGACTTGGGGAGCTTCGGTGTCGGCAGTAACGGTTAACGTGTAATCCTGTTTGACTTCGGCACCGCGAGAATCGCGAACCAATACAGACATTGGAACTTGAACAGGTCCATTCTTGGCGAAATCGCTTGGCACATTCCAAGTGATTCTACCTTGGCCGTCCATCAGGCTTCCTGGACCACCATCTAGGTAGATATATGTCAATGCATCGCCATCGGGATCGACGGCATAGATTGCATATCGATAGGTTTCGCCTGCTTCGATTAGTGTCGGAGGGTTCGAGCCGATGACGGGTGGTCGATTGTCGCGAACGCTGACCGCAAAGCCTTGCGTCGCGATAGCGCCACGAGCGTCTCGGGCCTCAACGACAACGTTTTCGACCGTAGCAGATGTCGGCGTCCAAGTCACAACGCCGGTGGTCGCATTGATTGTCATGCCGACCGGTTTTGTTAGCAGGCTAAACGTGACAACATCCTTGTCTGAATCGGTTGCCGTGGCCGTATAGCTGTAAGTAGCTCCTGTCGTGACAGAAAAGCCTGGGAACGATGTCATGACCGGTGGGCGATTTCGGTTCGTGGATCCTTGTACAACGATATCATACGTTTGAAGAACCTTTGCACCGTCGATATCGGAAACTTCTACAACCACTCGCCGTGTTTGCCCTTCGTCAGCCGCGGCTGGTGTCCATCGAATGAGTCCTGTATCCGAGATGGTCATTCCAGTTGGAGAAGCGATTGTTTTAAACTGAACCAACTCACCGTCTGGATCGATCCCGCGAACCCCGTAGAGATAAAGCTCCCCCAAATAGGCTTGCGTAATCGGATTCGAAACGATCAATGGGGGCGTATTAACACATGCAACCTCAATAGCAAAGCTCTGTTCAGAAAAAGCACCTAACGTGTCTGTTGCTCGGATGGTGACGGTGTTGCTGCCCATTTGGTCATTGCGAGGAGTCCAGCGCATGCGTCCGTCATTGGTGCCGATCGACATTCCGATTGGCCCTCGAACGAGAGACCAAACCACTTCGTCACCTTGAGCGTCGTCTGCTACAGCATCATACGAGTAGAGTCGATCTTCGCGGCCAGCCAATTTCGGATTCGAGATAATGGTAGGTCGAGTGTTTTCCAATTGAGACGCAACTCTAATTTGGAATTCTTGGGTTGCGGTACCACCTTGGCCATCGGCGACCACAACTTCAACATCCTGTGGATCGGTGAGGAGCGTATCCGTTGACCACTGGATCAATCCTTGTGCGGAGATCGTCATACCGGTTGGCTTTTTGGCCAGCGAATACTGGAGCGGATTTCCATCCCTATCCTCAGCAATCACTTGATGCGCGTACGGAACTCCTGGATACGTGATCGTGCGAGGTTTTGAGAGAATCGAGGGGCTACGATTCGGTGCAGTCGCAAGTACTGTAACGTCCCGTGATTGAATTGCGACACCACCGCGACCGTCGTTTGCCTCGAAGCTAATAGTTCGCTTACCTGCTGCAACATCAGCTGCATTTGGGGTCCATTCAAAGCGATATTGCTTCGGCCCTGGCTGTCCATTGGGAAGCGTAGTCGACGATTCGGTCAGTGAACCGACCGATCCAGAGCTGAGTTGAATGTTGACAAAATCGCCATCAGCATCTTGAAGTATCAGGTCGAAACCTACGGAACGGCCTATAACAGCTTGCGTTGGTATCATAGAAATGAACGCGGGGGATGAGTTCGGTTTCTGGACGCGAATCGTGATCACTTGGCTGTCGAACCTGCCATTCCCGTCTGTAACTCCTACTGCTAGATAATGTTCGCCGATTTGATCGAGACTCGGTTGCCATGACAGAATCCCACTTGTCGCATGGACTCCAACGCCTTCGAACGGTGCCAAAAGTGAATAGATTGACGCTCCAGGCCTAGCGTTAAGCGACTCTAGTTGGTAACTGAATTTCCGCCCCGCTTGGATCTCCAATAATGGAATATCCAACAATTGCAGCGGCAGATCTGATGTTGAGATTGGTTGGAGAAGAAAATCCAAATCGGATTTAGTTTCATTTATAACTAGCTCCGTCTGATAGCCTTGAAACGGAAGAAGCGGGAAAGATTGTGCATAGCCGAGCTTACCATTGGAACGGACGGAATACGTTCCAGGGCTTAGTCCGACGATCTGGTACGCACCGGTGGGATTCGTCGTTGTGAATGTTTCCCCTGTGTCGAGCCGAGCATTGTTGTTTCCATCCAGATAGACAACGATTCCTCCTAAAGGAACAGTTGACGGAGGCGTTTCTCGTACGACCCCTTTGAGTACTCCTGTTCCCTGTCGAATATTGAGCTCAAGCAGCTGAATGTCACTCCCACCTCGGCCATCGGATGCTCTAACTTCGACTGTAGTTGTGCCTGGAACTGGGGAATTCCATGAGACTATTCCAGAGTTTGGATCAATCGATATTCCCTGAATTGGGTTTACAAGACTGTAAGAAATATCGTCATTGTCTGGGTCAACAGCCTGGACTTGGTAAAGATAGTTGTTGTTCAAAATGACTGGAATGGTCGCAATCACGGTTTGATCGTTTGCATTGATGAACTGCAAGTCAAATCGAAGCGGTCGATTGGAATCAAATGAGACGTCAAAGCTAACTGTTTGCCCGGGTAAAGCACCTGCCTTAATGCCAGCGAGATTCTGGAAGCCGACGCCTGGAATCGAAGCCCGTACGTCAATGGGTATGTCGCGAACAATAGAGTCACTTAATACGTCTACGAAAACCTCCGTGAAAACCGTGGCTGCCGCTGCCGAATCTCGTAAGAAGTTCAGATCCCAGGTAATGCCGTCGGCCTGCCACGCAAGATCGACATACTCGGTCTTTATGTTTGCGATATCTCCACCACCCACCGACTCCGAGCCAACGAACCGTCCTCCAGACGTTGATGTCGATCCTCCACTCCCATTGCTGGAATAAGCCGTTCCGTCGGCAGCAACGCCGAATACGGCAGAGTCTGAAGTATCTTTGAGATTGGCATTAGCGATAAGACTGAAGTTGATGTTTTGAGACAACAACAATTGACGTGTAGAGGCGAAGGTAAGACTCGATGATACAGTTGTACGCTCTTCATCTGTAACCAAGACAACGCAGCGAACAGTACCGGGACGGAACTGGAAACTCCTCAAGGCGAAATCGATTCCGAGATATCCGTCTTCCGCGCCACCTCGCCCAGTCGAGAGCAAACCAGTTGCCGTTCTGAAACTTGCGGCTGTCATAAGAGCGTCGGCCCCCGATCGAAGCACTCGACCACTCGACGTGAAGCCTACTAAACCAAATCGATTGTTCGTCAACCCTGCTACGGAAAGGGAAGAGTCCATAGACTGAATGATGTTGCCAAGCCACGCTTGCTCACCAGCCATAGAGCCTGACTCGTCAACAATGAAAATAATATCTGCCGAGCCCAAATCAGTTCCGGAATCGGGCACAACCATGGAAACCGTCTGTGTGGTTCTAGCTTCCGTCGTGTTCAAAATGATCTCGGACGGGGTAACATTACCCCGTGCAACATTCGAAGTTCCCGCAACGTCGAACTGTGAACTTGGACTTGAAACGATGAGAGGAGGATGATTATTCGGATCCGGGTGGACGCAAATAATGAATTCTTGAAAAGCGAGACCACCACGTCCATCGGACACCTCGACTTTCACCTGATGATCGCCGATTTGTTCGTGCGTTGGCGACCAACGAATTAATCCCGAAACGGGATTGATAGACATTCCCGAAGGATTGGTCGTTAGAGAGTAGTTCAGAACATCGTCGTCAGGATCTACGGCATCGACGTCGTACAAATAGTCTCGAGGATCTCCGATGCTGTTCGGGAAAACTTCGACGCTTACCAAATCAAATCCTGGGCTGGAGCCGCGATTGTCCAATCCAACAACCCGAACAGCTTTCACAGGCTCTTTTAGACCGAGGGGAGCTAAGTCCAGCCCCACATTGCCTCCCTGAGGAGTTCGTCCGAGAAGCACAAAATCGATTAAATTGGTGCTAACGTAAATGTCAGCGCTTTCACCGGCCGAATCAGCAGGATCGAGACTTCTAATAAATATATCGTCGCCTGGCCCGTCTACGATTACTTCATCAGAGAAGCCTAAAGAGAGATAAGAACCTTGAGGAATCGAGAGCCAGCGAGTGGTGGGTACCCAGCTAACACGAGGCGCTGGCGGGGGAGCGCCTAGAACGATGTTTGTCGAGACCGGCTCTGGGGATTGCCCGTTTGGATTCCGACCATACGGCTCGATTCTTCCACTGCTTCCGGACGCAAAATAGTCTAGTACAACGTCAGGAAATCCGTCCCCGCGAACGCTGGTCGACACAATCGCGGATACAACCGGCACGCTTGTAATCACCGGCGGGCGATTCGGCGGTGCCGCAATCAACGAGACCGTGTATGTCTGAATTGCTATGCCACCCCGTCCATCGTCAACTTGGACGACGACTTGATGATTGCCGATCTGAGCAACGGTCGGCGTCCAAGTAATCTTGCCAGTTGCTTCGACAATGGCCATTCCAGCTGGCGATTCGGTCAGTCGATACTTGAGCGCGTCGTTGTCCGCATCGATCGCGGTGACTGGATATATGTATTGCTTACCTGTTAGTGCCTCGATGTCTGGTAGTGATTTGATCTCAGGTGGTGTGTTCTGTTTTCCGTAAAATACAAGCTCGTAGTCGAATCGAATGCTATTGGGATTGTGAAATGCTATCGCAGGCGACCCGGTTACGGCTCCCGGCGCTAGCGTACCGCCAGGAACATGCTGCGAATAGTCAAAGAATGGAATTTTATCTGGGGTCAGGCCGTCAAAGCCAATGACAGATACAGTTGGGTTGCTAACGTTCTTTACACCTACAAGTAATGGCACGTCACTCACAAACGAACCGTCGTTTCTTGTCGCCAAGTTGACTAGCAGTTCCTTCGATCCATCATTGAACGATGTTCTTGAATACAGTCCGGTATAGGCCGATGTTAGGTCAACGTAGTTGCGGAAATCAATGTCGCCAGGTTCCTTGACTAGCCCCTCTATGGTTAGTTCTGAAGTGACGGTTTGCCCGATATCATCCGTCGCTTCAAAGACAAATCGATTTAGGCCGGGGCCAACAACAGCCTGCTGGAAAAAGCTTGCACTATTGTCGAACACATCAACCGGTTTGCCGTTCACGGTTACGTACGAAACGCGATTTTTTACGTTGGGAGCAGATAGGCCAAACGCTTCGGCAATTCCGGAAAGCAAGACTCTTTCCCCTATATTTGCGGAATGCAGGGGTGCCGAAACAAAGATCGTAGGTGGTTGTGGAACTTCGTCTAGTTCGGAAATTCCTGACGGCGAGAAAGTTACGTGTTCCCACTGTCCTACTGCGGCCGTATCGCTTGCTAAACCCAACTGCTCGGTTTTGAGAGCACTACCATCCCAGAATAAGCGATACAGTCCGGAACCTCCGTGGAACTCTTGCGTCAAAAGTATGTCTCCAACCATGGTCTTGAATGAAGATGCTGGAGCACCGAGTATCCTACCGGTTCCGAAGTTGACTCCAAAAAAGTTCTCCCCTGGAGGTACAAGTTCGATATCCTCGACGTTCACGCCCAATGAATAGGATGATACCGCTCCAAAGGCATCGATTGCATACAGCAGTCCCTGACCTTCGGCGCCTGCGATAATTTTTCCAGCTAGTGGCCCATAGCGATCCGGACGATTCGGGACCGTTATGACTCCCTCAAGGTGCGTTCCGATCCTCGCGAGAAGCGTCGGCACAGCCGATGAATTGATCCGCCATACTTCGCCAAAAGTAGTAACGGCAATTAGGTCTCCACCGAACTCCCCCGTCCTGTCCACGTACAGCGAGCCTCGCATCAAACCGTTACCGTTACCAGGTAGACTTACCCAGGGGTTATCCACGACTGTTCCGTTCTCACTGATCCGCAGTATCTCGCCATCGATGCCATTACCTGAGAACATGTCGCCTGCGGTAAATCCGCCTAAGTTGCCTGGTCTGACCGTCGCAATCTTGACTTCATCACCGAGACCGCGGACGTTTGAAAATTGAGTGTGATTTCCGTCTTTGTCAATTCGTTCAAACGAAATAGGAGTGCCAGACGAGTAATTGACCGATATCACCACCGAGTTAGTTGGCGCATGGTGGTCGATGCCGATCGGAGAATTGAAAGGTGTGGAAATAGGGATAAACTTAATGGATTGAGGAGTTGAGTTTGCGGTTCCATTGCCATTCTCAATTCCAATCCCACTACTGTTCGTGCCCGTCGTTTTCCCAATATTTGGGATCAAATTGGCACCTAACGTGGTTTGCGACCCTATCGTTGTGGTCGATATTCCGGTTGGCGAACGTCGTTGCGATTGGGAAGAAGCTCCATCGGCAGGTACTGCCGCAAGATTACTGTCAGCAATGCGAAAATCAGTAAGCACAACTTGCGATGTGGTGTCCTTGTCCTCATTTATCAGTCGAGCAACCAGTTTTGCTTTCGTCCCAGGAGCAATTCCGCCCAACCCGACAGTGATCGTTCCGTTCTCGCTTCTTATGCCTGATGCGATTGCGTTTGGCAGCCCTTCTGTCGCGTTAAAAATGGAAGTACGTTCGCTTTCAATACTCTGTACGAGCGAATTGCCAAACTCGTCCAAAAGCGATATCTCAAACGCATCGCGAATAAATCCACTAGCGGTCTGGTCGAACACTAAACCGCTATAGGAAAGACTGACTGCAGAGGAGTTGGCCGGAACCACAAATTCTTTCGACAATCCGACCTCGAACGAGTTGCCCTCTTTTAGTACCGCCGAACAGGACTGAGAGCTTACGCTTCCTTTCGAATCGCTTGTACCGCCGTTCTCGATTACTGTCCAACCGGTTAGGTTGGCGTCAAAGGCGCATGACGCACTAACGCTGATGGTAAAGTTCTTGGTATCCGAAAGTGTTGGGCTACCATTGTCGGTCGCGCGGATTGAAATTGGGAAGTCACCGCTAATTGCGTTAGCAGCTACAACCCATGAGAATGCACCTGTTGCAGAGTTGATCGTGGCCCCGCTCGGCGCTCCGGCGAGCAAGCTATATGTCAACGAATTGGAAGGAAGATCTGGATCGCTCGCAGATGCTGTAAACGAAACGGTTTGCCCAACAAGCACTTGCCGATTTGCGATGTTCTGCAGCACGGGCGGTCGATTGACCTCCAGTACTGTTACAGTGAAGACTTCGGTGTCAAAAGCGCCTTCGAGATCGGTCGCTCGAATGATGACTTCAAAGTTACCCGGGCCTTGGGCTTCGGTTGGTATCCAACGGAACCGGCCGGTTGTTGGATCAATAGTCGCTCCATTCGGTGCGACGTCCAACGAATACCTAAGCGCGTCACTAGGAAGATCCGCATCCATCGCCAGCGTTTGAATCGTAAGCTCGGCTTCTTCGTTCATGGATTGATTCGGTATCGCCGAGATGACAGGCTCTGCATTGCCGTCATAGGGTTGACCTATTGTCATATCGATCATGACGTCGTCGTAGCCACGGTCTCCTACTCCAATCCAAAGTGATGGAGAAAAATGTTCTTCCCAACCAATGCGCACCTTGGAGGTTCCCGTCTCACGAACTCGAAGGTGTTTGTCTCCATCACCATTGTCGCTGGTTTCCTGGAGCACATAGACACCTAGGGTGGTACCTGCTGGGAAGGTTGCCTCTCGGGCGGTACGAAAAATAGATTGCTTCGAATAGAGGACCTGTCGATTTGCTGCTGCAAAAACTTCGGTTGGGTAATTTGGCGAGCTAGGCAGAACACCATTGACTGCGCCGTTGGGACCATCGACAACAAACAACCCCATTTCATTGAACTCTTCGCGACCGATCGTTAGCTGCGACGAGAGTGCGACGATTTGATCGCGGGTCCCTGGCAATCCTCCCATTACGATACTTACGAAGCCAGCTGGAGCAGTTTCGGCTTCGCCATCGATTCGTCGGCTGGCGTTGTCGGACGCTCGATCGCTTCGATTCAGCTCATTAATAACGACGATAGCGTCCAGCGGACTCAGGTTGCGGTCGCCATTGGTGTCCAGGTAGGAGGCAAGCCGATTTTGTCTTGCACCAAGATCACTAGACGCACCTCGAGAATTGAGGGCATTGATGACAACAAGTGCATCGAGTGGCGACACGACCATGTCGTTGTTGACATCTAATGGGCGAGCAGGATTTCGCCAGTCCGAGTTCATCATCAACCGCTGCTCTAGTTGTTCAAACATCCGCTGTCGAAATAAATTTCGAGCTTGAGTACGTGGACGACTGGTATTCGAACTGGGATGGTGCGACATGATGGATTGTTGTAGTCGGGAGAGGGGCTAAAAGTCGGTCGGGCTGAAAATCGCAAAAAATAGTTTAGCCCAAATCAGGGGCAACTGCTCAGACATCGCAGTAGTCGTTATTTTAGCGAATAATGGGAGTTACGATTCATCGCCTCTGAACTGACTTGCTTGCAGCGAGCAAACCTAATTTCTCGAGTTCGTGACCTAGTACGAACAAAGACAGAATGGGTCTCGAACCGTCAGACTTTTAAGCAGAGTATCCGTAACGCGGCACGGTCAGAACGACCGAACGATCTGGTCTCGAACTCCATAAGTCCTTGACTCTATTGCACTTGCGGGAGGAAATCAAAGGGGTCAGCGACGGTCTTAATAGTTGGCAAGTGCAGAATCGCAAAAATTGTAAATTTGCGATTCCATTTTTCGAATCGTGATGATTCAGTGCTCCTTGGGGCCAGCCCCAAACCCCTGGATTCTCTAAGGCATAGCTCGGCAAATCCTACTTGCTTCTTGACCGATTTGTGGTCCACTTTTCGCGCAGGGTGGACCGGACTAAGGCTCTGTGGGGACACAACCTTGGAAGAAATAACTTTGTCGATGGGATGCCATCGCGAGGGTTGCGGTCACTCGATCGCAACCCTCATTCGCCCTAGCGTGAAGGTAATAATCCCCTGGGATAAACCCAGGGGCATTTCCGATGCATGCCATCTGGCTTTATGCCAGTGGTCGGCTGACCTTCGACCTAGCGTGAAGGCAACAATCCCCAGGGATAAACCCAGGGGCATTTCCGATTCATGCCATCTGGCTTTATGCCAGTGGTCGGTTGACCTTCGACCTAGCGTGAAGGTAACAATCCCCTGGGATAAACCCAGGGGCATTTCCGATGCATGCCATCTGGCTTTATGCCAGTGGACGGTTGACCTTCGACCTAGCGTGAAGGCAACAATCCCCTGGGATAAACCCAGGGGCATTTCCGATGCATACCATCTGGCTTTATGCCAGTGGTCGGTTGACCTTCGCCCTAGCGTGAAGGCAACAATCCCCTGGGATAAACCCAGGGGCATTTCCGATTCATGCCATCTGGCTTTATGCCAGTGGTCGGCTGACCTTCGACCTAGCGTGAAGGCAACAATCCCCTGGGATAAACCCCTTTGATTTTCAGTTCCCTGGAACTCCGATCGATTCGATCTCTTGCAAACGCTTCAATGCGGCAGCGGCCTTCAGCGTCTGGTAGTTGATCCCACCAGCACTCAAGCTACCGCCCTCTTGGAACGGGAACTCGGGGATCGTCATCAGGAACTTTTTCACCTGAGCCTGGATTGGCACGAAGATCCAAATGTTGTCGCCGTACCAACGCATGTACATGCTCGACTCAAGGGCCATCTTCTCATACGGATCAGCCTTGAGATTGGTGATCGTCGGCCATCCCGTGACCTTGCGGAAGCCGGTCGCGATGTTGCCCTCAACGACTGCAAAGCTCACCTTCCAGTCCTTCCAGCGAACCGCGTTCAATTCGCCTCCCTGTCCGAAGTAAAGAATTTGCTCGCGTGGGCCCTTCTTCTCCTCGCCCATGAGGTAGGGGAGGAAGTTGTAACCGTCCGCATGGATCTTGAAGGTTTTTCCGTTGGCCTTGTAGCCTTGCTTGAGCTTCTCGACAACATCGGTTACTCCGGCTGCGGCCAACAGGGTCGGCATCCAGTCCTCCTGGGAAAAGATTTCGTTGATCTTCGTGCCTGGCTTGATCACGCCTGGCCAGCGGACCAGCATGGGAACGCGGAGTCCGCCCTCATAGGTGGTGCCCTTTTCTCCGTGGAACGGGGTGATCCCGCCGTCCGGCCACGAGGCGGTTTCGGCACCGTTGTCGGTGCCATAAACCAGAATCGTGTCGTTGGCGATGCCGAGATCGTCAAGTTTCTTAAGCACTTGACCGACGAAGCCGTCGTGTTCGACCATGCCGTCCGGATAGAGGCCGATGCCAGTCTTCCCTTCGGACGACTTCTTTAGGCGGGTCCAAACGTGCATGCGAGTGCTATTATACCATAGAAAGAAAGGCTTCTTTTCCTTCACGTTGCGGTCCACGAATTCCATTGCGTGCTCATGGACTTCCTCGTCGATCGTCTCCATGCGTTTGGAGGTGAGAGGGCCGGTGTCCTTGATGGTCTGGCCACCTTTGCCATCCGACTTGCAGTGAAGCACGCCACGAGGTCCGTACTTCTTTTTGAACTCGGGATCTTTAGGATAATAGTAGGTTTCGGGTTCTTCTTCGGCGTTGAGGTGGTAAAGATTTCCAAAGAATTCGTCAAACCCATGCAGGGTCGGCAGGTGCTTGTCCTGGTCGCCGAGGTGGTTCTTGCCGAATTGGCCAGTGGCGTAGCTTTGTTCCTTCAAGAGGTCAGCGATCGTCGGCGTCCAGTCCGGGATACCCTGCGAGCTACCCGGCATGCCGATGGTCAAGAGGCCCGTGCGGAACGGATGCTGGCCGAGGATGAAGGACGCCCGACCGGCAGTGCAACTCTGTTGGGAGTAGGCGTCGGTGAACAGGGCGCCTTCCTTTGCGATGCGGTCGATGTTTGGGGTTTGGTATCCCATGATCCCGTGGTTGTAGGCCGAGATATTGTGGATGCCGATGTCGTCGCCCCAGAGGACGATAATGTTGGGCTTCTTACCGGTCTGTGCGGCTGTGGTCGACACAAGTCGATTGTGATTGGCCAGCACGACTCTATCCGCCTTGCTCAAGCCATCCAAGCAACATGCTTCTGTCGTGCCAACTGCTTCTGTCGAGCCAGCCACCGAAGTCGATGGAACGGCAGTCGCAGTTGGAGTCTCGGAAATAATCGCTGCCTGGGTAGTAGGTGGTTCGACGCGGCTAACGGCAGCGGCGTACCCCAAGACGGAGCCGAAAGCCACCGAAATTAGGGATTTTGAAAACCATCTTGACGATCTCACGTAACTCTCCTGAAAAGCGTTAAATCTCATCCGGTACGGCGAATGATTCCCGGCCACATCAAGGAATTTTGAGGGGACTTTTTTCGTTAATCTATGGGACAATGATATCCGAGCTTAGTCGCTCTCGTTTCACTTGAATAGCGTCCGAAGGGTAACGTGACAAAATATTATCCCTCCTCCGGCCCTCCGGGCCTTAGTGTACGTCGCGGGTTGCTATACTCTGGATGGGACTAAAAGTTCTTTGGGATGCGTTGGAACATCACTGCCAGGAACTGTCATAAAAATCTTCTACAAGTGCTCACCGTTTATGCAATCAGTTCATGGACAACCTGTCCGTGCACATCGGTCAGTCGGAAATCTCGGCCACTGTAGCGGAAGGTGAGTTTTTCGTGATCGAGCCCCATCAAATGTAGCACCGTGGCATGCAAATCGTGCACGTGGACTTTCTTCTCGACTGCGGCGAAACCAAATTCGTCGGTCGCTCCATAGGTCATGCCACCCTTCACACCGCCTCCTGCCAACCACATCGAGAATCCGTGATGATTGTGATCGCGGCCGTTTCCGTTTTCGGCCACCGGGGTTCGCCCAAACTCCCCCCCCCAAATGATCAACGTATCCTTTAGCAAACCTCGGGCTTTCAAATCGTTGATCAGCGCTGCGATGCTTTGGTCCACATCTTTGGCTTTGCTCGCATGGGCCTTAATGTCTTCGTGATCGTCCCAAGGTTGTCCATCACCGTAGTAGACCTGCACCATTCGCACCCCGCTCTCGACCAACCGCCTCGCTGCAAGACAGGCTTGAGCGAATTTTCCTGGACCGTAATCCTCCAGCGTTTTTTTGCTTTCTTGTTTCAAGTCGAAGACCTGCTGCGCTTCGGTTTGCATTCGAAACGCCATCTCCAGCGATTGAATGCGTGCCTCCAACGGATTATCCCGCCCGCCTCGCTTCGCCAAGTGAATCTCATTCATCTGTTTCAGCAGGTCGAGTTGTTCGCGCTGCGAGCTTCTTGTAAGCATCGTGTTGTTGATGTGGCGAATGACTTTCGCGGGGTCCATTTCGGAGTTGTTGATGTGTGTCCCTTGATAGATGCCCGGTAAAAAGCTGTTGCTCCAGAGCTGCGGACCAACGACAGGCTTACCGGGACACAACACGACAAAACCTGGCAAGTTTTGGTTTTCCGTACCAAGACCATACAGTAACCAAGACCCTAGGGCTGGTCGCGTCGGCTGTGTCTCGCCACTGTTCATCATCAACAGCGAGGGCTCATGATTCGGGATGTTGGTATGCATCGAGCGAATTACACAGATCTCATCGATGCAGGATCCGACGTGGGGAAAGAGGTCGCTGACCTCGATCCCCGATTCGCCGTACTTCCGGAACTTAAACGGCGACATCAGCAACCCGCCCGTTTTGCGTTCGGTCTTGAGTTCGGCGTTGGGTGGACGCTGCCCATTGTACTTTTCGAGTGCAGGCTTTGGGTCGAACGTGTCCACTTGGGACGGACCACCGTTCATAAACAAATGAATGATATGCTTGGCTCGTGGAGCGAAATGCGCCACTTTGGATGCCATTGGGTTGTTTGATTCCGTATCCGAGGCAAGAGCCAACGAGCCGTCCTGGGCAAGGATGCCTGCAAGCCCGAGAACGCCAAGCCCCGTCCCCATTCGGTGCAAGGACTCACGGCGAGAAATGCGGAAATGTTGTGATGGATCCATTCTTCTATCAATTCCTAGTCCAGATACATGAATTCGTTGCCGCTCAGCAACACTTGCGCATACAACTCCCAACGAGTGAGCGCGGTTTTTTCATCTGCTTCGCTACCAAGATACGCCAAGCCGAGCCCCAATTCGACATCGCTGGCCGACCGGCTGTAGGCGAGTTGAAAAGCGCGTTGGATACGTGCTTCCTCGTTGTCACCCGCTTCTTGATGCACTCTCGCGGAGAACGCTTTGGCCTGGGCCAACATGAACGGGCTGTTCAAAACGAACAGTTGTTGCTGCGGGACGGTCGTCTCACTTCGTTTTTCACTGGTGATGTTCGCGTCAGGAAAGTCAAACAGTCGCAATAGGCTATCGAGCTCATGCCTGCTGACCATGGCATAAATCGTTCGTCGATGGTTGTTGGGGTCTGCGAGCTTCGTGGATGGACCACCGAAAGTGGGATCCAGGCTGCCGGACACGGTGAGCAACGCATCTCGCCAAGCTTCGACATCTAATCTTTGTCGGCTCATTCTCCACAAGTACCTGTTATCTCCGTCGATGTTGGCATTGGATTCATCGAATGCAGTGCTCAGTCGATAGGTCGAGGACAGCATGATTTCCCGATGCAACGCTTTGATGGACCATCCCGACTTGATAAATCGTGACGTTAGGTAGTCAAGCAATTCGGGATGCGTGGGAGCTTCGCCTTGTTTGCCGAAGTTGCTCGGCGTCCCTACGATTCCGCGACCGAAATGGTGTTGCCATATGCGATTCACCATGACGCGAGCGGTCAAAGGATTGTTGTCGTTTGCGATGGCCTCAGCCAGTTCGCGGCGCCCGCTGCCGTCTTTAAAGAGCGGAGAATCGTCGCCAGATAGAATGGTTAGGAAGCGCCGGGGCGCGAGTTCGCGCTGATTGGCAGGATTGCCTCGAACAAACACTTTCATGTCGGCTACGCTGGCTTCCGTGTAGGCATGAGCGATTGGGTACATGGCAGGAGCCGTCTTCTTTGCATCGTCCACCTGGGATCGCAACTGCGAGTACTCAGCCTTCTTCTCCGAAGTTAGGAAATTCTCTAGGTTATCGTCCTGCACTTCCAGCGGTCCCTGTTTGCCGAACACCTTGGTGAGTAAATCTTCACCGACACCAACGGACCCTTCGTCTTTTGTTTGGCCGGGTATTTGGCTGGGCCCTTCGATGGGCATTTCGGTGTACACGCTGAATTGCACACTCGCTTGCTCGCCACAGCCGCCTTGGTCGGAGCCACTATTGTCCAAACCACCCATCGCTTTGAATCGATCGTACCCGGCCGGTAAATCGTAGACGATCACCGAGGGTGCATGAGTACCAATCGCATAGGAATATTTTTTGCCGCCAACTCGGATCTGTTTACCTTCGTAATTCCGATTGATTTTAGCTCCACCAAAGCCGTCGAGCGACTTCCATTTGAGGTCGGTTAGTTTTAACTCACCTGAGGGCCCGACCAATCGAGGTTCAAGCCAATCGGAGTGATCGCAACTATTGCCATTGTCTGCTTCCGACACGACCAGATAAAGTTGGGTCGCATTGCTGATATCGACATCGATTCCTGCGGTGGGTCGACTCTTGGTAACACGCGGTGTCACGAATCGAGGACTACCCGGTTTACGACTTTCGTTGGGTTGGACCTCGACAAGATTCAATGTGGCCATTTCATCGCGGACTTTGAGCAATGCTTGTAAGCTCTGCTGAAATTCTTGGGCAACCTTAGCAACTTCGTCCTGCACTACGCTGGGCTTTCGCTCCAAAGCAAACCATGCTTCTAACGCTGCAACTTTCCCTTTCTCCTTGGTATCGAGAAAGCGGATCCAGCGTTGGAGCAGGAACTCACTCAAATCCGTCCGTTTTGCAAGGTCGGCAACGTTGACCGGTTGGTCGCTTTTGGAAGCAACTTGAAAGTCCCACACAGCCAACATCGTTTTGGAAATTTCGCTTACATGCGACTCTGCAGCAGTCGATTTTTCCTTTGCGAGGAACGACTTAACAGCTTCCTCGGATGTCTTGATCTTTTTTTGGCCAGAGTTGTACTGGGCAATGTCGTCGGGATTGCATAACGGCGCGTTGTGGAGTTTGGAACTATTGAATACCCCAGCCAACGAATAGTAGTCCTGCGTTGGTATCGGATCGAATTTGTGATCGTGGCAGCGAGCGCAGGAGACTGTCAGTCCGAGGAAGCCTCGCGTCAGTGTATCGACCCGGTCATCTAGCTCATCGGCGGCAGCCTTAGCGGCATCGCTATTCTTGTAGTATTGAGCTCCGAGTCCAAAGTAGCCCAGGGCGACTAGATGGTCATAGGGACGATTCAAATCGACGTCTAAAAAATCGCCAGCGATTTGCATCTTCACAAACTGCTTGTAGGACATGTCCGAGTTGAAGGCAGAGACGACCCAGTCTCGATATCGATACCCGTTGCTATTAGGGGTGACCGAAAATGTGTGCGCTTGATCTTCCGCATAGCGAGCTACGTCCAGCCAGTATCGCCCCCACCGTTCACCGTAGTGCTTCGAAGACAACAACCGATCGACGACTTTATCAACTGCATTTTCGGATTCGTCTTGTACAAACGCGTTGACTTCTTCTGGAGTTGGGGGGAGTCCTATGAGGTCGAATGTGGCGCGCCGAATCCATTCCCCCTTGCCCGCCGGTGCTACCGGATGCAATCCAAGTTGTTCCATTTTTGCTAACGTAAAATGGTCGATGTCGTTCCGAGACCAGTCGGACCGTTTTACCTTTGGGAGCACGGGTTCAACGATGGGTTGGAAGGACCAGAACTTGCGAGCCTCCTCGAAGTTGATTTTGTTCGTCGTGACGGATGCAGCGTTACGGGGATCGGGTGCCCCCATTTCGACCCAGGCAACAAAGTCGGCAATCACGGCATCAGGCAGTTTCCCTTTAGGGGGCATTTCTAACGATTCATGCTTGAGCGCGCTGACAAGTAAACTGTCCCCAACATTTTTAGCGACGACGGCGGGTCCTGTGTCTCCACCCTTTAGGGTTGCAGCACGTGTGTCGAGCAGCAATCCTCCTTTGACGCTCTTGGAGTCTGCGGAGTGGCATTCGTAGCAATGCTGTACAAGCATCGGACGGATTTTGGCCTCAAAGAATTCCAGTTGTTGAGGCGATTCCGTGAGTTCCTGAGCAACGGTCCGTTGCGTGGCAAGTAACGAGGCCAACACGAGGCCAACCAATAAAAACAAAGGCATGATATTTCCACGCTCTTCAGCGGAACAGTTTTGTAGGTAGGGAAGGTGACAAGGACGCTTGTGCAAGCACCAAAATCAGCGGGGAGGAGGGAGCCAGCTTGTGAACTGGCGCTGCATTAACTTACCCTCTCCCACGACGAAATTCAATTTCAAACCGTGCGGTTCGATGGAATCGCGCGCGAATTCATCGGCAGGAGCCTCGCTCCATCCCTCTAAACATATTTTCCTCGACTTTGCCCAATCCATTCATTGCTTGGGAGGGTGAGGCTCCTGCCGAACCATTGCGTCATAAGCTCGGCAGGAGCCTCGCCCTCCCATTGATTTCCGATTGATTCTAAATTGCAAAGATGTTTAGAGGGGTGGTCTCGCTCTCCCCATTTCTTCCCAAGGATTTTTTGGGTCCAACAGCGAGACGGCCTCCTTGTGTCGGCTGGGCAGAAACACAATGGGTAAGCCGAAAGAGTGGCCTTTTGATGTAGCCAGATCAGTGAACACTCAACTAGAATTCCAAGTAATGTAGGGATTGGATACACACCGCATCATCCGAACAAACTGCCGTCTAACATGAATGAATCCGCGAAAGATATCGTCCTGTTCGATGGTCAATGCAATTTCTGCCGGTCTCAGGTCGATTTATTGCGGCGGTTGGATGGTCGCGAACGATTGATTTTCATGTCGCTCCATTCTCCCGAAGTTGGGGAAAGATTCCCAGGCCTAACCTTCGAGCAATTGATGGATCAAATGTGGATTGTCACCCCTCAAGGAAAGCAACACGGAGGCGCATACGCCGTTCGCTATCTCAGCCGGTTGCTGCCCATTCTATGGCCCCTCGCGCCGATTTTGCACATTCCTGGCTCAATGCCTCTGTGGCAGTTCCTTTACCGCCAAGTTGCCAATCGTCGTTATCAACTTGCAGGTCGCAATTGCGATGAAGCGGGTACATGCTCACTGCATCATCATCCTAAGGCTGCTTCCACCAAACCACCTTCGGTTTCGTAGATCACCATGATCGCTTCCAAACTAGCACGCGACCAGTTGCAATTTAACGCGTCTCAATTGGGTTTCAGTCTGTTTGGAATCGCCCAAGCTCAGCCATCGCCGGGTTTCGATCGGCTCATCGAGTGGCTCAGACGAGGCTATGCAGGCACGATGTCTTATCTCCAAAAACGCTCGAGCGCTTATGAGAATCCAGACTCGGTGCTCGCCGGTTGCAAAAGCGTCGTAATGCTTGCGATGCCTTATGCACCCAATCCCAACACGATGCCGAGCAAAGCTGTCCGACACGACGATTTTGAGTTCGGTATCGCGAAGAGAGAAACGATCGCTGCCGAAAGCAAAATGGGTCATTATGCGAGCGGCCAAGTGGACTATCACGATCTTTTGCACGACCGGCTCGATCAACTTCGTTCGGTTTTGGAGAGCATGTATCCAGGCTCTAGGAACCGAGGGGTCGTCGATACCGCCCCCTTGATGGAACGCGACTTTGCTCAGATGGCAGGGCTAGGTTGGATCGGCAAGAATACCTTGTTGCTCAACCGTGAACACGGAAGCTACTTCTTTCTGGCTGCCTTGTTGACGGATGTTGAGCTAGCGGCCGATGACCCGTTTGCTGCCGACCATTGCGGGACTTGTACGGCGTGCTTGGATGCATGCCCAACGTCTGCCTTTGTTGCCCCTCGCGTTTTGAATGCGTCGCGTTGCATCAGCTATTTGACGATCGAATATCGAGGTGAAATAGCCCCCGAGCTAAGCGATCAAATGGCCGATTGGATCTTCGGATGCGATGAATGCCAAATCGTTTGCCCTTGGAACCGGAAACGCCAACCGGAAATCGAACCTGAGTTCAAGCCGATCGACATGGATACGAAGACTTCGTTAGAGCATTGGTTGAGCATCGACGAGCAGACCTTTCGAGAACTCTATCGAAAAACACCGTTTTGGAGGACAAGACTTTCGGGCATGCAACGCAATGCAATGATAGCGGTCGGAAATACAAATCGACAAGATTTGCGATCGCATGTGGAACGCTTCTCGACGTCCGAGGATCAAGTCTTGGTCCGCACTAGCATATGGTGTCTGAGAAAACTGGACGGGAATAAGAATCCTGGCTCCCCTAGGCTAGCTAGCTAGCTAGTGCTTTGTGACAGCTGCGAAGAGACAGTTAAGTTTCGGAAAACCTAAACTTCCAAAGGGTAAACCTGTGGGATACTTTTGGCATGGCGACAGTTCCAGTGGTGAACAGCGAGGAGGGGAGGAAAAATCAAAAGTTAAAACCACTGGCTGATTAATCTCGCGATTTTCTTTTCCTACTGGGAATATTTGGCTGAGCCACTGCGTTATCCGATTGTCGGCGGAAAAGTGTACCATTTCACGCGGCGCGAAACATAGAAAGCAGGGCAATAGAGGCAATTCGTGTCCTGCTCGAATGGATGCTTCGCTCATACTACAATGTCGCCACGGAATTTTGATTCAATCTTGGTATTGGGGGATTTATGCAATCGAATTTTACAGACGCCTGCTTCACAACCAGGCATTCGGCAATGTTTCATTTCGCAGTGTTCGTCGGCTTGGTCACGTTGCTTGCAAGTCTTGGACGTGCAGACGACGCGACGGCTTTGGAAGCGGGCCGTATCCTGAAACGCTATTGCTTCCGATGCCACTCAGGCGATGGTGCTGATTCGGGGTACGCCTTCGATGTCACCAAAGCCCAAAGTCTGATCGATCAAGATGTTGTCAAGACGGACGAATCGGTCGAGACCAATGCCAAAGGCGAGAAGAAAAGCAAAGCCGATCGCTCCTCTCTTTTTGCTCTACTGTCCAACGGCCGAATGCCACCAAAAAATCAGCCACACCTGCCTAGACCCTCACCATACTAAGCCAAAATCGTCGAGCGGTGGATCAACGAAGGTGCCGCCGAAATCCCCAAACCACAGAGACGGGAGTTCATTTCGATTGAAAAGACCCTCGAATCCATGCGCGACCACTACAAGACGCTTCCAATAGAAGACCGTCGCAACGTTCGCTACTTCACCCTAGTCAATCTGTGGAACGATTCCGATGTCGATTTGGACCATCTACGGACCACGCGTGCCGCCCTGTCCAAAGTCTTGAACAGCCTATCTTGGTCCAATGCCATCGAACTTCCCAAAGCTATTGACCCCAATAAGCTGATCTTTGCTGTCGACACCTCACGGCTTGGTTGGACTCGCGATCATTGGATCGCGTTGATCGAGAGCTACCCGTACGGTCTTGCATATGGCTCTCACTCTAATCCTGCACTCAAGAAATTGTCTGACGAATTGACCTTCCTGGCGAACCGCGATAGCCAACTATTGCATTTGCGTGCAGATTGGTTCATAAGCACCGCGACCAAGCCGCAGCTCTATCACAAACTCCTCTATGAGTTAGTCATTCCCGATCTGATCCAGCGCAAAGCGGATCTAAAAACGCCGAACAACCCCAAGCACATGACCGACTTGGACTTGGAAACGTTCCTGAAGGTAAACGTCGCAGGCAACTTGTTTTCCAACCCGCCGAGTGTTCTTCGAGCTGGCTTTGTGAAAAGCGGGATCTCCGGCCAAAATCGCATGATTGAAATGCATCGCCTCACCAGCGGTCGCGTCTATTGGAAGAGCTACGATTTTCTAGCGAGTAACCGAGAAGCGATCCTGGCCCAGTTCCCGCTTGAACCTCCTAATGCGAATAACAAGCATAACAGCTTGGCATTCAAACACGACGGCGGCGAAATCATCTTCACTCTCCCGAATGGGCTCCAAGGTTACCTTTTGGCGACCGGGGCTGGCGTTCGGTTGGACGCGGGTCCGATCGAGATCGTGGGAGATTCGCTTCGAACGTCTGGCAATCAAACGATCGTCAACGGTTTGTCGTGTATTGCCTGCCATCGCAATGGGATGGTGGAACCGCCGCAAGACGAGATTCGCAAGTTCGCATCGACGTTTGGCGACGCACGACGACGTGTTGAAGAGCTTTATGTTGAAAGCGAAAAGATGAACTCCGAGATTAGTCGCATCAATCAAGACTTCGTTGCGGCCGCCAAGCAAGCGACAGAAAGTTTCCTCACAGACGGGGTGTCGGTCAAGCTAGACTTTGAACGAATGCCCGAGCCAGTGGCGGAGGTATCGCGAAGGTTTCTCCTAGAGGCCATAAATCTAGAAACGGTTGCTTGCGAATTGGACGAAGCGGAACCGAAGGATCTTGAAGTTTTGATTCGCCGATCCTCGGAGCTGCAATCGCTAGGAATCTCGATCTTGACGAAAGAGGCAGGAGCGATCAAACGAGATGCCTGGGAAAGCAAGGCCGCGTATTCACTGATGCAAGAGACAGCCCGTGAGCTAGGCTTCACCCCCCGATAGCACGACGCGCAAGCTAGTGGTCCCAGCACGACGCGCAAGCTAGTGGTCCGCCTGCCGCGATGCGGGAGAAAACGAAAATATGCAGAAATACACAAACAACCACTAGCTGGCGCGTCGTGCTACAAACCCCTTTCATACTCAATCAATAGAAACACAATCATGTACAACTCCAAAACAATGATCCTCAGCCTTCTACTCATTGCTCAGTATTGGTGGCAAGCTATGGCCGCTGATCCCATTCCTATGCCGTTTACCGGTCAACTTATCAAGATCGTCGACGAGCTCAAAGAAAAGGTCGCTCGCGATCCCAAGCTTAAAGGTCAGAAGCTCAAGTTTACTCAGATAAACAGCGCTATCGACGACCGCGATGCCGCCAACTCAGTACTCAAAATTGAATCGTTTCTCAAGTCCGAACTGAAGTCCATTCTGGACTCCAAGGCCGAAAACACCCTTGAGGGTAAAGTTGCCTACATCAAGCCGGATTCAGGGGACAACCGTGGTTTTCATGTCTTACAGATTAAGCTCGTCGCCTCCGGACCGAACGGAAAGGAGCTCTTCGAAACCATCGAACGCGAAGTCAACGACACCGACGATATCAACGCCTTCCTCCAAAACACCATTGCACCATCTAGTACCAAATCATACCCCGAGCGAAACGCGGACATGCACAAAGCACGCGTATCGCCGAAATTTGCTCTGATTCCTGGCAGCGAGTCCCGAGTGTGTGCTATCGGCGAAACCCGTTATTCGCTCGAAGTGCGTCGCAAGGTCCAGGGCAAGGGGGAATCTCTCCCGGTTCCAGTGACGGACGTTGACGGGTTAGCTTTTGCTTCGGTCGATATCGGCGATACCTACGAAGTCTTTTTGTACAACCGTAATCCGGAAACAGACTCCGTTGCCAAACTCGAGATCGATGGCGTCGACGTTGTCAATCAATTTAACAAAGACATCACCAATGGTCAGAAGTTTCCGGGGTACTTCGTTCCTCGCGGCACGAAGGAGCAACCTGGCGTCCATCCTGTTCCTGGCTGGTACCACACTGCATCAAAAGCCCCAGGAGTGCCAAATGCCTTCAAATTCAAGGTCAATAAACTTGGCGAAGGGGTGGCATCTGAGGTCGGGCTGCGTTCCAATGTTGGAGGAATTACGGTCCAGTTTTTTGACGCTTGCGAACCGAATGGCAAGCTTCGCAACAGAACGGCCGGAGAAACGGCAAAAGGTGAAGGGATGCAAGTGGATTACGACTTAAAGCCCGTCGTTGTGGCCACGAAACCCACGTCGATCATCTCCATTCGATACACAAGAACCCCAGAATAAACCCTAGCACGACGCGCAAGCTAGTGGTTGCGTTCAATAGCACGACGCGCAAGCTAGTGATTTGTCCGTATGAATACTCGCGTAGTGGACGAGGTCACGAGTCCCTTTGCAAAACCAGGGCCCGCAAGGACTCGTAACCTCGGCCACTACCATAAAACCAAACAGAAACTCCGCACCAGTGTTCATTCACCTCCGAGACTAAACTATGAATACATCCACAAAACGGTCAGCATCGATTCTGATTGCGTTCGTGTGTCTATTCAGCCGAGCCATCGGGCAATCCGAACCAGAACCAGAACGCTACGCCCTGCTGGCCGGTGTGACCAATTACGAACATCCTTCGCTCAACGGACTCAAATTTCCCGAGGACGACGTCACCGCGTTGGCAAAACTACTCCGCGAACAGGGCTATACTGTCGATCTCTTGCTAGGTAAAGCAGCGACCAAAGCAGCTATCGAAGCCAAACTCAGGGCCTTCAAACGCAGAGGTATGAACAGCGGAGTCCTGTTTGTTGGCCTATCAGGCCACGGCATGGAGACCACCGACCCGACGACGAAATCGGAGAAGTCATACTTTTGTCCTTTCGATACGGTCATGCAAGCAGTTCGAGACGCCAAGGGGCGAATCGTCCCCGGCAACGACGGCCAGCAGTTATTGAGATATGGCAACGTGAAAGACGCAGAATACGCGAAGAAATTCACCAATCCGTATGGCGATCCGATAACGGGGAATGACGGCTACGTTTTTACATCACCCGTTGGTAGCTTTGAGTCGAACGGTTTTGGGCTTTTTGACATGCATGGCAATGTATGGGAATGGTGTCAAGATGTTTACGATGCGAAAGCGTACCAGGGGCGCAGCGGTGTGAGCCGAGATCCGTTATCGTCGTTGGAGGGCTCGAGCCGGGTGTACCGGGGCGGCTGTTGGGGCGGCACGCCGGTGCTTTGCCGGTCGGCGTACCGTGACGGGTACTCGCCAGGCATCCGGAACTACAACCTCGGCTTCCGTGTGTCCCTCCAGTCAGTTCGCTGAGCCAAGCAACGCGGAGCGTGGATAGCACGACGCGCCAGCTAGTGGTTCCGAACAGCAACCACTAGCTGGCGCGTCGTGCTACTAGCAGGGGGGCTCCCCCTGCCGAAGGCGCACGCGATTTTTTTGGAGCCCAAATGCCTTTCGCAATATTTCAGATGTCGATTCACGACGATGGCTCACAAGCCAGTGAGCTGAACTCATTTCTAGCTTCGCACAGGGTGCTAACGGTCGAGAAGCGATTTGTCGATGTTGGGTCCAACTCCTTTTGGTCTTTTTGCGTTGACTATTGGGCTGTTGGCACAGGGTCTACAAAAACACCACGGAGCAATGTGGGAAGAATCCGTGTCGATTACAAGGAGCAACTTTCGCCGGAGGATTTTGCGATCTTTGCGAAACTGCGGGATTGGCGAAAGGCGATCTCTCAGACCGAGGCAGTACCCGTCTATGCTGTTTTTTCGAATGAGCAGTTGGCTCAAATCGCCCGAACTCGCGTGGCCACGAAATCGGACCTTGCCGCGATTGAAGGTGTGGGGGACGCAAAAGTGAGCAAGTATGGCGAGCAAGTCTTAAACCTGCTTCGCACCTCGTGAATGGGGAACCTAACCTAGCACGACGCGCCAGCTAGTGGTAAAAAGGAACATAGCACGACGCGCCAGCTAGTGGTTAGGGGGAACATATCACGACGCGCCAGCTAGTGGTTTTCCTGTTTTTTGATTCGTAATCTACGGGATCGTGCAGAGAGCCACTCGCTTGCGCGTCGTGCTATAAAAATCACTAGCTTGCGCGTCGTGCTAGGGGTGCTGTTTGGCTGATGTGCTATGAAATGGGGGATAAACTATGAGTGATGTGATTGCATACTTCATCACGTGGACAACCTATGGAACTTGGCTGCCAGGCGACGAGCGAGGTTGGACGCAATGGCATCAAGGGTGGAAGGCACCCGACAAGAGTTTGGCAGACTACTCTCGATCCATCATGACTGAAGATGCCGTCACGCTGCAAACAGTTCAGCGGCAGTTGGTTGAAGGAACAATCGTGAAACACACAGACATTCGCAACTGGAAGTTATGGGCCAAAAATTGCCGTACCAACCATGTGCATGTGGTTGTCACGGCATATGGATATGATGGGGAAACCGTGCGCGATCAGTTCAAGGCATGGTGTACTCGTCTCCTCAAATCGGAGTTCGACCCCAAAAAGACGAACTGGTGGACCGAAGGTGGATATGTCAAGCCGATCGACAACGAAGACGACCTATCCGCGGCTATTCGGTATACACTCGAAGCTCAATAGTATTCAATTGCCAAATCGCAAATGTAGCACGACGCGCCAGCTAATGGTTGCCTTATAAATAGTAAGACCTTAGCACGACGCGCCAGCTAGTGGTTACTTTGGTTTCGGTTCAAAAAATGTACGTGGAGAGCGTGGAAGGTTGTTTCCTTAACCACTAGCTTGCGCGTCGTGCTATGCGAAAGAAAAGCACTAATTCGTCGACCAAAAACAACATCGAAAGCCAGCTTCCATGAAACCGGTACGAGGACTTTGGCCACGGATTCTGGACCGCGAGAACCTGCGGCTCGCAACGCTCAAAGCGCTTCGAACCAAACGGGATCGCACGGAAGTTCGTAGCTACGTGGCCGACCTGGACAACAATCTTCAGAGAATGCTCGTTCAACTGTCGGAAGATTCCTTTCCGCTTGGCAGATATCATCAGTTTGTGATTTTCGACCCAAAGGAACGAATCATTACCGCTCCCTGTTTCGAAGAGCGAGTACTGCATCATGCGCTGATGAACCATTGCGAACCAATTTTTGAAAAATGGTTTATCCACGACACGTACGCATGTCGACTCGGGAAAGGACGAAACCAGGCTGTAAAGCGAGCTCGCGAGTTTGCAGGACGGAATTCGTTCTTCCTCAAAATGGACATACGGAAGTATTTCGACAGCATCTCGCACGACCGGTTGCTCAGCCGGTTGACTCGACTTTTCAAAGAAGCCCCGCTGTTGCGGCTGTTTGACAGAATTGTCCGCGTTTATCGAGGACAACTCGAAATCGGTCTGCCGATCGGTTCGCTTACATCGCAACACTTTGCCAACTTCTATCTGGGCCATTTCGATCGATTTGTTAAGGAGTCGCTTCGCGTCAAAAACTATGTTCGGTATATGGATGACATGGTGCTTTGGGGAGATTCGGCCTCAGATTTAATTGGCAAAAGGGACGAATGCATCGCATACCTGGACGAACAGCTTGGATTGGAGTGCAAGGGAGAACCCTACATCAATCGCACACGGCATGGTATGGATTTTCTTGGTTGCCGCATTTGGCCTACCCATATCACCCTTAATCGTCGTAGCCGTATTCGATTTCGGCGGCAATTGCAAAAAATAGAAAGGCAATATGCCGAAGGCTCAATCAACGCGATCGAACTACAACGGAGGACGACCGCAATGGTCTCGTTCGTCCAGGCTGCGGAGGTTTCAAGTTGGCGCTTCCGCACTCGCATGTTAGAACAGGGGTTGGGAGGATGGTCACAAGGGCTCGAACCGGGTGAACCGAGGCGGCAGTTGGAACAACACGCCGGTGAATTGCCGGTCGGCGAACCGTAACAGGAACACGCCAGACAACCGGAACAACAACCTCGGCTTCCGTGTGTCCCTCCAGCTCAGCACGGCGATAGATTTCGCAAGAACTGAACCGACTATCATCCCGTCCCTGGTAGCGTCCTTCGCGATTCTACCAGGGCAAACCTAAAAACCGCCAATTGCTCGGTGCTAGTAGTCTTTTCGAAAGCTCCGAGCAATCGGTTTTTCCCGCTTAACACGACGCGCCAGCTAGTCGTTGTCTTGGTTTCGGATCGAAAATTTGCGTCGTGCAGAGCTGCTGAACCACTAGCTTGCGCGTCGTGCTATCGCGCGCCTTCGGCAGGGGGGCCCCCCCTGCACCCCGTAGCACGACGCGCAAGCTAGTGGTTGCAGTGAAGGACCACTAGCTTGCGCGTCGTGCTATCCACGCTCCGCGTTGCTCGGCTCAGCGAACTGACTGGAGGGACACACGGAAGCCGAGGGAGTCGTACCGGGAGTCAGGCGTGCTCCCGTTACGGCCCGCCGACCGGCAACCCACCGGCGCGTAGTCCCAACTGCCGCCCCGGTACACCCGGCTCGAGCCCTCAACTGGGCCTTGAGGATCGCGTGCCGCAGCCGTATCGTAGTTTGCATAGTAATCCCAACACCATTCCCATACATTACCATGCATGTTGTGAAGGCCAAAATCATTTGCCTTGAACGACTTGGCTGGCATCGTCGACTTGCCGTCAATCTTTGCTTGGCCTGCCGTGAGAGTCGCTCCGGTGTTAAAAGGCGTCGTTTTTCCAGCGCGGCATGCATACTCCCATTCCGCCTCTGTCGGCAACCGATAACCGTTTGCGCTAGAAACCAAACGGACTGTCGCTGACTTGATGTTCTTTTTCCCATCCTCTAACTGAATGTCTGTGATTGAATAGGCTGCGGTACGTCCGTCTTTTTGGCTCAGATTGTTGCAAAACATCACCGCATCGAACCATGTCACTGACTCAACAGGCAATCCTCCCGAGGGAGTGATCACGTCGGTCCCAAACCGACTTGGATTGAAGCCCATGACCATTTCAAATTCGGATTGAGTTACTTCGTACTTGCCGAGATAGTAAGGATTGGAAATAGTAACCTGATGTTGGACTTCATCGCTTTCGTGCTTGCCAGAATACCCAAGCTCGCTTTCCGGCGAGCCCATCGTAAACGTACCGGCTGGAATGAGAACAAACTCCATGCCTGTCGATTTGCTGATGTAGCTCAATGAGCTCTCTGAGCCTGGAAGGTTAGCCGCGTCTTTGTCCGCCATCGGCTGTTTCTTTTTGACATCGGCTAGCGGCGCTAGCGCTCGATTCTTAAGGACCATCTCGACTCGACCGATGCTTAGCAAACGTGGGCTTTGTTCTTCCTGACCTCGCGATTTGTCGCTAACAAGCATTTCTACAGCCGGTAGCAAGTCTTCGCCAATTCCGCCCATTGTTTTCGGACGTACGGACTGACCAATTCCTCGCAGTTCGTCTAAAAGACATTTAGTTAGCGCGCCATGTCCCCAGTCGTCATGTTCAACCGACGTTTGGCCAGGCGAGCAGCTCAATAACATTACTGTTTGATTTGGAAGATTCTCGGTCTTGAGGCTGGTACCGAACGATTTCGTCCGCATCTGTTTGCTGCGAGTCGCATCATCGCGGCAGCAATCGGTGATCAAGATACGATGTGCAGCCTTGCTCTCCTTGAGTGCCAGCAAAATATCATCCATCGCAACCATCGATTCCTTGGTCGGAGCCAGCGTGGAGGTGGCTCGGTTTTTCGCATCTCGCAACGCCTTCATCTCGGTGTCGTAGGGACTAAAAAACGATGTGCCCACTCCGTTGATTTCCATTTCCGTTCCGTGCCCGGACAGAAAAACGAAGACGATCCCTTTATTGCTGCCTCGCTTGCTGAACTGCGAGAGCTTTTCTGTGATGGCAGCTTTGGTGGCGTTGGAGCCGGTCAGCGAATCGACGGTGGTATACCCTAAGGCTTTGAGCTCTGTAGCAACAGCTTGCGCATCCTTCTCGGGAAATCGCAGACCGTTCAATTCGGCTTTGTCATACTTCGTCACGCCGACGACCAAGGCGTAGAGTTCCGGTTGAGGTGCGGTCTGAGCAAATAGTGGGATACCTAGTAAACAGACCACAACGACGGCTAAATGGCTTGCTATTTCCCGAGTCGAGTTCATGGAATTCTCAATTTTGTTTTGAAGACAGTTTACTGGTTTGTGTAGTACGACGCGATAGGTAGTGATTGGTGAATGGAACCACTAGCTTGCGCGTCGTGCTATGCTGTTACGGACCACTAGCTTGCGCGTCGTGCTATCGCGCGCCTTCGGCAGGGGGGCCCCCCTTTGGCTGATTGAGCTTGGAGTCTTGGTATTTGTGAACCGCTACGAGCAATGCTGCAGCTAAGGCGAACACTGTCCCGTGGCAAATGGGAATTCGATGTCGGAAGACTGGCATGATTTGCTATCGTGTAGTGAAGTTAACAAGACCAGCGAAAATGAGAACAGTCGTTTGGGACTTGAGTAGTGTAGCGAATCGTGTTGCGGAAATCACCTTTTTAGTAGTAACGTTTCTTGCATGATTGCCATGACGTTTTTCCGCTAGCACATGCCAACGGAGATCTCGAATTGACAAGAATGTCGGGGTAACTGCCAATTGACGCCACCGCCCGATCAACGGCTTGTTGATTTAGTGAAGTCGTTATTGGGCAAGGGAGGCACGACGGACTGGAAGTCCGTCGAACCATGAAAGCAACAGCCCGTCAAGCCACGGTCAAGCCAGATGGAGGGCACTTTGAACTCGATTTCGTGGGATCGCTTGTTCCAGCATCTGCCCTACCAAACTATTTAATTTCGGCCGCTAGGACAGCATCGACCTCGACCAAAACTTGCTCGGTTGATTCGGATGGTGCTGTCTTGGCCGTCGCAAGCATCTTCTCGACTGTATTCGCAAGTCGTGTTGCAATCTCGCTTTCCTTCGCAGCATCTTTCGTCAATTTCGAGTCAACATCGTTCGCATGCTGCTCTTGCAGTTGTGAAACCTCAGCCAACAGAACCTTCTCAGCTTCAACCCAACGTGCCACTCGGGCCGCAATCTCCTCGGCAACTCGCTTTTGATCGACAAGAGCGGACGAGATTGTCTTTGCGTTGGCAGCTAGGGCTTTGTATTTTTCGAACTGGACCGACATCGCTTTGGCAACTGACTCACGTCGGTACGTTTGACCGCCAATGCAAATGGTACAAGACTTATCTGCCAAGACGGCTTTGAACGCAACCAAAGTTCGCATCCCCTTCGTCTGGGCTGTCTCTGCTTGCGAAAGCTCCGATTCCAGTTCCTGGACACGAGCATCTGCAGCTTCGAACTCTTCGTTGCAATCGTGAACTTTTGCCGCGACTGGCACGACCAGTTTCTCCAGGCGATCGATGATCGCTTTGGATTCGTCGCAATTGGCGACTTCGTATTGCTGGCTTATGGTTACTGTCGTTTTCGTCGGCTTGTCACAAGCCGAAACGAGCCCGTTACCACATGCAAACCCGAGGGACATAAAGACTGCACGAGACAACAACTTTTTCATGATTCTGCTCCGTTAGGAATTAACCCATGCGATTTGTAATTGGGCAATAAATGGCCGTTTGCTTTGCCCGGTTATCATGGAAACGAAGATGGGTGGGAGTTTCTTCCCGAGTTGTGAAAGAATTATTTGATGGAACTGGCTGAATCCGTAGCACGACGCGCAAGCTAGTGATTGCATTACCGATCAATACCGAACCACTAGCTTGCGCGTCGTGCTATGCCAAAACGAAAAACCGCACTCGCCATTTGGCCGAGTACGGTTTGAAGAAAAGCCCGCGTTTAACCAGCCCAGACACTATCGCGACGCGACTTTGGCATTTCTGCCGATGATCGCATCCACTTCTGCCAAGTCCAGCGAAGGCGAAACATGGTTGCTGTCGCTGATTTCGCTGTCGAAGCTCTCCGATCGTTGGAGTCCCAAGCGACGTTGGATTTCCAATCGGTCTGCGATCTCGATGGTCAAATCCATCGCCTTGCGAGAAGCCGAATTGGCAAGAGCCGATTGTTCAAGCTCTCCGCGCATCTTCATCGATGCATAGTCGGCTCGGAACGAATCAAGCTTATCTCGTAGGAGATCGCGATCAAGCTTTTGCTTTTCGTAGGCGACGAGCATCTTTTCGTAGCTTTCTCGCTTGCGATCCAGCGTGGACTTCATACTGGTCAACGTTTCCGACTGTGACTTAAAGCGAGCAACTCGCTTTATCATCGCCGACTCAAGGCCGGTCTTGGTTGCGTCGCAGGTCGTGCTAACGAACTTGGTCTTGAGTCCGCCCAAATCGGATTGGATTTGAGCAAGTCCCTTTTCCTTGTCGGCAACTTGAGCGGCGTAGCGATCCAACGCTACTGATTCTTCAACGACCACGCGGCCGTTGCTTGCTAGCTCGGAATCGAGTTGTTTGATCGACAGATCGAGCCGCTCGATATCGACCGCGACGGGAATGGACGTCTTGAACCAATTGGTAACGTATTTAACGGCAATCGTTCCATAATCCTTGACGGTGCCGCCCACTCCGCTCATGCCAAGAACCAAAACGACTGCGGCAACTGCAACTGCTTTTTTCATAACCTATTCTCCCCAAAACAAACGACCGTGAATCACGGCGACCAACATCGGTGCCTTGTACACTGAGGAAACGTTGGGAGATTGGAAAATATTCCCGAGGTCGTAAAGATTTTTGGGTTTCCGGAGGGCTCGAAATTAGCACGACGAGTAAGCTGGTGATTGCTTTACCTAACCGGGAACTCCTTTGACCGATCTGGGGATTAAATAACCTGGGTAGCGGATTGATTTGCGTGTTTAACGACAAGCACTTCTAAAACCAAGTAATCTACTCTTCTCCCCTTTACTGCCCTGGCCCTCTGGGGAGAGGGCTGGCCGAAGCGGGGCGTGGGGGAGAAAAACACAACCGCAGACTAAGGTCTTGACTCACGATAGCTCCAAAGCCCGCTTCTTCAGAGCGTCCTTAAGGCGATTGATCGTTTTGTCCGCTTTCAAATTCACATCGCTAAACGAGTCGGCATTCCGTCTCAACTCTGCTAAATAGGAATCAATTTCTTTGGCCCAATCCGAGCATTTGCCGACCAACCATTTCCGGTCAACATCGTCGAGTGGTTTATGCGCTGCAGCGATCAAGGTATCGCAACCGTGACGAAACTCGGTCAGCCTCTTCTCTAGCTCTTGAGCATTCAAGGGACGCTTGTCCGCCCACTGGCGAGCTGCGTCGGACAGATTGCTCAAATACTTGCGTGCGCTTACATCCTGAGCCAGCAACCCTGGTTGGTCGAATCCCCAGCCCGATGGTTTACCGCCAGTTTGCGACCATAAACCAAGCACGACAAGCACCGTCGCGGCTAACGCAGCAAGTGTTGCAACGGCTTTTCCAGACAACCGAGTGGTTTCTGGAGCATTCTTGGAGTTTGCGAGTTGTACATTAGGAAACCGATTTGATTCCTTACTAATGGCCTGGCTGACACGAGTAGTAGATTGATTGACGGCTTCGCGGTCTGCTGCGGACAAGGGGACTTGGTCCCAGTACGAGCCTCCACTTGAAAGCACCTGCTCCTGTAATTCCAAAATGGCTGCCGGATTTTGAAACAGCGCAGAGATTTGCTGGGTGCTCAGTGATCCCAGGCCTCGTTGCAAAAGCTCCGGCAGTTGACGGCCGCAAATCTCGTCGAGCGTCTGCTGTTGGCGAGGTTGGCTTTTGTAAAGGGTCTCCAGTTGAACCACTAGCCCAGCGAACTCCAGGCCGACTAATTGCTGCTCAAGCCATCTTGGCCAATCGGCATTGTTCTCAGGCACTTCGAAGATAGTTAGTTTCACGATAGCTTCCCTTCTATGCAGAGTTTCATGTCCTTGGTTCCACGAAGGATTCTCGTACCGACGGTTCCGCTTGGGATACCCAAGGATTCGCCCATCTCTCGGTAGGAGGCACCATTCAATCGGAGGACGATCACCTGTCGAAAAACTGCCTCAATCTCCTTCAAGCAGTCTTCAAACGCCGATGCCCGTTCCGATTCCATTAACCGCTGAAGGACATCCTGTCCCTCACTTCTTTTTGCTTTCTCGTGTTCGATGGCCTCGTCGCTTTTGTTCGTGTATTTCTTCGCACGCCGCCCTTCGTTATTGGACTCGTTGCCTGCTACACGCATCAGCCAATGCCGTAGGTCGTCACCTGACTTTTCGCGAAACGACTCTATATGCATGAAGGCTTTAATCCAGGCCTCCTGCACCGCATCTTCTGCAGCGGCAGTTCCCCAGCATTTGGCTGAGCAGTAAGCTAAAAGTCGGGGTGTCCACATCTCAATGATCTCATTCCACGCTTGGTTATCGCCGTTGCAAGCACGGCCAATGAGGTGCTTTATTCTATCATCATCACCAGTTTCCATGTGTGCTTTCCATGAGCGTGCCGAACCGAATTCTTCGCAGGACCAGTGTAACCATTGTTGGTTGTGAGAATAAGCTGCCTGATTCAAGACGGAAGTAAATGTCAATCGACTTATCGCGGTACTGGCGATGCTGCGAAAAACAGCCTCGCAACCAAAGGAAACGATCGTCGAGGAATAATTCTTCCCGTCGAATTGAAAAGTTTTCAAAATCGCGGATCGCAGCGACAGTACGGTTGCTAAATCAGGGTTCTCGACGAGAACTCGCGCGCCTGCGCGAGGTGCGATGTTCCATTGCTATTATCACTTTTTCTTGCGACTGTTTTTTTTGAGGCGACTTGCGAGCTTTTCGCTTTTGGGTGCGGATTCACGCGATTTGCGTTTCTTGCCTTTGCCATCCGATTCTTTTTTCGCGGCTTTGTTTTTTCGCGGCTCAAGCGACAGAGGTGTGGCTCGTCGTCCGACTTGCTCTAGACCGAAATGCAACTCCCGTTTCGCTGTATCGATGCGCTGTATGCGAACGATGACTTCGTCTCCGAGCCGAAATCGATTTCCGTCTTTGTAGCCTTCCAACGTATGAGTATCTTTGTCGAACCGATAGCGATCGTTGGGTAGATCGCGAACTCCGATCACGCCGTCCACCGGAACCTCAATCGCTCGAACCGTTAAACCGATAGGACGTACGCCAGACACGACCCCGGTAAGCAATTCTCCTTGCTTCTTGGACAAGAAGTGCAGAAGCTTAACACGGATCAGTTCGCGTTCAGCGCTTTCTGCATTCTGTTCGGCATCGCTGCATTGCTGCCCAAGCTGTTCGAGGACTTTTTCGTCCTCGCGGGCTGGCTTGCCATCAAGAAGCTTCTGCACAATTCGGTGTACCACCAAATCTGGGTACCGTCGGATGGGACTTGTAAAGTGGCAATAGTGAGTCATGTCGAGGGCGTAGTGGCGTTCGAATTCCGCTTGGTAGACGGCCTTGGACATACTTTTGAGAATTGCATAATTGACTGCGTACTCGGTTGGCTGCCCTCGCACTGCGTCGACGACACGTTGGATCTCAAAGCGGTCTTCCATGTTCTCGGCGGGAATGCCCAGGGCTCTCACGAATTCATTGAGTCTTCGTAGCTTGAGTCGATTCGGTGGTGCGTGCGCACGTCGTAAGAACGGGAGATTCAGCGAATCGAGCCAAGCTGCAACCGCTTGGTTTGCAGCCAACATGCACTCCTCGATCATCTGATGGCTGACGGTATGTTGCACGAGGTGGGCACCTCGAACTTTGCCCATCTTGTCCAGATCGATTTTGACTTCGGGGAGCGTTAACTCGAGTGCACCTTGTTTGTTGCGAATGCCCCTGAGTACCATCGCCAATTCATGCATGTCCGAGACGAGTTGGAAGATCTCCGGTGTGAGTTTCGGACGCCAGACTTCGCGATCTTCAAGGTATTGATCGATTTGCTCGTAGTTGAAACGTTGTTGGTTGCGAATGACGCTGTTGAAGACGTGATTATGGATGAGAGTACCATCGGGCGTGTACTCCATGAATACGGTCTTGGAAAGACGGTTGCGATCAGGTTGAAGCGATGCCAGATGATTGCTGATCGTTTCCGGGATCATCGGAATGACGCGATCCGGCAAGTAAACGCTGGTACCGCGTTTGCGAGCCTCTTCATCTAAAGCCGATCCGATTGGGACGAAATGAGAAACGTCTGCAATGTGCACTTGCAGTTCCCAGTTTCCCTTTTCATTCTTGCAGAGTGAAATCGCGTCATCGAAATCGCGAGCATCGACCGGATCAATGGTCAACGTTGGGACGGCCCGCAAATCGAGGCGTCCTTCCGGAATGATATCTTCCTCGAACAGGTCGGCCTGTTTTCTAGCGACTTCGAGGGCGGCGGCTGGATACTCTTCGGGCAACCCAAACTGATGCATTACGGCGAGTGTGTCTACGGCCGGGTTTTTGCTGCTGCCAAGGACCTTGAGGATAACTCCTTCGCCTGGGTGGAACGCATCGGGAAATCGAACGATCTCGACAATCACTTTGTCGCTATCGTTCACTGGCAGCCCCCGAATGTCCCCGATTTGGATTGGATGTTCCAGTTTGGCTCCGTCCAACCAAACGATCGACTTACCATCCAGCATTTGATAAGTACCGGAGAACTCGCGGCGCGATCGGACGACGATCTCTTCCACGGTGCCTTCGGTCCGACCATCCTTTCCACTTCGAACCACCCGAATTCGAACCGTGTCTCCTTCCATGGCGCCGAGCGTGGCGGGGGGAGGAATGAAGACATCATCCATGCGTGCTTCGTCGGATGCAGGCGCAACTCGCACGAAGCCAAAACCACCGGAAGAAGCGGTTCGGAAAACGCCAGTTAGCTCGTTTTTTTCGCGTCGAGCTCTCTTGCCCGACCTGGGACTTGGCTCTGGACTTGGCTCTGGACTTGGCTCTGGACTTGACTCTGGACGTTTGTCTGGACGTTTGTCTGGACTTAGTTGCTTGGATGAACCCTTAGGAGGATTCTCATGAGGCTTGAACACCAAATGATTCGCTCCAAATGCAATCTGTTCGGTGCGTATCAATTGCTTGATGGCTCGTCTCAGACGCGGAAAGTCTTCCTCGGGCAGTTTCAGCAGTTTAAGGATGACGCTGGGTTTAGACGGCTTGTAGTCAGCCGAAAAGACAAGTTTCAAAACTTGCTGGGTGAGTAGCTCTGGATTCATATCTTCATAAGTATAACTGTTTATACAGATTTTGCTATATGATGCTGAGCGATTCTCACTCAAACCCGCATTGAATTCATGCCGAGGGCGTTACTTGTGTCCAAGCAGGAGTAATCGCCAAATGCAGTTTACGGTACACTGCTGCTGATGAGGCCACGACTGAGACTTTGGGGAAAAAAACGCGGCGGGCGAATGTCCGGGTGGTGGTTCGTAGGCTCACTTGGCGAAGCGTTGTTTTTTGCCTCTTTTTTCTTGGTTGGAATACTGTGCTTTACCACGATTGTGGTTTGGCAATTTCTGTCACCAAGCACGCAGGTTGTTCGAATCGGCTATGGATTTTGGTTGCTCACGACCGTCTCAGCAGCTGGAATCGTGCTTGGGGCGGTTGGTTTTTGGTATCGGGTTCTGAAGGTTGCCACGAGCGACGAGCACCGGGAAGTGATTGCCAAACATGGCATTGTATCCCGCCCGAATCAACCGCATGTCAAGACAGTGCTACCTCCGACGGTCCCGCGCTTGAGTGCATTTACCGATAGCCCGGGCGCGAAACTTGCCTATCGATTGCCTTGTGAATGGCCTGGAACCGGGTCGCTCATTGCCATTGGTTTGTTCTCCATGTGTTGGAACGCCATGGTGGCGGTGTTCACCGTGTTTGCTGTCAAGGGCCTTCTGAGCGGGGACATCCAATATCGTTTGCTGATCTTGCTTTTTCCAGGGATTTACATTGGGCTTCGGTCCGGTCAGATGTTTTTCAAATCCTACGTTCAAGCCATCGGGATCGGCTCGACCACGGTTGAAATAGAGGACTTACCGCTCGTGCCCGGTGAAAATTACAAGTTATTGTTGGTGCAATATGGACGACTCGTGATCAAGAAACTCACGATTCGACTAGTATGCGAGGAGGAAAGCACGTATCATTTTGGAACGGATATTCGTACCGAGCAGCAAGTGGTTCGCCAGATTCCCATTCTCGATCAAGGGCGATCGCGAATCGATTGGGGCAGACCGCTTGAACTCGAATGTGAAATATCGATTCCGACTGACGCCATGCACTCGTTTCAGAGTTTACACAACGCCATCCACTGGAAAATCATTGTCGAAGGAGAGGCAAATCGATGGCCATCGTACTGCCGAAGTTTCCCCGTAGTGGTGTACCCTCACGGTCGCACCAAACCGGTCAGTCAGTCATCATGATTCGATTGCTTGGTTTGCAGCCAATGTATATGCCGCATGACCTTCTCGAGTTTGAATATCGAGTATCCAACGTGGACCAAAACTCCATTTCAGCGGTCGAGGCTTCGGTCGTTTGGTTGACCGAAGGCAAAGGCACAGAGGATCTCGGAGTCCATTCGTTTCAACGCCTTACCGGTAATGCGTTGGTAGTCACAGACTGGTCGATACCACAAAAAGTTCAAGTCCCATTGCCGGATTCGCCGCTTTCTTACGAAGGGCGACTGGTGAAAATATCTTGGTGCGTTCGAGTTCGATTTTACTTGAACGACGGAACAGAACTCGTCGCACAGCAACCTTTCTACTTGGGCACGATCACCCGCGAAGTTTGACGAGCCCATTTGCAGGCAAAACATCGTCGCCATTTGCTCCGTGAAAGTTGCGTTCTCGGTCGGATAGGCGATGGTAACCCGACGCGTGACGGCGTGTTGATTTAATGGTACGACGGACTTCCTAGTCCGTCGAATTCCCCATCGATGGACTTGGAAGTCCATCGTACCGCCCTTACCCAATAATAATTCACTGCCGAAACGCGAATCCCCTAACCCCGCCGTCGGCACCTCTCTCCCCGGAGTACCGGCGCGAGGGGGATAGGGATGTAGGGAATGGACCTACTTTCGATCGAATCGGCGATCGCTCAACACGACCCCGATTGCAATTCCTGCCAGCAATCCGCCCACGTGCGCTAAATTTGCAAGGTTCATCCCTTGGGTAAAGCCCAAGACCAAAATCAGGGCGGTCATAATGTAGGCTTGCGGCGGAAGTACAAACCCCAGATCCGGCCGCAACTTGGTCTTGGCCGCGAGGTATCCAAGCAACCCCATAATCACGCCGGAAATTCCGACAAAGTTCGGAGAACCAAACCATCGTGGAGGCGTGAGACCTTGAAGCAAGTGGGAACAAATGGCCACGAAGAGAACGATCAAGGCATACTTGCCAGTCCCCTCCAGACGCTCCGTAACTCGCCCCAAGCTTGCCAGCGCGAGCATGTTCAGCAGCAAGTGGAGGGGATCTCCGTGCAAAAAGCCGGGCGTCAAGACTCGCCAGATCTCTCCCTGCTTGAGCGAAGCTGCCGGATCGCCGGACATCAGATAAAGCTTTAGGTCGACGAAACCCAACTTTTGCATTGCAAGATTGCCCAGGCTACCGCTTTGTGTTCCATCCGACAATAGAAACTTGACGACACCGAAAAAGACACAAATGAGAATCAAAGTGATCGTTAACGGTGGTAGGCGACCACTGGTTAGGTTTGGGCTCACGCGAGTCACGGGATTTTGAATGTACTTCCGCCTCTCGATCGATTTCTGCTTTTGCTCCTTCAGTATGGTTCTTGCTTGATCGACTGCTTGCTTAAATTTGGGATCGTTCGGTGATTGCAAGAAATCTTGATGCGCTTCGCGAGCCATTTCGGTTTTGTCTTCATCCCGAATCCAAATGTCCCATTTGTCTGATTCCGTGGTGGCCGGCTCGACGTGAGTCGAAATATCTTGGGTTACCAGATATGCTACGAAAGCCTCGGCCGCTGATTTCCCCGAGATAGAAGTCAATTGTCTCATGGATGTTGCTTAGGTAATGGGTCGGAGTTGTTGGATTGGGACATAGTATTTCAAGTACCTCTTTCCATTGCTATAACGTTCGCCGCGTGGGTCTTCCACCAAAATGGTTGCGCGGCGTGTGATTCTGTTAACAACCCCGTGAAGGAGTCTACCTTCGAACGGAAACGCAACATGGGCTCCAGCCCGAATATTGAATTCCTTGGCTGCCCGTTCTTGCTGCGTAATCAATTCGTGCTTGTGTTCGGTATGACCGAACATGTTGCGAGCGATCGACTGAAATCGGCTAGCCGAGCAATCGCTTTGAATCCAGGCCAGCATTTCGCACAGGTGAATCATCTCATGTTCTACAATCCGCTGCATGGCCGTCAATCGATCCATGCACTCGTACCCGCACACTCGAATCGAATCGTTTGGCTTCCGAAAAGATTGAAACAACAAGGATGTCGAGATCGCTATCTCGTAGTGAGTTCGACTGGGTTTGGATCGGGTGCCGCGATAAATGGTCCGCGTTGTCTTTCCGCCCGCGCGTGTCATCCTGGCACTTAATCGAAATGATAGTCCATAGGATCTTGCGAGTGGCAAACAGAGTCCTTGGAAAAAAAAATCATCATAGGCCTCGGCCATGCTCTCAAGATCTTGCTTGCAGACGCGTTGGAAATTGCGAGTCTCCATCGACTTGGAAACACGAAGAACGCTTGTCCCGATCCGCTGTTGAATATTTTCACGATCTGCCCAAGTTTCAGGAGTTCGAAACAAAAGTTCAGCCAAACTGCGTTGGAGCACAGTGCGACTGGTCGCGGCAGGCGGAGCCAAGAGGTGGGGTTGGGGAACCATTGGTTTGGAAGCGGCTGAAGCTGGTTTGGAAGCGGCCGAAGCCGGTGGCTCTATCCGAGCCTTGTTTGAGGCGAAACTGCCGGTCGGGGCCCGGCCCGATTGGCCCTTTTGGTTCCCTGAAGCATACGAAGGGGCGAGGTCGGACACGCGTCGTGGGTTCGGATTCTCTTTTCCTTGCGAATCGTTCACAGTTTCCTCCGTTTCATTTATCAGCGAAATCCGCGTTTTCGCTCTTACGAACCGGATAATATAACATGGATCGGGAGTCGAACGCACCTGCAACAATCCGTGATCAGGCGATATACTGCAGGGATTAAACAACTAAATTGTTCTGAAAAATGCAGCTGACATTTCGGCGTTTTTGTGTGTCGCAAGACTTCGATTCACCGATCGCCTAACTCCAACCCATTTATTGTTGCGATTACATGCATCCGCTCCTGGCCATTCGCGCTTTCTTTGCTGTTCTCTTCGGTCGTATTTCCGACACCCGAATTCGAGAATGCCTCGACAACAAACCCGCCCAAATTGCGGCTCCAACCACCAATGAAAAAACAGTTGAGTCCGCCAAATTGCCTAAACCATCGATCGTTTCCAAGGCCAAGCCCGCGATGCGAAACGAAGCCTTGACTTTGCTGAGCGCTTTGCAACGCGAAGCAAGATTGCTAGATCTCATTTGCGAATCGCTCGACCAATACAACGATGCACAAATCGGTTCCGCAGCAAGGGACGTTCTGCGCGATTCCAAAAAAACACTCGAACGCATGTTCGGTCTTAAACCATTGGTCGAAGCCACGGAGGGCTCGTCGGTATCGATTCCCAATGACCCATCCCCTCTCAGATGGCGAATCATCGGAAAAGACTCTGCCCAGCAGGGAACGCTCAGCCATCCTGGCTGGCAAGCGACCCGACTTGATATGCCGCATTGGTCTGGCAGTGCTGACGATGCAATGATCATCGCGGCCGCTGAAGTGGAATCCTAGTCGACTTGCAACCTGAGCCAATCGACGCCATGCCCGATCCGAACATTCCAACCCAATCGCAGTATCCAACACGAATCGAAGTCCATTCGTGTGGTCGGCTGCATTTCGGCCTCCTTGAGATCGCGCCAGGGGAATCGAACTGCTTCGGCGGTATCGGTTTGATGGTCGAGCACTCCAAGGCAACCGTACAGGCGACTTTAACGACCTCTTCAAAAACCCAAAGCCCTCTCGGTCAATGTACGATCGACGCGGACAATTACTGGCGCCCCCGCCTCGAATCGATCGTGTCGCATTGGCATGAAACACAGCATTCGATGCCTATCCAATCGCTTTCGGTTGCGCAAGCACCACGTCCGCATTGCGGTTTGGGATCGGGTACTCAAGTGGCTTGCACCGTTGCAACTCTGCTGATGGCCGCCGAGCAAGTTCACTCCGCCCAAGGCGCATGGGCGAGCTTGAACTTGAGTGTTCCTGCGATTCTTAAGAATGGATACGGCAATAACAATAATGAGGCAAGTTTCAACGTCTCGCGGACGAAGCTTGCCCAACTCAGTCGGAGAGGAAAGCGATCCAGTGTGGGGCTCAGCGGCTTCATCGAGGGGGGATTTGTATTCGATCAAGGGACATCGCATTCCGAAACGACCAGCGTTCAAACCGAGCGTACGAAGCGAATACCCTTTCCCGAAGCTTGGCCAATTTTGATCATTCAGAACGACCATTCGCTCGGAGACTCGGGACTTGCCGAAGCGGAAATGTTCGATCGCTGTTCCAAGACCTCGAACCCGAATCGTGAGAGCATGATCAAGTTGGTGGAGCAAGAACTCTTGCCCTCGATGGCCAGCGGCGATTGGAAGCACTTTGATGTTGCATTGGGTTGGTATGGCCAACTGGCAGGCGAAATATTTGCGATCGCTCAAGGGGGCATCTATCGTACTCCGCAGATCGCACAAGCCATCGAAGCTGCCAGGAGTATCGGAATCGATAGTGCAACACAAAGCAGTTGGGGGCCTACGGTCTGCGCCGTTGCTCAAGACTATTCGCACGCAAACTGGTGTGCAGAACAGTTGAGAGGTGCATTGCCCAATGCTTCGATTCATGTCGTTCCAGCAGCCAACCGATCAGCTCGGGTAACATTGTCATGAACTACGTTGGGCGTTTGGCGCCTTCGCCAACAGGCGCTCAGCACGTCGGGAACGCCCGAACGTTTTTGGTGGCGTGGCTGGCCGCTAGGCAGGTTTCCGGGCAATTGCTTTTACGCATCGAAGACTTGGATACGCCTCGGACCAAACCTGGGGCTACCGAGCAGGCGCTCGAAGATCTCAACTGGTTGGGACTTGATTGGGACCCCACTGGTCCGGAACAATCCTATACGATCCAATCCAACCGAGAGGCTCGTTACGCGTTGGCGATCGAGCAACTCAAGCATCGAAACTTGATCTATCCATGCACATGCACGCGCAGCGAAATCGAAAGAGCTGCAAGCGCGCCGCATGAGTCGGTTCTCGACGGAGCGATCTATCCAGGAACATGCTCGCATCTTGATGGAAACCACGGCGACGATCTCAAACGTCAGGGGATCCCATTCGCTTGGCGATTTCGAATGCCCAATGGAATTCTAAGCTTCGAGGATGAGAGGCTAGGTATCCAATCGCTAGACGCGGGGAGGTTGCTCGGTGATTTTGTCGTCGCGCGAAGTTATGGAGTCACTGCCTACCAGTTAGCGGTCGTGGTGGATGATCATGATTTCGGGATCAATCATGTGGTGCGTGGAAACGATTTAGTCTTCAGCACCTATCGGCAAATGGCACTTTACCGAGCATTTGGTTGGGATGTTCCAGCCTGGCTGCATATGCCGTTGGTGGTGGGTCGAGACGGTAAGCGACTCGCCAAGAGACACGGAGACACTCGACTCAGTTACTATCGCGAACAATGCGTTACGCCGGAGACCATAATCGGTTTCCTGGCGAAATCCCTTGGTTTAGTCGATAAAACGGAGAGGATCTCGACGATGGAACTTCTAGAAATAGTGGGAGCAACCCCAGATTGGATCCACAGAACGCCCGCAGAACCACTTGTATTCGCTGGTTTTAGTCCAAGCGGCACGCCCTGAAGCACGCCCTGACGTACGCCATGAGGCACGAGGGGCGTGTAATTCGCTAGAATCATCTACCAAGCTTCCACGCCCATCGCTAGCAGGCTTGTTGATTTAATGTACCCCGAAGCGGTAGCGAGGAATTGTTCGTCCCTCACGTGCGTTTCGGGTCGCGATGTTACCTTTGGCCATGTCGAACCATATTAAATCAACAAGCGGTAGCGCTCTGGACGTGTTACCCTGCAAGATAAATTTGGAAAGCATTGTATGGCATTGCGACTAGGCATATTCGGCGGATCGTTTGATCCAATTCACTTCGGTCATTTACTGCTAGCAGAAATTTGTCGCGACTCGCTGAAACTGGATCGAGTTCGATTCCTCATCGCTAACGTATCGCCTCTCAAGACGGATCGGCAGGTTGCACGCAACCAAGATCGCATCGAGATGGTCAAGCTTGCGATTGGCGGTAATCCCGATTTCGAGTTGGACACACGGGAAATGGACCGAGGTGGGATCAGCTATACCATTGATTCCGTTCGAGCCATCGCAAGTGAAAATCCGGACGCTGAATTGTTTTTATTGATGGGTGCCGATGTTCTCGTGGATTTAGCAAAATGGCGAGAACCAGCCGAATTGTTTCGGATGATTACACCTTGTGTGATCGCTCGAGGAGGAGTTGGAGAACCTCAGTGGGAACTGTTGCGTCCCTACCTGGATTCCCAAACACTTCGCCAAGTTATTGAATCGAAGGTCGTGGCTCCACAAATAGAAATCAGCTCATCCGAATTGAAAGCAAGAATCCGTAGTGGGCAAACCATTCGTTATCAAGTACCGCCTGCGGTCGAACTGTTTATCCGTGAGAAAAACCTCTATGGGCTAGACGTTCCCAGCTAACGCAATTCGAAGATAAATCTGCCGCTCGGCACGATGGTTGACCGAGTGCTACGAGCGTTCAGTGGCGACGACACTAGCAAAATAGTTTCGACCTTCCACCATTGGAAACGCAGCACCGGATACGAAGACCTCGCCGGGTTCTGCAAAAGTGCGACACTCGAGGATATCGCTGGCCACGGTCATGTGCTCACTACTTGACGGTATATCGGGAGAGGAGTTCCTCGGGATGCCGAAGAAGCACCGAATCGAATACGATCCTAGATACGTCTTCGAACAGGAGATCGTCGAATGAGGATTTTTTTAGCTGCAAAGCAAGGCTCCGACATAGCCACGAAGTGGCGAACGGTTGTAGCCAATAGCGTAAGCCCATGGAACATCGAGAACACAACGCGAAGGGACGAAAGGGGCCACCGGACCCTGACGGGCTCGGAACCACAGAGCCAAGCCCAACGAACGGTCCTCTCAAAGGCATGAAGACAGCCAACTTCATTCGGATCAAAGATATCGCGACGATTTTGCCTAGCCATGGACAGAGCCTCTTTCCGAAAAACCCTAACGAAAATGCACAGCCACAACGCTAAGCTAGAAATCCAGCAAAATCAAAACCGGTCGGCAAGTATAAATGGATGGCCCCATGAATCAGATGGATGGCCCCATGAATCACGCAATGAACCACGCAATAGTCGTTCCCGCGCAGGCGGGAATCCAGTGGAGTGCGAGTGAGGACTGGGTTCCCGCCTACGCGGGAATGACGGACAAGCGGGAATCTCACTCATAGGTACATGACGGGGCTTCCCAATCGCTACGCCAACGCATCATTTAAGATCACG
>CAMCMB010000039.1 GCA_945875845.1 Pirellula staleyi DSM 6068
TCGTACGTCATTTCGGTAACCGCACCGTTCGACTTGGTCTTCGAGAGGAGCGAATCGCTCCCCACGATGTACTCGTAATCGGTGACATTACGAATATTGGGATCGGTGATGATCGTATCGTCTGCTTGTCCGTCGAGAATGTTTGCGTCGATTGCGGCGGGCGAGACGACTTGCAGTCGTCGACCGGCGGCATCGTAACTGATGGTGGTGACCGAGTTCATTCGATCTTTGGTCTTGATCACTCGGCCAGCATCGGCTGAAGACGTTGCGCCGTAGAGCGTTTGCTCTGTGCTACTGTCTGGATAGGTGGTTTTGACTTTGCGTCCCATTCCGTCATATTCGAAGTTGGTAACGTGGCCTTCGGGGTTGGTGGTTTGTGTTAGTAGATTGCTGGAATTGTAAGTAAACAGCGTGACAGGGCGAGAACCACTGGATGTGTCCGGGGATTCGGTGACCTTGGTCACAAGACCGCTAGTGTTGTATTCGTAGTCGGTTCGATAGAGAGTTGGCGTACTTGAATTATAAAGTGCGCCCATTTGGTACTTGAGCATGCCGACATTAGCGTGGCTCTTGGGTGAGTCCAACAGAATTAGCGATCGTGACATATGCCGTCGCTTTGCGACTCGTTGGATCATGGAATCGATCCTGGGGTTTCGTTCGCCTTCGCTCACTTCACCCCAGGCTATCGAATGCCGTCGCTTCGCGACTCTGAGTCGCAAAGCGACGGCATGTGATAGCCACGGGTAAGGTGGCGACAGCCACTGCAACCCGTGGCACCATGTGCCCCTGCTATCGTGAGTCGCAACGCGACGGCATACGGGGGATAACAGGCAGGTCTTGGCTTGGAAATGGTTTCATGCATAGCGGTGCGGCAAACCGCGAAGCGGTTCAACATCGTAGCCCGGGGTCGCGCCGCGCACCCCGGGAACTTCGCCCCAGTTCCGCCGAACCCCATCGGGGTTCAACAACTCAGAGGTGGATCTAAGGGCCTGATTGTGCAACCCCGTTGGGGTTGAACGAGCCGTTCGTTTCCAGACCCGGGGTGCGGTGCGCGACCCCGGGCTATATTGTTGAACGCCTTAGGCGTTGTCAGCCCGATACGGATCAAGTCGCAAGCACATACGAAAAAAGCCCCGATAATTCAGGGCTTTGACGAGATTTGTCGCTTGTTGGCTTCGCTTGGCAAAACTGCATGAGTGGACGATATTGGACTCGAAAACACTTCAAAACCCTAGGGAAAACGAGTTGTTTCAATCAACTGGGTACTACAGTGGGGACTATCCCGAGTTGGCGGGTACTGATGAACTACTTGCCACATGGGCCAAATTGGATGAGCCGGCCCGGCGTGATCTGCTGGCGGTTGCCCGTGGTTGGGTGAAGGTGGCACCATGAGCCAAGCCGCTGATCAGCAGAAAGCGAATACAACCATTCCAGCGTCTAAAGCACACTGATCCATAAAGCAATTTCTTCGCTACTGTGTTTTGACTGCGAGTGGATGCTTCTCGCAGTTGATGTTGTTCGGGGTCGGATCGATGTACCAAATTCCGTATTTCTTTAGAGCGGACAGGGCAGATTGCACTAGTTCCCAATTGCCGTCGAACAAACTGCTCTTTTCCTCTTCATATTCCGCCCATTGTTCGGACGTGTAATCTGGACGAGTCATCCAAGATTTGCCGAAGTCTAGAAGGTATGGGGGAGAGACAATTGACATTTCAACGACAAGGAATTCAGAATCAAAATCGATCAGCCTTGGTACCGTAAATCCGGCAATTTCGTCGATATCCCTTTCCTTTAGCTTTAGGTAGCAATGGACTTCTCGATCAAAATTCCCAATTCGATCAAATACTTTGACGGCAGTTTCCCGATTAGTTTTCCAGACAATTCCCTCCTGCCCGACCCCCAATGGATTGCCAAAATCGATTAAGATTTGCCTTGAGTGGCCAAAGTCCTTTGCTCGAATCACCAGTTTGTCGTTGCTCATGTCGGTTAAACGCACTCCCTACTCTTCCCAAGTAATTCTTCAACTTGCCATTGCCGGGCAAACCATTGCTCTTGCGCAAGTCGGACCCGATTTTTTCGTTTTACGAGATCTGCCGACAGTTTCCCAATTGTCTGGGAATGGGCGTGTTGATGTAATCATCAACAATACCGTCGCAACTAGTAAAACCGTTTTTCTTCCACACGGCATTGTGAACGGATCAAAACGAGTTTCCTATTTTTGATCACTCTGAATTCCATTTTTATAGGAATTGATCCCGTCAGCTCTTCCATTGTCTCGCAAAGTATCGAGTGCCGACGTGGTTGGAACAATCTACCAATGCCCCTGGCGTCGATCCTCAAGCGATCAAATTGCACAAACGGTTGAACGGTGCCCTAGAACGTGGCGACGTATTGGAAAGCCTGCGATTGATGCGGGAGCTTAACCGTAATTGTGAGAGCGTTGGATACCGTCCACAGAATACGCTCAATTGAGACTCGGCAAGCTTGAGCCATCAAGAGCCCATTGCCTAAGCGGTTTGGCTAGGGGGGGCGGATCAAAATAGGCATGCAGAGCGTAGCGAGACCACGGGCTACTTCCGTACGTTTCCACAAATCGAGAGCCCTAAACAGGTGGCACCTTTATTTGATTGTTGGCAGGCGGATAGGTACGATAGTGCCCGGCCTACTTTGGGTCCCAATCGGAGGGTGACAGGGCCATGCGGCTTTGCTACTCCCATTTAACCTACCAAAAATCCGTCCGGTGAATCCAGTGAATCCGGTAACTCGTGGCGGGGGTACGGGGGCGGTGTGCCCTTTTTGGATCCTAGCCAATCCAGGCAAACAAGCCTCGCGATGGAACGTCCCGATCCTCTCACACATAGTTCCTAGTTCCGGCGGGAATTGCTTTGGGGGTTCGGGGGCGGTCTGCTTGCCTCTACAGTTTTTTGCGATGCCCCGATAGAATCCTGGAATCGGGTAGCGGCCTAATTAACCGCGTACGGTCACCCATCGGCAACGTGTCTCCATGCGTTCCCCTGGGTTGGCCGGCCCTTCATTCACAATGGAGATTCTGGAAATGGGATATGCTGATCTAGCGGTGGAATGTGATCGACCAAACGCCAAAGGACTTGAGCGAACGATTCTTGTCTGCAAAAAGTGGGTAGCGAATCACTTGGATGCAGAAACATGGCTGGAAGATCGAAAACAAGAATTGATTCTCGCTTTCCCGCGTTGTTTGATTTCCTACTCTGAAATTTCCGATCTAACAGAGAAACTTCTGAATGCCAAAGCAACATTCAGATTTGCAGCCTTGAAACAAGCAAAGGTGACAAAGTCGACAGACTTGCGTGAGTTGGATATTGCAGACATCGAAGAAGATATTGAGACTTTCAAAAGAGACGAAGAATCGGGAATCGAACCGGATCCACAAAAAGTTCTGTTGTGTGAAAACAAGGTGAACAAGTCGAGAGCATCTTTGCAACGTGATAGGGACGAATTGGATAAAGCGAGCATGACGTTTTTTCGTGTTGAAGTATCGCTTGAATGGTTGGATGAGCAGCTAGATCAACGAAAACAGGAATTGACAGAGCTGAAAGAAAACTTCAGTATTCGGCTGTCCGAATTGGAACCGTTGTTGTTGCAATTTGCGATGAGTGGAGCAGCGATAGATCAAGAGATCGAGCAGCTAGTTCCAAGTCTCTCACAACATCATCAGGAATTGGTCTATGCATGGCTTCAATCGAAATGGGAAGTACGCGAAGCGAATTGGGGAACGTTGTATGGCAAACTAAAAACATCGACCAACGAGCAAAGAGTAGAGACGTTTAGGAACCTGGAACAACCCGTTGCCCCGGTGGTAGTATCGTTGCAAACGGACGTACTGGAAAATGGTCTAGATCGGGAAACTTGTTCGTTTAGGTGGGGAATCGATCTGTTTGTAAATTTGTCGGATGAGGTTATGAAAGCGATGGAGTTAATCGAAAAAAACTACAACCGTGGACGGATGACAACAAAGCAAAATCTACTCAAAAAGTCCTCACAAGATTCGATCGGTAAGCTATTTCGTAGCGGTGACGCTAAGCGTATCGGTGAAATGTTGGTTCAAGTTGGCAGTAGCGTAAACCTGCCCCCTCTCAATTGCCCGTAGATTGCCCGGTGAATGTCCTAGAGCCTGCCCGGTGACATCCGGAATACTACCTTGCGTTGGCTGATCGTAGTGATCGGCCTATTTGATATACGCATTGGAGTATGCAATGGAAGAGAGTAAAGAACTGGTTCCGTTAGCCGTTATGGCTAAGCGGCTGCGGGTGCCCTCTAAGTGGCTGCGTGAGCAAGCCGAAGCCGGTGATGTGCCTGGGTTGCTGGCCGGGAATCGGTGGTTGTTTCGGCCTGATGTAGTTGCCCCGATCGTGGCTGCAATGGCGGCTTCCACAGTCGAATCGAAAGTGGGTGCGGAATGACTCCAATCGAGATCCAACAATTAGCCGATGCCATTGCTGAGCGGTTGGCCTGTCGTGCCACTGGTGACACTATGCTTGATGCCCTCGGGGCGGCTGCGTTGCTTGCATGTTCGGTGCCGACAATCGAGCGGCTTACCAAGTCGGGCGAAATCCCCTCGGTGAAAGTTGGCCGGTTGCGGCGATACCGGCGGGCTGATTTGATGGCCCTAGAAAACAAAAAAGGGGGTGGCGATCATGGCAAGTAATCGAAACCCTCAAGCAAAACTTGATGTGAACCATTCTAAACACGTCGATGAGCCTGGGAAGCCATGGGGTGAGCCTAAGGCCCTACCGGATCCACTGCCAACCGTAATGGCTTATTCCAGTGACTTACTGCCCAAGTCGATTGGGGCGGCGGTCGATGACATTGCTGAGCGGATGCAATGCCCCCCAGACTTCCCAGCGGCGGCAATGCTTGTTGCGTTGGCGGCGTTGGTCGGGTGTCGTGTTGGCATTAGGCCACGGCGTCATGATGATTGGCTTGTGGTGCCGAATCTATGGGGTGCGGTCGTAGGGCGGCCATCTTTGAAGAAATCCCCAGGCATCCAAACGGCGGAAAAACGGATTCGAGCTATTGAAGCCCGAGAGCGTGAGCGGTTGGAACCAAGCATACTTTCGGCGGCTGTCGATGTGATGGTGGCCGAGGCCAAAATAAAGGCCCTCAAACAGGATTTCGACAAGGCCATTAAAGTTGGTAACGAGCCCGAGGCTAGGCGGTTGGCCGAGTCGATGAAAGAACTTGAGGAAACTGGTCCGCCAATACCCCGGCGGATCATTACCACGGATCCCACAATCGAAAAATTGTGCGACATGCTTAACGTGCATCGGTCGGGGATGTTGCTTTGGGTCGATGAGCTAGTTGGATGGATGCGTTCGTTAGATCGTGACGATAAGGCAGGCGTGAGGCAACAATTCTTGACCCTATGGAATGGCCAAGGTCGATTGAACATTGATCGAATTGGCCGAGGCGAAACCGTGGTTGAGTCTCCATGCGTTGGCTTGTTTGGATGCTGTACCCCTGGCGGTTTGAGCGACTACGTTTTGGCGGCCATCAAGGGCGGTCGTGGTGACGATGGCTTGATGCAACGGCTGCAAGTGATTGTTTGGCCGGATTCGCCCAAGGGTTATCGGCATGTTGATCAATGGCCCGATTCCCCAGCCCGTCAAATGTTGGCGGAAGTGTTCGAGCGGTTGGCGGATCTTGAGCCTAGCGAGTTTGCATCGATCGATAAGTTCGATGATGGCAAGATTCCATGGCTTAGATTCGATGATGCTGGCCAAGCGGTGTTTGATCAATGGGATTCTAAGTTGCAACGGCGGTTGCGTTCGGATGACTTGCCTGAGGCGTTGGAATCGCATTTGAGCAAGTACGCGTCCATGGTTCCAAGTATTGCCCTGGTGTTGCATTTGGCATCGGGCGATCTTGGCCCCGTGAGCGGTGAGGCTGCGGCAACGGCGGTTCGTTGGTCGGAATATCTTGAATCCCATGCGAATCGAGTCTATTCCATTGCAACGGCCCCCGAGAGGCAAGCGGCGTTGCCATTGCTACGGCGGTTGATTGAATGGCCTGCGGATAAGGCAATTCGTGTTCGATCGATTCGAGAGCATGGCTGGGCGTCCCTGAGCGATACGGATTCCATTGAAGGTGCTTTGGATCTACTGATCGACTGCGGATGGGTGCAAGCGTTCGAGATTAAGCCAACGACTGGCCGGCCAACTACGGAATTCTTTTTGCATCCTGAGGCATCGCAATTTCTGAAAACTGTAAGGAACGGAACCCACAAAACCATCGAAACTCCTTCCAAGAGTACTTTTGAGGGTTTTGAGGGTTCGAAATCTAAGGAAACGGAAATAAATTTGGCCCCGAGGATCCCGGCGGCGGATGTGGAAATCAAGCCAACGGCGGCCCGAGAAAAGGGGTTCGTTTGATGGTCGAAACTCTGCTACGCGAATTGAAGGCGATCGGCGTAATTCTGTTTATCGAGGATGGCCGGCTAGGGTTCGATGCCCCTAGCGGTTCGATGACCGGTGAGCTACTAGCCCGAGTTCGTGCAGAGCGTGAGGGCTTGCTGGCATTGCTTCAAGGTGAACAACCAACAATGCCGGAGCCGTGTGGGGCGATCTGTCCATACTGCCGATCGGAACTGCTTGAGGATGTCGAGCTGGGTTGGCAGTGTTGCAAGTGCAAGCGGTTGGCGTGGATTTGGCTTCCCGGTGGTTCGATTGTTCGGGCGGATTGCGAACACATGGATCTTGAATGGAGCTAAATGTTTCAATTGGGTGCGGTCGATGGTATCTTGATGGATGCCACGGCTAGGAAATCATGAGCCGAAAACCAGTTACCCATACTGGCTGTCGTGGCTTTTCTAAATCATATGGGTTCAACGAATGGGAGTTGATTTGATGGCTAGTGTTTCGAAAGAGTGCGGGCGGGATTCTTGGAAACTGTCCTGGTACGATGGGCCTAAACGGAAATCGATTCGACTGGGAGCGATGCCAAAGAAAACGGCGCAGCAATTCCAAGTTAAGTTCGAGGAGTTGCTAGGCGTGCGGCGTGGTGGCGGTTCGATGCCCCAAGCTTTGGGCGATTGGTCTAATGGTTTGGATCCTGAGTTACGCGAGAAACTCGAGGAGCTGGGATTGTTGGAACGTACGCGACGTTTGACACTAGGCGGATTCTGCGATGAGTACAAAGCATCGAGAACGAGCGTTGCCCCGGCTACTGCGGTGCGTGATCGTCAAGTGTGTACCCTCTTGATTGAACGCTTTGGAGCTGATCGTATGATGGATTCGATTAGCGTTCGGGAAGCTGAGGAATGGCAACGATGGCTATCAACGGACGGAAACAAAAGGGACTTGGAAAACAAAGCCCTTCAAGGGAACACGGTTCGGCGTCGAACGGGTACGGCCCGCCAAATATTTGCAACGGCTATTCGTTGGAAGCTGTTGAGAGACAATCCGTTTTCTGGGTTGGCAACAACGGTTCGAGAGAACAAAGAACGTCAAGAGTTTGTCACCTGGGCGAACGTGCAAAAGGTGATCGAGGTAGCCCCTAGCATCGAATGGAAAGCCCTGATTGCGTTCGTTCGGTTGGTTGGCCCTAGGGTTCCATCGGAACTGGTTGGCCTGACCTGGGCGGATGTGGACTTCGTTTCAAAGCGAATTGTGATCAAGAGCCCCAAGACTAAACATCATGGCGGCGAACATACGTTGAGATCTTGCCCGTTGTTTCCGGAGCTGTTGCCTTACCTTGAGAAGTTGGCTGAGTTGGTTGGCCCCGGTGTTGAAGTGCCATTATCTACCCCGGTCTTTCCGGTTGCGTGCGATGCTGGCGTTAATCTGCGGACGGCATTGGCTAGGCTGATTGTGCTGGCTGGGTTGACTCCATGGCAAAAGCTGTTTGTCAATTTGCGATCGAGTAGGGAAACCGAATTGCTAGCGGTGTACCCTGTGGCTGATGTGTGTCGATGGTTCGGCCATTCCCCGGCGGTGGCTGCCCGGTTCTATGCGCAAGCACGAACGGAAGTTGCGGATAGAGCAAGCCAAGAGCGGACATTAAGCGATACTTTGGTGGGTACTACAGTGGGGACTATTGATGTCGAAATGGGTACTAAAGTGGGTACCATCGATGACTATCAAGAGACTAGCAAGAAGCATCAAGAAAGCAATAAAACCCAAGGGAAACATGGGGTTTTGATGGTTCAAGACGTAAAAAAAGGGTCCCTTGATGGAACCCGAAAGTGGACGATATTGGACTCGAACCAACGACCCCCACGATGTCAACGTGGTGCTCTAACCAACTGAGCTAACCGTCCAGGTTATTTGCGATTGTCAACTTGTTCACCTTGGTGTCAAGTTCATTTGTCTCCATTGACGATGGTTGTCTTGCCTTTGGTTGTCTAATCTTATTCTGCCGGTTATGCTGCTGGCTCTTGAATCCTCGGGCATCTCCTTTTTGACTTGCTACCACTTTTGAAAATGTCCAAACCTAGCCAACGCGTCGTTATTACCGGTATGGGGGTGGTTTGTCCACTCGGACGCGACCTCGATACGCTCTGGGCCAACTTGCTCGCCCGCAAAAGTGGCGTTTCCGCCCTCGATTGCCTGCCCGAAAATGGTCTCGATGTCCGATTCGGCGGACAAGCGAAGTGCTTCACCGGCGATATCGATAATTTTGGACCGCTCGAAAAGTCCCTCCAACGAGCCATCAAGAAAAACCAAAAGGTGATGTGCCGCGAGATCGAAATGGGCGTCGCGGCTTGCCAAATGGCCCTCGCACACAGCGGACTAAGCGACCCCGCCACCCGAAATCCCGAACGCTCAGGTATCGTCTACGGCAGCGACTATATCCTCACCCGGCCGGAAGAATTCGCGGACGGCGTGTCCGCTTGCTTTGACGTAAACAGAGTGTTCGATATGAAACGCTGGCCAACCGAGGGCCGAATCAAAGTCAACCCGCTTTGGCTTCTCAAATACCTACCCAACATGCCGGCAAGCCACGTTGCAATCTACAACGACCTGAGAGGCCCTAGCAATTCCGTTACGATTCGAGAGGCTAGCAGCTCCTCCTCCATCACCGAAGCCGTTGCCACGATACGCCGGGGCGCTTCCGAGGTCATGTTGGCCGGCGCGACTGGCTCACGCCTTGAACCATTGCGTGCGCTGCATTTCTCCCTATCCGAAAAGCTTGCTCGGGATCGTTCCGACCCATCCGAAATGTCTCGGCCGTTCAGTGCGGACCGCGATGGATCGGTGCTGGGTGAAGGTGCCGGCGCCTTGGTGCTGGAATCGCTCGAGCATGCGGTCGCACGCGGTGCCAAAATTTGGGGGGAAGTCGTCGCGGGCGTCGGATCCGCCGTGGGCAACCGTTTCGAAGGAAAGGATCGCGATTTCATTCGCCTTGCAACCCAAAACATTCTTACCGGACTTACTGCCAAAGCTGCCGAATCCGATCTCGATCTGACGGGGGACGATTGGCACATTCACGCTTGCGGCAAAGGCGAAGTCGACTCGGATCGTTCCGAAGCAAACGGTATTTTTGACTCACTTGGGAGCAAGAGAGTTCCCGTAATAGCCGCGAAAAGCTATTTCGGCAACCTTGGCGCCGGATCCGCCGCCGTCGAGATCGTTGCAAGCTGTCTCGCCTTGGAGCACCAAAAGCTGTTCCCCATTCTCAATTGTGATCCGCTGGATTCTCAGTGCCCTATTAGGGTAACTGATTCGGATGGGCCGGGGAATGCGTTTGTCAGTCTGTCCTATTCCGCGCAGGGGCAAGCGAGCGGGGTGTTGGTTCGACGCGTCCTTTCGGCTTGACAGTAAATGCGTTCGCTCGTACGCTTTTAATCCTTCAAAAATCCAGTCTTTATTTTAACCGTTTTAGTTTGAGTCCGAAAAATGGCAGTTCCCAAGCGACGTCACTCCAATTCACGGTCCGGCAAGCGTCGAGCACACCATGCCAAAACGCCTCGGCAGCTTCAAGTTTGCTCGAAGTGCAGCACCGTAACTCCAACGCATACCGTATGCCCGAAGTGCGGCTATTACATGGGTCGAGTCGTTGTTCAGATGGCCGACGAGTAGTCGATTGCCCGCTTGATTAGCCTTGCGTTTTTCGCTTGACATGGAAGAGTTGCAGAGTGCCCAAAGTAGCATTGCTTTTTCCGGGTCAGGGGGCGCAGTTCCTTGGCATGGGAAAAGGATTATTGGAACGAAGTGAGATTGCGAGAAATCTGTTCTCGCGTGCTTCGGAAATTCTTGGTTATGACTTAGCTCAATTGTGTGTTGATGGTCCGGAGTTGGATCTCCATCTCACGAAATATAGCCAGCCAGCTTTGTTTGTGCATTCGATGGCGGCGTTTGGCGATTTCGCGGCTCAGCACAACGAGGTGCTCGGTTCTACGGTTGCTGTCGCGGGTTTGAGTCTTGGCGAGTACAGTGCTTTGGCGTGTGCTGGCGCCATTTCCTTTGAGGATGGCGTCAGGTTGGTGCAGCAGCGCGGTGCGGCCATGCAAGATGCAGCCACGGCCGTCAAGAGCGGGATGGCGAGTGTGATCGGGCTTAGTTGCGAGCAAGTGGATGCCGTATGCGATGCGGCTCGGCAGCCAGGAGAAATCCTCCGGGTTGCCAATTTGCTATGTCCAGGCAATATCGCGATCTCTGGGCACGTCGCTTCACTGGATGCAGCTGAGGCCAAAGCCGCCGAAGCGGGTGCCACCAAGACCATTCGATTGAGTGTAGCCGGCGCGTTTCACACGGACATCATGCTTCCCGCAGTCGAACGATTGCAGCATGCACTCAAGGCAACCCAATTTTGCAACGGCAGATTTCCACTCTATTCGAATATCGATGCGCAGCCGCATGTGTTGGCCGACGAGTTCGCCCCCTTGCTGACGAAGCAAGTCGTTTCGCCGGTACAATGGGAAAGCACTCTGCGCAATCTATTGGCCGCCGGGGTGGATCAATTTTACGAAATAGGTGCAGGTCGTGTTTTGGCCGGAACGCTGAAGCGAGTCGATCGCAAAGTGGCATGTGAGTGTTTTGGCGACTAGTTTTTGACTACGGAAGTGATCGATGTCTACGAATTCATTTGGGTTAACCGCGGATCTTACTGGGCAAATCGCGTTGGTGACGGGTGCCTCGCAAGGGCTTGGGCATGCCGTCGCCGTTCGCTTGGGCGCGAATGGTGCTAAGGTTTTGTGTGTGGCTCGCAATGCGGAAAAACTGGCGGAAACGGTTGCGCAAATTCAAGCCTTGGGAGGCGAAGCTGTCGCGATGGCTTGCGACGTGACCAACCGCGAATCGATCGAAAAGCTTTTCGAGCAAGTAGAAGCCGAGTACAAACGACTCGATATTTTGGTAAACAATGCAGGTATCACTCGCGATACTTTGCTACCGCGAATGACCGATGAGCATTGGGATGAAATCATCGCCGCCAATTTAACGAGTTGCTTTCTGTTTTGCCGAGCAGCCACACGGATCATGATGGGGCAGCGATATGGTCGCATCATCAACATGTCGAGCGTATCGGGTTTGATCGGCAACGCGGGTCAAACCAACTACTCAGCGACTAAGGCGGGCATGATCGGCTTCACGCGATCGCTTTCGAAGGAAATGGCCAAGCGGAAGATAACCGTCAACGCGGTGGCGCCGGGTTTCATCGAGAGCGATATGACGAAAGCTCTTGGGGATTCGATCATCGACGAAGTGAAGAAGCGAGTTCCTGCCAATCGGCTCGGAACGGCAGATGATGTTGCCGCCTGCGTGTTATTTCTGGCGAGCAAGGCGGCAAGTTACGTGACGGGACAAGTCATCACCGTCGATGGTGGCATGACGGGCTAAATGGCAATTCCTTCCCAATCGCGGGCAACTGTCCAACCCGTTCGAATCGGTCGCCATGTGTGCGGCGATTCGCAGAGGCTTCTGCTGATCGCAGGGCCATGTGTTATCGAATCGCTTGAGGGATGCTTGCAAATCGCCGAGACGGTTTCTGGAATCTGCGATCGACTGGGCGTCAACTACGTCTTTAAGGCATCGTTTGATAAGGCCAATCGGACGAGCGGCGGGAGTTTTCGAGGGCCTGGCCTCAGCGATGGTCTGGAAGTCCTGGCAAAGGTCCGGTCCAAAATTGGTTGTCCGGTCACCACCGATGTTCATTTGCCCGAGCAGGCGGGGCCCGTTGCGCAAGTATGCGATTTGCTTCAGATCCCGGCCTTTCTGGCTCGTCAAACTGATTTGTTGATCGCGTGTGCTGAAACGGGAAAACCGCTCAATGTGAAAAAGGGTCAGTTCATGGCACCGGGCGACATGAAATATGTTGTCGACAAGGTCAATGCGGCTGGCAATGGAGGAGTGATGCTCTGCGAACGAGGGACTTTCTTTGGTTATGGCCGCCTGGTTAATGACATGTCGGGCTTGCCCGCGATGAGAGCATTGGGAGTCCCTGTGATCTTCGACGCCACGCATTCGGTACAGCAGCCTGGTGGGCTTGGGGGATCGACGGGTGGCAACCGGGAGTTGGTTGAGCCATTGGCGCGGGCAGCCGCGGCCGTCGGTATCGATGGTATCTTTTTTGAGACGCATCCCAATCCAGATTTGAGTCCGAGCGACGGCCCGAACATGGTGCCATTGGATCAATTTGAGAAAGTTTTAGAACGGGTCCTGACGATTTGGCGAACCGTGACCGCATGGAATGCGTAGATGGCTTGGGCGATGGGGGGGCTAATTTCCGGCCTACCTCGGTCCGGCCTACCTCGGTTGAAAATCAATGGGAGAGCGAGGCCACCGCCGAGCAAGGAACGCCATGGTTCGGCAGGAGCCTCACCCCACCCCTCTAAACATCGTTGCAATGTCGAATGCGTTGGAAACCAATGGGAGGGTGAGGCTCCTGCCGAGCTTACGACGCAATGGTTTGGCAGGAGCCTCACCCTCCCGAGCAATGAATGGATTGGGCAAAGTCGAGGAAAACATGTTTAGAGGGGTGGCCTCACCCTCCCGAGCTTGCTCACCCTCCCGAGCTTGCTCGCCTGATCAATTGAATGGTTGTCTCGCGCCGCAGGTTGAACGCATTGCGGCGTTTTGTTTTTGTCTTGGCAAAATTTTGGGTAGAATCGTTTTATGAACCGACCTTATCTATGCCCCAAAATTTCTCGTTGTTTCCAGGCTCTCTCTTGGCTGGTTGTTGCGTCGTACCTCGTTTGCAACGTGGGATGCGAGGACGCCAATTCCAAGAAATTGCAAAGGCTCCAAGCTGACCAGGCAAGCGGAAAGGAGCGACGCGATTCGCTGCGCGAAGCGTTTCGGTACTTGCCTCAACTGGTTCGATTGGATCGTTCTGTGGCCTTGCGCGAAATCCAATCGGAGTTTAACACTTGGTCCAAAAATGTGGTCGATCCAACGGACTGGAAAGCGGCGAATTTGCTTGAGTCTGTGTCGGCATCGTTGCGAACGATCGACTTTTCGAATCGTATTGACAAGCTTGAGTTTGGAGAACCCGAGTGCGAATTTTTGTTGCAATCTCAAATGATGCGAGACGTAGGGAAATGGGTGCTGGAACGTCCCTACCACGACATGCTTTTCAAGGGGTGGCTTGAGAAACAAAAGAGCGCAATGACGGCTGATGAATGGCGGCAACTGGAAACAACATTGAAGCTATTCGATTGGACGATCTGCAATGTAGCAATCGATGGGCAAGCCAAGGATGTGGAGCGACTGGTTACCAATTCCGACATGCCTTTGAGCGATTCCGCGGCTGTTTATCGGCAGCTTCCCTGGCAAACCTTAACGTTTGCTCGCGGTGACACTTGGCAGAGGGCCCGGGTCTTTACCCAACTCGCGTTCGCCCACGGAGTCGATGCAATCATTTTGGCATTGCCGAGCGCATCGGGAGCTACCGAAAATGCTTCTCTGCGGTTGTGGTGCATCGCGATTCCTATCGCTGACAAGCTTTTTCTGTTTGAGCCACAATGGGGATTGCCTATTCCGAGCCAAGTCGATGATGGAATTGCAACGTTGAAGGAAGCCAAAGAGAACCCTGCGGTTTTGCAGAGGGCGAAGCTTTTCGGCTTTTTCGAATATCCAGTGGAACAAAAAGATCTAAGCGGACTGATCGCACTTGTTGACGTCGAACCCTTTGTTCTCGGTCGCACGATGCATACGCTCGAGCGAACGCTAACCGGCGAGAATCGGGTGCGCATCAGCATCGATGCAGACGCCTTTGAGAAGCGACTCAATGTTATCGATGAGACGCTGCCAGTTCGGTTGTGGAATGTCCCGTGGTTGGCACATGTGTATAACCAGTCCGCGCGAGAACGGATCAATGACAAGTCCCCTTTCTCGATGAACTACATGGGGACTTACGGAGCGTTCCTTACGGATACACCGATCAGTCGCGCTCGCAGCTTGCATTTGAACGGCAAGTTTGACAGCAGTATCGAAGCGGACGGGGCTCTGCGATCCTATATGGATGTTCGCGTCGATGAGCAGACGCTGAAGGACCTCGAGGTGGATCGCGAGACGCAGGCGAAGATCGGGATTGTCCGGAAACCAACCGAGACCTTGGAGAATTTTCAATTTCAGATTCAGCAGGCTCAGGTCTTTTTACGGCGTTCAAAGTTCGACGTGGCGGTTTTCCTGGCCATGCTCAGCCTGGATATGGACAAGCCTGATACGACCGTCGATTGGCTGACGAAGCGGTTGGTAACATTACCTGGCAGTGAGATTTGGCGTCCACACGCGCACTACTTGCTGGGCCGAGCCTATGAACAGCAAAACAACCCAGCGGCCGCGATGGAAGAATACAAAATTGAGAACTCGCCCCAAGCCGCCGGAAATAGAATGCGTATTCGCAAGCTCAATGCGAGCACCGGGAAAACCTCGCAGTAAAATAGGCGTAGGATTCGCAGTAGCCGCGAAATGTGATAGTCTAATGCCTCGTCAATATTAAAAATTAGGGTTGCAATGGTAGCCGAACTCGCCAGAGTTCGGTTTTTCGTTGCGGCACTGAAGTCTGGCGACTCCAGCTACCTCTAATTTTTGGATTAGCCGAATGGCGGTAGCCAAGGTTCTTGCGACAACAACCGGGGCTAGGAGCCTGTTGATTTAGTGAAGTCGTCTTGGGTAAGGGCGGTAAGACGGACTTCCAAGTCCGTCAATGGAAAATTCGACGGACTAGGAAGTCCGTCGTACCATTAAATCAACAGCCCGCTAGCGCCCAACGGCTAATTTTTGAACCCTAATTCTTAGCTGGTACAAGGCCAAGTGAGCCAGGGAATCGCGCATTTAATCCCCCATCTTCTTCAGTCACGAGAAAACCAATTATGAAATGGCAATTAACATTTGCTTGGGCAGCCCTCCTATTCTTTGGGAGCATGGCGGCGCCCTTGCGATCACAAGAGAAAGACTCCGCAGCCAAAAGTGCTCTCGCCATTCCGAGCAAAGACGACGGTTTGGCTGGCGCAGGACCGATTCGCCGATACGATTGGTTTCAACAGCTGTGGGTTGAACGGCGAACGAAATGGGAGAAAGAAGCCAACCAAAAGAAGGGCGCGTTGGTATTCCTCGGCGACTCGATCACGCAAGGCTGGGGGGAAGAGATGAGCGGCGTGTTTGGCAAAACACTTGTCGCGAATCGAGGCATCTCGGGAGATACGACACGAGGCATGCTATTGCGACTGAACAAAGACGTATTGGAACTCAATCCCTCTGGCGTCGTATTGTTGATGGGAACCAACGATTTGGAAGAGAAGGCCGAACCTGCCATGATTGCAGACAACGTTCAACTGCTGGTACAGCAACTGAAGAAACACAATCCGAAGATGCCAATCGTGCTGTGCTTGGTATTCCCTTCGTCGGAGACCAAGAGTCGGCCGGCGGACAAGATCAAAGAAATCAATCGCTTATTAGAAGCCAAAGTCAAAGGGGATTCGCAAGTTACCGTGATCGACAGTTGGGCTCTCTTTGCGGATGAGAAAGGGAACGCCAAAGTGGAAGAGTTTCCGGATTTGTTGCACCCCAACAAACTGGGTTACACGAAATGGGAAAATGCAATTCGACCGGTTCTGGAAGTGGTAGGAATGGTCCCACCTCCGTCGGAGGCGGCGACTTTAGAAGCTGGTTTCGAGCCTCTGTTCAACGGCCAAGATTTGACTGGGTGGTGCTTTCACGCAACCCCCGAAAACGAACGGCTCGCTATTGAGAAACGGCGCAAGAATGATCCGAACGCACTCACACCGGCAATCATTGAGAAACAAAAGGAGTTTGCGCAACTTCGAGCGAGCGATGATGGTCGCTATGTCGCGATCCACAACCGACTGGTGGTGACCACGCCAGCCGAGGGGCGTCGCATTCAACAGCTTTGGACGACGCGAGAGTTCAAATCTGACTTTGTGCTGAAGCTTGAGTTCCGTGCGACACCCAATGCGGACAGCGGGATCTTTTTGCGAGGCAAGCAGTTGCAATGCCGCGACTATATTCTGGCCGGCCCGTACAAGGACTTGAAGAACTACAAGCCGCAGCAATGGAATGAGGTCGAGGTCACCGTCAAAGGAAACGTCGCTCGATGCCTATGCAATGGCGAAGTGCTGGAAGAAGCGTTCGAGATTCCAGCCTCAGGTCCGATCGGCTTAGAGGGTGATCGCGGTCAAATGGAGTACCGCAATATTCGGATCAAGCTGTCGCAGTGAGGGTTGGGGAAAGACGTTTAGCCCAGGGGAATTCGACGGACTAGGAAGTCCGTCGTACCATTAAATCAACAGCCCGCTAACGTGTTGCGGTTGATCGTATAAACCGGACGCTAGTAAACTGGACGCTAGCGGCTTGTTGATTTAGTGAAGTCGTTATTGGTTAAGGTCGGTATGACGGACTTCCAAGTCCGTCAATGGGGAATTCGACGGACTAGGAAGTCCGTCGTACCATTAAATCAACAGCCCGCTAACGCGTTGCGGTTGATAGGACAGGGCTATTTTGCAAACAATTGTTGCTTCAAGAACGTGTAGGCGACGGCCTGCATGAACGCGGATTGGCGATTGTTGGCTGCTCCGCCGTGCCCGCCCTCGATGTTCTCGTAGTAGAGTACCGAATGCCCTTGTTCTTCCATCTTGGCCATCATCTTGCGGGCGTGGCCCGGATGGACACGGTCGTCGCGAGTGGAAGTGGTGAAGAGGACGTTGGCATACTTCTTGTCTGCTTGCACGTTATGGTACGGTGAGTACGTTCGGATGAAGGACCATTGGCTCGGATCGTCTGGATTGCCGTATTCCGCCATCCAGGAAGCACCTGCGAGAAGTTTGTTGTAACGCTGCATATCGAGCAACGGGACTTGGCAAACAGCCGCTTGAAAAAGCCCTGGGTAAAGTGTGACCATGTTGCCAACCAAGAGTCCGCCGTTAGAACCTCCTTGGATACCAAGCTTTTCGGAACGCGTCACTTTTCGTTTGCAAAGATCCTGTGCGACGGCAGCAAAGTCTTCGTAGGCTCTTAATCGCTTCTCTTTCAGTGCTGCTTGATGCCAGCGTGGACCGTATTCACCCCCTCCTCGGATGTTGGCGACCACATAGACACCACCTTGGCTGATCCATGCACGTCCGACGGCAGGGCTATAGCCTGGTTGAAGCGAGATTTCAAAGCCGCCGTAACCGTAGAGGAGTGTTGGATGGCTTGCATCCAGTTGGATGTCTTGTGCGGCAACCATAAAGTATGGGATGTTCGTACCATCCTTGCTTGTCGCAAAGTGTTGCGAAATGCTGAGCCCTTTGGCATCAAAAAACGCAGGTAGCTTCTTGAGCGGTACGGGTTCGGTGCCGATGGAACCCAGGGACAACGTCGTCGGGTTCAAGTAATCGGTTGTCGTCATGAAGTAGTCGTTCGACTCATCGCTATCGACGGGTGTTATGTTGACGGTACCAAAACTGGGTGCACCTTTGAGAAGTTCTCTTTGCCATCCCTTTGCTGTTGGCGTCAAGACATAGATGCGGTTCTTGACATCCTCCAAGACATTGATGTAGGCATAGTCTTTCGTAAAACCGAAGCTGGAAAGCGCGGTGGTTGCGCTCGGTTCGAAAACCATTTCGAGATTGCGATCCCCTTTCAAGTACGGTTCCAGCTTAGTCATCAGCAAAGCGCCAGCAGGATAGGTCTTACCGCCGACCGTCCATGCATCGCGAAGCTCAAAGGCTAGGTAGTCGTGAAACACCGACTTGTTCGCGCTATTAGGTGCATCGATTTTGATTAGTTTCGATTGTGCGTCGAGCACATACAGTTCGTTGTTGTAGAAGGCTAAGGTTCGGCTTACAAAATTGCGTTCGAAGCCAGGGGAATCATCGTGAAATGCTCCGATGGACATATCGCTGGACTTTCCTTCGTAGACGATTTCCGCCGATTCCAGCGGTGTACCGCGTCGCCATTTTTTCGCGACACGGGGATAGCCCGACTCGGTCATTGTTCCATTGCCAAAGTCCGTCATGATGAAGACGTTGTCTTTGTCGATCCAGCTCATGCTCCCTTTGGCTTCTGGGCGAGAAAAGCCGTCCTTCACAAACTCACGCTTTTCCATGTCGAATTCGCGATCGACATCCGCATCGGCACCGCCGCGTGAAAGCGTGATCAAGGCGTGTTGGTAATCCGGTCGGAGCATGTTGGCTCCTTTCCATACCCAGTTTTCGTTTTCGGCTTTGCCTAATGCGTCCAGGTCGAGCAGGATGTCCCATTTGGGGTCGGGGGTTTTGTACTGCTCGAGAGTGGTACGTCGCCAAATGCCGCGTTCGTTTTTCTTATCTCGCCAAAAGTTGTAGTAGAATTCTCCTTGTTTGCTGACGAATGGGATGCGAGCGTCGGAGTCGAGGATCGCAAGCAGATCTTCGCGGAGAGCGTTGAAGCTAGGGTCGGCCTCCATACGGGCTTGGGACTTGGCATTGCGAGCTTTCACCCATTCGATGGCTTTGTCCCCCGTCACGTCTTCGAGCCATTGAAACGGGTCGGCATTGGATTGGACGGACGGAGCAGGCGTTTTGGTTTCTTGGGCCATGGAGTTCTCGAGGGTACTTAGAAATCCGAGTGAAAGCAGGGAAAGACTGGGAAGTAATTTTAGTTTGTGACGCATAGTAAGCTCCTTGGTGGTATTAGCCCAGTAAAAAGACGGGTCTTCGATTGGATCCAATCGGGGGAGTGAGACGTATCTTATACTCCACGCGGCCTGCGGTGTGTGGTGGCAGGATGCCAGCAGAGGGACTACTATTAAGGATATGTCCGATTCAACTTTACCCTTACAACAGTCTCTCACGGCGCGAGATCAATTCTTGCGGAAACGATCGTTGGATTTTGCGCCCGCTGAGAGGCTGGCGGCGATGCAGAAAATTCTAGATTCGGCTCGCTACCTTCTCGAGCAGAATCCTCAGGGGCGAATGCACTTTTTGCAACGCAATTATCGGGCTCGTTCCATTCGGAACACCGGCCAGCAAGAGTGTCATGACACCTGATTTCCGTGTTTTCCAAGTCCTTCAAAGTCACCGAATTCCGTTCTTGATCATCGGGGGCCATGCGGTTAGTTTTCACGGTTATGTTCGAGGAACCGAAGACGCAGACATTCTATGGGATCGAACCCACATGCTACAAAAATTCGACGTGGCCCCTAATTGCGATATACTCATGGCTGTCCGTTTTCGAAATAGCCATCTCGAGGGAATAATCCGTGGGTGACAAGATCTCGTTGCGAAGTCTGTTCTTTGTAACAGCGCTCTCTGCCATTATTCTCATGGTGATCCGAATGGCTTTGGAAACGCAAGGGGAGAATGCGGTTGCGGCGATCGCCGTGGTGGTGCTCGTGCCAGTCGTGACATTCGGCCTTTTTGCACTGGCTTTCCTGATGTTGTTGCCGTTCGGAGTGATTGCGGCGATGTCCCGGGAAAGAGCGATGCCGGGCACCAGTCCGTTTGCCGACGATCGGCTGCCGGAAAAGCAAATTCATGCCAGCGACCCGGATCGAGCCAACTAGCGAGGGAAAAGAGCATGGTAGATCGCTTTGTGCACGAGTCGAACTCTCCGATGATTGAGATGCTGCGCGTGCATCGTTTCTTTGGCAAGACGCGAGCTGTGAACGACATTTCGTTTGAAGTCTATCGAGGGCAAGTGTTCGGTTTCATCGGCCCGAATGGTGCTGGCAAAACGACCAGCATGCGAATCCTTTCCACGCTTGAGCTGCCAAGTTATGGAGATGCAGTGGTCGATGGGTTTTCGGTCATCAATGACCCCGACTTGGTCCGGCGCAGGCTCGGCTTTATGCCCGACGGGTTCTCGATGTATCCGAACATGAACTGCGTTGAGTACTTGGATTTCTTTGCGCGTGCCTATGGCTTGATAGGAAAAGATCGCATTGCGGCCCTTCGTCGCACACTCAGCTTTACGGGCCTGGACAAGATTGCATCCAAACCGATTACGGGACTATCCAAGGGGATGCGGCAGCGGCTGTGTCTGGGGCGATCCATGATCCATTCGCCGGCGGTACTCATTCTGGATGAGCCCGCAAACGGATTGGATCCAAGGGCGCGAATTGAACTTCGGCAGATGATTCAGCAACTGGCGGTCGATGGGACGACCATTCTCGTGTCCTCCCACATTTTGACCGAACTAGCCGAGATGTGCGACCAAGTCGGCATTGTGGAGCGTGGACGTTTGTTGGCAACGGGTAGTGTGGCGGATATCCAACGCACCATGCAAGGTGCGTTGCGGGTTCAGATCACTGCGATGGATCGAGGGGAACAACTGCAGGAATGGTTAAGCCAACGGCTGGGGGTATCCCACATTCAACGAACTGGCAATACGATGTCTTTTGAATTGCAAGGAGGGAATTTGGAACAGGCCGAATTGCTCAAAGGGATTGTGAATGCAGACTTCTCGATAATGGAGTTTGCGGCCCATCGTGAGACGCTGGAAGATGTCTTTATGAAAATCACAACGGGGGCTGTGCAATGACATCCGTCTCATCCCCCTTGGACAGCCCTCTGGGCAGCCCTCTGGACAACGGTCAGCCAGTAGTCATGGCTCCGCCGGTTCTGGCCCCCGATCAGCTCGAACATGCCGCTGTCATTTCGCAATTGGTTGAGGGGGAGACCGAATGGGATCGGCGTCTTATTTCCCTAAGCAATTGGATCAATCCCATTTTGGTCAAAGAGACGCGTCAAGCGTTGAAGAGCAAGCAGTTTTCGATGACCTTGATGCTTTTGACCATTGTCGTTCTTGCCTGGTCGATCATGGCGATCATTGGGATGGTCCCAAGTATTTACTATGCTTCCAATGGTACTGGGCTCCTGATTGGGTACTCGATCATTTTGATTATCCCGTCGCTGATAATCATTCCGCAAGCGGCGTTCCGGTCGATGGCATCCGAGCTTGACGATGGTACCTTTGAAACGCTATCTCTCTCGACGCTTACGCCGCGACATATTTTGATCGGCAAGCTCAGCGTGGCTGCGTTGCAGTTGCTCATTTATTTCTCGGTGCTAGCGCCGTGTATCGCTTTGACCTATTTGTTGCGTGGCTTAACTCTCGATGTCATTGCGATGACGTTGATCGTGCTCGCGAGTTGCAGTTTGGCGGTGTCTGCGATTGCCATTTCGGTCGCGGCTTTCGCCCGCAATCGAGTGCAGCAGGTCTTCTTTTCGATTGTGCTGTTGGGAGGGCAAGCTTTTTCGGCTTTTGCAGTCGGTTCCACACTCCTTGGAATCGTCAGCTACGGATCGATTCCGTCGGAGAGTTGGATTGTGCTTGGCGTTTTCTTGCTGATCGTGATTTTGTATTCGTGGCTTTTGCTGCGTAGCGCCGGATGTGCCATTGGCGTCGCGAGTGAAAACCGATCCACTCCGATCCGAGTACCGCTGCTGCTGATCGGCTTGCTCATGGCCATGTTAACAGGCTTCTTTTCGATTTGTTATGCTGGCAGAACCGACATGCAAGACGTGCTTGCCGTCTCGGTGAACTTCCTTTTCGCGCATTGGGGTATTGCTGGCTGCATCATGATGGGAGAACAAGGGGTCATCCCAGTCCGAGCACGGAGATCGTTGCCAAGTTCATTGTGGGAGCGACTTTTTTTAACCTGGCTGAATCCTGGAGCTGGACCGGGTTACATCTTCGTGTTGCTCAGCTTCATGGGCTCTGCGTTCACATTGGTATTGGCGGCTTGGTTTTTGTTGTCGGCGAACAAGAGCAATATCACGATTCAACTTGTTCTTTACGTCGCGGCCCTTTCCGCCTATCTTGCGTTGTACTTGGGGACCGTTCGACTGATCTGCATGGTGTTCTTGAAAAGGGTTATGGCGGGCAGATTGGTGGCGTCGTTTACGATCACATGCGTACTGCTGATCCTTGCGGTCGTTGCTACTTTGTCGTTGAGCTTGGCCTCCAATCGATATCAACGGTTGGGATTCGATTGGTATTGCTTTCCGAATCTGTTTTGGACATTGGGCGAGTTGTATCCGTCCAATCAAAATCGCTGGGTTTTGCCGGAATGCTTTTTTGCGGCCGCATGCTTGGCGGTAAGTTCTGTCATCATCGGCTTGATCAATGTTGCTCTAACGGCCAAAGATGTTGTGGTGCTAAGAATTGAAACTCCTGAGCGAGTGCTGCGTGAACGCAGCAAAATACGAAGCAAGGAAGAGGAGGAAGATGAGCTTGAGGGGCTGGCTGCGGAGTGAATACAGTGGGATAGGCTTCTAGCCTGTCGTTGTTGAATTGATAGGCTGGAAGCGCTGGAAGCCTATCTCACTATTGCTTGATAGGCTGGAAGCCTATCTCACTATTGACGTCACAGGCTGGAAGCCTATGCCACTCTGGAGGAGACAGCCAGTACGATTTTGCCTGATAGTTGGCCTTGTTTTTGGATCGTGCTGGCTTCTTGAAGTCGATGAGCGTTGGCCGTTTCGCTTAACGGCACTATGCGGTCGATCTGGGCCCTGAGTTGAGCGGTCGTCAACCAATGATTGATGTCTGCGGCTGCGACAAGTTGTTGTTCTGCCGATGCCTTGAACATGGCGAATCCGTGGAGCGAACAGCCTTTGACATAAAAGGGTCCAACGGGAAACGGTGGTCTCGCATCTCGGCCTGCCATCAAGACCATTCGTGCATTTTCGCTCATCGCTCCTACGGCGAGGTCAAAATCCGGCTCGCGCAACGTTTCCCAGAAGACTTGAACGCCTTGCGGTGCCACTTGCCGAATCTCATCCGCCAGGTTGGTTGTGTTGTAATTAAAAGCAAAGTCCGCTCCAAGTTCCATGCATCGATCGACTTTGGTTTGAGTTCCGGCGGTTGTGATCACCGTGGCCCCGACCGCTTTGGCCATTTGGACGACCATGGAGCCCACTCCCCCTGTACCACCCCGCACAAACACGATCTCTCCGGATTGCAGGTTGGCACGCTTAAAGAGCCCTAAGTGAGCGGTGATACCCACCAACGCAACTGCGGCTAGTTCCGAATCCTCTACGGAATCGGGTGATGGATGCAACCATTTCGCATCGACGACCGCAAATTCTGAGAAGGTTCCCTGACGCCCCATAAGCCCTTGATTGCTGGCCCAGACTCGCTGTCCGGTGGACAAATGCTTCACATGGGCCCCCACTTCCACGATTTCACCTGCCAAATCGCAGCCCGGTATGTAGGGGTTGGGGAGAGGCCAGTAATTGGCACCGTTGCGAATGTAAGTGTCGATTGGATTGACGGAAACCATGGACACTTTGACTTTGACCTCATCGGGACCGCATGCCGGTTCTGGCAAATCGCCGAATTCAATAACGTCAGGTGACCCGGTCGTTTTAAAATAGGCAGCTTTCATAGAAAAACGGCTAGCTTTTTAAAGGAGTGAATAAATCGAATTGCACCGAACGAGTGGACATTCCGTTATACTACCAATACTCCACCAACAATCAAAACCGCCCAACCCAACCGCGATGCAGCAATCCAATCCCAAACGCCAGCCAACATCCTCTCCGGCACTCGCTCTATGGGCGCTCGCTTCACTGGTACCCGTGACAGGGGACTGTTCGGACGCAAAAGCAAAAACGACCATGTCGATCGTGTGCTTGCTCGCAGCGCTGTGCTTTCTTGGTAACCCGAGAACATCGCTCGGCCAAGTTTTGACGGAGGGAGCCATTGAAGTATCCGTGAGTGGGTTCGGTAGCAATGCGATCCAAGGACGTTTGTTGACCGCCGATGAGAACCAATTGACGATTCAGACGAGCAATGGACCGCAGGAAAAATTAGCCAGCGATGTTAGTCTTCTCAGTTTTCCCAACAAGCTGGATGCACAAAAGCAACCTGTCGAAGTCACTTTGCTTGACGGTTCCAGGGTGTACGGAGACAAGATCGTCGGAAATAGTAGCGGGTGGAAGCTGATGAACTCCAGTGGTCAAGAAATCGCACTCGCGGCAAAATCCATGCGGGCTGCACGACTGAAAACGATCCCAAAGGAGCTCACAGAGGCTTGGCAAACGGCGGTCAAGGAGTTGTCCGAGACAGATGCCGTGATTGTTTTGAGAGCAGGCGAATCCATTGATCGAATCGATGGGATCATTGTACAAGTGCAAGAATCCAACGTATCCTTCGAACTGGATGGCGAGCAGATCGAGATTCCGTTAGAAAAATTGGTGGGGCTAGTATGGTTCCAAAGAGCCATCGAGCGAATCCGACCCGCCATGGAAATCACCACCACCAATCATTCCGTCTGGATGGCTGAATCCTTTCGTGTGAAGTCGAGTGTCCTGGACTTGAATTCACCCTTAGGTCAAACAGTTTCGTTGCCGCTCTCCAAGATTTATAGCATCAATTACTCGTCCGCCAATATTCGATGGCTATCGGAGTTGGAGATTATCGAAGCGACTGCGGCAAAGGGGATTGACTTCAAGTCGTCGATCCCAAGTCTTGAACGCTCGCTCGCTCCTCGTTTTGTCATGAATGGCCGATCTCCAACGGCTGCCGCGAGTTCAGGCGACAAAGATCTGTACTTCCCTAGTCCAGGACGATTTGTTTTTCGAGCACCCGAGGGATTCACCACCTTTCAATGTCAAGTTCAACGAAAGGACGAGGGAACGCAACGAACGGATCTTTCGATCGAGGTTTGGCAAGACGACCAACGCATTTCTCAACAAGCGTTTGCGTTCGATCAGGACTCCATCGAGATCAACGTCCCCATCCAAGCTGGGAAAAAAGTGATACTCTCGGTCGCTTGCCAGTCGAAGCTCATGATAGGAACGGAAGTCCAATGGAAACAACCTATACTAAAGCGATAAGGAGTAGGCGTATGAACCGAGCCATCACGTCATGGATATTCCTGGGAATGGTTTTGGCTTGGACGAGTTCGAAGGAATCGTTATTGGCCCAGGAACTCGAAGCGCCAAAGCCGAGTCAAGCGGTTCTTGAAGCCCAGCAGCAGCGAATCGAGTCCATGCGCAAAGCATCTCGAGCCACGGTTGCTGTTTACGGGACCGACGGACAGGGCGGAGGGAGTGGCGTTTGCATCTCAGCGGATGGATATGTGCTTACGAATTTTCACGTTTCGAGCCCATTCGGTCATCGAATGCGTTGCGGTTTGAACGACGGGAAAATGTACGAAAGTGTGGTTGCTGGAATTGACCCTACGGGCGATTTGGCGGTGCTGAAAATGGTGGGCCGCGATGATTTCCCTGTTGCCGATATTGGTAACAGCGATGAAGTTCGCATTGGCCAATGGTGCTTTGCTGCCGGTAATCCTTTCGTGCTCGCCACCAATCTACAGCCGACCGTCACGTACGGATTGATTAGCGGTGTGCGAAGGTATCAATATCCCAGCGGTACCATTCTGGAATACAGCGACTGCATTCAAACCGACGCAGCCATCAACCCAGGCAATTCAGGTGGACCACTTTTCAATATGCGCGGTGAGTTGATTGGCATCAACGGGCGTTGTTCCTTTGAAAAACGGGGACGCGTCAACGTTGGGGTCGGATATGCGATTTCCATCAAGCAGGCTATGAACTTTCTTTGGCAATTGAAATCGGGACGGGTCGTAGATCATGCGACCCTAGGCTTCACGGTTGCTACCGACAGCAACGGGAAAGTCACTGTTTCGAATATTTTGGAGAGTAGCGACGCCTATCGACGCGGAATTCATTATGGCGATGAAATACTTAAGCTGGGCGATCGCGAGATAAGCACGACCAACCAGTTAAAAAACATTCTGGGAATCTATCCGGACCAATGGCGGATCCCGATTCGATATCGCAATGACGATGGTATCGTCGACACGTTCGTCCGTTTGCAGAATTTGCATTTGCCTAGCGAACTTGAGGAAATCATCAAAGGTGAGTCGCCCCAAAAACCACCACCACAACGCAAGCCCGGTACTCCCGAAATACCGCCACCCGATGAAAAAGCGGAATCGCTTAAGCAAAGCAACATTGCCAAGAAGGATCCGCTGGCGGATCTCTACGTCGAAAAACGTGGCTATTCGAATTATTACTTCAATCGATTCGAACTCGATCGCATACTCAGTTTGCGATCCAACCAAGGCAATTGGACGGAAAGCTCCGAGAATTGGAAAATCACTGGCGAAGTGCCCCGAGAGAACTTGAATGTCGAAATCCTGCTTTCCGAAACGAGCCTAGTATTTCGATTGGGGGACAAATCCGAGACGGTTCACCCTCGGCAAGGTTGGCCGCAATGGATCAAGCAACGTTCCTCGATAGGCCTGGCCATGGGGATGCGTGTTTGGCAAGAATGGAATCGTCGCGGCCCTCGATTGATGGGAGATGCAATTTATCTTGGGCGAAATCCGATCGTCGGACGAGAAGGCTTGTTTGATGTCACTCGTATCACGGTCAGCGATTTCGATGTGCTCGTGTATACTTCGCCTGACACCGGTTTGATCGAGGTCATCGAAATCTTTTCCGACAATCAAACCGATCCGGTCGAGTTGTATTTCGATCAGTACGAACCGGTCGACGGCAGAGCTTCGCCCAAGCTGATTCGCTTGGTCTACGGTTTGGAAACACAGTTTCTCGTTTCCATCAATGCCATTCAGATCCACGATGGTCAAGGAGGCAAAGACCTCTAATGAACTTATTCAATACCGTGATCGGTTCGGTCTTTCAGGTTTCAAAATATCTGCTGCTTCTCGTTTTAGCCAACCACTGCACACTTGCTTCCGATCAAGGACGGGACCCGAGTACCGTAATCAACAACGAAGCGGTTATTTCCACGAGCCAGGAAAAGGTCGTGAAGCTCTATGGGGCAGGTGGAGTCCGAGGGCTTGAGAGTTACCAAAGTGGAATCATCATCGACAACTCCGGGCACATTGTGACCAGTTGGAGTACCGTACTGGACGTCAACAAAGTCCGAGTCGTCACGTTCGACGGGCGTCGTCTCGATGCAACGGTCGTTGGAATGGATCCGCAAAACGAACTTGCCGTTCTGAAAGTTGAAGATGCGGGATTGGTAGGATTTGATTTGGCCACTGCTAGCGCGGCGACAACGGGGCAACGCGTGTTTGCGATAAGCAATTTGTTTGGGATCGCTGCCGGCAACGAGTCCTGTAGTGCCCAAAAAGGGGTTATCATGGCGACGACTCCCCTCACGACCCGCCGCGGAAAAATCAAGTCGCTTTATCAGGGCCGCGTTTATGTGTTGGATGTAATGACGAACAATCCCGGAGCGTCAGGAGGTGCGTTGGTCGACTTGAAAGGGCGTTTGGTCGGCATCATCGGTAAAGAAATTCGGGATGAGCAAGCGGGCATTTGGCTCAACTACGCTCTTCCGATGGACGTGGTAAAAGCGTCGGTCGAACGCATTTTGTCCGGCAAGACGTCCGTGCAAGAAAGCAGTCTCAAAGCCGTCGCACAGCCTCATCGCCCCTCGGACATTGGCATTACCTTGATCCCGGATGTATTGGCCAAGACTCCGCCGTTCGTCGATCAAGTGCGAGAAGGCTCGGCGGCTCTTCGATGCGGATTGCAAACCAACGACCTTATCCTATTGCTAAACGATCAACGCGTGGATTCTCGAAAAAGCCTCGAGAGAATGCTTTCCACCATCAATCGCGCTGATTCTTTCTATTTGCTAGTCCAACGTGGACAGGAATTGATTCGTATCCATGTTCGACCTTAGACCCTTGCTCGCCCATTTCATGCTGATCGTCGGTGGTTCGTTCGCGTCGGGAATCGGCCCCGTGGACGACCCTCCTTTGGACGAATTGGAACAGCAAGCTTTTCAGGCGGCGGCCGATTATGCGCAGGACTGCGTGGTTCAGGTCGAGACGTTTGGTGGCCGCGAGATCGTCAATCAGCAGCTCATCGCGTCCGGCCCGTCGACCGGAACGGTATTGACTTCCGATGGATGGATCGTGACCAGTATTTTCCAGTTTCGCGGACAGCCTGCGTCCATAACGGTCGTCTTGCCGGACGAGCAACGCAAAGCGGCCAAGCTTGTTGCTCGCGACCATAGCCGCGAGCTCGCTCTTTTGAAAATCGACACAGACAAGCCACTGCGGGCAGCGTCCGTTAGTTCAAAATCCGAGTGGCAGGTCGGTCAATGGGCGATCGCCATGGGAAAGACATTCGATTTCAAAGTCGCAAGTCGCAGCTTGGGAATTTTGAGCGCACAAGGACGTATTTTTAACAAAGCCATCCAAACCGATGCCAAGATATCACCGCAGAATTACGGCGGCCCCTTGATCGATTTGCGCGGGAACGTCATGGGTATTTTGGCACCCATCAATCCAGGTATCGCCACGGAAGGGGAAGTGGAACAGTGGTATGATTCGGGCGTTGGATTTGCGATCCCATTGGCTGATATTTTGGAACGACTCCCCAAATTGCAGCGTGGCGAAGATATTTATCAAGGTCGAGCTGGGTTTCGAAGTCAGAGCCCGGACGAGTTCGCACCGGAGATCGTGCTCAGTGGGGTCACGCCCGGTTCGCCCGCCGCCAAAGCAGGCATGAAAGCTGGCGATCGGATTGTGGGTGCGGGGCCGAGTCGTGAAAGTGTTCGGCCAGTTGCAATGCACTCGGAACTCAAGCACGTGATGGGAACCGTCGACGCAGAACAAAGTATGGTTTTTGAAATCGAACGCGAAGGAATCAAAAGCCAATTTGAATTCGCCCTTGTGAAGGAACTGCCGATCTATCGAGAACCCTATTTGGGAACCATCATCGATCCGACAAGCCCTCCGTCCGAACCGCGTGTCATCGCCGTCGTCCCGAATTCGCCGGCAGCGAAAGCAGGCATCGAAGTTGGCGAGACGATCGTAAGTCTGGCCGAATTGCCGTTCGACGAAAAGAATCAGCTAGATACTCGATTGGCGTTTCTGGACTATCGGGAACCCGTCGCCTTGCAGCTTCGCAAAGGCAAAGAGGCCGTTCGAACGGTATCGGTAGCGTTGGAGACCCAACCGGACAAAGACTTTGAATGGAACTCTTTTCAAGTGGACTCACCTCCGAATCCGGCGGAAGTGCAGGGAGCCAAAGGAACGATTCAATTGCCCCTTGGAGATGTCAAGAACAAAGCCTTCGCTATTGTTCCGTCCAGTTATGTGAATGAAATACCTCACGGTTTGATGATCGTGTTTGCCGAGGCAGGTACGCAAGACCAAAAGATTTGGACCGATGCGTGGGAAGTTTTCGCGCGTGAGAATCGTTGGATTGTTGTCGTGGCTCAATCTTCGGACGAAAAGGCTTGGTCATTTGAAGAAGTGGAAATTGCGACTCGACTGCGCTCGTATATGTCGACGACGTACAAGATCGATCGACGTCGGATTTGTGTGGGAGGCGTTTCCTCCGGGATGTTGCCCGCGTACATTTCGGCCTCGCAAGGGACCGAGGTCTATCGAGGTGTATGGCTATGCAATCTTAAGATTTCCGCCCGCATTCGCGTTCCGCCTGCAGAGCCACTCAAGGCATTGCATTTCTTTCTCAATGGTACCGATCCGTCTCTCAACCCGTTTGTGGAAATGGCACAGAAGAGTGGCCATACCGTTGTTTCTCATGCTGAGGAAATGTCGGCTGCCAAGATGATCGATTCGCAGGTGCTTGGCAAGCTGCAACGGTGGATGCGACTGTTGGAGGCCTATTGATGCCTCAGGACAAGCCCAATGCTCCGCATAACCGAAAGCCCCGTTCTAACGTTAGAAATGATCAGAGCAAAGCCAGTGCACCAAGCGAGTTGGCTCATGTTCGTTGGATGTCCTTGGCCATTTCGATCGCCTTGATTGCAATTTCTTTAGCCTTGAGGTTACAACCCTCCTTGATACCCAAGGGCTCCGCTCTTGCCTCGGAAATGTTCGGCAAAGTTGGAATTGTTCTGATGTGCGTTTGGCTGGCTTGGCCTGTCTTGGAAACATTATGGCGAGCGCCGAGCGGAATCGCGTTGGTGATGGCTTCTTTGGTCGTTCTAGCGCTCTTTGTTTATCGACCAAGGACCATTTACGTGACGGGTCCTTTTTTAGCCATCGCCGCAGGACTCGCGATACTCCTGGGTTGGGTCAGGAATTTTAATAAGTGAAAGGCAACGCGGTGTCTTGCAGTGTCCGCAGTGGATCAAAACGCGGCAGGTTCCGCTTCCGCTTGGACCCTTGGCCACTTAGGACGACGAACGGCTCTGGAATCGAAGCCGAATATCGTTGGTAAACGACTTCACACCAAGGGATTGAGTTCGTAGGTGCGCTCGGAATTGTTTCCGGACAAATGATTCGACTGAGCGATGCTGTAGAGCTTTTGCCCGCAAGCGGTGGGGTAGTGGCCCGTGATGCATGCTTGACAGAGGTGCGACGAGGGGAGATCGATAGCTTTGGCAATCGATTCAATGGGAAGATATCTCAGTGAATCGCAACCGAGCAGTTCTGCCATTCGATCCTGACCTTCGTCGGTCAAGACGCCATTTTCCAAGAATTTCGGGGCAAACAATTCATCGATGGTTGACATGTCGATCCCATAAAAACACGGTGCAATGATTGGCGGACATGCGACGCGGACATGTATTTCTTTGGCGCCACCCATATCGCGAATTCGGCTCAGCAGGACTTTCATCGTCGTCGAGCGAACGATCGAGTCCTCCACCAGAATCACACGTTTGCCCTCGAGCACTTCTCGCAAGGGCGTATACTTCATCGAGGCTTTTGCCTTGCGAGCACGTCCACCTTCGATAAACGTTCGACCGCTATAGCGATTTCGAATCAAACCTTCGCGACTTGGGATGCGCAAGCGGTGCGCCATCGCATCGGCCGCTGCTTTGCTGGTGTCAGGGACGGGGACGATAATGGTGTCGTTGTCGAGGGGGATCGTGTTTCTGGCCAGTTCGATGCGTGCAAGCTCTTCTCCCAATCTTGTTCGCGAGAGATATACGCTACGGTCGTCCAGAGTGCTTGCAACGTTTGCGAAATAGACCCATTCAAAGAAGCAATGCGCGGGTGGTTTGACATCGCAGAATTGCTCAATCCGCATTCCTTCGGGCGTAACGAGCACTGCACTCCCAGGTGGAACGGATTTGATATCTTCGCGATCGAAGCCTAGATTGAGCAGCGCGACGCTTTCGCTGGCCGCCGCGAACAAAGCTCCATCCATCGCATAGCAGAGCGGTTTGATACCGAGTGGGTCACGGGCCAACAAGAGTTCGCCGCGTGCATTGAGCAGCGCCAACGAATAGGCTCCGTCAAAATTCTTGGCTGCGGCGGCAAAGACATCGATCAAGTTACGGTTGGCCGGACCGGAAGTGAGTTCTCGGCCTATTTCGTGCATGATGATTTCGGTGTCGGTATCCCGCGCAAGGTGATGCTCACCTTCGCGAGTCAGTTTTTCCTTCAATTCTTTGTAGTTGGCAAGCTGCCCGTTGAAGCAGAAACTGAACCACTTGTTCTTGTGGATGTGCTGGCGTTCAAATGGCTGAGCATAGCTGCGATCATCTTGCCCACATGTTGCATAGCGAACGTGGCCGATCGCGGCGCGACCGGCGTACTGTTCCATGATGGCTTCGCTTTTACCGCGATGGGACAAACGGAACACTTCGCTGACTGTGCCGATATCCTTCATCGTATCGAGCAACAAGGAACGATTTGGGTTATAGCTGGTCAACCCAGCTGCAAGCTGTCCGCGATTTTGGATATCTTGAAGCATGCGGGGAAGGAGCGACGATATCGACTCTCTCCCACCCTCAGGGCATAGCAAGCTTTCGTCGCCCGTCGGCAAGTGGTAAATCGCGGCAACACCGCATTCGTGGTTCAGTTCGGCCATAGGTCCATATCAATCTTCGGACGCGTTAGTTTGGAGTGCGTATCCACCTGGACTAGACTTGCATGGTATCCGAACTCACCCATCCCCGAAACCGCTATTCGGAAACGATCCGTTTGCCTTAAACTATTCCAGCTTTTTTGTGTCCGAGAAACCGAATCGATCCAGCCATGCGTAGTCGATTTCGGATTCCTCTGTTTGACCTAAATCATCCAAAATACATGCGCGATGAAATCGCAAGACCGCGATCTTTTTCGCGAGCGCCTCGACGGCGATTTGATCGGACCGGGGAAATCGTTTTCGTATCTTGTCCAGCGGATCGTCAACTATTTCAACTTCTATTTTTTCACCTACTTTTGAATCCTCGGATTCCGATTCCGGCTCGATGGGAGGATTTTCGACGGAAGGCGACTGCTTTGCGGTGTCCGGTTCGAACAGTTGGTAAAAGTCCTTGCCGTCCTTTTCGTTCGAGAATTCTTTTTTGAGCAAGTCGTAGGTTCGGGAAATGCTCTCGTTCGCAAATTTGATCGCAACTTCGTTTCGATTTAATCCGTGCAAGACCCACGCTTTGGTATCTAAGAATTCAGGAACATTGGGATTGGCTTCAACGGCAGCATTGATTTCCTTCAAAGCCACATCAAGCCCCTTCATTTGCAAGGAGCGGAAGTAGGCTAAGCTATTATTGGCGACCGAAGTCCTCTTCTCCAAAGGTGGAAAACATGTTTGTAAGATGTCGATAGCCAGATCCGTATGTTGATTTGTCCTAAAAAGCTCGGCTACCAACATAGCAGCGTAGATTTTACGGTCTTCTTCCAGCGTGGGAATGGTGTCCATCGCGTCGTCAAAGAGCGCCGACACAGCGATTGCGTCGGGCTTTTCTTTGTCAAAAACCATCTGAAAACGCAGAATCCAAAACTCAGGGTCACCCGCGATTTCGTTCGATGCGTTCAAGGCTTTTGTGATTGTTTTTTCCGCTTGATCCGGCTTTTCGTTTTGATATTCGTTGGCCGCTTGGGCGAGCATCCAGCGAGCATAGGAGGCGGGTCCAAAGAATCCGGTGCAGAACGGCCCAAATGCAACCGCACAGGTTGCTAGGACGATAAACAAAGTTAAATAATTTCGCATAGTACGGCTAGTAGAGTCGGGAATTGCCTCGAACGAACGTCGATAGGGTCAATGAGAAACAGGAAACCTTTCGCAACCCGCATTTGCCTGCTACGATCTCCCGTAGAATTACACTACGCAAACAACCAACATTGGGATTGATGCGATGCCACTATTCGAGATCGAAACAGATTCTCACATATTTATTACTTGGGCGAAAGACGAGCCAGCGGCCCGGGAGGTACTTCGCGAGGCATACCCAACGGACCAAATCGCGCGAATCACGAAGCGTCCTCGCGATTCCTGGGTTATTTCCAAAGCGGCCTTGGGGGCGACGGGGCGCAGCCTCGCCATTTGTTCCATCGCTCGTGAATGTCTGTCGAAGTCATCGGGGGACAAATTGCAAGCCATACGGCTTTATATGACGGAGACAGGCTCGGATCTCGAAAAAGCCCGGCGCATCATCGAATCCAACATGGTAATGGGTTGGTAACATGACAATCCCCAGCCGTTCTCGTACGCGAAGCCACGATGCGTTCCGTAAAGCCAAGCGACTCATTCCAGGTGGTGTTAACTCACCGGCACGTGCTTTTCATGCCGTCGGGGGTGAGCCGATTTTCATGGCCCGCGGCTCCGGCCAATTCCTCTACGACCTAGATGACAACCGGTATCTTGATTACATCGGATCCTGGGGACCCATGATCTTGGGCCACGCACATCCGCAAGTCATTGAAGCGATCCAGCAAGCTGCCGCGAAAGGGACCTCGTTCGGTGCACCCACCGAAAATGAGTCAAGACTCGCAGAACTCATCATGCAAGCAGTCCCAAGCGTTGAGCGAGTGCGATTGGTGAACAGTGGCACCGAAGCTACGATGAGTGCAATCCGTGTTGCTCGCGGCGCCACAGGTCGCGAAAAGGTAATTAAATTCTCAGGCTGTTATCATGGCCACGTTGACTCGTTGCTCGTCTCCGCCGGTTCGGCTGCTGCGACCCTCGGCGTGCCTGACTCGCCCGGCGTTACGATTGGTACGTCCAAGGATACGATCGTATTGAACTATAACGACCCATCTGCCGTCCGCGAAGCCTTTCGAACCTACCCCGAGGAAATAGCGGCCGTTATTCTCGAGCCGATTGTAGGGAACATGGGAACCGTTTTGCCCACCATCGAATTTCTTCAGTCGCTCCGCACTGAGACTACCAAATACGGTTCTGTTCTCATCTTCGACGAAGTGATGACAGGCTTTCGTGTCGCTTACGGGGGTGCGCAGAGTTTGTTCGGAATCCAACCGGACTTAACAACGTTGGGCAAGATTGTTGGCGGCGGCCTGCCATTGGCTGCATACGGGGGTAGGGCGGACATCATGGACAATGTCATGCCCGCCGGCAAAGTTTATCAGGCAGGCACGCTGGCCGGAAACCCGTTGGCGACCGCGGCCGGCGCAGCCACCCTGGAAATTTTGCGAGATGATCCACCGTATGAATACCTGGAATCTCAAGCTTCGAGATTGGCTGCCGGGCTTCTCAATGCGGCCGTCTCAGTCGGTTTTCCAGCGCAGTTGCAACGCATGGGGAGCATGATGACCCTTTTCTTCAACGAGGCACCAGTAACCGATTGGCCGACCGCCAATCGATCGAATCGACAGCGATTTGCAAGTTACTTTTGGGGATTGATTGAACAAGGGGTGTACATGCCATGCAGTCAATTTGAGGCGTTATTCTTTTCCCGGACCCATCGCACTGACGACATTGATTTCACGATTGCGGCAGCCGAAAAAGTCCTGTTGCAAATGGCCGAATCGGGAAAAGACTGACATTGTTACGGGTGCTATCCGTGGCACTCCCGTCGTTCCTCAGGGCGTGCCACCCTTAAGGTAAGCTGCAAAGTTATTTTCAAGGTCGCCGTGCGTTGATCCGATCCATACGTACAATAAAGTGACTCGCCAACTTGTGACGAGTGCTATTGGTTGGTGATGAACTCAAGGCATCGAGGTAATGTTATGGCAATGGAAAATTATACGCGGTACCAACAATCGATAATCCGCAATCACTACAAAAATCAAGACAACGTCTCGCTCCAACGAGCCCAAGAATTGCTGACGGATCTTTATTTGACCGAAGGAAAAAAGAAGGAAAAGGTTTGGGACAGCCTTTTTAATCATCTTGAAAAAATCGGCATACCTGCCGCTCAGATTGCCCATCTCAAAGAAGCGAAGAATCCGGAGCTTGTGGCGAAGATCATTGAAAAGAAACTGTAGCCGATTCTTTTTTCTAGCGGAACAGCGCAAGCTGTCCGGTGAGAATTCGCAAGCCACCGGGAAAGTCACTTGCAAGTCACCGGGAGAGTCACCGGGCGGCTCGCGCCGCTCCGCTACGAAAACACTTGTCGAACGGAGAGAGTTTGTGTGTGCCATTCGGCTAAAGCCAAATGGCAGAAATACCAACAACGCGGTTTTTACAAAGCCAACAGTTCAGCGACTTTCGATTCTATCTTTGGCCCGCGGACGTGAATGCCTGCCACGTTCCCATCCTTGCCAATGATGGCGATGAATGGAATGGCGGAGATTCCAATCGCCTTCGCAATGGCAGTTTGGAAACCTCTTTCTTCAGGCTTATCTGAATTCGAAACGTAGGTTTTCCAAAGAGGCTTTCGCGACTTCAAAAACGCATCCAAATCTTCTCGGTTTTCATCCAAGTTGATACTGATGACTTCAAAGCCATCTTTGTTTTTATCCGAATATACTTTTTCGATGTTGGGAATCTCTTGAATGCATGGTCCGCACCAAGACGCCCAAAAATCTACCAAGACTACTTTGCCCCTATAGCTTTCCATATCGATGGGCTTGCCATCGGTGTCGACGAGCGCACTGAGGTCTAGCGGCTTGTTGTTCACGCCAAGGCGTTTTTGAAACTGTTCACAATTACGTGCCAATTCCGCACGAGCTTCTTCGTTCTTGACGTTTTCGATTTGTGTTTGGGCAACGTCAATCATTTCTTTGGCGATGAGCGGCTGGTCGGAATACTCAAGCTGGATCGCCGCCTGGACAAAGAAGAAAGAAGTCCATGGTGATGGAATCTTGTTCATCAACGCATTGATCGTTTCTTTGGCTTGGGCGGGATTGATCGGTTCCGAAGGGTTTTGTTGGATCAAGGCAACAATATCCTTCATCTCGGTGGTGCGTTGCGCGTGAATTTGCCATGCGTTGATTGCGAGCTGAGGTTCATCATCGTTGCGGAAAGCCTCCTCCACCTTTTTCGCTAACTGCAATGCAAGGTCTTTCTCGTCGTGTCGGTCCAGGTTTTCGATCGCTTGCGAGACAACGATTAGGTTGGAGGCATTGAGCTTGGTACTACTGGTGAGAACAATTTCGGCATTCCTGACCACGTCGTCCGCCTTGGCTGTGCCATTCTCGTAATCCCTGTTCGATAAGTTGAGCGAGATCGACTTGGCTTTTTGAGAGATACGTGGGTCGGCACTTGCGGATTCCTGTTCGACCAGGCCCCTCAGGTCGTCGGACGCAGCCACGTCTCCGAAGCTTGCCATGGTCTCAAGAGCCTCCAACTTTCCAAGGGTCGCAGCAACTTTCTCGTCCGCGGTGTCTGCCAACTTAGCCAACATGTCGGCGGCTTGCACCTTCATGCGTGAAAGTTCCATCCCACGGTCCAACATCACATCGATAGGCACCAGCTTGCGACGTCCATCGGCTATCAGTTCTCGCATCGCACGCGAGCTTTTTTCTAGGAACTGAACGGAAGCTGCGGAATCCTTGAGTTCCCCAAGCTCGAGTTTCATATACTCCTTGTCAGCAATCTGGGGATCCAGTTTGCCAGGCTCATACGTGGGAACCGCTGGCGCGATAGAAATTCCTGAAGGACCCGCTTGATCCGCCAAGGGGATTCCATCGGCAGGTTTTTGTTCCTTCGTCGGTACCGATACTTTGGTTTTATCGGACGGAAGATAACCGCTGGTTTCGGCGGAAATTTCTTGCGGTTCGGCGGGACCACAGCCCGGAAGGGCGAGGGTCGAGCCGAGTGCTAGCAAAAGCAATGTTCGCGAGGCTACGTTCTGATTTTGCGTTAGCCGTCGATTTCGTCCAAAGTTCAATGTCACGATCGGTAATCCTCAAGACTCAAAAAAAATGGGAACTGAGTTACTTTGACCGATCTAGCCGATAGTTGCAAGTACGACTACTAAGAAACGGAAGGGCGCCAACGATCTTCCAACTCATCGGCTGAGCCAATTTGAATCGCCTTCATCGAGGCGGTCCTGGGAGCGGAATCCCGGATCTGTCGGCTGTCATTTTGCAGTTTGTTGAAGTGGGTAAGGCAATCGTATCCCCAAAGGATTGCGACCACGACGGCGGCGATCATTCCCACAAACGCCATGTTGAGAACGAGGCCATTGAGCAACAAAAGGGCAACTGCAGAGGATACCGCCACACCGGTAACCCCAAGTTTCAAGAAAAACGCGGCGTTCATTCTTCGATGATCGCTTCGAGAGAGAGCTCGGCGGGCGTTTGAATTGGCCAACTCGCGCAATGCGTCCAATTCATCGCGATGTTCCGGTGCTTGTTGCCTCGGGACAAAAGACTCGCTTGTCAGGGGCTCGACGCTGACTGGTGCGGGAACGAAATCGCTTGAATCTAAGCCCACGGAAGGGGCAACGCGAGTCGCAACAGTACCCGACGAAGTTCTCGTAGGCGGTAAATTGGCATCCGCAGCAGGCGGAATAGAGGTCCCACGAACTCGATGCAACAGTCGCTGCATGTACTCCTCGATCGATTCCTCGCCGGCAGTGTCCGAGTTGTCATTGTCCGAAGGGGACGTGTGGGCGAAGTCCCTTTCGTCAATGGTGATCGCCTCGGTCTCGGATTCGTTAGTGACGATCTCACCTTGCGGTGTTTCATCCTTCCTAAACCAGGCTGGAAGACCATTAGGCCTGGTTGGAAGCCCACTAGGCCTTGCTGGAAGCCCACTAGAAACGGGTTCCAAAACGTCTTCTTCGATTGCGTTTGACTCAATCGTCTCGTCGAAATTAGGTTCAACGACGCCAGCGTTCTCGAATGGTTTAGCGAATGCGGACTTTTCGATTGCTTGTTCTGCTTCAAGGCATGCAGAAAGGTGTGCAATTCTTTGGTGCGCATGATCCAGTTCGGATTCCATGGCCCTGAGTTGCTGATGGCAATGCTCAATCTGAAGCCTGGACGCGAGGTCGATGAGGTCTTTTGCGGGAACAACGGTGCCCGTTACGGCAATCGATGGATGCACGACCAGTCGACAATCTCCGATCCAGATCTCGGTCGGATGATCGATCAGCCATTCCCGAACGTTGCGATTGGCGATTCGGATGGGTGCAAATGCCCTTAAAAGTGTGTGTTTTTTTCCGAAAACCAGGGTTGCATGGAGAGGAGCGGCCACCTGGGCGTCCATTTGAACAGAGCATTCAGGCCCCGAACCCAGAGTGCACTTATGAGACTGAATCCTCCAAGATCGCACAACTTCGCCAGATTCACCAAGCATGTCGATTTGCCCAATCGCTGAATCGAGACCAATGTGCCGGCTTTCGGTTTGAAGTGACAGAATCTGAGTGTGCATTTACTTGTTTTTGGTAAAACAGTCGATGGTTCGAGGGGAAGCCGTCAATTGCTTGTATCGTCCTTTCCGTTTTCAAACCATTGCGGAAATGCGAAAACGTCGGATTTCGGCTTAACTAATAGACTGGACAGTTGAGTCTAGCACCCCAAGCAGGGGAAAAATCTGGAGTTTATCTCCAAATCAAGCGCCCAACGAAAATTTCGCAAATCCTTTCACGATAGTATATTGCGGCGCTGAATCGGCGGAGTGTTTAGCAGTTCAACGAAAAAAATTACTTACGAGCTCGCAAAAAACGAACACTTGACGGCCGTTTGCGTACTATAGTTGCATGCGATCGATACCCTCCAATTGGGGGCAGCGTTAATCCTAGCCCCGGGAATGTAACCATGTCAAGAAAAGAAGCACTGAACAAGTTACGAGACGTATTGCTGATTCGTCGCGAAGCACTTCGCAAAGCGTTGGATGGCGATCTGAATATGCTTCAGTCTTTCGCCCAAGAGGGGGGAGATGTGATGGATGCTGCAATGGATACAGCTCAAGATGAAATTAGCAGCCAGTTGGTCGAGGTCGAGAGCCGAGAGCTTTCGCAAATTGAAGACGCTTTGAATCGACTTCGAAGTGGACATTACGGGGATTGCGAGAATTGCAACAAGGCAATTCCTTTAGCTCGCTTGCAGGCTGTACCCTACGCAACACTATGCATTGAATGCGCGAGGAAACAAGAGAAATACGCGCCTCGTCTTTCGCCTGGGCTAGGTGATTCGTCACCCGCGTCCAACGCTTCTCTCTAGGGAGATGGGCAGATTGGACTGCGCCATAGGTATCCAATGTTCGTCTCGATTGCACACTTCGGTTATCCTCAGACCGAACTTATCGCCAACCTTAACTACCTCCCCTTCCGCGATGGCTTGGCCATCGATTTCAAGTTTGAGAGGGGTGTCGCAAGGCTTTCCGAACGGAATCATCTGGCCCGGTACGATTCGCAAAATGCGATCGATCGAAATCTCTTGATGTGCTAAGGTGACAGCCACGTTGGCCTCGATTCGCAACAAGCTTTTCCAAAAATCGACGCGTTTCGAGTCGTTGGTTGCGTGGGAATTGACCGTACTCATACTTAGAACCCTGACCATAAACGAACCCATTCGTACTCGGTTTGGATCGTATCGTCGCCGTCCGCATCCCTTCTTGATCGTGACCTCAACGAATCGCGGATTATTTGGGATTCGATGGGCTCGGTGTTTCCACACTGTCGGTAGATGTCGATTTCAGATCGAAATAAATCCAATCGTCACTCGCCATTCGATCTGAAATCGAGGGCGCAATCGAAAGCGTCGCGGCCGATGGAATGCAGTGCACCACATTCATGGCCCATACTTCGTTGGACCATTGAAAGGGAGAAGTCTCAGTGCTTTCCAATATTTCTTCGAAGGGGATGGCGATTTCGGCCGCCCAAGATGCATTATCGTTTGACATGGCGATGTGCCAAGTCGGATTCCAAAAGGCCATGTCGTTACATGCCTCGCTTGTTTCGCCCGAGGAAGACCAACTGAACTCAAACCAACTTGCATAGTCACGATCTATATCGAGCCGCAACTTGAAGTGGTCACTTTCGTGAGTGACACTGTCTCTTCGTTTTTCCTTTCGCAATGGAATCGTCGAAGCATTGGTTGACTTGTTGAACGGCGAGCGGCTGAACACGTACAGATAATCGTTGTCTCTGGCAAATCGAAGGGTCGTTCGGCTATCCCTCGTTGGTGTCCAAGGATCTCGCAGCTCAAGTTCCGTTGCTCTCGACCAGAAAATTTCGTCGTCTTTCCCGTCTAGAAATGGGGGTTTATCTACCCAGGCCAAGCGGGAGACCGGCTTGGCCGCAGATTGCAATGGCATCGGTGCAACATTTGGTTCGGTCGTTTTTCGGATAGGCTGTGAATTTATTCCGTTTGACTCACCGGACGGCTCGCGCCGTTCCGCTACCAAAATGGTAGCGGCAGGGCGCGAGCCCTTCTGTGATGACCCAAGCATTTTTTCAAAGCCTAGAAGCGAACGTTCGACCTCGGCGACTCGTGTCCACGATGGTACTTGGTTAGACAGAATGGGCCAAAAGTCGGAAGGGTTGCGGTTAAGATTGATTGCCCCGACTGGACGATCCTGAAGTTTTTGCATCGTTCGATAGCGGGAAGCGATGAGCCATCCCCATCGAGGCTCGCTCCGTCGGGACGCAAATGAGTCTGGCCATCGAGAAAAAACGCGGGAAAATTCGGAGAGATCCCGATTGGTTGCAATGGGTATACGCCGCACAGCGCTGGAAAACGAAACCTGTTGAACGTCTGTGGCTTCGCGAGGAGACTTTGCAAACGGAGATGCTTGCTGAGCCGCTGCGACCATTGAGTTTTGTTCGTGGCTATAGCGTTCTTCAACGCGTTTGATCTGAGACTCAATAACGCGCCGCACTTCAACGCTACCCGTGTGCATCATGAGTTCCCAAAACGCGGCTTCCCCCATAGGAGAGGCTCTGTCTCTTTCAATCAATAATTCCAATGCAGAGTACCATCGTTGCCAATCGCCCGCTCGTCGACTTTGAACGGCGATATCCATCAAAATAGGAGAAGCTGTTTCTGGAGATACTTCTTTCGCCAAAGCTTTAAGATTGCTTTCCCAGACACGATCTTGAGTTAATGGATTGGCGTGCTCCGATTCTAAGACCTGTTTCCAGTCCAGTATTTTGTTGGTTGCCATGAGGGAAGGTGTGCGAATAGCAATCTTGGTGCGTTCGATCATTTGGGTCGATGGGTCCAGAAAGACTCCTTCAAAAGGATCTCGCAACGCAGCCGTCCGTGAACCCAGAATTCGATAAGAAAATCGCTGATCCGGTAGACTGACGGAACCCGGATACTCCATCAAAGGTCGGATCGATGCAATCGAACTTCCCAGAAACAGATTCGACTTGAGAAGCATGGAATTTGGGAACGATAATCCATTCCGTGTTCCTCGGACAAGAATACGTTTTGGTGACCAAGACTCTTCGGCGATGCCGCTCGCCTCGGAGAAAATACGGAAATCCCTTTGCCCAGCCAACCGAGCGGCGATCGCCACGGCCTGGGCAGACTTGACCTCCAGTGCATTGCCGGTTTCATCGCAATTGCTAACCAAAACGTCAGGTTGCACCGAACGAATCTCGAGTGCGACGCGACGGACAATCAGCGAATTTTCCGAGAGGGAATCCATTGAGGTTGCTTGGCTCCCATAGTATTCGAGATCGCTTGGGCGGACACCGCAATAGAGGTTTCCGACGGGCATATTCGATTGGACATCGGCTTGGCTAAGCCCGATCGTTTTCCCCGCGATCTCGACGCGCGATGCCAACTCAGGACGGCCAGCAGTTCTCTCTTCGAAACACTGGTCATGCAACACGAAAACGCTAGCATGCCGATTCGAATCGAGTGTCACGTGAGCCAACAAATCCCAAGCGATACTTGAGCTTGTGCTTGCAACATTGAAGAGGGCATTGCGCATCCCCGACTGGTGCTGAGCCCACCAGGCTTTGCCTCCATTGCGACTGGTGCGGATCGTTGCAAGGGGACCGCATGTGAGTAGGACGTCGCCGGTCAAGGCGGAGATCGAATGATTGGTGGTTGTGCCGCCTGTTGAACGAACGACCCAATGATCTCCCAAATCCTCCGACGACCACACAACATTTCCGGGTTGTCCAACGACCCAAACGCGATTTCCAAAGCCTGCCATGTCTTTCAGTGAAAACAATGCTTGGTCCTCTGCGTTGCCGGGTAGAGCGACCCGTTTCCACTGCAATGCATCCATGGATCGATAGAGTTGACCTGCGTCACCCCCCAGCCACCAAATGCCATTGATTTGCTTGCAGAAGCGAAGTGGCTCAAAGGAAGTCACGGGTAGGTGCACGGTTTCAAATACCAGACCATCATGCGTTTGATGGATCTTGCCAGATCGGTCCAGCAAAACCAACTCTCCCTTGAGGCCAATCGAAGCCGATTGGACGTGGCTGCATGGCGTTGGGCGGGCGTTCCACGTTTGACCGCCATCCATGCTTTCGAACAAGGCCGACTGATAGAGATTAGACCAGTCGCCCCAAGCCAGTAGATGATCGTTCCCAAGCCATTGCGAACCCGTCAATCTCGGAAGTTTGCAAGGCAGTTGTTGCCAGTTGCGACCGCCATCGACTGTGGTCAAAACAGTACCGCGGCTTCGGTGAGAGTAAGGCTCGATGGTTCCGCCAAATACCCAGCCCTTTTTTTCGTTCGCAAAGCAAACCGAATAGTGAATTGCCTCCGAACGTTGATGCTGAACGGCCCAGGTCTTGCCGGCATCGTTCGTAGCGAGAATCAAACCACGATCACCAACAGCCCAAGCTTGAGCGACGGTCACAATTTGGCAGGATCTCAGTTCGCCATCGGCGACTTTGCCGACTGGGTCCATGCCATAGACTCCGCCGATCGGCAAAATGAAAACAAAAACGATCCAACAGATGCACTGGCGACACCCTAATGGAAAAGCTTTTTGCGAACAGGTGGATTCGAACATAGGTGTGGCGAGACTCGTTGACGATCACACTATTGCGTTAGCAGCGAAAGGTCCTTGGAGCCCGGAATGTCTTCTGGCCATTTGGTGAAAACAGGCGTTTCTTCTCGAACTTTCTTCATGAATTCCGTTCGGAGCTTATTGGACGTTTGCTTCGCAAGAAGTTTGCGAATTTCGGCTTGTGCTTCGGCAAACGATTGAACGGAGGCGGGTTGGCGTTCAAGCACTTCGACAATGTGATAGCCGTCTTCGTCGGTGAGGATTTCGCTCAATCGACGCAACGGGTTCTCGAAGATTGCTTTATCGATAACAGCGCTTTTCAATGCGCCTTGGGTTGTCCAGTCAAACTGCCCTCCCTCAGACGCTCGGAAGTCCGTCGACTTTCGTTTCGCAACGGCTTCGAACGGAGCCCCTCCGACGTAGACGTCGTCGCCCATTTCGCGGATGGCTTGATCGGCCGCCTCCTTGCTGGGATATTTAGTAAAGAGGGCGGAAAGCATGCGAAACCGAGCGCGCGCCGGACGCTTAAATGTGTCGAGGTGATCGTTGTAGTAGTCTTGCAATTCGAATAGGTTCAAGATCGGATTCTCTCTGACGTTCTCGCGAATATGCTCCCGAGCCCAAGTCGATTCGGCGAAGTCCCGTTTCATCGATTCGAGTGTTTTACCAGCCGCAGCGAGCTTCTCCTCGAATTCGAGCGCGGACTCGATTTGCATTTTCTCCATTTGCATGGGGACCCACTGTTCGTGGAAAATTTTTCGGGTCTGCGTCTCGATCTGCTTTCTCGCTTGAGCACGCTCTTTCGGCGGTTTGCCGGAAACTTTGTCGTTGACGAAGCGTTGAGCAAGAGCCTTCCGCGTGACCGCCTCTACCAGTTCCTTCCGCAACATCATCTCGAACTGAGGATTTGCCATCATTTTCGATGTCAACTTATCGGCCGGAATAAGATCCCCGATCGTGACTCGCTCTTCTCCCACCGCTGCTACCAACATGCCCGCTTCGAATAGAGTCATTTGCTGCTGAGTCGACGGTACTGCTTCGACGTCGCTTTCGCTCGAAAGCGTTGGTTCCAATGTTCGATCGGCCACAAAAACAGGCTGCTCTAGGCCTTTCGAACTGGGAGGCAAGCCACCGACCACGGTCGGAGTATAGGGCTGATAACCGGATGGCTGTTGCCCAAGGCAAACGCACGCGTTTCCCAAGATCAAGGTAACAGCCAGCTTAGGCACGTAGTTCTTCATTGAAACCGTCCATGAACTCAAAAAGTGGGATTCCCGCTCGGAGTATAGGAAGCGCGGCGGATAGGCTGCAATAGAAGTATTTAAGGGCGGTACGACGGACTTCCAAGTCCGTCGATGGAGAATTCGACGGGCTAGGAAGTCCGTCGTACCATTAAATCAACAAGCCGCTAGCATCCGGTTTACATCGTCCTAAAACGGGGGCTAGCGTTGACTAGCGCCCTGCGGCTGATTGACAAACTTAAAAATCCGATGAACCATAGAAATGGAGATAAACTGCCAGTGCGACGGTGGCAGCCAATCGTTTTCCAGGCCGCCCAGCACCTGCCATTGAGCTTACCTCGACCTTGAGGGCTGCTAGCAATTGCTCAAGCGTTTTATGCGGGCGCTCCGCGAGTTGGATACTCTTCAAATGCAACCTCGTATGGCAAGGTCCGGAAAATTCATCCAGCAACTTTGGAATGTTCGAGTAATAGTAAGCAATCGTGTCGCTAGGCCGCAGGAATGCCTGCCAACCTTGCCGAACAACGTCAACCGAGGGGGCCTGCTCGAAAACAGCACCGGGGAGTTCGATATGCTTAAGAAACGTCGATGACAATGCAAACGGGGGATGGAGTGCGGATTCAAATCGTTCCCCCGTTCCCAGTCTTTCGGCTACCCAATAGATCGGCGCGCGCCAGTCGGCGACCGGAGGACAATCTTGGTTGAGATGATCTACGGCCTTATTGCGACCAGGGGCTGACTCTCCATAGACAACCACAATGTTCTCCATGTTGCTTTGCAGCGCTCGGGGGATATTTAAGAATTTCTCTCGGCGACGGTGGTTCCTGCGGGAACCGTACTGGGCTTTCGGAAGAGCCAATTGGCTCTGGATCATCGTGTCGAATGCTGCCAGCAGTTCATCGAATCCCTGCGTTTCTGGCTCTAAGAAACGCAATGCGGCCACCGTCGCTTCGACGGTCGACAAAAACAACACATCGGGTTCGCGACGAATGCAGTAGCGGCTTGGCTCCGACGGTGCGAGCCGATACCTCGGAAGTCGCTGCAGTTGAGGAATATCGCGAACCAGTGTTTTCGAATGATGCCAAGTACCATCCAACACAACAAGTTGCTTGGGTCGCTGAGCGACGGGAAGATCGTCCAGGAGTTGCGAACCTGGCCCGGGATACAACAGTCCGGTATCTGGCGTTAGCGCTGTTTTCGAAAGGAGATCCGCAAGTCGATCGTTGTGGTCGACCAACAAATTCGAATTCAACAACGCTCGTCGAACGATCCGGGCGGTGTTGAACGGATGAAACCGTTCTCGCATGTGCTGAACGATCAATACCCTCGTGCGATTGTCAATCACCGGTATGCGGTTGCAAAAACAGCGATCGATTGGACGATGGCAACCGTAACAGCGCGCTCTCCAGTCGAGTCGATCCCTTTCCGATTGTCCTGCAGAATACAACTCAGATTCGATGGAGAACCTATTCCTTGCTCTTGCGTTCGGCATTGCCCGCTCTGGCTTTCGGTTGGGCAGGGGGCGACTTCATCGCAAGTTCGACAAAGTTGTCGGTTTGAGTTTGCCAAACTTTTTCAAGTTCGTTCACTTTGGTTGGCATTTGAGCAGCAAGGTTTTGCTGCTCGGCTCGGTCCGTGGTGAGATTGTAAAGCTCCCATGGATCTCCTTTTGCAGCAACAAGTTTCCATTCCCCCACTTGCACTGCCCGGTTGCCTTCATGAAGCCACCAGAGACTATCTCGGCCTATGATTTCGTCTTTCGCGAGGGCCGGCGTAAGACTCTTGCCGGGTGCGACCGGGGCGCCATCGGATGCCCATTCTTTTGGCTTCTCAACCCCGGTGATTTCCAGCAGCGTCGGAACGATGTCGATCACATGAGCCGGAGTATGGCGAAGTTCGTTTGCGGTGGTGATTCCCATGGGCCAATGGGCAATGAGGGGTGAGCTAATTCCACCTTCATGCACCCAAGTCTTGTGCCGTCGGTGGGGTGTATTGCAAGCTCCCGAAAAGCCTGGGCCGAGACAGAGATAGGACGCGGCGCTACCCGGCGGTGCTTTCGGGTCATGGCCTCCATTGCGCACCATGATCTCGGCGCTTGCACCATTGTCGGAAGCGAAAAGAATCAGCGTATTCTCATAAACTCCCATCGATTTGAGTTGAGCGAGGACACGCCCAATCTCCTGGTCCATGCGATCCACCATGGCAGCATGAATGGCCATCTTCGTCGCTTGGAATCGCTGCTGTTCTTCATTCAACTCTTGCCACGGGAACGGACGATTGACCTCCCCTGGTCCGAGTTTTTCCATGGCATCCGGGAAGGCATACGGCGGTCCAACATCGCGTTCCATGGGAGACAGACTGGTTTTCGTAATTCCCATCTCCTTTTGCCGAGCGAAGCGACCCTCACGCATCGCGTCCCATCCGCTTAAATATTGGTCGCGGTACTTGGCGATGTCTTGGGGTAGCGCGTGCAATGGAAAGTGCGGCGCGATGAACGGAATGTAATGAAAGAAGGGCTTGCCGGCGTGATGGACAGCATGGTCCTTCAAGCATTCGATGGCATGATCGGCGGTCGCGATCGTGGCATAGTAGTCCTTTTCCTCCGCAGATCGCTTCAAGGGCACATCGTCGACCGCGTTGCCGGCCGACGTGAAGAAGTTGCCTTGGTTATTCATGTTGAGCGAGCGAGCGAAACCGCCGTCAAGCACTTTGCCGTCGATGTGCCATTTGCCACTGTGGTAGCTGCGATAGCCAGCCACGTTGAGATACTCTGGCAACAACCGAGCCCATTTCTGCCGAACGCCCTGTCCGCCCCCACCCACATTTGGCAAGGCGTCGCGATGGATCTGCTGAGCGTAGTAGCCGGTTAGCAAAGCACCCCGAGTCGGCCAGCAGCGAGCCGTGTTATAGAATTGGGTGAAGCGGAGCCCGTTCTTGGCGAGCCCATCCAGATGCGGCGTCTCGATCTCGCCACCATAGCAGCCGAGATCGGAGTAACCCAAATCATCTGCCAGAATCAGAACGATGTTTGGCCGAGCCGGCAGGACTGGCTCGGCCGTAGTTGCAGAGTGATCTAAGCCGAAGAAACAACACAGGATCGTAAGGAAAGTGTAGCGATTCATCCGTAGTTCGGCAGTCTTCGAAAGGGTGATGGAAGCAGGTCTATGGTAGCCAAATGGCACTCACATTGTAGAACAATTGTCCCAATTGTTCATGCTATCTGGCTTTACGCCAGTGTCGCGGCTACGGATCAAGCGTTTTGCCCCATCGAAGAAGCGAACCGACAGCGCACTAGCATAAATAGCCCAAAAAGTGCAGAAAACTTGTTTCCCCCGCCCTTTCGGAACGCTAAACTTCATAAGGATTTTCTAAACCCGGCCCGTGAGACTGAGGTATCGATGGCGCCCAAACAAGTATTGCATCGAAGTTCTATTGATGGGGCATCCGACGAATCGATCGTGTTGGTACTCTTAACGTTGCAGGACAGAATGTCCTTGCCTGCGGAAAAGCAGGATGGCTTGCGATTTCTGTTCGAATTGCTTAATCCGGCGACACTTTATTCGATCAAAAGTCTGATCGGGGCGAGCGTTCGACATCGATTGGATGACGAGCAAATCGCATTAGACGTTTTTTGCGACATGACTCCATATTTGCTAGGCGAGCGTCCCTTCAAAAACGCTAGTCTAAATGGTCTGTTATCTCTGTGCAGAAAGATTGCCAAGTCGAAAGTCATTAACGAAGTAACGAAAATCGGCAGGCTTCGACGACAGGAGCCCATCATGCAAAGCTTAATCGGCGAACTGCAGGAAAAAACGCGTGAGGCTCCCGACCAGATCGCTGAGTGGCGAGAAGAAGTCGAGAATTGGATTCAGAAACTAAATTCTCCTGAGTTATCCGCAGTTCTCGTATATCGCATGGAGGGCCTATCCATCAAGGATGTTGCCAGTCGACTAAAAATCACAAGACGAACAGTTCAGCGTAGATGGGCCCGTATCTCATTGGCGCTAACACAATACCATTCCGAAGGAGGTTTCGCAGCTCACTTCCCAAGTCCCCAAGTCCCCAAGTCCCCAGCAATAGTAAAAGCAGATACGAATGGCGAAATCCAACAACACCGTTCAAAATAGGAAAACTATTTGGGTGTATTTTCGGGAACCGTGTCGCATTGACCCATGAAATATTGCTTCTACTTGTAGGGGAATTAGTTGTACGTTCAATAAGACCAAATCACCGAGAGATTGGAATCCAAAATGACAAAATTTGTAGCGTGTCTTGGAATTGCGGCTATCGCAATGGTTGCTAACGTTGTCGTTCCAAAGTCGACATTGCTTGTAACAGAGACTTTCCATTCATCGATTTTCGGGGGGCATTCGTTTACGTGGATTGCAACATGTCCGACTATACGGAACCATTGTGCAGGGCCAAAGCTGGAATGAGTTGCGTTGTTGATCACTATCGACTTTTCAACGACGGTCAAGATTTGCTGGATATGTTATCCGAGCAAAGAGATGCTTGTACAGCCAACGGTTGCATTAATGAGAAAATGGTTTGGACTTACCCAGATCCTGTTTCTCCGTGCACAAAAACTCACAAGACCACTCAATGATTTGGTTCTCGATTGTAGTTGAATAGAACCTAGTGGCTGATTTTTCAGGTGGATCTTAATGACTCTAACCCGCGATTTTGGTGCGTTGATCGTTGTTTGGATCTGTACGGTGTTTTTCGGCCAATTGTACGGAGCCGAAAAAGCATCTGATTTCGATGTAATTTACCCAACGACGTTTGAGTATCTTGAGTCACACTCTGCTATCCCTGATGGTGACGTGTATATTATGAGCGTGGGATCTGTGCGTGTCAAAGATCTTCACAATTTCCGTTTGAAACGCTTGTCTGCGACCACGATCGATCCCAAGTATATTCAGAACGGAATGAATCTTATTTTAGTTGAGACGACTCAAATCGCATCGGGGACCGAATTGTTGAAACTATCCCGACAAACAGAACCATTCAAGGCAGAATTTCCATCGAGCAGAGAAAGCTTGGAAAAACTAGCCAACGAACTTGACAAATGCGACTTGAGTTTGAAGCTATACTCAAAACCCAAGGTTCCTTTCGGGGAAACTCACCTCAGCAAGCTTCACGTTTTCACGGACTTTTCCATTCCGTTCCTACAGGGAAGTTCTAATACACTTGACCTTACTGAGATTCGGGTGGACGCCACAAAGCCTGATAGAAGGTTATGCGATCTGTCAAAAGGAGGTGTTCAGTTTCATGGAGAATTCGAAAAGTTTCAGGGCAACTGGCGACTTTTACACTCGTCACAACAGTCAAGACCGGCAAGTTCAAGATCCCAACAAAAGAAAGAGGACATAGTCTCAAGACTCATCTCCGTTTGTGATATTAAGTACGTCAATCAGAATGGTTTCGAAGTCACTTCCAAGTCCGAGGCGATCTACAGTAGTGGTAAGAAAGGTGGTTCAACGTCAAACATGGTTGCCACTGGTATGACTTTCGGTGGAACGGTGAACGCCCTTTTGACAGAGGTGATTCCGAACGGCACTCGCGTTTTTTTGGACGGACAAGAACAAATCAAAGCTGTTTGGCAAGACGGCAAGGTGGTTCGGGTCTATCACAAAGGGACCATCGACGATTTGAGTCAATCACAGTTTGCATCGACAGGAGGCAGAAACTTCGAGACCTATTTTTGGTTGTTGCTTTGTTTTATCGCTATTCCGTTGATCGTGGTTATTCTTAACAGATTGAATCGCAAGAAAAAACAGCAACCGGGGTTCCGAAGTATACCATGACCAAATCCTTTGCGTTGCATGCAGTACTTTGCATTCTAATCTGCACAAGCATGCTTGGAAATTTTGTCCATGGAGCACAGATTCCTCGCCAGCAAACTTTGGGAAACTACTGTGGTATTTATGCGGTGTATGGTGCTGTTTCCACCGTGCTGCGCGAGGATGGACAATCGGTAACTTTGCCGTTTGACGATCTACTGCAGACGGACTTTGTGTCTTCGTACAAAGGGAGTTCGAGCGACGATTTAGAGAAAGCAGCAAGGTTTTTGGGTGCGGAGGCAACGACGTATCGATGGCTAAGCGCCTTCACGCTTCGATCATCTTCAAAACCGCTAGTTTTGCACGTGAGCCCTCGAGGCAGACCCGGCAAGTATACGCATTGGTTGTTGTTTCTTGGAATCCAAGATGGAAAGGCGTTGGTAAAGGACGGTGAGGGTGGTTCGTTTCTGGTTGATGTATCTGACTTGGTTTCGAGATGGGACGGTATTGCAGTCTGTGTCTTTTCTCGAAACCAATCTCCACCAAACTTTGTTTCTACAGATATTTTTGTCTTCACCTTGCAAATTGCCGTTGCATTGAGTCTTGTTTTTTTGGGTTCAAGTGTATTCCATTGTCTTTTATCACCTACCCTAATGAATGAGCTTGTGGTGTTCTGCTGCGTGATTCTCTGCGGTTTTGTCGCCTGCTATTGCTCGCCCAGTATTCCAAAGATTCGTCGAGCTAACGCATTTGCAATTGCGCATGAACTTGGCGCAACCCAATTCCCGGAAATTAGTATCGATGAGTTGAGTTGCGTTTGTCACGATCCTTCCAATTCCAGCGTTATTATTGACTGCCGCTACGATTTCGATTTTGTCGATGCGCATTTGCCCAACGCAGTCAACATGCCAGTCGACATTGCGACTGTACAGCTACTTGAGATGACCCATGGCCTACCGTTAACGACAGAGTTTGTTCTCTACTGTCAATCCGCTGGGTGTCATTTTTCGGATATCATTGCAGGTGAGTTGACGCGTTTAGGATTTCATCGATTACGAATTTTCCGGCCGGGAATGCTGGCATGGGAACGTGCTGGAATGCCTTGCGAGGTGCGCAAGTGACGTGGTGGTATACATTTTTATTGAAATTTGCGACGATAGTTTTGGCCACGATTCTAATGGTGAGTGGAGTGTTGCATCTAAGGAACCCACCTGATCATTTCGTCTCTATTGTCAACTATCAGTTCATTCCTGTAGTTGCAGCCGAAACTCTTTCGCTTTTGCTGCCCATCATGCATATCGCCTGTGGAGTCGGAATGCTCATAGGAGAACTAGCACGAGCTGCATCGATCGTCGCATGCTTTGTTTTTGGTACTTACCTGGTTTCTCAGATTGCAGCGTTCGCGTATGGGATGCAGATCAATTGTGGATGCTTTGGAACTTCACACCTGGATCCTATAGGATGGATGACGATTGCACGAACATCCATCCTCCTTGGCGTTGCCATAATCATTGTATACGCTTTGAACTTTCGAAGGCCTCTGGACTCTTCCCCCCAATCAAGCGGTCGCCATTTCCGAGAGGGCGTAACAATCATTGAATTGGTTGTAGTTATAGGAATCATTGGAATCTTGGCATCTCTAACTCTGCCAGCTGTTTCCGCGGCACGAGAACGCGCACGAATGGTTCAGTGCGTTAATAACCTGAGGCAATGCGGACAAGCAGCAATGTTGCACGAGTCCGCCGTGCGATTTTACCCCTCGAATGGTTGGGGGTATTTGTGGGTAGGGTTGCATGATAGGGGCTTTGGAGCAAAGCAGCCGGGGGGTTGGCTGTTTTCTATTTTGCCGTTCATCGAGCAGACACGCCTTTATGAAATGTCTCCAACTGAGAGTCGACGACATTCACGCGAACAATTTCAATCCTATGTTCGAATGTCCGTTGACACATTCTTATGCCCCTCACGTCCAGTTCCCGTGATAAACCCGGTGAGAGAACCGCTCGATTATCATTTTGGGGGAACGGTCGTGGATCTAGCCCGCGTTGACTTTGCGGTGAACGCGGGAGACATTTCGTGGGAGACCTATAGCGGACCTGCGTCGCTGACAGATATTCATTATGTTTGGCCGTCGACAAGCATGGCGAGTGGCATGTCCTTCGTTAGATCCGAAGTAAAACAATCGAATGTTCTGGACGGGGCGAGTCAAGTAATTTACTGCGGTGAAAAATGGGCACCGCGCGGCGAACAGTACTTGGGAAATGGTTTTAATCAGCCCTTAACCGCCGGTGAGAACCGAGACTTACATCGCTTTACCGTTGGTCCACCGGTCGGTGATGGCGATAGCCAACTTGGCTCGATTTCGCAGTTTGGATCAAGCCATGCCAATGGATGTAATTTTGTTTTCGTGGATGGAGCAACTCACGTTATATCTTATTCAATACACCCAGCGGTGTTTTCGAAATTAGGAAACAAGGGGGATGGTCAATCGCTTGATCTAGGTGGCATTGTCGAGTAAGAGCATGTCTTCGGTCAGATGGGAGCGGTTAAGATGACCTTAATTGGACGCTTTCTGAGAGGAAATGCTTTTACTCGTACTGAAGGGCGGTGGAGAGGTTGAGCCGAGCGGCGCGTTCCGCTGGGATCATGGCTGCTACCACCACGACCGATATCTCGAACAGCAACGCTCCAATCAATAGCCAAGGGTGAATTTGATATTGGATGTCATGACCGGTTACCGGCATGGTTGTCAAATTGATTTCGTACGAGATCCAAATACCTGTCAGAACGCCAGGAACGATTCCAATGATTCCCATGATCATCGCCTGAGCTAAAATCATTTTGCGAATTTGCCAACGCGTCATTGCAACGACACGTAGCATACCAATCTCTCGCGTCTGCTCCAAAATATTCATGGCCAATGTATTGATCAACCCCAACGCAGCAATCAAGGTGCCAACTGCGAGAACAGCCCAGAGTCCACCCACCATGCCGTTGAGTTTCGATTGAATGATTCTTTCCAAGTCAACATTCGACTGAAACATCATTCCTGCCTCGTTGCATAAAGCTCGCAATTGATTTTCGACATTAGCCAACTCCTTTGGAATCGCCTTGATGACAACCACATCGGTGCCATCGATATTGAGAAGTTTCTTTGCAAATTCGGCTTCGAGATAGAGAGTCAAACCGCCCGCGATATACTCATTGGTCACTCCAGCAATTCTCAACATCGTCGAACCTTGATTTGTGTCGAGCGGGATAGTATCGCCCATATGAAGGTTTAGCCGTTGGGAAAGCACCGAACCCAAAACAACTTCTCCATTTCGAACGCCCGACATTACTTCCGATTCATTCCCCTCAATCAAATCGAAATAGTCCTGCGTCGTCGAGTTAAATTTTCGAACGACAACAACGACCGTTGCTTCATTGCTTCGCGCACTGACAAAGCGAAGCATATCGACCAACTCAACCCCAGGCATATCGACAATTTTTTCAACCAATCCATCGGGCATGTCCGCCGACTGCCCGCTATTCATATCCGGCATGGCAGCTCGAACAAAAAAATCCCCGACGATCGTCCGTTTGTACCAGCCCTCCACGTTTCGAATGTTGTCGAGAATGGTACTGGCCATACCTAATCCAGATCCCATTGCAATAAAGACAATTCCAATTGTCAAAGAAGATCGGCCTCGATGGCGAAGGATTTGCCGTCGTGCCAGCTTGGCTTCCGTCGGGAGAAACCTACCCAGCAGCCATGCCACCCAAGCCGTCAAGTCTCCAATGACTCCCGGGAGTAAGAAGACAATACCTATCTTCATAAGCATGACGCCGAAAATGGCATGTTTTACATCGATGATCGCGATGATCGATAGAACTTGGATTGCGGTTCCGATCAGGATGAGCGTACAGCCGAATCCAATCCATCCTACTCTTGAGGTTCCGAATTCGCCCGTGGCGACAACTCGCATTGCCTCAGAGGGTGACAATCGCGACGCACGAAATGCGGGAAAGAAGGCGCCGATAAAAGAAATGGCTACTCCGCATAGCGCTGCTATCAAATAGGGCCAAATCGAAAAAGGGCACGGCGGAATTTCAATTTCCAATAACTGAGCGGTCGACTTGCGAAGGATTGAGTCTCCGAAATACCCCAATACGCAGCCCAAGATAGAACCGATTGAGCCGAGCCATAGCCCTTCGCGAACGATCATCAAAAGCAATTGCTTGCGTGTGCCACCGAGTGACCGAAGGATTCCGAGCTGTCTACGACGTTCCCCGACATTCATCTGAAACGTATTGTAGATCATCAACGTCGAGATCACTAAAGCGAATAACGTTGCTAATCGAAGCCCTTGCTGTGGTGCAATCGTGCTTTCGTTTGCGACTTGACTTCGCAGCGTTGGCTCTCGCACATTCAAGCCTTCCGGAAGTTGGGCCTTGATCACGTCTCGCACGTTCTCCATCTTTGCGCCCGTGTCCAGGACAATTTGAATGGCATCGAGTTTGCCCGGCGCACGTGACCATCGCTGAACGGTCGTGAGGTCTGCAACGATGAGTCCAGATTGCAGTGCGGCGCTCGCATCGTTTGGCTTGATTAAGCCGACAACGGTCGCAGCCTTCGGTTGCAAACTACTTTTCGTGAGAAAGCGCACTTCACTTCCCACTTTTACGTTGGTGGACTTCGCAAAGCTGGCATCCATCAATACGCCTGGAGTGTTGCCTTCGGTCTGTTCTAGCCCACCGCCTTCCACCAACTGATAACTTCGAACTTGTTTGTCCAGAGTCGGGATGACACCTAGTAACTGCACTCGGAAACGTGTCGGTGTTATTGGCTCGTCGGAAGTGGAGTTCGCAGCGCCGGACAACGTCATGCTGGAATAGCGGCGAAGAATGGGCGACGCCACGGCCACACCCGGCAGACTTGCAATCGGCTCCAACGGCTTGCCATCAAAGGATAAACTTCCGGCTCCTTCAATTTCAAGGGATGCACTTCCTGTTACGGCTCGCACCATCGCGATCTGAGCGAGTTGCGCCGATGTCGATGCGAGAGAAGTTGCAACAATGGCTGCAACTCCAATCACGATACTAAGCAAGGTAAGCAAACTGCGGGTTGGTCGCGACTGAATTTCCCGAACAGATAGTTTCCTCAGTGGCATTAGCGATTCCCCTCCGAGAGAATCGCGGGGTCGATCGGACGCGACGGAACCTTTGGAAACTGCCCCGACCCCATGTTAAACGCCTGCGCATTGGCAGCAAACTCTTCATGCGAAAGATCGCGTTCGATGTTGCCATCGCGAAACATGAGCAATCGAAATGCCGATTTCGCTACATTGGCGTCATGGGTCACCATCACGATGGTTTGTTTTGAATCGGTAGCTAGTTCGCCGAGCAACTTGGTAATGCGACCGCTTTGCCGCGAATCCAGGTTTCCAGTAGGTTCGTCGGCCAGTAAGATCGCAGGTTTGATCACGATAGCTCTCGCGACTGCAACACGTTGCTGCTCACCACCCGAGAGTTTGGCTGGAATATGATCGGCTCTGTGCGTGAGCTCGACGCGTTCGAGCGCCTCCATGGCCTGTTTCTTGGCTGTCTTCCAATCGACACCATCCAATTCCAGCGGCAAGGAAATGTTTTCGACTGCAGAAAGCGTCGGAATCAGATTGAACGCTTGAAAGACAAACCCGATTTTTCGCCGTCTCAGTAATGTGCGTTCGTCATCATTCAAATTCGCGATATCCACACCATCCAAAATCACTTGCCCAATTGTCGGCGGTTCGATTCCGCCAATGATACTCATGAGCGTGCTTTTTCCAGACCCAGAAGGGCCCATGACAGCCACAAATTCGCCGCTTTCAATGGTAAGATCGACACCCCTCAATACCTCTACGGCCAAATCCCCCGTGCCGAATTGTTTGTAGAGATTTCGAGTGGTTATGATCGGCATCGGTTGTTTTCGTCATTCGGTAGTGAGAAGAGAAGCTTGACATTGTACCGCGTTTGGTACTAACGTAGCAGCCCCCCTTACTTGACGGTTGCGTGGGTCAACCATGCAGGCCAAAAACGGGGCTCCAACGTGGTTTTGAGCAACAATTTTAAGGATTTGGTCACGTGCGAATTCTAGTCACTGGTGGAACCGGACTTTTAGGTAATAACGTCATTCGACAGGCATTGAGTCGAGGGTTCGAGGTTGCCAGTCTGTGCCGATCCGATCGAAATAGCCGGCCTTTTACCGGCCTGAACGTAGCTGTCTACTCGGTTGATTTAACGAGGGCCGAGGACCTGTCTCAGGTCTTTGAGAGTCATTTCGATGCAGTGGTACATTGTGCGGCTCATATCCAAATCGGCTGGTCACGCCTCGAGGAGGGGTTGCAAGTGAATCGCGATGGGACCCAGCGACTGCTTGCAGAAGCTGCCAAACATCGCGTCCGGTTTATTCACATTTCTACCGTAAATACGCTAGCCGTTGGCGCGCAGGAAAACCCGGCGAACGAGCAAACCGTCGGGGATGGACAGGTTCCTTGTACGTATGTCGTAACCAAGCGAGCCGCCGAAAAACTCGCTGTAGAATCGGCTAAATCAGGTCAAGATGTCGTGATCGTCCATCCAGGATTTATGCTCGGGCCTTGGGATTGGAAACCGAGCAGCGGTCGAATGATCCAAGGCTTGCAGGGCTTTGCACCTTTAGCCCCCTCTGGCGGTTGCACGGTCTGCGATCCGCGCGACGTCGCCGACGCAATCCTCCAGGCAATCCAACTAGGAAAGCCAGGACGACATTATATACTTGGTGGGGAGAATCTCACGTATCTCGAACTGTGGCAACGTATCTCAACCGAGTTGGGAAAACGTGGACCATTCACCTACATGCGAGCGCCGGGTCGATTTGTGGGGAGTGTTGTCGGTGATATGCTTAGCAAGGTTCTTGGCCGTGAATTGGATGTCAACTCGGCAGCCATTGGGATGGCATCGCAGTTTCATTGGTACTCAAGTCAGCGAGCCATCGATGAGTTGGGTTACAAACCCAGGCCAGTGGATGAGTCCATTCGTGATGCGGTGACATGGCTACGAGACAACCAACTTTTAGCAAGCTAACAAAATGAGCCTTTCCGTGTACGAATCCGACGCCACGAATCGTCATCGATTTCACTTCTATCGAAAGGTTACCGCTTGAATACCCAACCGTGGGACGCACTCGAACGCGCGATCGTATTGGCAGTGAACGCACACCTCGGCCAACGAGACAAGGCGGGGCATCCTTATATCCTGCATTTATTGCGCGTCATGGAGAGCGTCAGCGATCCGTTCGAAAAGCAGGCCGCCGTACTTCATGATTATCTAGAAGATACGACTGGAACGGTCGACGAACTACGTCGCAACGAGATCAGCGATTCAGCCATCCAAGCGATTATTCTTTTAACACGCGCCCAAGGGCAATCGTACTGCGAATACGTGATCGCACTTAGTCGCGATACAATCGCAAAACAAGCCAAGCTGGCGGACTTGGAAGACAACTATCGCATTGGTCGCGTCGCATATCGTGCAGGACACGAAACGGAGGACGCAATGCGGATGCAGCACTATGCATTGAGCTATCAATTTCTAAAACAGGCGATCGGTGAACACGAGTATCGAGATCGCATGCGGTGCTTGAAATAAGTGTTCGAGACATGTGGTTAACAGGTTTTGATGCACCTAGCATGAATACGCTGTGTATCGATAAACCGATGAAAGCTCCACTTGTACTGACTCAAAAGGTCCCAGTCTGGCCCACTTCCGAAGGTCTTTGCATGGAATGTCCGATCGCTCGATCCGGTACTTCATGTAGTCGAAAATCCTGCCGCGAATATCGTGAAGGGACCCAAACGCCTGCTAGAGGTCCCCATTGGCTTTTTTGCCCGAACGTTCTCCTCCATCACCACAGCAACCCTCTGATGGATTTGCGTTGGCTGAATCGATAGCTCTTCGGCTATCGTGGCAATTGACTCTTTTCCTTTTAGGTACCGCCGAACGATGGCTGTTTTTTGTTCCGCTGTGAATTTCCTACGTGAATTGGTCATGGAAATCTCTCCGGTGAAAAGGTTATGTTAACCTATTCAACGGAAATTCCACTTCCTACTGGAGCAAGACACGTGTGATCTCGGAGCTCTGCGGCGTTTTATTAGTTGTCCAGATCAAACCAATAAATAGAGAGCTCGGCCACCCCATTGTGCTCTCGCTTTTCAACGGTGTCGATCGAGACTTCGATTTGGATTTCGTCGGTCTCAAGCAACTCTGCATATTCGGACATCGAAAATTGGAAGCGGTGAGGGCTTACGGTGTCCGATGACCGAAAGGGTGCGTCGGGATGAAGTCCAAAACGTCCAATCTCTTGTCGACCCTTACCATTGGCAAGCACAAGATGTACGACAAAAGTTGAAGTTCCAGACGACGGCGGCTTGTAGGCCGTAACGTCGATAGCAATACGTCGTCGTCCAAGCCGCACCAATCGCTTCGTTTCGGAGTCGCACTTAGATTTCCATCGGAATATCTTCGCTCCCCCTTCGTCCAGACTTTCTGCTTGCGACGAAGGTATGTCCGTTGGCGGCACTGGGCTTGGACCTCGCGAGCATGATGAGCATGTGACAATACAAATTGCGACGCAAAACAGGAGCCCCACATCTTTTTCTTTGCCAATCATGATTCACCTTGGTATTTCGCCGATCAAAGAACGACGATTTCGATGGAGCCGGGAACCACCTGTCCAACGCTGTCAATGATAACACCACTCACGGGAATAGGAATAAGTTGAACGCTGATTTCCCCTGCCTTCAAACGATCAAAGCCACGCAATCGTTTCAGGGTCGCAGTCAAATTCACGAGGACACTTGGTAAATGCTTGTTCGCGTCGTCCCCGTGGCCGCTATGGTCCAAAAACCCAATCGTCTCGACATAATGCGGGTCGGTGTCGGGAGTCTCGATGGAAAGCTCAGGATGATTCACGAACACTCGAAAGCCGCGCACGTTATCGCCCAACGCGATATCATCGATCAAAGCGAAGACCTCTTCGACTTTTCCATCCGCAGGTGTGGTGACAGCATTCAAACTAGACTCTGTTAGACTCATGCTTTGTGCCAACGGGCTGGAAGCAGTGGCGGCTCGCTTGTTCAATCCTCCGAATCGTTGGGTGCCCACGACGTTGGTTCCTGGCTTGGATTGCAGAACAGCAAGAAGTCGGCTTTCACGACCAGGATCGGATTGCCTATTGTCCAATTGAGGTTGGAAATCATAGCGATACCCGAAATCACTGATGTTTTGAAGATCTTTGACGATGGTCGTGTAAGGGGTTCCATCCGGCTTCAAGTAATTGTTGGTAAAGGACATGTTTAACCAAAGTGGATCGGTTGAATTCTTTCGCCCCAGTGCATTCCAGTGATCCCAAATGCGATCGATATTGGAATGATGCATAAAGAAGATAGGGTCGCGTGGAGAATCATATCTAGGCATGTACCCGCCGATTTTATTGTGGACAAGGTTGTGTGGCGAGCGTTCCAAAATCCCTTGAAAACCTCCTCCTGCAGGAACCCATTGCGGGTCGACATCCGTTTGACTTGGATTACGAGTAGTGCCGAACGCTTCGTATACGGTTTCATTGTATATTTTGTCGATGACCTGGGTCTGCCCAACGATAGAATCCGTTAGTGCGTTCGCTCCGGTTAGACTGTTTCTATTTGTTACAAAGAGCGGATTGGTTCGTCCCTTGTACATCGGATTGGCGAACGCGTCGGGCAGCAATCGCATTTCGGTCCAATTCCAATAGGGCATCGCAAAATTACTCTTCCCCGTCAACGCTTGAACCGCTGTTTCGTACATCAAAACGTACGCTCGATGCCAAGGTAAAAAATACCAATCGCCGTGCGGGCAGAACTTGAATCCATCCGGCCACCTCCCATGTTGATTGGCGAAGCCCAGCCAACTGACAGGCTTGGACTGATCTTTTGCTTTCATCAATCTAACAAAGTCACGATATGCGGAAAGATCGTCATCATCCAAGGCCATCCCCGACAAACTGCGACGAGTCCGAAGGACTTGCTGCGCGAAAGTCACTTGCCCGGCAAATACCGTGACTGCACCCATCGACACAAGTTTGAGGGCGGTTCTTCGTGGAAGCTTCATAATACGGATCCTTGATAGAGTAACTCACAAAACAAAAGACGTAGAAAGGCTTAGCGCGCGGATTGTATATTCCGAACGGTCGGTGGGCTGGTGGATCCTGAGTTGCTCGGTGTCGATTCGCTCTCCAACGACAGCGACAGCAAATCTGCAACAGCCAAGAACGGAGATGAGCCAATAGTCCGCCAATTGATTTTTCGGTTTCCATCCAATGCGAACGTTCCATGTTGCAGTCCGGTTGCGGCGACACAATCGAATTTGGCAAAGGCACGCCCGTCGGGATCTGCTAGCAACAGGAATGGACAGGGCGTTGACTCAAGCGAGGATTTCAATGCCTCCACACTGTCCGAGGTGACACCAATGACTTGCACTCCACTTAACAAGTACGTTGAATAGTGCTCCGTGAACGCAGCAACCTGCTGGGCACAATGCAAGCATCCGTGTCCCTTAAAGAAAAACAGGACTGTCGGCTTACCATCGAATTCGGTTAGAGAGTGCGTGATTCCATCTCCATCCATCAAGGTAAAGTCCGGCGCGATCGATCCAGGCTTCGATATCGATGTTACCTTCGAGGCGGGAACACTTCCTCGATCGACAATATCGATCAATTGCATCATCCCTTGGTCTTCGTGATCCAAGATATGGCAATGCTGCACAAACGTACCTACGAAATCCGTGTAACGCGTTCGCATGGTAACCAAACCGTCACCCGGTATCATCACCGTGTCGCGCCATACGGGACCGTTTTTCAACTTCTCTTCAAGTTTCGGCCTTCCATTTTCCCTGACGATCTGTCCATCGACAACGACAGGTACCATAATCGAGGTAACTTCGAAGGGATTGACGTGAATGTGAAAGGGGTGGGTAACGCGACCTACATCATTGATCGAACGGAGCGTCCATTCGTCGACATCGTTGAGATAGAGCGTGCGAGCTGTTTCCATGTCAAACGACTTGCCGTCGATCGTAAAAGCCACGGAACTACCGGCCTTAAAAATGCCATATGTGGCCTCTTGCTTACCGGTAATTTCTTTGTCTTGAATGGACGGCAGACGCAGGTCCTTTAGGCTTTCGGGGTTGGGTAACTTCATTTTCACAGGAGCCCCCTCGACGATGATGCGAGCGACGTAGGTGAGCTCTTTGTCCAGCCCGCTCATGGTCGTCGCGGCGGGGGCGGGATCATCGACCAAGAAGTATTCGCCTGGAATTGACGGAGCCTGGACCAGCACATCCGATCGATACCCAGGCCATAGTTCAATGGATTCCGATTCGATGATCTTACCCAGGGCCAAACCGTCGACGGCAATCTCGTGGAAGTTGATTGGAGCTGATTCCTTTTGTTTGCCGATGATCGTGAGCAGAATTTTCTCTCTCTGGCCGCTGTCCACGATGCGCCAACGTTCGATCTGACCCGGCTGCATACGGATCACCGGCAGTTGAACACCGTTGACGGTAGTGTGACGTCCCAGTTTCGCCCAATCCGTGGGACCGAACATGCGATCGGCGTACTCGGCCTCCACCACGCCCGCCTTGAACGTCTTACCGGAATCGTCTGTGTTGATGTAAGGAATCTGGTTTAATACCATCACCCGTTCCTTGGCGGCTTTGATCTCAGGGATATTATCCAAACCCGGTTCCTCTTCCTTGGGCTCGATGATTAGCGCGCCCGACATCCCGCTTGCGACGTCACCGGCTGTAGAACCATGGCGATGTGGATGATACCAGTATGTACCTGTCGTATGATTCTCTGGAATTTCAACGACGTACTCCTGTGTTTGGTAAGGACCAACTTGGATGAGCACGTTGTCGCTAATGCCATTCGGCGATACATGCAAGCCATGAAAGTGTATGTTCATCGTATTGAAGCTGTTGATGGTATTCATCATGTTGGGTGACCAGCGCTCACCCGGCAAAGTGTTCGCGAAGGTGATAATCAGCTTGTCGCCGGGCTTTGCACGCAACGTCGGGCCGACGAGCTTGCCATTGAACCCACGTAGATGAACAGGATCTTTCCCAATAAAATGATCCCCGTAGCGAGCTTCCAAAGTCACTCGCAACACTCCTTTCTCAGACCGTCTAATCTCAGGTTCGACGAACTCTGCCTTGGAGTTCCGAACGAGAGACTGCCATTGAGGTTCTGGTAACAGCGCTTCACGCTTCCTCTCGTCTGCGGGGTCCGCTACGAATTCGCGCGACCGTCCCTTGATGGAATTCCAGGTGCTAGGCCCACTGGGCTGTCGGCGATACTCGGTCCATCGCTGTTGCAACTTCTTGTACGCCATCTCTGCGGCGGCGCGATCACCAAGATCTACTTCTTGCGCCGGAGCCACGACGGCAATACCAAACCAAAACAAATACAAACACACGAACTTCGGAAAGGATCTCATGGTTTTGTCTACCGATGATGAAAGGAATGAACACTCTTGAGCCACAGTACGACGACCGGCATCACCGTGTAACGGCCGCCGACGTCGGATTCGTCCCTATCATCCAAATCGCAAACGGGGTGTTGCTCGCGACACCATTTTGCGCAGATCTTTAAAAACGACCAATTGCATCGGAGATTTCTCCATCATGCAAATCATCGTCTCAGCCCGGAGGCGAAATATCCTTGCCATTGGGCGTCAGCCAACAGCCTCAGTTCCGACCATTCTGTGAACCCAGATTGCGACACATTCGATGGGCTCGTGTCATTGTTTTGGCCCAGCGTGAGTAGCGTAAACGGTGTTCGAGTTTAGCTTAGTGATGAATGGACTAAAGGCTGTTTGTTCTCATTGGGGGCCAGCCCCCAAACCCCCGGGATTTGTCGCATTGTGGTCAAAGGCAAGTTAAAGGAGTGGACGCCATAAACGGGCTGCTTACGACGTCCACTAAACTTGCCTTCGACGTCGACCCTGCGCTCGGGTTGCTTCCCAGCATTGCCCTATCCTCCGGGCGAGTATTCGTATCATAGCTCACATTTCGTTGCGTGGCTCGTTGTCGTGCACGTTCTTCGCGAGCAAGTTCCAATTTGCGATCACGCTCTGCGTGAATTACTTCTTGCCTACCTTCGAGCATGTCGCGTGGTGTTACGTAGCCAATCGCGCTGTGAAGCCGATGGTCGTTGTAATGGGTCACGAAGTCTGCCACGGCCCGTTTTGCATCCTCCAAGCTCAACGGGGGCTGGATATAGGCAGGATATAGGTGCCAGGCACGAATGGTGCTGTAGGCCTTAGATGATTGCGCAAGCTCTCTAGCGGCTGAGTGGGTGTTTTGTTAAATTCCACCAACCTTGGCAATTGGTACTGATTCAAAAACCTGCCTTGGCTAAAATCCAGAACCTTCCTTG